>NZ_LMLK01000024.1:0-294007 GCF_001422605.1 Erwinia sp. Leaf53
GGCCCAGTCCCCCGGTCCTTTACAGCTGCTGCCGGGCGGTGCTTATGGTCCCGGCTGGCTGAAAATCGAGAGCAGCGGTGCCCGGCTGTCCCTGCCGGAGGATGATCCGTATGAGGAAATTTATCTGAACAAGACGGACTGGTGGCGGCTGTGTGAGCAGAATTTGCTGCTGGGTGATACTGACAGTGAGTGGGGAGCTTTCCAGGACAGAATAAAAGTAGATGTGAAAAAATTTATCGAAGAACTGAACGCTAAATACCATCCGCAGACCTGGCTGTTTTACGGTGCCAGTGCGGACAATCCGTCTGATGCATTCCTGACGTGGAAAGAGCGGATCCCGCTGTACGTGAAGGAGGCGCAGAGGGTCCGTAAGGATTCCGCTGAGCCGCTTGAGCTCTCCCCGTTAAGAACCCATGAGCTGATTTCGGCGGGGACACCCGGTGACGGCACCGTGCCGGTCAAGGCGATACGCACCTCATCTTCCCATGTTCGGGGCGTGCTGGCGACCGATGTCGATCATGAAGGGGCCTATGCCGCTGACCCCGTGGATCGTTCGCGTTCGGTTTACAGTGACCTGTCAKATGCCCTGGTGTTCACGGTCCGCTCGGTGGTGAAAATCGTGCAGCAGGTGCCGCCTCCATGAAAAAAATCCCGCTTCAGCTGCTTACCTCGCTGGCGATAGTGCTGCTGGCGGCAGGATTCTATATTCATAATTTTGTGACGTTTGTGCATCCGCCACCGGCGTTAACGGACAAGGAAAAACGTATGNCGCTGGCGATAGTGCTGCTGGCGGCAGGATTCTATATTCATAATTTTGTGACGTTTGTGCATCCGCCACCGGCGTTAACGGACAAGGAAAAACGTATGGTCGATACCCTGTTTGCCACCACCAAAGCCCAGTGYGTRGGGCGCTAYGTGTTTRAGGTTCCGGCCTCATTCGAAAATACCCTGAAAGACCGTGCTCAGATTAATGAGGTGAACATCAGCAGCCAGCGGCTCTACCGTCCGGCGTTTGAGCAGCGTATCGAGCTGCGATGATCCATAATTGAACAGACGCGCATGGCAACGTGGTAAAGAGTAGGGGACCAGGGCTGTTTAAGGTTCCGGCCTCATTCGAAAATACCCTGAAAGACCGTGCTCAGATTAATGAGGTGAACATCAGCAGCCAGCGGCTCTACCGTCCGGCGTTTGAGCAGCGTATCGAGCTGCGGGAGCAGAAACTGAAAGACAGCCATACGGTTGATCCTGTTGATCGGCCTTTTCTCAAGCAGGTGTACCGGCTGAGTGAAAATGCGGTGATATTTGATCGTAATAAAAATGAGAGCGCGGCGGGGTTTGGTCGTATCCTTGAAGGGCACCTGTATATTGATGGGGTGGCGTTCATCATTTCGTCGGAGATAAGGGATGTATCAGACCCCAAATATCAGCAGGATCGCATTGAATATTTGAACGGAGGAATGAAAGAAAATCAGCTTGACACCAGGCCCGCAAAACTGGCGGAGCTGAAGGATATTATGTCCCGTCTGAGCGGGCGAAAAAACGATGAAATCCCAACGCAGCCGGGGACCTGTATTTCAGAAGGGTTTATCCGCGACGGGAACGGGCAGCCGAAAGAAAATATTACCTTGGTCTATCCGCACACCCCGGTCTTTTCCCTGTCGGTGTCAACCAATACTTATCTTGGCGATCCAACGAGTATGCTGGAGCGGAGCCATGAAATTCAGCCTTACCTTACCGAAGTTAAGGCACGGACGCTGCGGAAGGGTAAAATACAGATAGCCGACTTTGAGGCTGATGAATGGCTTAACGTCGCGCCGTCAGAAAAATCAGCCAACAATCCGTCCGCACAGCTACTTTTTAACGCTATCGCCAATGAAAAAATAGTGGATTTTCGACACCCGATTATTGACCTGACATTAAGTAACCATGCGCTGCCCCCACCCGCTTACAGCGATGCCGAACTGGTGGAAATATGGGATCGCATCACCCGTTCTTTCCGTATCAGGAATAATGCATTCTGACCGAAATATTCTGACAGATGAACATAATCCTCTTGAGATCCTCTTTAGCTGAGCGTCATCATTTCTCCAGAAACAAACCAACCCGCCTCAGGGCGGGTTGGTTTGGATTTGTTGAGCGGGAAATTTTCTGATCCTTAACCTGTCAGCCTTAGGGATCGTCCCGCCTTTAGCTGCTACGTTTGGTCGAGCCTGGCTGACTTACAGCGCGTGGATCACTACCCACATCGGGCCCTGGCCGACCGCATAACGGGCCAGCGGCTGCAGCAGCCCCTTGTCAGCGGTGATTTGGTAAACTTCGATATGGTGGGTCTTCTGCCCCGCCGCCACAAGGTACTGACCGCTGTGGTCGATGTTGAAGCCGCGCGGCTGCGTTTCGGTCGGCTGGAAACCTTCAATGGTCAGCGAGGCACCGTCGGCACTGATGCTGAACGCGGTGATGATGCTGGCAGTACGGTCACAGGCGTAGAGGAAGCGGCCGTCCGGGGTGATATGGATGTCCGCCGCCCAGCGCGTGTCGCTGAAGCCTTCCGGCATCATATCCAGGCTTTGCACTTTTTCGACGCTGTCGCCGAGACGCCAGACGTCAACGCTGCTGTCCAGTTCGTTGACGCAGTAGGCGAACTGCTGGTTCGGGTGGAACACCATATGACGCGGGCCGGCACCGGTGGTGGTACTCACGTCACCCTGCTCGCGCGGGGTCAGTTCACCGTTTTCCGCCAGCGCAAACAGCGCAATGCGGTCCTGCTTCAGCGCGGGAACAAACAGCGTCTGGTTGCTCAGATCGATATTCGCCGAGTGGCAGCCTTCCAGACCTTTGACTACCTGCAGCGGCGCGCCCGGCAGGCCGTCGGCACCGATTGGGCTGACGCTGACGCAGGCGTCATTATAGGAGCCAACGAAGATAAAGCGCCCTTCGCGATCGGTGGAGATATGGGTCGGGCTGCCCGGCAGCGGCGCGTGGCCTGCTTCGGTCAGTTTGCCGTCGGCGGCAATCTTAAACGCCACCACGCGAAAATCCGGACGCACGCCAACGTACAGGAACTGTTTATCCGGGCTGACCACCATCGGCTGAACCTGGCCCGGGGCATCAACCACCTGCAGCAGCGTCAGCGCGCCGTCATCATTCAGATCCCACGCGTGGATCTGCTGGCTTTCCGGGCTGGCGGTATAAACAACTTGTTTCATGAATGCTCCTTGTTAAGAACGGATAATCAGGCCGGTGGCAGCGTCAGGCCACCGTCGGCGGATGGAATGCGGTCGCCGGTTTGTGGCCGGCGTCACAAGGTGTACACTGAGGCGCTGCCCCTCACTTCACAGTTAGTGCCGCCAGTACGGCACGGGCAACGTCTTCTTATCCTGTCAATCACGGAATCTACTATGAGCTATCGCATCATCGCCCTTGATCTGGACGGCACGCTGTTAACGCCGAATAAAACGATTCTCCCCGAATCCCTCGACGCGCTGGCTAAGGCCCGCCAGGCCGGCGTAAAAGTGCTGATCGTGACCGGTCGCCATCACGTGGCTATCCACCCTTTTTATCAGGCGCTGGCGCTCGACACACCTGCTATCTGCTGTAACGGTACCTATTTGTATGATTATCATGCGAAAAGAGTTATTGAATCCGATCCGCTGCCGAAAGATCAGGCCCGCCGGGTGATCGAAATGCTCGACGAATCGGGCATGCATGGCCTGCTGTACGTTGATGACGCGATGCTCTATCAGGCCGAGACCGGCCACGTTACCCGCACCATTAACTGGGGACTGTCGCTGCCTGAGCATCAGCGCCCGACATTCCTTAAGGTTAACAGCCTGGCAGAGGCGGCCGAATCGGCCACCGCGATCTGGAAGTTTGCGCTGTCCCACGGCGACACCCGCGAGCTGCAGCAGTTTGCCGAACGGGTGGAAGCGGAGATGGGGCTGGCCTGCGAATGGTCGTGGCACGATCAGGTGGATATCGCCCGCGCCGGTAACAGCAAGGGCAAACGCCTGCAGCGCTGGGTGGAAGCCAACGGCTACCGGATGAGCGATGTGATCGCCTTTGGCGATAATTATAACGATCTCAGCATGCTGGAAACCGTCGGGCTGGGCGTGGCGATGGGCAACGCAGACGATGCCATCAAGGCGCGTGCCGGACGGGTGATCGGCACCAACCTCGAGCCGGGCATCGCCGAGACGCTGTACCGTGAAGTGCTCTGATTCCGTATAGCAGGCGATCGAAACGCTCAGACAGCGCGCCGGTTCAGGCAGGCGACAGCGGTGGTCGTTACCTTCAGGGCGCGATCGCCACGCTCTTAATCTGCGCGTAGAGCCACATCTTCGGCTTGATCATCAGCTCATCGCGCGCCCACGGAGTGATACGCGCCCACAACTCGCTCTGGCCGATCTGCAGCTTAACCTCCACCTGATGGTCGATGTCCAGCATCTCCACCACCTGCCCCGGGATCGCGTTACGGATGCTGCTGTTCACCGGCGGCTGCAGGATCAGCGATACGTCCGCCGCCTGAATGCGGATGCGCAGCGGCGACCGCAGCGGCGCGTTGACCCGGCTGACCCAGATATGCTGGTCGCCCAGCGACAGCGCGGTCATTTCATAGTGCGGGTGCTGCTCCAGCACCTGCACCCGCAGCAGGCTGCTCTGCTCGGCGCGGGGCAGCCACGGCCGCATCACGCTGCTGGCCCACACCTTTTCCAGCGGACCAAACGCCTTTACCCCACCTTTATCCAGCACCAGCACGTTGTCCGCCAGCTGCAGCAGCTCGTCGAGGCTGTGGCTGACGTAGAGGATCGGAATTGAGACCTGCTTCGCCAGCGCCTGCAGATAGGGCAGCAGCTCGCGCTTGCGCGGCAGATCGAGCGAAGCCAGCGGTTCGTCCATCAGCAGAATTTCCGGCGCGGTAAGCAGCGCGCGGCCGATCGCCACCCGCTGCTTCTCACCGCCGGAGAGCGTCCACGGAAAGCGGTTCAGCAACGGCTCAATGCCCAGCAGCTGCACCAGCGCGTCAAACTGCGGCCGCATCGCTTTTGCCATGCCGTACTGCAGGTTGCCGCGCACCCGGTAGTGTGGGAACAGCCGCGCGTCCTGGAAGACGTAGCCCACGCGCCGCTTCTCCGGCGGCAGCCAGACGCCGGTTCCAGCGTCGCTCAGCACCCGGCCGTTCAGCGTAATGCTGCCCTGCTGCGGAACGGTCAGGCCACCGATGGCGTTGATCAGTGAGGTTTTACCGGCACCGGAGACGCCGAACACGGCGGTAATCCCCTGCCCCGGTAGGCTGGCCTGCACGCTGAGCAGATGATCGCCCTGCCGCTGGCTGAAATCGAGTTCTAACATCCGAGACCTAAGCGTTTGCGACCCCAGCGGGTCAGCCATTCAGAAAGTAACAGGGAGACCAGCGCCAGCACGATGGCGATGACGCACAGCCGCGCCGCGGCGCCTTCCGCGCCCGGCGTTTCAATCAGGGTATACATCGCCGAGGGGAGCGTGCGCGTCTCGCCGGGGATGTTGGAAACAAAGGTGATGGTGGCACCGAACTCGCCCAGCGAACGGGCGAAGGCCAGCACCGTGCCGACGATAATCCCCGGCAGGGTCAGCGGCAGGGTGATGGTGAAGAACACCCGCCAGCGACCGGCACCGAGGGTACGGGCCGCCTGCTCCAGCCTGCTGTCTACCGCTTCCAGGGCCAGGCGGATCGCCCGCACCATCAGCGGGAAGGCGATCACCGCCGACGCCAGCGCGGCACCGCGCCAGCTGAAGGCAAAGCTGAAGCCAAACCAGTCATACAGGTACTCGCCAATCACGCCCCGGCGGCCAAACCCCAGCAGCAGCAGGTACCCCACCACCACCGGCGGCAGCACCAGCGGCAGGTGGATCAGGCTGTCGAGCAGGGTTTTACCGGGAAACTGGCGACGTACCAGGATCCACGCCATCAGGATCCCAAACGGCAGACTACAGGCGACGGCAACCACCGACACTTTCAGGCTGAGCGCGACCGCCTGCCATTCGGGTTCACTGAGTAACATCATGACTTAGGCGTAAATCCATATTTTTTGAAAATCACCGCGGCCTGCGGCCCTTTCAGGTAGTTGTAAAAATCGGTGACGCTGGCGTTGTTATGGTCTCTGACCACCGCCATCGGGTACTCCACCGGCTTGTGGCTGTCGGCCGGGAAGATGCCGACCACCGTCACCTTCTGGCTGGCTACCGCATCCGATCCGTAAACGATGCCGTACGGGGTTTCTTCGCGTTCCACCAGCGCCAGCGCCGCGCGAACGCTGTTGCTGCGCGCCATCAGCGGAGAGAGTTCATCCCAGGCGCCCAGCTTTTGCAACGCTTCTTTGGCATAGATGCCCGCCGGCACGTGGTCCGGGTCGCCCACCGCCAGCCGCTGGCCTTTCAGCAGGCTCTTCCAGTCGGTGGTTTTGCTGATGCTGACCGGCTGCGGTTTCGCCGCGGTCGGGGCCACCAGCACCAGCTCGTTACCCAGCAGGGTGAAGCGGGTGGCCACCTCGACGCTCTTTTTATCCACGGCGTAGTCCATCCACTGCTGGTCGGCCGAGATAAACAGGTCGGCAGGTGCCCCCTGCTCAATCTGCCGCGCCAGCGTTGAGGAGGAGGCAAACGAGGAGACGATCTTCACCGTTTTGCCCTGTTCATACTGCGTGGAGATATCCTGCAGCGCGTTGGTCAGCGAAGCCGCCGCAAACACGGTGATGTTATCCGCAGCCAGCGCGTGGCCGGTGCTGCCGAAGGTCAGGGCCGCCGCGGCCAGCAGATGATTCCATTTTACAGACATGCTTTTCTCCAGAGAGGGGTGAGCGTTATTTACTTGATAATATAACGATGCATGCCTGCGACGTCACAGGAAATATCGGCAGAGCAGGTCTGAAGTTTAGGGGCGGTGGAAAAACGTCGAAAAGGGAAAGAAACTGAGCACCCACCCGCGTGCAGACGTCACCCTGCTGGCAGATGAAAGAGTACCATCAGGCAGGAACCCGTTCCGGCAGGAAAAACGAAGAGATTAACGTAGCGGAGGGAGAAGGAATCGCGGGCCACAAGGCCTGCTCAAAAGCAAACGCCCGGCAGAGCCGGGCGCGGAAAACAGGGTTTAATGGCGGTTTTTCGCCGGCTGGTCGTTGCGGTGACCCACTTTCGAGATCACGTTAAAGACTTCGCCCAGGCCGTAAATCAGGCCAAGGATAATCGCCATCACCACAGGAACCATCAGGATCGCTATGGCCAGGCCTTTCAGTAACTCCAGCATGGCAGCCTCATTTTGCTGAACAAAGAAGCCATTGTAGCGGCTGTCAGTAAGATTACACTGACCTTTTGTGCCTTCGTGCTGTTTTTATTCCCCGCCCACGCCCGCCTGCAACTGGTACACTCTTTCCCACGCTAGGTTAAGCCCGGAGAATGCCATGCAGGCCGATATTTCCCTGATCCTGAAGTTACAACAGCGGCTGTTTGCCGATCCGCGCCGCATCGAACTGTTAAAGCAGGTGCAGGCCAGCGGCTCGATCAGCCAGGGGGCGAAACTGGCCGGGATCAGCTACAAAAGCGCGTGGGATGCGATTAACGAGATGAACCAGCTGGCGGACCGCACGCTGGTGGAGCGGGCCACCGGCGGCAAAGGCGGCGGCGGCGCGGTGGTCACCGACTACGGCGAACGCCTGCTGCAGCTCTACGCGCTGCTGGAACAGATCCAGCAGAAGGCGTTTGACGTGCTGCAGGACGATGTGCCGCCGGGCAGCCTGCTCGGGGCGATCGCCCGTTTTTCGCTGCAGACCAGCGCCCGCAATCAGTTTTTTGGCACGGTGCTGGCCCGCGACGCTCAGCCGGTGCAGCAGCAGGTCGAGGTTGAGCTGGCCAACGGGCAGACCCGCATTCAGGTGGCGCTGACCGAACACAGCGCCAACCGCCTGCAGCTGGCGGCGGGCAAAGAGGTACTGGTGCTGATCAAAGCGCCGTGGATTGAGCTGACACGCGATGCGCCGGAACAGGTACGGGCGGATAACCGGCTGGCCGGCCAGGTGACCCAGATCCTCCGGGGTGAGAGCCACAGCGAGGTGCTGATCGCCCTGGCCGGCGGAGAGACGCTGTGTGCCACTGTCACTAATCAGCGCCTTGAGCAGCTAAAACTGCAGACGGATGCGCCAGTGACAGCATATTTTAATGCCGATAAGGCGATCGTCGCGACGCTGCTCTGAATCCTCCGGCGGAAATTGACATCACGGCAGCGCAGGACGTTAATACCCTTGTGATGCATAAAATGGAATGAACAATGTCAATATTGCAGATTACGCAAGGCATCTTTCGCCTGAGCGCTACCCGAACCCTGAACCTTAACGATCTCACCCTGCGCGCCGGCGAAAGCTGGGCGGTGGTCGGAGCCAACGGCAGCGGTAAGTCGTCGCTGGCAAAAGCCCTCTCCGGCGAGCTGCCGGTGGAAAAAGGCCGGGTCAGCAGCCAGTTCCAGCGCCCGGCCCGCCTGTCGCTCGAACAGCTGCAAAAGCTGGTCGCCGATGAGTGGCAGCGTAATAACACCGATATGCTCAGCGTCGATGAGGACGATACCGGGCTGACCGCTGCCGAAATCATCCAGCAGGAGGTGCGCGATGCAGAGCGCTGCCGCGCGCTGGCGGCACGCTTTGGCATTGAAGCACTGCTGGATCGACGCTTTAAGTACCTCTCCACCGGCGAAACGCGTAAGACCCTGCTGTGCCAGGCGCTGATGGCGCAGCCCGACCTGCTGATCCTCGATGAGCCCTTTGACGGGCTGGACGTTGATTCGCGCGCCAACCTCGCCAGCGTGCTGGGTGAGCTGCAGCAGCCGGGCTTCAGCCTGGTGCTGGTGCTGAACCGTTTTGACGATATCCCCGAGTTTATCAGCCAGGTCGGCGTGCTGGCCGAATGTACCCTGACCCACAGCGGGCCGCGCGAGGCGATTCTGCAGCAGGCGCTGGTCGCCCAGCTGGCGCACAGCGAGCAGCTGGCCGGGATGACCCTGCCGGAGCCCGATGACGCCAGCGCCATTCCACCGCTGGCAGACGCAGAGCCACTGGTGGTGCTGAAGGATGGCGTGGTGGCCTACAACGACCGGCCGATCCTCAACCACCTCAGCTGGCAGGTGGATCGCGGCCAGCACTGGCAGATCGTCGGCCCGAACGGTGCCGGTAAATCGACCCTGCTGAGCCTGGTGACCGGCGACCACCCGCAGGGCTACAGCAATGACCTGACGCTGTTCGGCCGCCGTCGCGGCAGCGGCGAAACCATCTGGGATATTAAGCAGCATATCGGCTACGTCAGCAGCAGCCTGCACCTGGAGTACCGGGTCAGCAGCAGCGTGCGCAACGTGGTGATCTCCGGCTATTTCGATTCGATCGGCATTTATCAGGCGGTGTCCGACCGGCAGATCATGCTGGCTAACCAGTGGCTGGATCTGCTGGGGATGCAGGCCCAGGCGAACGCACCGTTCCACGATCTGTCGTGGGGCCAGCAGCGGCTGGTGCTGATCGCCCGTGCGTTGGTGAAACACCCGGCGCTGCTGATCCTCGATGAACCGCTGCAGGGGCTGGACCCGATCAACCGCCTGCTGGTCAGGCGTTTTATCGACGTGCTGATCGGCGAAGGCCGCACCCAGCTGCTGTTTGTCTCGCATCATGCCGAAGACGCGCCGCAGTGCATCACCCACCGGCTGAGCTTTGTGGCAGAGGGTGACGGTTACGGGTATCTGCAGGACGCGCTGTAACCTGAACAATTCGGCTTGCGGGAAGACGGCAGATGAAACAATCCCGGGCGCTGAACTCTCTCAGCGGCCGGGATAAATTTGTGCCGCCTGTGCAATTCGCCTGTGGAAAGAGGGGAGTTAAGGGAGTGATCTTCCAACAGCGTATCTCTTTAGCCCCCTATCGGGTGTTCTGCAACTTTACATAGCTATCGATATACTCAGTGGTGGTATCGACATCCATGCCGTCAGAGAGCGGAACCCGCAGTGCCCTGACGTCGGGGTCGCCAGACTTCTCCTCAAACCTGTCAGGCCATTTTTTCATACTCTTCCCAGGATTATCCTTCCTCAGCCCTGCGCAGTCGCTCCTGTCCCCCCATTACGCAACGCACCCGCCTCCCGCCTACCGCCTCCCGAACAGCATTGACAAACTCTGGTGTAATCGTTACCACAATTTACACAACACAGGCTGATCCCTTCGCGCCTAAAGGTTATATTTACTGCCTGACATGCAGAAAAAATCAGTGTAAACGATTCCATTTTTTCCAACCCGATCACGCTTTCTGTCCGGTCAGTGTGCTATTTTTCTTTCAGGCTTATTGCATCAGAAGGTGACTCAACCCCATGGAAAAATTTAACCCGGTCGATCATCCCCATCGCCGCTACAACCCGCTGACCGATCAGTGGGTGCTGGTCTCCCCTCACCGCGCCAAACGGCCGTGGCAGGGCGCGCAGGAAACCCCTTCGCAGGAAAAACTGCCGGCGCACGATCCCGACTGCTTCCTGTGCCCGGGCAATACGCGGGTGACCGGTGATAAAAACCCGGACTATAAAACCACCTACGTGTTTACCAACGATTTTGCCGCGCTGATGACCGACACGCCGGACGCGCCGCAGAGCGAGGATATGCTGATGCGCTGTGAGAGCGCGCGCGGCACCAGCCGGGTGATTTGCTTCTCGCCGGACCACAGCAAAACGCTGCCGGAGCTGACGCTGGACGGGCTGGTGGCGGTAGTGAAAACCTGGCAGCAGCAGACCGCCGAGCTGGGGCAGACCTACCCGTGGGTACAGGTGTTTGAGAACAAGGGCGCGGCGATGGGCTGCTCCAACCCGCACCCGCACGGCCAGGTGTGGGCCAACAGCTTCCTGCCGAACGAAGTCAGGCGCGAAGACGATTTGCAGCGCGCGTACTATGCAAAGCACGGCTCGCCGATGCTGGTTGACTACAGCGCCCGCGAACGGCAGGACGGCAGCCGCACGGTGGTGGAAACCGAACACTGGCTGGCGGTGGTCCCCTGGTGGGCGGCCTGGCCGTTTGAAACGCTGCTGCTGCCGAAAGCGCACGTTAAGCGCCTGACCGACCTGAACGACGCGCAGCGTGACGATCTGGCGCTGGCGCTTAAAAAGCTCACCAGCCGCTATGATAACCTGTTCCAGTGCTCGTTCCCCTATTCGATGGGCTGGCACGGCGCGCCGTTTACCGAAGACGCCGGCGATCACTGGCAGCTGCACGCCCACTTCTATCCGCCGCTGCTGCGTTCCGCCACGGTGCGTAAATTTATGGTCGGCTATGAAATGATGGCCGAAACCCAACGTGACTTAACGGCGGAGCAGGCGGCTGAACGCCTGCGCGCCGTCAGCGATATTCACTTCCGCGAGACCGAGACCGGAGACCAGGCATGAGCTTAAAGAGCACCACCCAACAGATTTTTAACGACCAGTTCGGCTACGCCGCCGGCTACAGCATCCAGGCTCCGGGCCGCGTTAACCTGATCGGCGAACACACCGACTACAACGACGGCTTCGTGCTGCCGTGCGCGATTGATTATCAGACGGTGATCGCCTGCAGCCCGCGCGATGACCGTCAGGTGCGGGTCATTGCCGCCGACTACGACAATCAGCAGGACAGCTTCTCGCTGGACGCCGCCATCACCAACCACCCTGAATATATGTGGGCCAACTATGTGCGCGGCGTGGTGAAACACCTGCTGACCCGCGCGGACTTTGGCGGTGCCGATCTGGTGATTAGCGGCAACGTGCCGCAGGGCGCGGGCCTGAGCTCGTCCGCCTCGCTGGAGGTGGCGGTGGGCACCGTGTTCCGCGAACTCTATCAGCTGCCGGTAGACGGCGCGGCGATCGCGGTTAACGGTCAGGAAGCGGAGAACCAGTTCGTCGGCTGTAACTGCGGCATTATGGATCAGCTGATTTCAGCGCTGGGCGAGAAAGACCACGCCATGCTGCTCGACTGCCGCACCCTCGGCACGCGTGCGGTGCCGGTGCCGGAAGATATCGCGGTGGTGATTATTAACTCCAACTTCCGCCGCAGCCTGGTAGGCAGCGAGTACAACACCCGCCGCGAACAATGCGAAGCCGGTGCGGCGTTCTTTGGTAAAACCTCGCTGCGCGACGTAACGCTGAGCGAGTTCACCGAACGCGGGCAGCAGCTGGATCCGCTGGTCGCCAAACGCGTGCGCCACGTGCTGACCGAAAACGCCCGCACCCTGGAAGCAGCCGACGTGCTGGCGCGTGGCGACCTGGCACGGATGGCGGTGCTGATGGCGGAATCCCATGCGTCGATGCGCGATGATTTTGAAATCACCGTCCCGGCCATCGACCAGCTGGTGGAGATCGTGAAAGCGACGGTGGGCGAGCGTGGCGGCGTGCGGATGACCGGCGGCGGCTTCGGCGGCTGCATCGTGGCGCTGATGCCGCTGGCGCTGGTGGACGACGTGAAAGCCGCCGTCGCCGCGCAGTATGAAGCGCAGACCGGCATCAAAGAGACCTTCTACGTCTGCAAAGCCTCTCCAGGAGCCGGACTATGCTAAAACCTGATTCACACGCCCCGGACGGGGCCGCCTGGCGCATCACCGTGCTGCGCAACGGCAACGGTATGGTGGCGACCTTTATGGACTGGGGTGCCACCTGGCTCTCGGCCCGCGTGCCGATGGGCGACGGCACGGTGCGCGAGGCGCTGCTTGGCTGCGCTACGCCGTCTGACTATCTGCAGCAGTCGGCCTACCTGGGTGCCACGGTGGGCCGTTACGCCAACCGCATCGCTAACGCACGCCTGGAGCTGAACGGTGAGGCGATTGCGCTGAGCGCCAATCAGGGGCCGCACCAGCTGCACGGTGGCCCGGACGGCTTCCACAACCGCCGCTGGCAGATCGTCTGCCAGAGCGACAGCGAGGTGGAGTACCGGCTGGACTCGCCGGACGGCGACCAGGGCTTCCCCGGCACGCTGCTGGTGTCGCTGCGCTACCGGCTGGAGGAGGACAATACGCTGTCGATCGCTTATCAGGCTACCGTCGATCGCGCCTGCCCGGTCAGTCTGACCAACCACGCCTACTTTAACCTCGATGCCGATCACGGCGATGCCCGCCAGCACCGGCTGCAGCTCAACGCCGATCGCTATCTGCCGGTGGACAGTCAGGGCATCCCCAACGCGGCGCTGAAAGCGGTCGCGGGAACCTCTTTTGATTTCCGCGCCGCCAAAACCCTGGCAGAAGATTTCCTGCAGGATGCCGATCAGCAGGCGGTAAAAGGCTACGATCACGCCTTCCTGCTCAACCAGGACGATGCCCGCCCCGCCGCCACCCTGTGGTCTGCCGACGGCAGGCTGCAGCTGGAGGTGTTTACCACCGCCCCGGCGCTGCAGCTGTACAGCGGCAACTACCTGGCCGGTACGCCGGCGCGCGAGCACGACGTCTATGCCGCACACCAGGGCATCGCGCTGGAGAGCGAGTTCTTGCCGGATTCGCCGAACCACCCGGAGTGGCCGCAGCCCGACTGCTGGCTACAGCCGGCTGAAACGTATCAGTCCGAGACGCGCTACCGGTTGACGCCAGTTTGATAAAACGCAGGAAAATCGTGCAACGCGCGCGTGACGGGCTTACGCGCTGCGCCGATTTCCGCTATGGTAATGCACATTGTTAATTGCCTCTGGCCCGGCCAGGCAGTTTACCGATTACCATTATCATTGAAACGTAAGTGTTATTAAGGAGTTAAGCTATGGCAGTAACTAAGCTGGTTCTGGTGCGTCACGGCGAAAGCCAGTGGAACAACGAAAACCGTTTCACCGGTTGGTATGACGTGGAGCTGTCAGACGCAGGCCGTCAGGAAGCGAAAGCCGCGGGTCAGTTGCTGAAAGACGAAGGTTTCACCTTCGATTTCGCTTACACCTCGGTGCTGAAGCGTGCCATCCATACGCTGTGGAATATCCTCGACGAAGTTGACCAGGCGTGGCTGCCGGTTGAGAAGTCCTGGCGCCTGAACGAGCGTCACTACGGTGCGCTGCAGGGTCTGGATAAAGCGGAAACCGCGGCGAAGTACGGTGACGAGCAGGTAAAACTGTGGCGTCGCGGCTTTGCGGTAACCCCGCCAGAGCTGGACCGCGCCGATGAGCGTTTCCCTGGCCACGATCCGCGCTACGCGGCGCTGAGCGCTGAGCAGCTGCCAACCACCGAAAGCCTGGCGCTGACCATTGACCGCGTGCTGCCGTACTGGAACGAGTCGATCCTGCCACGCATGAAGAACGGTGAGAAAGTGCTGATCGCTGCCCACGGTAACTCCCTGCGTGCGCTGGTGAAATACCTGGATAACCTGAGCGAAGACGAGATCCTCGAGCTGAATATCCCGACCGCATCACCGCTGGTGTATGAGTTCGACGAGAACTTCAAGCCGATTAAACGTTACTATCTGGGTGATGCTGAGGCGATCGCTGCGAAAGCAGCTGCCGTGGCTAACCAGGGTAAAGCGAAGTAAGCTGAAAAACGCCCGCCTTACGGCGGGTTACAGGCTGAAAGCGTTTCCAAATGCAAACCCGCCGTATGGCGGGTTTTTATTGCCTTCAACACCGGTGACAGACGCTGTCACCCACTTTCCAGGCGGAAATGCGGCGTTTTCAGCCGTGCCGTTGGCGCAAGCCGGGTCGCATATAGCCTTCTGCACCAGCTAGCCTTAGCCGCGATATCATTTCGCGGCCGTCTGGGTTCAGCCGCGGCGCGCCCGCACCGCTGCCGCCAGCTGGCGCAGAACGCTTCCGGTATCTTCCCAGCCGATACAGCCGTCGGTGACGCTTTTGCCGTAGACCAGCGGTTCGCCGCTCTCGAGGTTCTGGTTGCCTTCCACCAGATGGCTTTCGATCATCACCCCGATAATGGCGTCATCACCGGTCGCAATCTGCTGTGCCACGTCGGTTGAGACGTCCAGCTGCTTTTTAAACTGCTTGCTGCTGTTAGCGTGGCTGAAGTCGATCATAACCTGAGTCGGCAAACCGGCCTTCTCCAGCCCGGTCTTCACCGCACTGACGTGATGGGCGCTGTAGTTCGGCTCTTTGCCGCCGCGCAGAATGATGTGGCAGTCGTCGTTGCCGCTGGTTTCGACAATCGCCGAGTGGCCCCACTTGGTGACCGACAGGAAGCAGTGCGGCGCGCTGGCGGCACCGATAGCGTCGATCGCCACCTTGATAGTCCCGTCGGTGCCGTTCTTAAAGCCCACCGGGCAGGAGAGGCCGGAAGAGAGTTCGCGGTGTACCTGAGACTCAGTGGTACGCGCGCCAATTGCGCCCCAGCTCATCAGATCGGCCACGTACTGCGGGGTGATCATATCGAGGAACTCGCCTGCCGCCGGCAGGCCGCTGTCGTTGATATCCAGCAGCAGTTTACGCGCGATGCGCAGCCCATCATTAATCCGGAAGCTGCCATCCATATGCGGGTCGTTAATCAGGCCTTTCCAGCCGACGGTGGTACGCGGTTTTTCAAAGTAGACGCGCATTACTACTTCCAGGTCACCCTGTAATTCCTGACGCAGGGTCAGCAGACGCTGTGCATACTCTTTTGCCGCCACGGTGTCGTGAATCGAACACGGGCCAATCACCACCAGCAGGCGGTCATCCTGTTTTTTAAGAATATTGGAAATTGCCTGGCGGGCGAGGGAGACCGTCTGCGCCGCGTTGTCCGTTGCGGGAAATTTTTCCAGCAGCGCAACCGGGGGTAAAAGCTCTTTTATCTCTTTGATTCTTAAGTCATCGTTCTGATAAGTCATAATCATTCCAGTTCATTTTATCGCCCTCCTGCACGTCGGGCATATCACCGCCAATTTATCGTGAGTGCCGGGGGCTGTAAATCGTCTTTCCCCCGACATTGCCTGGGTGACGTTGATTTTCTGTGCCCCTCTACTACACTTTTAATCGTTAGCTCTTTAAATGAACGCATTTGCATCATTTATGATTGGCAATCGTCTATTTTTTAGAGTTTTTATTTGTCAGCAGCAGAAATCCTTTTCGAATCTTTTTATCAGATTTAATCGGGCCACCTTCAATACTAATGGAGTATAACGATGAATAAGTTCGCAATCGTATTTCTTACCGCAGCAATGACCCTGGGCAGTGGCGCGGCAATGGCCGCCGATTCCGGCAGTAATAATGGCTCTGCCAACGCAGCGGCCGATGCCGGTGCGGTTGCTCCGGGTGCTAAAAGCCATCTGCAGCCTAACGGCGTGGATAACAGTAAGATTAACACCGGTGAAAGCGGCACGCCGGCGACCGGCACTACCAGCGGCAGCGACATGAGCGCCACTGAAGTTCACAAAAATACCGAGTGTAAAGACGGTAAGTGTCCGGACATCAATAATAAAGTGGGTGACGACGCCAACCACAAAACCGACGGTACGACTCACTAAGCCGTCAGTGAACGTTCGGGGAAGCAGCCGCTTCCCCGGGCAGACAACGCTTTTCATCTTTAAACCCCCGCTATTTTCTATATTCTTCCTGTTCTTCCGTTCTTCCGTTCTTCCGTTCTTCCGTTCTTCCGTTCTTCCGTTCTTCCGTTCTTCCGTTCTTCCGTTCTTCCGTTCTTCAGCATACCTGTGAGCAGAGCATCACCTGGCAAGTGCTGACCGGGCTCCTCGCAGATATTACGGCCAGCCATTACGCGATCATTTCTACCCTCGGTAGTGCAGATTTATTGATATCATTAGGCTATCGCCCGATAACCCCACCGGACCCCCATGGCACACTCGCATTCTGACCACAGCGCGCCTCATCAACATCAGGCAGAGGACGGCAACCGCTCGCGCCTGCTGGCCGCCTTTATCGTTACCGCCGTGTATATGCTGGCCGAAATCATCGGCGGCGTGCTCTCCGGCTCGCTGGCGCTGCTGGCCGACGCCGGCCATATGCTTACCGACGCAGCGGCCCTGCTGATGGCGCTGCTGGCCCTGCAGCTGGCGCGACGAAAGCCCAACAGCCGCCATACCTTCGGCCTGCTGCGTCTGACTACGCTGGCCGCCTTTGTGAATGCGCTGGCGCTGCTGGTGATTACCGTACTGATCGTCTGGGAAGCCGTGCAGCGATTTGCTCATCCACAGCCGGTGGCAGGCGGCGCGATGCTGGTGATTGCCGCAGGCGGCCTGCTGGCTAACCTGCTGTCGTTCTGGCTGCTGCACCGCGGCAGCGCGGAGAAAAACCTCAACGTGCGGGCGGCGGCGCTGCACGTAATGGGCGATCTGCTGGGATCGGTCGGGGCGATTGCCGCTGCGCTGATTATTCTGTTTACCGGCTGGACCCCCGCCGACCCGATTCTGTCGGTGCTGGTCTCTCTGCTGGTGCTGCGCAGCGGCTGGCGCTTAATCCGTGAGAGCAGTCACGAGCTGCTGGAAGGCGCGCCGCAGACGATCGACGTGGAGAAACTGCAGCGCACGCTGACGCTTCAGATCCAGGAGGTGCGTAACGTACACCACGTGCACCTGTGGCAGGTAGGCGAGAAACCGGTGATTACCCTGCACGTGCAGGTGATCCCGCCGCACGACCACGATGCGCTGCTGGCGCGTATTCACCGCCATCTGCAGCAGCACTACCAGATTGAGCACGCCACGGTGCAGATGGAGTATCAGCGCTGCGAGGGCGAACGCTGTGATATGCAGTGGATTGCCGGCGGTGGTGGCGGACACGGGCATCATCACTGATTCACCGCATCGCCCTCTGCCCTTCACAGCCGGCCAGCTCTGCCGCAGATAACGGGGGTCACTGCAGGGGCAGGGCCGCTTTCACCCCCCTCGCGGCATTGGCCGGGCTGAGGCACCGGTTCACCGTGAGGGTGGTGAGGGCGCTGTCGGTTTAACGCGCGGTGCGTGCGCTCTTAATCCAGAGCCAGGCACCGTTCAGCGCGATCAGGGTCAGGATCACGTATTCGACCGCCATCGCGTAGACGCCCTGACGGGCGAAAATCACCACGCTAATCAGATTTACCACCAGCCACAGCAGCCAGTTTTCAACGTATTTACGCGTCATCAGGATCATCGCCACAATCGACAGCACCATCATGCACGAATCCCAGAACGGGGACGCATCAGGCTGGAGCTGCGGCATCACGACATTCAGACCCACCCCTTGCATCAGCGTCACCGCCGTGTGAGTCAGGAAACTAAATACCGGATCGATAAAGCGCGTCATCAGCGCGATGGCCACGATACAGGCAGCGCCCCAGCCCAGCGCTTTTGGCAGCGGCAGCCAGCGGATTTTCAGCGCCAGCTGATTATCGCTGGTCTGACGGCTCCACGCGTACCAGCCGTAAATGTTGGCCACGAAGAAGAACAGCTGCAGCAGCAGGCTGGCATAGAGCTGGATCTGAAAGAAGATCACCGCAAACAGGGTGACGTTAAGCAGCCCGAAGGCGTAGTTGGCAATCTTCTCCCGGCTGGCCAGCCAGATGCAGAGCAGGCCGGCAACCGTACCTATGGCTTCGATCCACGACAGATCGTAACCACCGGCACCAAGAGGGATGTGAACCAGAATATTTGACGTGCTGAAAAAGTCCATTTGGGCACCTGTGTAGCGGGCGTTGGCAGTCAGGCGTTGCCTTTTACCCGAAGTTTTAGTTGTGCTGCAAAGGTTAGCATACGATCCAGCGGGATCAATGCCGCCTGGCGCAGCGCCTCCTCGACGTGGATCTCATGCTCTGCGCCCCCCCGTTCCAGCCCATCGGCAATCGCCTTCAGGCCGTTCATCGCCATCCACGGGCAGTGGGCACAGCTGCGGCAGGCCGCCCCTTCCCCCGCGGTGGGGGCCTCAAGCAGCTCTTTATCCGGGCAGGCCTGCTGCATTTTATAGAAGATGCCGCGATCGGTGGCGACGATCATCTGCCGCTGCGGCAGCCGCTGTGCGGCCTGGATCAGCTGGCTGGTCGATCCCACCGCGTCGGCCAGGTCGACAATCGCCTGCGGCGACTCCGGGTGGACCAGCACCGCCGCCTCGGGATAAAGCTGCTTCATCTGCCGCAGCGCCTGGGTTTTAAACTCGTCGTGGACGATACAGGCCCCCTGCCAGCACAGCACGTCCGCGCCGCTTTTGCGGGTGACGTACTGGCCAAGGTGGCGGTCCGGTGCCCAGATGATCTTCTCGCCGAGGCCGTCGAGGTGCTCGATCAGCTCCACCGCGATACTGGAGGTGACCACCCAGTCAGCGCGCGCTTTTACCGCCGCCGAGGTGTTGGCGTAGACCACCACCGTGCGGTCCGGATGGGCATCGCAGAAGGCGCTGAATTCTTCAATCGGGCAGCCGAGATCCAGCGAACACTCCGCCTGTAGCGTCGGCATCAGGATGGTTTTTTCCGGGCTGAGGATTTTGGCAGTTTCCCCCATAAAACGCACCCCGGCCACCAGCAACGTTGACGCCGAATGCTGGCTGCCAAAGCGTGCCATCTCCAGCGAGTCCGAAACGCAGCCACCGGTCTCTTCTGCCAGCGCCTGAATCTCCGGATCTGTGTAGTAATGTGCCACCAGCACCGCATTGCGTTCTTTCAGCAGGCGTTTGATTTTCTCACGGTAAAACACCTTTTCATCGGCGGTGAGTCGGGCGGGTTTCGGCGGGAAAGGGTAAATGGCATCATCAGGGTTAAACATCAGGCTCATATCACAACTCTCGTTTCTTCAACTTAACCGAATTCGCCGTAAAAGCCGTGTTGCGTGACTCATTCGGCTGGTTTGTTTTATATGCTAAACAAGATAGCTGAAAAAGAGACCAGTGTCGCTGGATTTCTCGTCAGAATGTTATGATTTTGTGAGCGCCAGCTGAAGCGGCTCTTCCGCCCACAGCTGGCCGCTTTCTCTGCGCAGCAGGAAGGCTTTGGTGTCAAGGCCACCGGCGAAACCGGTCAGTTTACCGTTAGCACCGATCACCCGGTGGCAGGGAGTGATGATCGAGATCGGATTGCGGCCATTCGCCGCCCCAACCGCCCGCACGGCGCTCGGGTTGCCGATCTGCTGTGCGATCTGCGCATAGCTGCGGGTTTCGCCGTAGGGGATGGTGAGCAGCGCGGCCCACACCTGTTTCTGAAAGTCGGTGCCGACAAAGTCCAGCGCCAGACTAAAGTGCCGCCGTTCACCGGCAAAGTATTCCCGCAGCTGGCGTTCGGTCTCCAGCAGAATGGCATGCTGCCGGTCTTCAGTCTGCGGCAGAAAGCGGGTACGTTTCGGGTCATCATTTTCCCACAGCACCGCCACCAGCGCGCGCTCTGTCGCCACCAGTTTGAGTTCGCCGACCGGGGAGTCGATCAGGTTGAAAGAGTAGGTCATCGTGGTTCTCCTGGTTTACCTGCCGTCGCGGTGATTATGCGCTTTTACCCGGCCATCACTGGCCGTTTGCGGACAGCATAATAAAATAAGTTTGATGTCCGCAAACGGCCAGTGTCAGCACCGCAAACGGATTAACGTGGATTACCTTAGCTTAACGGGGCACCTTCTATGATCGATCCGGCCAGCGCGTATCTGGCGCTTACCTCGCGCGACGCACGTTTTGATGGCGTGTTCTACGTCGGCGTGACCTCCACCGGCATCTACTGTCGCCCGGTCTGCCCGGTAAAGCCACCACAGGCGCAGAACTGCCGCTTTTTTGCCAGCGCGGAAGCCGCCGAGAAAGCCCATTTCCGACCCTGCCTGCGCTGCCGCCCCGAGCTGGCGCCGGGTAATGCCCCGGTCGACCGCGGTTCAATGATTGCGGAGCGGCTGATGCAGCGCATCGATGAAGGGCTGGCCGAGCAAGTGGATTCGCTGGAGGCGATTGCCGCCCAGTTCGAGCTCAGCCTGCGCCAGCTGCGGCGTATCGTCCAGCAACAGCTCGGGGTCTCCCCGCAGGAGCTGCGCCAGACCCGCCGCCTGCTGCTAGCCAAGCAGCTGTTAAGCGAGACATCGCTGCCGATCACCGAAATCGCCTTCGCCAGCGGGTTCAGCAGCCTGCGCCGCTTTAACGCCGCGTTTAGCAGCCAGTATCGCATGCCCCCCAGCCGTCTGCGCCGGGCGCTGATCGCGAAGCCGCAGAGCGGTCAGCCAGGCGACAGCTCCACGCTGCTGTTGAGTTACCGCCCGCCTTACGACTGGACGGCCATGCTCGACTTCCTGCGGCTGCGTGCGCTGGCGGGCGTCGAGTACGTGGATGCGGACAGTTACGCCCGTACGGTGCGTCTGGGGGCCTGTCGCGGCTGGATCCGCGTGACCGCCTCGCCGAAGAGCTCCGCGCTAAGCGTGGCGTTCAGCCATACCCTGACGCCGGTGCTGCCGGCGCTGCTGCGGCGGTTACGCAATCTGTTCGACCTCAGCGCCCGCCCGGACCTGATAGCCGCTCATCTGAGCCAGGATCCGCTGCTGGCGGCGGCCGTGCAGGCGCACCCGGGCTTACGGGTGCCGGGGGCATTTGACGGCTTTGAGATGGCGGTACGGGCGATCCTCGGCCAGCAGATCACCGTGAAGGCGGCGACCACGCTCGGTGGGCGTTTTGTCGGCGCGTTTGGCGAAGCGATCGACACGCCGCTGCCGCAGCTGACCCGGCTGTCGCCACAGGCCGCTACCGTCGCCACCTGCACGGTTGATCAAATTGCCAGCCTCGGGATTATCAGCGCACGCAGCCGTACCCTGCTGGCGCTGGCAGCGGCTTGTGCCGGCGGAGAGCTGCAGCTGGATGCCGGCAGCCAGCCAGACGTCACCACAGCCCTGCTGCTGCAGTTGCCGGGCATAGGTGACTGGACGGCACAGTATCTTGCTATGCGCGCGCTACGCTGGCCTGACGCCTTTCCTGCGGGGGACATCGTGGTACGCAACAATCTGGGTGGGCTGACGGCCAAAGAGGCGGAGGCGCGCTCTCAGGCGTGGCGACCGTGGCGCAGCTATGCGGTAATGCATATCTGGAAGAGTCTGGGGAAAGGGTGACACAACACCCTGGCCGATTTTAGTGGTTGTATCCGGAAACGAAAAAAGCGCCTTACAGGCGCTTTTTTCTGAATTTGGTGGGTCGTGCAGGATTCGAACCTGCGACCAATTGATTAAAAGTCAACTGCTCTACCAACTGAGCTAACGACCCGATATGGTGGGTGATGACGGGCCAACTGAGCTAATCACCCATATCGTTACTGCTGCGTATTGCGGACTTCCTTAGCGGAAGTGGTGGGTCGTGCAGGATTCGAACCTGCGACCAATTGATTAAAAGTCAACTGCTCTACCAACTGAGCTAACGACCCGCAATGCGGTACTGCCTTTACTACGCTGTCTGAAGTGGTGGGTCGTGCAGGATGACTCGGCTGACGCCTCGCCCTTCGGGCCGTTGCCGCTGGCAACGTTGTCTCGCTTTCGCTTGACCCGAACCTTTACGGTTCTCATCCTTCACGGTTAAACACCGTGTACTATTTCCATAATTGGTGGGTCGTGCAGGATTCGAACCTGCGACCAATTGATTAAAAGTCAACTGCTCTACCAACTGAGCTAACGACCCGATATGGTGGGTGATGACGGGCACCCATATCGTACTTCAAACAACTTCAACTGCTTTAGTGGTGGGTCGTGCAGGATGACTCGGCTGACGCCTCGCCTTTCGGGCCGTTGCCACTGGCAACGTTGTCTCGCTTTCGCTCGACCCGAACCTTTACGGTTCTCATCCTTCACGATTAAACACCGTGTACTGCTTGTAATTGGTGGGTCGTGCAGGATTCGAACCTGCGACCAATTGATTAAAAGTCAACTGCTCTACCAACTGAGCTAACGACCCACTTTTTTGTTGCTTTTGGCGTTGAACTTATCCCCCTGCAACGGCGGCATATATTACTGATTTGAATTTTCAGCGCAACCACTATTTCAGGTTAAATCGTTCAACTGCCTGACTTTCAGGCGTTAAGACCAGAATTCAGACGAAAACTGGTCACACAACGGCAATTACAGACCGGCAGCGCGTTTCTGCGCCTGTTTTGCGGCTTCACTGGTTGGGTACAGTTTTACCACCTGCTGGTAGACCGCTTTGGCTTTTGCCTTGTCGCCCTTTTCCTGCATGATCACCCCGACCTTGAGCAGCGCTTCCGGGCTCTTCGGTGATTTAGGGTAATTTTTGACTACGGTGGCAAAATAAAATGCCGCATCGTCTTTTTTACCTTTGTTGTAATTCAGCTGCCCCAGCCAGTAGTTAGCATTGGCCTGGTAGGTTGAATCCGGGTACTTCTTCACAAAGGCCTGAAAAGCCGAGATTGCCTGATCGTACTGTTTTTTCTCCAGCACCAGCGCAACCGCTGCGTTGTAGTCGGTATTGGCATCACCGCTCTGGGTTGGCGCAGCGGCGGCGGCAGGCTGGCTACCGGACGTGCTGTTATCCCCTGCGGCGGCACCGGCACCGGCTGCTGCGGCATCAGCGTTTCCCGACTGTCCACCGGCCGCGGCACCGCCGCTGCTCAGACCGTCGATCTGCTGAAGAATACTTTTCTGACGCTCCACCACCTGGTTCAGCTGGTAGTTGTTTTCCTGGATCTGACCGCGCAGTGAGTCGATATCGGTCTGAGTTTCGGAAAGCTGCTGCTGAAGCTGCTGGAGGAGTTGAGCCTGAGCATTAGAGATACGCTCAAGGGTGGTGACGCGGTCTTCGACCGAGCCGGAGCCAACGCTACTGATTGTTGCCTGGGCATTAGCGGCCCAGGGGGCCGCTACGCCAATCAGTAACGACAGACTCAGGAGATGAGTTCTGCAGCTACTAATCATGTGATTCTCTTAGTAAACCAGTACTGCACGACGGTTTTTAGCATACGCTGATTCGTCGTGGCCCAGTACGGCTGGTTTCTCTTTACCGTAAGAAACGATAGAGATCTGGTCAGCAGAAACGCCTTTACCCTGCAGGTACATTTTCACTGCGCTGGCACGACGTTCGCCCAGGGCGATGTTGTACTCAGGGGTACCGCGCTCATCCGCGTGGCCTTCTACAGTGACTTTGTAAGACGGGTTGCTACGCAGGAAGTTTGCGTGCGCGTCCAGCATCTGTGCGAATTCAGACTGGATTTCATATTTGTCCAGGCCGAAGTACACGATGTTGTTTTTCTGCAGTTCCTGCATCTGCAGGCGAGCCTGCTCGTCAGAAGACATGTTGCCGCTGTTCAGGCCGCTGTTAGAACCGTCACCAAGACCGTTAGTCTGGTCGTTGTTGTTGTTCTTGTGTGAGCTACATGCAGCTACTGCGATCACTGGCAGTGCCAGCATTAAGCCTTTCAGCACTTTATTCAGTTGCATTTCATAATTCCTATTATAGTTTGCCATACATAATTATTTATGCATCACAGATACGGCGACCAGGCAGGAAATTTGACCTGTCCATCGGTTGCCGGAAGACGCGCTTTGAAACGCCCGTCGGTTGACACTAACTGCAGAATTGAACCCATGCCCTGAGTGGAGCTGTAGATTACCATGGTGCCGTTCGGTGCCAGACTTGGCGTTTCATCCAGGAACGTGTCCGTTAATTGTTGAACGGCTCCCGTTACCAGATCCTGTCGTGCGACGTGTTGAGCGCCGCCGTTGGTGCTAATCATCACCAAAGATTTACCATCAGAGCTGACGTCTGCGTCCTGGTTCTGTGAACCTTCCCAGGTAATACGCTGAGGCGTGCCGCCGCCTGCGCTGACTTTATAGATTTGTGGACGGCCGGCCTGGTCAGAGGTATAGGCCAGGTTCTGGCTGTCCGGGTACCAGGTCGGTTCGGTGCTGTTGTAGCGGCCGTCGGTAACCTGACGGATCTGGCCGGAGCCGATATCCATCACATAGATGTTCAGGCTGCCGGTCTTGGACAGGGCAAACGCCAGCTTGCTGCCGTCCGGTGAGAAGGCCGGTGCGCCATTGTGGCGTGGGAACGAAGCTACCTGACGGATAGCACCGTTGGCCAGCGTCTGGATCACCAGCGCTGATTTACCGCTCTCAAACGTCACGTAGGCCACTTTACTGCCATCCGGAGACCAGGCCGGTGACATCAGCGGCTCAGGTGAACGGTGCACCACGAAGGTGTTGTAGCCGTCGTAGTCGGACACGCGCAGCTCATACGGGAACTGGCCGCCGTTGGTCTGCACCACGTAAGCGATACGGGTACGGAACGCGCCTTTGATACCGGTCAGCTTCTCAAAGCTTTCGTCACTGGCGGTGTGCGCAGCATAACGTAACCACTGTTTGGTCACCTTAAACTGGTTCTGTGCCAGTACCGTGCCCGGATTACCGGCGGTATCAACCAGCTGGTAAGAGACGAGGTAGCTGCCGTCCGCGCCAGGCTGCACCTGACCGACTACGACCGCGTCGATACCCAGTGCGGTCCAGGCCGCTGGCTGCACCTCAGCCGCCGAGGTCGGCTGCTGAGGCAGACGCGAGCGGTCCAGCGGGTTGAATTTGCCGCTGTTGCGCAGGTCAGCGGCTACGATGCCACCAATATCTTCAGGGGCTGCACCCGGACCATCCCATTTGAACGGCACCACGCCGATCGGACGTGCGGTATTCACACCCTGAGTAATCTCAATACGTACTTCTGCCTGCGCAACCGCGACAAACAGCAGTAAAAAACTCAGCGCTACACGAAATGCCTGCTTCATTATTTCTCCCTTATCCGGGTATCACACCCACGATAATTAGCCTTGTATCAACAAACCTAAGAGTACGGCATGTTGCTCAGAGTTCAACACACCGCTGGTAAACGCACGTTTACGGTTTGAATTCCAGCGTCGCGTTTTTAACCGCCTGCCACACTTCCGGACTCGGTGGCTTCGGAATTCTTGCCGAATTAGCCGCGTTGATGGCTGCCTGACAGAGTGCCGGGTCACCACCTGCGGACTTGGCAGAAATCAGCAGACCATCCGATCCCAGGCTGATACGCACATCGCAGGTTTTGCCCGCAAAGGTATCAGCATCGTAAAACTTGCTCTGAATCGCGCCTTTCACCTGGCCCAGGTAGCTGTCGATCGCGGCACCTGAAGCGCCCGCTTTCTTCTGGTTACCTTCACCCGGTGCGGCACCGGCACCCCCGCCCGCTTTACCTGATTTCGGCGCATTCTTACCTGAAGTCAGGTCGCCGAGCAGATCGCCCACGTCACCGGCCTCTTTCGCCGCCTCAGCTGCCGCTTTCTTCTTCGCGGCGGCATCGGCTTTGGCTTTGGCTGCCGCATCGGCCTTGGCTTTCGCAGCAGCATCGGCTTTCGCTTTCGCCTCGGCGGCAGCCTTCTCTTTAGCCTCTGCCGCAGCTTGTTCTTTCGCTTCTGCGGCAGCCTGTGCTTTGGCTTCTGCTGCTGCGGCTTTCGCTTCCGCAGCGGCCTGTGCCTTGGCTTCCGCCGCCGCCTGGACTTTCGCTTCCTGCGCCGCTTTCGCATCCGCAGCCGCTTTGGCTTTAGCATCGGCAGCAGCTTTTACTTTAGCTGCTTCTGCGGCAGCCTGCTTAGCCTGTTCTTCCGCTTTTTTCTTCGCATCGGCAGCCGCCGCTTTGGCGTCTTCCTGCGCTTTTTTCTGTGCATCAGCGGCGGCTTTCGCCTGGGCATCCGCCTGCGCTTTCGCATCGGCTTTGGCTTTTGCAGCGGCGTCTGCTGAAGCTTTCGCCTGGGCATCGGCTTCGGCTTTGGCTTCAGCCTTCGCTTTCGCGGCGGCGGCTTCGGCCTGCTTCTGCTCCTGCTGGGCCTGCTTCGCGGCTTCCTGCGCCTGTTTCTGCTCGGCTGCCTGCTCGGCCGCTTCCGCTTTGGCCTGTTCAGCCGCCTGCAGACGCTCTTTCTCCAGCTGTTTCAGCCGCTGCTGTTCTGCCGCCTGTTTCTGCTGCAGCTCTTCCGCCTGCTGTTTCGCCTGCTTCTGGCGCTGCTGCTCGGCGCGTTTGCTGTCACTCTGTTGATTCTGCTGGCGATTATACTGTTCTACCACCGCACCAGGATCGACCATGACGGCACTGATATCACTACCGCCGCCACCGCCGCCGCTGGCGTCGAGATTTTCGTCAAACGAGCTCCACACCAGCAGAGCGATCAGCACAACATGCAGGATCACTGAGAGGGTTATCGCACGTTTTAACTTATCGTTTTGCTCGGTTGCCTTCGACACTCTCGATTCCCAAAAACGGTTCGAATGAATTAAATCGGCTGCGTCATTAATCCGACAGACTTCACGCCTGCCTGATGCAGCAAGTTAAGCGCCTTGATGATCTCTTCGTAGGGCACCTCTTTCGCACCGCCGATCAGGAACACGGTCTTCGGATCGGCAGTGATACGACGCTGTGCTTCGGCGACGACCTGCTCAGACGGTAACTGCTCCATGCGGTCGTGATCGACCACCAGGCTGTACTGCCCGACGCCGGAAACTTCAACAATCACCGGCGGATTATCATTAGTGGAGACGGTTTTAGAATCTGTTGCGTCCGGGAGATCGACCTCAACGCTCTGGGTAATGATCGGTGCGGTTGCCATGAAGATCAGCAGCAGCACCAGCAGTACGTCCAGCAGCGGAACGATGTTGATCTCGGACTTCATGTCGCGTCGACCGCGACCACGCGTTCTGGCCATGTGAAACCTCCGACTTACTTGCTGGCGTCGCTGGTGAAAGCCTGACGGTGCAGGATAGCCGTGAACTCTTCCATAAAGTTGTCGTAGTTCTGCTCCAGCTTGTTCACGCGCAGGGTCAGACGGTTATAAGCCATAACCGCCGGGATCGCCGCAAACAGACCAATCGCGGTGGCGATCAGCGCTTCGGCAATACCCGGTGCCACCATCTGCAGGGTGGCCTGTTTTACCGCACCGAGAGCGATAAAAGCGTGCATGATCCCCCATACCGTACCAAACAGGCCGATATAAGGGCTGATTGAACCGACGGTGCCGAGGAACGGAATATGGTTTTCCAGCGCTTCCAGCTCACGGTTCATCGAGATGCGCATGGCACGGGTCGCCCCTTCCACTACCGCTTCCGGCGCGTGGTTATTCGCGCGGTGCAGCCGGGCAAACTCTTTGAAGCCGGCATAGAAAATCTGCTCCGAGCCCCCGAGCTCATCGCGGCGCGCCTGGCTCTCCTGGTACAGGCGCGACAGTTCGATACCCGACCAGAACTTATCTTCGAAAGCGTCTGCATCCCGGGTCGCCGCATTCAGAATACGGGTGCGCTGAATGATCACCGCCCAGGAGGCGATGGAGAATCCGATTAAAATTAACATGATCAGTTTTACCAGAAGGCTCGCCTTCAGGAACAAATCAAGAACATTCATGTCAGCCACTGCTTGAACTCCGCGACAATAGACTTGGGAAGCGCTATCGGCTTCATTAGATGTGGATTGATGCAGGCAATAAGGACTTCTGCTTCATTGAGTACACGCCCATCGGCATTCAGAATGCGCTGAGCGAACGTCATGGTCGTGCGGCTCATGGCAACCACCCGGCACTCCACGCTGAGCAGATCGTCCAGACGTGCGGCAGCAAGGTAATCAACCGTCATTCGACGCACGACAAAGGACACCTGCTGTTCCAGCAGTGCCTGTTGATTGAAATGGCGCTGACGCAGCATCTCAGTACGTGCCCGTTCATAAAAAGCAACGTAGCTGGCGTGGTAAACCACGCCGCCGGCATCTGTGTCTTCATAATAGACGCGCACCGGCCATCGAAACAGCGTTGTACTCACTCTACATCCCGGTAATGCATTAAACGTTGGTACCCCGAAAACGTTGCTACTATACGCAAGAGCACAGGGCTTGGGAATGGGTTGCCAGAGGGGAACGAAAATAATTATTGAACGGTAACAACTTATGGGAAGTCAGTACGTTTGGCAAACAAAGATTGACAATTACAGAGATAAAAACAGACGAAAATCCGTTAGATTGTCGACAGTATACCTGGCCGATCGGGCAGCCAGGCATTGGCGGACGGTAACCGTGTTAGCGGTAGAAGAAAACGATGCCGCAGACCAGCAGGATTAACGCCGGCAGCGGCGAAAATACCCCCTGCCAGCGCAGGCGTCGCGGGCGGAAGCCGACGCCGTGGATCACTCCACTGCATACCGCCCAGATCAGCAACGGCCCCTGCCAGATAGCCAGATGGCCGCTGTTGGCGGCAAAGCGCGCCGGGTCCCAGAAGATACAGCCCGCCAGCAGCAGCGCGGCGGCCAGCGACAGCGCCCGCAGGGGGCATCTGTCCATCATTTGATACAGACGGCTTACCCCCTGCCCCATTACTGGTCGCCTTCTGCGTTGCTGGCCTCAACATGTTCCAGCGCCAGCGCGGTGATAATTCCGAAGGCACAGGCCAGCAGCGTGCCAAGGATCCAGGCAAAGTACCACATGATATCGCTCCTATTCAGTAGAGTGAGTGGGTGTTGTTTTCAATCTGTTCATTGGTCACCCGGCCGAACATCTTCCAGTAACACCAGCTGGTATAGATGAGGATCAGCGGCACGAAGATCATCGCGGCCACGGTCATCACCTTCAGCGTCAGCAGCGTCGAGGTCGCATCCCACATCGTCAGGCTGGCACCCGGCACGGTGCTGGAAGGCATCACAAACGGGAACATCGCCACCCCGGCCGTCAGAATCACGCAGGCCAGCGTCAGTGAGGAGAAGAGAAACGCCCAGGCCCCCTTTTCCAGACGCGAGAACAGCATAGTCAGCAGCGGCAGCAGTACACCCAGCAACGGGATCAGCCACAGCACCGGATGACGTTGGAAGTTAACCAGCCAGGCACCGGCCTCGCGGCCCACCGTTTTCAGCAGCGGATTGGAGACGCCGTTGTGATCCAGCGCCGAGGTCACCACGTAGCCATCGATACCATAAACTACCCAGACGCCGGCCAGCGCGAAACAGACCATCATCACCAGCGCGGAAATTTGCGCCGCGCAGCGGGCACGCTGATGCAGTACGCCAACGGTGCGCATCTGCAGGTAGGTCGCTCCCTGTGCCAGAATCATGGTCAGGCTGACGATGCCGGCCAGCAGGCCAAACGGATTCAGCAGCTGGAAGAAGTTGCCGGTATAGAACAGACGCAGGTCACTGTCGATATGGAACGGCACGCCCTGCAGCAGGTTGCCGAACGCCACGCCGATCACCAGCGGCGGCACGAAGCTGCCGATGAAAATGCCCCAGTCCCACATGCCGCGCCAGCGCATATCCTCAATCTTCGACCGGTAATCGAAACCGACCGGACGGAAGAACAGCGAAGCCAGTACCAGGATCATCGCCACGTAGAATCCGGAGAACGCTGCGGCGTACACCATCGGCCAGGCGGCAAACAGCGCGCCGCCGGCGGTGATTAACCACACCTGGTTGCCATCCCAGTGTGGCGCAATGCTGTTAATCATCACTCGTCGCTCGGTATCGGTGCGGCCGAGAATGCGGGTCAGCATGCCGACCCCCATGTCGAAGCCGTCGGCGACCGCGAAGCCGATAAACAGGATGCCGATAAGCAGCCACCAGATAAAACGCATCAGTTCATAAGTTAACATCGCTTTGTTTCTCCCTTAACGTACGGTCTGCAAACGTGGCTCGGGCTGTTCATAGTGATAGCGTCCGGTCTTCAGGCTGCTCGGCCCAAGACGGGCAAACCTGAACATCAGGTACATCTCCGCTACGATGAACAGCGTGTAGAGCCCGCAGATTAGTCCCATTGAAAACAGCAAATCCCCGGCGGTAAGCGATGAGTTAGCGACAGCCGTTGGTAATACTTCACCAATTGCCCACGGCTGACGGCCATATTCGGCAACAAACCAGCCAGATTCGATAGCAATCCACGGCAGTGGAATACCGTACAGCGCGCATTTCAGCAACAGTGGCCACTGACCGATGCGGTTACGGATCACCGTCCAGAAGGAGAGTCCGATGATCAGCAGCATCAGCATGCCGCTGGCAACCATAATACGGAATGAGAAATAAAGCGGTGCAACACGTGGTATTGAGTCCTGTACCGCCTGTTTTATTTGCGCTTCGCTGGCATCCGCAACTGCTGGCGTATAGCGCTTCAGCAGCAGCCCGTAACCGAGATCCTGTTTCGCCGCATTAAAGGCCGTACGCACCGCCGGATCCTGGCTACCCCCACGCAGTTCCTGCAGCAGGGTGTAAGCTTTCATCCCGTTGCGGATACGCACTTCGTGCTGGCTCATCAGCTCTTTCAGGCCGGTGACCTGTTTATCGACGGAACGGGTGGCAATCAGCCCCAGCGCCCACGGGATCTGAATGGCGAAGTGATTTTCCTGTTTGTCCTGGTCGGGAATGCCGAACAGGGTAAAGGCCGCGGGTGCCGGCTGGGTTTCCCACTCAGCTTCAATGGCGGCCAGTTTGGTTTTCTGCACGTCACCGATTTCGTAGCCGGACTCATCCCCCAGCACGATGACTGACAGAATCGCCGCCATACCGAAGCTGGCGGCCACCGCAAACGAGCGTTTGGCAAAGGCGACGTCGCGGCCGCGCAGCAGGTAGTAAGCGCTGACCCCGAGAATAAACATCGCGCCGCAGGTGTAGCCTGCCGCCACGGTGTGGACGAATTTCACCTGTGCGACCGGGTTGAGCACCAGCTCGGAGAAGCTGACCATCTCCATGCGCATGGTTTCCCAGTTGAACTCAGAGGCCACCGGGTTCTGCATCCAGCCGTTGGCCACCAGAATCCACAGCGCCGACAGGTTTGAGCCCAGCGCCACCAGCCAGGTGACCGCCATATGCTGCACTTTACCCAGCCGATCCCAGCCAAAGAAGAACAGGCCAACAAAGGTGGATTCAAGGAAGAACGCCATCAGGCCTTCGATCGCCAGCGGCGCACCGAAGATATCGCCAACGTAGTGCGAGTAATAGGACCAGTTGGTGCCGAACTGGAACTCCATAGTCAGCCCGGTGGCCACGCCCAGCGCAAAGTTAATGCCAAATAACTTGCCCCAGAATTTGGTCATATCTTTATAGATTTGTTTACCTGACAGGACGTAGATCGTCTCCATGATGGCCAGTAAAAACGCCATACCCAGCGTCAGTGGCACAAACAGGAAATGATACATCGCCGTCAATGCAAACTGTAAACGTGACAGTTCGACAATATCAAACATGATAACTCCTTGCTCCGCTAAAGGGAGAAGCCTTAAATAAGTGAGTCAGCAACTCATTATTTATTCGTGCCCCCGGTAATAACGAAAACCGCGTTCCTGAACCCTGGTGACAGGCGTAATGCAGCACGCCTCAGCGCAGCTGAGCCCCAGGGCAAAGACGGATTTAAAATTTCTGGTGATGAGGTTGCGCAGTGATGATACGCCCATCTTCCCACAGAATTAAAGTGGTTTTCGATGACAATATTCTTTTCTTGTCTTACATCAAATTTCGATGAATCAAAGATCTACCTGGCATTGATGTGGCGCAATTTAACCCGATCGGAGACGGTAATTCCAGATAAATACCCAGGTATAAATCCGCATTTCTTGATCCAGAATAATAATCTGGTGAGGTAACTGTGCAAGAGAGGAGAATTGTGAAATTATTGTGTCAGTTTATAAAGTAAAAGGTAAATGCACCATCCGTTCATGCCACTTATTACGGTAAATGATAATTCCCATAATTTAAAAATTTTAATAACCAGGCCAGTCAGCCCGTTGCTTTGCGCTACCTGCCGCCGGAAGAAACAAAAAAGGGCCGCCCGAAGGCGGCCCTGATATCGCGAGAGTGTCGCTTACTGTGGCAGTACGGCTTTCACCGCGTCGCCGATGTCCGCCAGGCTGCGCACGGTTTTCACACCGGCCGCTTCCAGCGCAGCAAACTTCTCGTCCGCGGTGCCTTTACCACCGGCGATAATCGCACCGGCGTGGCCCATACGCTTGCCTTTCGGCGCGGTAACACCGGCGATATAGCCGACGACCGGCTTGGTCACGTACTCTTTGATAAACGCTGCGGCTTCTTCTTCCGCACTGCCGCCGATCTCACCGATCATCACGATCGCTTCGGTCTGCGGGTCATCCTGGAACAGTTTCAGGATGTCGATGAAGTTTGAGCCTGGGATCGGGTCACCGCCGATACCGACGCAGGTCGACTGGCCGTAGCCGATGTCGGTGGTCTGCTTAACTGCTTCATAGGTCAGGGTACCGGAACGGGAAACGATACCGATACGGCCCGGCTGGTGAATGTGGCCAGGCATGATGCCGATCTTACATTCGCCAGGGGTGATCACACCCGGACAGTTCGGGCCAATCATGCGCACGCCGGCTTCATCCAGTTTCACCTTCACGGTCAGCATATCCAGCGTCGGGATGCCTTCGGTGATGGTGATGATCAGTTTGATGCCCGCTTCAATCGCTTCCAGGATCCCGTCTTTGCAGAACGGAGCCGGAACGTAGATCACCGAGGCGGTTGCGCCGGTGGCTTCTACCGCTTCGCGCACGGTGTTAAACACCGGCAGGCCGAGGTGCTCGGTGCCGCCTTTACCCGGAGTGACGCCGCCAACCAGCTGCGTACCGTAGGCCAGCGCCTGCTCAGAGTGGAAGGTACCCTGACCGCCGGTGAAACCCTGGCAGATCACTTTGGTGTTTTTATCGATCAAAATGGACATTATTTACCCTCCGCTGCGGCAACAACGCGCTGTGCCGCGTCACTCAGGCTGGTTGCTGCAATAATATTCAATCCGCTGTCTGCCAGTTTTTTCGCGCCCAGCTCAGCGTTGTTACCTTCCAGACGCACCACAACCGGTACGTTAACGCCGACTTCTTCCACGGCACCGATGATACCGTCAGCAATCAGGTCACAGCGGACGATGCCGCCGAAGATGTTAACGAAGACCGCTTTCACCGCATCGTCAGACAGGATGATTTTGAACGCTTCGGTTACGCGCTCTTTGGTCGCGCCGCCGCCAACGTCCAGGAAGTTGGCCGGCTGGCCACCGCTCAGCTTCACGATGTCCATGGTGCCCATCGCCAGACCGGCTCCGTTAACCATGCAGCCGATGTTGCCTTCCAGCGCCACGTAGTTCAGTTCCCACTGCGTTGCGTGGGCTTCACGGGCATCTTCCTGGCTTGGGTCACGCATTTCGCGCAGCTCAGGCTGACGGAACATGGCGTTGCTGTCGGCGGTCAGTTTACCGTCCAGGCACACCAGGTCGCCCTGCTTAGTGATCACCAGCGGGTTGATCTCAACCAGCGCCAGGTCGCGCTCCAGGAACAGCGTCGCCAGACCCATAAAGATCTTGGTGAACTGGCCAACCTGCTTACCGGTCAGGCCCAGCTTGAACGCCAGCTCACGGCCCTGGTAAGGCTGTGGACCGGTCAGCGGGTCCAGCGCCATTTTGTGGATCAGATGCGGAGTCTCTTCCGCCACTTTCTCGATTTCCACGCCGCCTTCGGTAGAGGCCATAAACACCACGCGACGGGTAGCACGGTCCACTACGGCACCCAGGTACAGCTCTTTGTCGATATCGGTCGCTGCTTCAACCAGGATCTGATTAACCGGCTGACCGCCTGCGTCAGTCTGATAGGTCACCAGGTTTTTGCCCAGCCAGTTTTCGGCGAACGCACGAATGTCTTCTTTGCTGTTAACAACCTTCACGCCGCCCGCTTTACCGCGGCCACCGGCATGAACCTGACATTTCACAACCCACGGGCCGGCGCCAATTTTAGAGGCGGCTTCTTCAGCTTCACGTGGCGTGGTGCAGGCATAACCGGTTGGTGCCGGTAAGCCATACCGTGCAAACAACTGTTTTGCCTGATATTCGTGTAAGTTCATGATGTTCTATCCATTCAGGTCTGAAAAGACTTAGCCACCGTTGTGGCTACACATAGAACAGAGCACGGCGCTGGCCGTGCTCTGCAAGGTTTAAACGTCCAGCAGCAGACGTGCCGGATCTTCCAGCAGCTCTTTAATCGCCACCAGGTAACCCACGGACTCACGTCCGTCGATCAGGCGGTGGTCGTAAGAGAGCGCCAGATACATCATCGGCTGGATCACCACCTGACCATTCACCGCCATCGGACGATCTTTGATCGCGTGCATACCAAGGATCGCACTCTGCGGTGGGTTGATGATCGGCGTCGACATCAGTGAACCGAATACGCCACCGTTGGTGATGGTGAAGTTACCGCCGGTCAGCTCGTCAACGGTCAGCTTGCCGTCACGGCCTTTGATCGCCAGCTCTTTGATTTTCTTCTCAATGTCCGACATGCTCAGCGCATCAACGTCTTTCAGTACCGGCGTCACCAGGCCGCGCGGCGTGGAGACGGCGATGCTGACGTCGAAGTAGTTGTGGTAGACCACATCTTCACCGTCGATCGAGGCGTTCACTTCCGGATAACGCTTCAGCGCTTCTACCACCGCTTTGATGTAGAAGGACATAAAGCCCAGGCGCACGCCGTGGCGCTTCTCGAAGGCATCACCGTACTGCTTACGCAGTGCCATGATCGGCTGCATGTTGACTTCGTTGAAGGTGGTCAGCATCGCGGTGCTGTTTTTCGCCTGCAGCAGACGTTCGGCCACGCGCTTACGCAGGCGGGTCATCGGTACACGCTTCTCGCTGCGGCCTGCCTGCACCACCGGTGCAGCCTCAGGTGCTTTGGCAGCAGGGGCTTTCGCCTGAGCCTGTGCCAGATGTTTTTCCACATCTTCACGGGTCAGACGGCCACCGACGCCGGTGCCTTTAATGGCAGACGCATCGAGGTTGTGCTCGGCGATCAGGCGACGAATGGCCGGGCTGAGCGCGTCGTTGCTTTCTTCATCCAGCGAGGCAGTCTGACGCTGGGCTGGCGTAGAGTCCTTGCTTTCGGTTTTAACCGAGGTCTCTTTGCCGCCGCTGTTGCCTTCTTTCAGGCGCCCCAGCAACTGGCGAGAGGTGACGGTAGCACCTTCGTCTTCAAGGATGGCTTCCAGCACGCCGTCCGCAGCAGCAGGCACTTCCAGGATCACTTTGTCAGTTTCAATTTCCACCAGCACTTCATCACGGGTCACCGCATCACCCGGCTTTTTATGCCAGGTGGCGACGGTTGCATCAGCAACGGATTCAGGCAGGTCGGGAACAAGAATATCTACGCTACTCATTTTCTTTCCTTTAATTAATCTACGTTCAGCGCGTCATTAACCAGATCTTGCTGCTGCTGCTGGTGAACGGACATGTAACCCACGGCCGGCGATGCGGATGCAGGACGACCGGCATAACGTAATGAAGCCCCAAATGGCACGATTTCGCGGAAATGGTGCTGGCTGCAGTACCATGCGCCCTGATTCAGCGGCTCTTCCTGACACCAGACAAAATCATGAACATGGGCATACGGCTGCAACGCTTCCTGTACGGCTTTGTGCGGGAACGGATAGAGCTGTTCGATACGCACAATCGCCACATTGCTTTGCTCATTTTTACGGCGTTTTTCCAGCAGGTCGTAATAGACTTTACCGGAACAGAGCACTACGCGCTTCACGCCCTGCGGGTCGAGATCGTCGATCTCGCCAATCGCCGGACGGAAGGCTCCGTCGGCCAGCTCTTCCAGCGACGAGACCGCCAGCGGATGGCGCAGCAGCGACTTCGGCGACATCACCACCAGCGGACGGCGCATACCACGCAACGCCTGGCGACGCAGCATATGGTAAACCTGCGCCGGCGTGGACGGCACGCACACCTGCATATTCTGCTCGGCGCAGAGTTGCAGATAGCGTTCCAGACGCGCGGAGGAGTGCTCAGGGCCCTGGCCTTCGTAGCCGTGCGGCAGCAGCATCACCAGGCCACACATACGGCCCCACTTCTGCTCGCCGGAGCTGATGAACTGGTCGATCACCACCTGCGCACCGTTGGCGAAGTCACCGAACTGCGCTTCCCAGATGGTCAGGGTACGCGGCTCTGCCGTTGCATAGCCGTACTCGAACGCCAGTACCGCTTCTTCCGACAGCACGGAGTCCCAGACCTTAAACACGCCCTGGCCGTTGTGCACGTGCTGCAGCGGGGTGTAAGTCGAGCCGTTGGACTGGTTATGGATCACCGCATGACGGTGGAAGAAGGTGCCACGGCCCATGTCTTCACCTGAGAGGCGGCACGGAATACCTTCATCAACCAGCGTGGCGTAGGCCAGGTTTTCTGCTGCGCCCCAGTCGAACGGCTTGTTGCCGGCGGCCATTTCAGCGCGATCGTTGTAGATCTTCGCCACGCGGGACTGCATCTCAACCGCGTCCGGCACCGTACTGATGCGTTTCGCCAGCGACTGCAGACGCTGCGGGTCCAGTTTCTCCGGATAGCCTTCATCCCAGTCGTGATTCAGATACGGTGACCAGGTAAAGGAGTGCAGGCTCATCGGACGCCATGCCGGCACCACACATTCGCCGGCATCCAGCGCGTCACGGTACAGGTTGACCATTTCCGTGGCATCTTCCAGGCTGGCAACCTGTTCAGATTCCAGCTTGTCCGCGTAGATCTTACGCGGAGTCGGGTGTTTCTTGATCTTCTGGTACATCACCGGCTGGGTGGCGCTAGGCTCATCCGCTTCGTTGTGACCATGACGGCGGTAACACACCAGATCGATAAACACGTCGCGTTTAAAGGTGTTACGGAAATCCAACGCCAGGCGGGTGACAAAGGCCACCGCTTCCGGATCGTCCGCGTTAACGTGGAAGATCGGAGCCAGCACCATTTTACCGATGTCGGTACAGTACTGACTTGAACGGGCGTCTTTCGGGTTAGAGGTGGTGAAACCAACCTGGTTGTTGATCACGATACGCACGGTACCGCCAACTTCATAACCGCGGGCCGCCGACATGTTCAGCGTTTCCTGCACCACGCCCTGGCCGATCACCGCCGCATCACCGTGGATGGTAATCGGCAGCACTTTGTTGGAACCCGGTTCATCCATGCGGTCAAGACGCGCACGCACCGAGCCCATCACTACCGGGCTGACGATCTCAAGGTGAGACGGGTTAAACGCCAGCGCCAGGTGTACCATGCCGCCGGGGGTTTCCACGTCGGACGAGAAGCCCATATGGTACTTCACGTCACCGGTGCCGAGGTGTTCTTTATGCTTGCCGGAGAACTCGTCGAACAGATCCTGGGGCCTTTTGCCCAGCACGTTGATCAGCACGTTCAGACGGCCGCGGTGCGCCATACCCAGCACCACTTCACGCGTACCGCTCTTGCCGGCATGATGGATCATGTCGTTGAGCATCGGCACCAGCGCATCGCCGCCTTCCAGGGAGAAACGCTTCGCCCCGGGGAATTTCGCGCCCAGATAGCGCTCCAGGCCTTCAGCTGCCGTCAGCTGTTGCAGGAAGCCCTTCTTCTCTTCAGAGGAGAAGGAAGCCTGCCCCACCACCGATTCGATACGCTGCTGGATCCAGCGTTTCTCTTCCGTGTTGGTCATATGCATGTACTCGGCCCCGATCGAGCCGCAGTAGGTCTGTTTCAGCGCGGCGTACAGATCGGCCAGCTTCAGCGTCTCTTTGCCGATCGCAAACGAGCCTACGTTGAAGCTTTCCTGCAGGTCGGCATCGGTCAGGCCGTGCCAGGCCGGATCGAGATCCGGCACCGTATCCTGCTTCCACAGGCCTAACGGATCGAGATTGGCCTGCTGATGGCCGCGGAAACGGAAGGCGTTGATCAGCTGCAGGACCTTTACCTGTTTGGCATTGGTTTCCGGATCGCTGACGGAGGCCGTGTAGCGCGTAGCATCTTTCGCCAGACGGCGGAAGTATTCACGCGTGGTGGAATGAAACTGCTCTGGTTTAACTCCCGTCCCCGGAAGCTGCTGGAAAAGCGATTTCCAGGCATCGTCAACAGAGTCAGGATCGGTCAGGAAGTCCTCATAGAGCTGCTCTATGTAGGACTGGTTCGCGCCGGCCAGCCAGGATGAGTCCAGCCAGGGTTTCATCGCGCTGTTCTGCATTGTGATCCCTTAAGCATTATGCTTTTTTTCGCCGTGGTTATTGAAGGAACCTTTGCAAGTCCCGTGCCGCGTTAACGGCTTACCATATACGGTTCTTCGATACGAGCAGCGGCCCGTAAGGGAACCTTTGCGAGACGTCTCAGGCGGCAAATCAGCCCAAAACACCTTCCAAAGATCGCCTGTTAAAACACCGGGAACCTGAGGTTCCCGGATATGCACGTCATCCTTCACGCTGCCTCTGCGTTGGCTGCTCTCATTCACCCCAGTCACATAGCGGCCTATGCTCCCGGGGATTCACTCGTTTGCCGCCTTGATGCACCCTGAATGATTTTGTGCATATTTTTGCCGTTATGCGCCCCGTTGCAGCAGCATCGACTTGATATGGCCGATGGCTTTGGTCGGGTTGAGCCCTTTCGGACACACGCTCACACAGTTCATAATGCTGTGACAGCGGAATACGCTGAAAGCATCGTTCAGATTATCCAGACGGGCATCCGTTTCGGTATCACGGCTGTCAATCAGGAAACGGTACGCCGCCAGCAGGCCAGCCGGACCGACGAACTTGTCGGGGTTCCACCAGAACGACGGGCACGAGGTTGAACAACAGGCACAAAGTATACACTCGTACAGGCCATCCAGTTTTTCACGCTGCTCAGGGGCCTGTAAATGCTCCCTGGACGGTGGATTTTTCCCATTATTCAACAGGTAAGGCTTAATCTTCTCATACTGAGCATAGAATTGCCCCATGTCCACCACCAAATCGCGGATCACCGGCAGGCCGGGCAGCGGGCGGATAACAATTTTCTGCTTGCCGTTCCCCAGCGCGGACACCGGGGTAATGCAGGCGAGGCCATTTTTACCATTCATGTTGATGCCGTCTGAGCCACAGACGCCTTCACGGCAGGAGCGACGGAAGGCCAGCGTCGGATCCTGCTCTTTCAGACGCATCAGCGCGTCCAGCAGCATCATGTCACGGCCGTCTTCCGACTCCAGCGTATAATCCTGCATGCGCGGCGCATCATCGACATCCGGGTTGTAGCGATAGATGGAAAATTCGAGTTTCATGTCTCTCTCCGCAAACTAGTAGGTACGCGCTTTCGGCGGGAAGGCCGCACGCAGTTTCGGTTGCATGTTCACTTCACGGCGCGTCATGCTGTCGTTTTGCGGCAGATACAGGGTATGGCATAACCAGTTCGCATCGTCACGCTCAGGGTAATCGAAGCGGCTGTGCGCGCCACGGCTTTCGGTGCGGAAGTTGGCCGACAGCGCGGTGGCATAAGCCGTTTCCATCAGGTTATCCAGCTCCAGGCACTCCACACGCTGGGTGTTGAAGTCACTGGAACGATCGTCCAGGCGGGCGTTGTGCAGACGTTCACGCAGCACTTTCAGCTCCTCCAGCCCTTTCGCCATCGCATCACCTTCACGGAACACCGAGAAGTTGTTCTGCATGCAAGACTGCAGCGCTTTACGCAGCTCGGCCGGGTCTTCACCGGTGGTGTTGTTGTCCCAGCGGTTGTAGCGCGCCATCGCAGCGTTAACTTCATCTTCGGTGGCGTCACGCAGGGTTCCCTGCTCGGCGATCGATTCCGCCAGATGCAGGCCTGCCGCGCGGCCAAATACCACCAGGTCCAGCAGCGAGTTGCCGCCAAGACGGTTAGCACCGTGCACCGAAACGCAGGCGATCTCACCGACCGCAAACAGGCCCGGGATCAGCACGTCTTCACCCTGCTCGTTGACCGTCAGTGCCTGGCCGCTGACGCGGGTAGGAATACCGCCCATCATATAGTGGCAGGTTGGGATCACCGGAATCGGCTCTTTGACCGGGTCGACGTGGGCAAAGGTGCGCGACAGTTCAAGGATGCCCGGCAGGCGAGCTTCCAGCACATCCTTACCGAGGTGGTCCAGTTTCAGCTTGGCGTGCGGGCCCCACGGGCCATCGCAGCCGCGGCCTTCGCGGATTTCGATCATGATGGAACGCGCGACCACGTCACGACCGGCGAGATCTTTGGCATTCGGTGCGTAACGCTCCATAAAGCGCTCGCCGTGTTTGTTCAGCAGGTAACCGCCTTCCCCACGGCAGCCTTCGGTCACCAGCACGCCCGCGCCGGCGATGCCGGTCGGGTGGAACTGCCACATTTCCATATCCTGCAACGGCACGCCGGCGCGCAGCGCCATACCGACGCCGTCACCGGTACAGATATGGGCGTTGGTGGTGGACTGGTAGATGCGTCCGGCACCGCCGGTGGCCAGCACCGTTGCCTTGGCCTTGAAGTAAACCACTTCACCGTCTTCGATATTCATCGCGGTGCAACCGACCACCGCACCGTCAGCATTCTTCACCAGATCCAGCGCATACCATTCAGAGAAGATAGTGGTGTGGTTTTTCAGGTTCTGCTGGTAGAGGGTGTGCAGCAGGGCGTGACCGGTACGGTCTGCCGCCGCCGCGGTGCGTGCCGCCTGCTCGCCGCCGAAGTTTTTCGACTGGCCACCAAACGGGCGCTGATAGATACGGCCATCGTCCAGGCGGGAGAACGGCAGACCCATATGTTCCAGTTCCAGAATCGCTTCCGGACCGGTTTTACACATATATTCAATCGCGTCCTGGTCACCGATATAGTCGGAGCCTTTAACGGTGTCGTACATGTGCCATTCCCAGTCATCTTCATGGGTGTTACCCAGCGCAACGGTGATACCGCCCTGCGCAGACACGGTATGGGAACGGGTTGGAAATACTTTAGACAGCAGGGCACAGCTCTGGCCCGACTGGGAGATCTGTAAGGCGGCGCGCATACCTGCACCACCCGCGCCGATCACCACGGCATCAAATTCTCTTACTGGCAACTTCATTACGCACCCCACACGACAACAGTTCCGTAAATTGCATAGACGAACAGCGCGACCACAATCACCAGCTGCAGCACCATACGCAGCGCCAGCGGTTTAATGTAGTCGGTCAGTACCTGCCACATGCCAATCCAGCCATGAACCAGAATGCACAACAGCGTCAGCAACGTGAAAACTTTGGTTACCGGGGAGGCAAAGAAGCCATGCCAGATGTCATAAGTCAGTGGCCCTGACATGATCAGGAAGCCGAGGATATAAAGCACATAAAGGGTCATTACCATGGCGGCAGCGCGCAGCAGCAGCCAGTCATGGATTCCGTTGCGACCCAGTGCAGAAGCGTTACTTACCATACGAGGACTCCTGCAAGAACAGACAGCACGACAGTGATAGCGAAAGCAATATGCGCGGAACGTTTACCCGCCTCTAAGGTTTCTTCCAGGTAGCCGAAATCCATCAGCATGTGGCGAATACCGACCACAATGTGATAAGCGAGCGCAGTGAGAATGCCCCACATAATGAATTTGGCGAAGAAGCTGGTCATCACGGCGGATGCCTGATCGAAACCTTCGGGAGAAGAGAGCGAGAGACCCAGTAACCAGAGCAATATCCCGATCGACACAAAGGTGATCACCCCGGATACGCGGTGGAGAATGGACGCTATTGCAGTTACGGGAAACCGGATCGTAGAGAGATCCAAGTTGACAGGTCTTTGTTTTTTCACGGTTTTGCCCACACAGCCTTTCTTATTTTGCTTCCTCCGGTCCTGAAGGGGGGCTCAGACAGCGTCACACGTGAAACTTTGCGCAGGCACTAAAACTACAAACGTCCAGTGTCAGATAATAGCGCGCATGAAACGCTGGGTGGCTCCTACAGCAGGGTTTTCCGGAGACCTGGCCGCAGTATAGGGGGATCACATTCTTATTACAATTCCCCTACAAACACTTTGGGGAATTTAAAGTGGAACAGTGATCACCCTCACGGATTTTACATTCTACACAAATTTAATTATCTGATTTGACAATACTTCAACAACTTTGTTACAAACGATGCCTCAAAAGGACTATGATGCACAAAAGTTATGGGGATACACTTTCCCCTAAGCACAAGTTATGTAACATTGATGATGATTATCTATAAAGTATCGGGTTTTGGTTATGATGTAGGATATGGCCAAACCGGGTCTTAAACCATGATACGCATCAGGAATGTGCCACCCAGGCCAACGCGCCCGTCACTCTGTACCCTGCACATTATAAGATGCCACAGAGTTGATATCCTTATAGCGCCTGGCAATAAGGCTGGGAGGTTGTGGTTTTCCCGGTGGTAAATGATCCCTGTATAAGGCGCTAAGGAGACTATAAATGGCTGATAAAAAAGCGACGCTAACCCTCGACGGCGAAGCCCCTATTGAGCTGAACGTACTGAAAGGTACGCTGGGCCCGGAAGAGATCGACGTACGAGCTCTGGGCTCTAAAGGGTATTTCACTTTTGACCCTGGCTTCACCTCTACCGCGTCGTGCGAATCCAAAATCACCTTTATCGACGGTGATGAAGGCATTCTGCTGCACCGTGGTTTCCCGATCGACCAGCTGGCCCTGCACTCCAACTATCTGGAAGTATGCTACATCCTGCTGAACGGTGAAGCCCCTACCCCGGAACAGTTCAACGAATTCAAAGTCACCGTGACCCGCCACACCATGTTGCATGAGCAGATCCACCATCTGTTCCGCGGCTTCCGACGTGACTCGCACCCGATGGCGGTGATGTGCGGCGTGACCGGTGCACTGGCGGCGTTCTATCACGATGCGATGGACGTAAACATTGAGCGTCACCGCGAAATCGCCGCGTTCCGCCTGCTGTCGAAAATGCCGACCATGGCAGCGATGTGTTACAAATATTCAATCGGCCAGCCGTTTGCTTATCCGCGTAACGATCTCTCCTATGCCGGCAACTTCCTGCATATGATGTTCTCCACACCGTGCGAAGACTACGTGGTGAACCCGGTGCTGGAACGTGCGATGGACCGGATCTTAATCCTGCACGCCGATCACGAGCAGAACGCGTCGACCTCAACCGTACGTACCGCCGGTTCATCCGGTGCTAACCCGTTTGCCTGCATCGCGGCCGGTATCGCGTCACTGTGGGGGCCTGCACACGGCGGTGCCAACGAAGCCTGCCTGCGCATGCTGGAAGAGATCAGCACCGTAGAGCACATTCCTGAGTTCCTGCGCCGCGCCAAAGACAAAAACGATTCGTTCCGTCTGATGGGCTTCGGTCACCGCGTTTACAAAAACTACGACCCGCGTGCCACCGTAATGCGTGAGACCTGCCATGAAGTGCTCAACGAGCTGGGCATGAAAGATGACCTGCTGGAAGTGGCGATGGAGCTGGAACACATTGCGCTTAATGACCCGTACTTCATCGAGCGTAAGCTGTATCCAAACGTCGACTTCTACTCCGGCATCATCCTTAAGGCGATGGGCATCCCGTCATCCATGTTTACGGTGATCTTCGCCATGGCGCGTACCGTTGGCTGGATCGCCCACTGGAAAGAGATGCATGACGAAGGCGTTAAGATCGCCCGTCCGCGTCAGCTCTACACCGGTTACGAACAGCGTGATTTTACCTCACAGCTGAAGAAGTAATCGCAGAGCGGGGCCTCCCCCGCTCTGGCTGAGCAACGTCAACGAAATGGCCGGAGATCCTCCGGCCATTTTTTTATGGCTGACAAACAGGGCAACGGTAGAACGGCCGCGATGCCAGCGTGCTTTTCTCGATCATGGTGCCACAGCGCGGGCAGGGCTTCCCGGCCCGGTGAAATACGTTAAAGCGGAACAGCGCGCCGTGATGGTGCCGCTCGTCGGCCTGCCCGCGCGTGTGGTAAGAGAGCCTGGGTATCGCCAGCAGCGCGTGGCACAGGTCCGTCAGCTGCGCATCGTTCAGCGTTTGTGCCTTATGCTGCGGTGCCAGCCTCGCCTGCCAGAGGATCTCGGCGCGCAGATAGTTTCCCAGTCCGGCAAGAAACGCCTGATCCAACAACAGTCCGCTGAACTGCCGCCCGCGAAAGCGTTTGGACAGCAGCCGCTCGCGCACCTGCGTCTCGGTCAGCGTCATATCCAGCACGTCCGGCCCCACCCGCTGCAGAAACGGATGGCTGGCCAGCCCGTCGGCGTTCAGCAGCTGGATATCCGAGGCGCTGTAGAGCAGCAGCGTTTTGTCCGCCGTCGCCAGCCGCACCCGCAGCTGGCGTTGAGTCTGCGGTTCACTACCGGTAGCGACTACCCGCCAGACGCCGTACAACTGGTTATGGCTGTAGAGCGTCAGGCCGTTAGAGAAGTGGGTGAGCAGCGCTTTGCCGCGGGTTTCCAGCGCGGTCACCCGCTCGCCGATCAGCGCCTGTTGATAGGTCTGCAGCGCGGGAAAGGCGAACCAGACGTCGGTCAGCTCTTTGCCGCGCACCGCTTTTTCCAGCTGGTCCGCCGCGCGGCGGATCTCCGGTCCTTCAGGCATCGTCCTGCCTCCGTAAGTTAATCTGCTGCGCTGACGCGGATCTGCTGCTGACGGAATGCCTCACGCAGCCGGTGGGCAAACTCAAGCGCATGCGCCCCGTCGCCGTGCAGGCAAACCGTCTCTGCCCGTACGTTAACCCACTCGCCGCTGAGGCACCGTACCCGCCCCTGCTGCACCATGCTCAGCGTCTGCGTAATCGCCTGGGCATTGCTCTCCACCAGCGCCCCCGGCTGGCCGCGCGGCACCAGCGTGCCGTCTGCCCGGTAGCCACGATCGGCAAACACCTCCTGACGCGTTTTCAGGCCGTGGCGCTGGCCGGCGCGGATCAGTTCGCTGTTGGCCAGCCCGACCAGCATTAGCGCCGGATCGGCTGCCCGCACAGCCAGGGCAATGGCGTCTGCCAGCGCGGCATCGCCCGCCGCCTGGTTGTAAAGCATGCCGTGCGGCTTCACGTGAACCAGTCGGCCGCCCTCGCTGCGCACCATCGCCTGCAGCGCACCGACCTGATACAGCATCTGGGCATACACCGTCTCCGGCGGCAGCTGCATAGCACTGCGGCCAAAGTTCTCACGATCGGGGAACGAAGGATGTGCGCCAATCGCGACTCCCGCCGCCAGCGCCAGCCGCACCGACTGCAGCATGGTGTCGGCATCACCGGCGTGAAAGCCGCAGGCGATATTGGCCGATGAGACCAGCTGCAGCAGTTGCGCGTCGCTGCCCGCTCCTTCGCCAAGATCGGCGTTCAGATCAATCTTCATGGTTCAGACCCCAGGCCATTTGCTCCAGCGCGCGCTGCTGTGCATCTCTGGCCTGTCGTGCCTCTTCCAGCGTACAGGCAACAAAATGCAGCGGCTCACCCAGCCGCAGCTGGGCTAAATGGTAAAGGTCGGCTTCAATCACACAGGCGATACGCGGGTAACCACCGGTGGTTTGCGCATCGCCCAGCAGCACGATCGGTTGCCCGGCCGGCGGCACCTGCACCACGCCGGGAACCAGCCCGTGGGAGAGCAGATCGCGGCTATTCTCCCGCTCCAGGCGGTTCCCCTGCAGCCGGTAACCCATGCGGTTGCTTTGCGGATCGAGCCGCCAGGCGGAGCGCCAGAACGCATGCTGACTCTCCTCGCTGAACTCCTGATACTCCGGTCCGGGCAGCGCCCGCACCCGGTTGCCCCACAGCAGCTGACGCACGCCGACCGGGCGTTTGAAGCGCCGCGCAGGCTGCAGCGGCAGACGGTCACCGTCGGCCAGCCTGCGCCCGGAAAAACCGCCGAAACCGGCCTGCAGATCGGTGCCGGAAGAGCCCAGCATCGGCTCCAGCGCAAAGCCGCCGTCAACGGCCAGATAGCTGCGCATGCCGCGGCTGGGCAGGCCCAGCGTCAGCCGCTGGCCCTTTCTGACCGCGGTGCGCCAGCCGGTCCACACCTCACGCCCGTCAAGCCGCGCATGGCACCCTGTCCCGGTTAAGGCAAACCAGCCGTCGCGACCAAACTCAACGCAGAACTGGCCCAGGGTGATTTCCACCACCGCGCTGTCGGGCGCGTTGCCCACCAGCAGATTGGCGGTGTGCATCGCTGGCCGATCCAGCGCCCCACCGAGGCTGATGCCGTACTGCCGCCAGCCGGGACGGCCGGCATCCTGCAGCGAGCTGCTCAGACCGGCGCGGATCAGGGTTAACATACGCCCTCCTTTTGCGGTACAAAACGCAGCCGATCGCCCGGGCGCAGCAGCACCGGCGGCTGGCGATCGGGCAGAAACAGCGCGGTAGCGGTATGGCCAATCAGCTGCCAGCCGCCGGGGGATTCAAGGGGATAGATGCCGGTCTGGCTGCCGCCGATGGCGACCGACCCGGCGGGCACCCGCACCCTTGGAGTGTCGCGGCGTGGGGTGTGCAGGCGCGGGTCCAGCCCGGCCAGGTAGGGAAACCCCGGCTGGAAGCCGATAAAGCACACTACGTACTCAGCGGCGGCATGCATCTCCACCACCTGGCGAGCGTTCAGGCCGTGATGGCGCGCCACGTGCTGCAGATCGGCTCCGCCGCTGCCGCCGTAAATCACCGGGATGTCGACGCGGCGGAATTCCGCCTCCTGCGACCCGCTCTGCTGCCACGCCTGCTGCAGCCACGCCAGCACCTCCGCGGCGTTATGCGGCGCTTCGCGCAGGATCACGCTAAGGTTATTCATGCCCGGCACCACGTCCAGCACCTGCGGGAGCGGCTGCAGCTGCTGCGCCAGGCTCCAGACCCGCTGCTGCGCGGTGAGTGAAAACGGCGGCTCCAGCTCCAGCACCGCCGTACGTTCTCCTAACAGATAATATCGCGCGTGTTGCACAGGTAACCTCCGCAAAAGGGGTCATTCAGAGCGAGGTGGCGAAGACTCCGCGCCAGTGTCAATCTGCCGGGCGCCCTTGCAAGGCACCCGGCAGACCGCGAGGATGGAACCGATCAGACCGGATTGTTGATATCAATAAAGGTCACGTCCAGCCCGTATTGCCCGGCCAGCCACTCACCGAGTGCCTGAATGCCGCAGCGTTCGGTGGCGTGGTGCCCGGCGGCGAAGAAGTGGATACCCTGTTCACGGGCGCTGTGGATGGTCTGCTCAGAGGCTTCACCGCTGATAAAGGCATCCACGCCGAAGGCCGCCGCCGCATCGATAAAGCCCTGACCGCCGCCGCTGCACCAGGCCACGCGTTTGATCAGCGCCGGTGCATTATCGCCGCAGTGCAGCGGCGTTCTGCCCAGCACCTCAGCGATGCGCTGCCCAAACTGTTCGCCGCTCAGCGGCGTGGTCAGCTCGCCCCAGGGTAACAGCAGCTTCACTTCTCCCTTAACCTCAATGCCAAACATCTTTGCCAGCAGCGCGTTATTGCCAAGCTGCGGATGCGCATCCAGCGGCAGGTGCCAGCCAAACATATTGATGTCGTTAGCCAGCAGGGTTTTCAGCCGGCGGCGCTTCATGCCCTTGATCACCGACGGCTCGTTTTTCCAGAAATAACCGTGGTGCACCAGCACCGCATCGGCCTGCAGCCGCACCGCTTCATCGAGCAGCGCCTGGCAGGCGGTCACGCCGGTCACCACCTTTTTAATCTCAGCGCGCCCTTCCACCTGCAGACCGTTCGGGCCGTAGTCGTCAAAAGCGGAAGCGTTCAGGAACTGGTTTACCAGCGTTTCGAGTTCAGTATTCAGCATAATCAATCCATCTGTTTGCGTGCGGCCTCAAAGGCGTCCAGCGTCTGCTGGCGTGCCTGTTTATGTTCCACGATCGGCGCAGGATAATCGAGTTTTTGCTGATTTTTCTTTGCCCACTCGTGAGGCTGATGGATATATTTTTCCGGCACCCGGCTCAGCTCCGGCACCCAGCGGCGGATAAACTCACCGTTCAGGTCAAAGCGTTCGCCCTGGGTGGTCGGGTTAAAGATGCGGAAATAGGGGGCCGAGTCGGTCCCGGTGGACGCCGCCCACTGCCAGCCGCCGTTGTTGGCCGCGAGGTCGCCGTCGATCAGCTGCGAGATAAAGTAGCGCTCGCCCTGGCGCCAGTCGATCAGCAGGTCTTTGACCAGGAAACTGGCGGTGATCATCCGCAGCCGGTTGTGCATCCAGCCCAGCGCATTAAGCTGACGCATGGCGGCGTCAACGATCGGGTAGCCTGTTTTTCCCTGCTGCCAGGCCTGCAGCAGTGCGGCATCCTCGCGCCAGCGCACGTTGCGCGTCCATTTAATGAACGGCTGATGACGGCATAGCGCCGGGAAGGCCACCATCAGGTGGCGGTAAAACTCGCGCCAGATCAGCTCATTCAGCCAGACAAACACCCGGGTATCGTCCAGCCCGTGCGGATGCTGCTTCAGCAGACGATGCAGACACTGACGCGGCGACAGCACCCCCGTCGCCAGGCACGCGGACAGGCGGCTGGTGCCGTCCAGCGCCGGCAGATCGCGTTTATCCGGGTACTCGGTGACCGGCTGCTGGCAGAACTCCCGCAGCCGGGCAATCGCCGCTTTCTCCCCCACCGGGAACAATCGATCGTCGAACGCCTCACGCGGGTAATCAAACGGCTGCAGCGCATCAGGCGTGGACAGCGGTCCATCCGGGCGCACGGCGGGCGCGGGCACGCACTCCGGCAGGCCCTCTTTCAGGCGTTTAACGAAGGCTTTGCTGAACGGGGTAAACACCTTATACATCTCGCGGCTGCCGGTCAGCACGCTGCCCGGCGGCAGCAGCAGGCTGTCGTCAAAGCCCTGCACCATCACTTCGTCGTCAAACAGCGTGCGTTCGACGGCGGCATCGCGCTGACGCTCATTTACCTCGTACTGATAGTTATAGAACAGGCGGTCCACACGGTGTTCGCGGCAGAAATCCTGCAGTAGCGTCACGGAAGCGTCGAAATCGTCGCACTGCTGCAGAAACAGCGGGATGCCCTTCTCCGCCAGCGATTGCTGCAAGGACTGCAGGTTCTGCCAGATGTATTCCGCCTGTTTCGGGGCCATATCATGGGACTGCCACTGGCCAGGCGTGGCGATAAACAGCGCCAGCACCCGCGCGCCCTCTGAGCGGCAGGCAGCATAAAGGGCAGAGTTGTCGTGAATGCGCAGGTCGTTACGCAGCCAGACCAGATGGGTCAGCATAAAACATCCTTAATTTAGTGTCCGTAGCGCAGGCACAGCTGGTCAGGGTAAGGCGCGAAGTAGCGCTGTTCGGTCAGCCACGGGTGCGGATACTCATTCATGTAGTGTTTAAGCAGGGTAATCGGCGCCAGCAGCGGCTGCACCCCGCGGCGGTAACAGTCGATCAGCCCGGCCAGCTCCTGACGCTGGGATGACTTCAGCTGGCGGCGGAAGTAGCCCTGAACGTGCATCAGCACGTTGGTATGGTTGCTGCGCGTGGCTTCGGTTTTCAGCAGATCCATCAGCCGCTGACGATAGGCCACGGCAAAGGCGTCCAGCGAGTCCCACTGGCCCATCGCCGCCACAAACGGCCCAATTTCCCGGTACAGCGGCTGCGAATGCGCCAGCAACAGCAGTTTGTAGCGGGTATGGAACGCCATCAGCCCGGCGCGGGTCAGACCGCTCTGCCACAGCTGATTAAATTCATGTAACGCATAGACGCGCGTCACGAAATTCTCGCGCAGCAACGGATCGTGCAGGCGGCCGTCCTCCTCCACCGGCAGCCACGGCATCTGCGCCATCAGTTCGCGGGTGAAGATGCCGGTACCGGCTTTACGGTTGTTGTTGTTATCAGGCTGATAGACGCGCACCCGCTCCATGCCGCAGCTGGGGGATTTTGCGCAGACGATATAGCCGCAGAGGTGCTGCAGCTGGCTGACTTTCTCAGCTGAAAAATGCTGCATCTGTTGTGTTACCGGCGCGGCCTGGCCGTTGCTGAAGCTTAGCGCCGTTTCGCCGCCCGGCTCCCCGGTCAGGCGCAACGCCGGGCGAGGGGTGGGCAGGCCGATAGCCATCTCCGGGCACACTGGTTCAAAGCGCAGAAAGGGTGCCAGCTGCTCGGTGGCAAATTCGTTGCGCTTGTGGCCGCCATCAAAGCGGACTTTTTCACCCAGCAGGCAGGCGCTGATGCCAACAGGAATTTTTTCGCTCATAGTTATACAACCTCAAAATTCTTGTACAGATTTAAGTGTAGCGCAGAATTGTCGTGCGCTCACCTGTTTCTTACCGCCTCACCGGACTACGGGCAAAAAAAATCCCGCCGGCGGCGGGATCGGTATGACAGGAAACGGCAGGCTTAATAGAAATCGATGCCTGCCGCTTCTGCCTGGCTCAGCCAGACCGGCTGATCGCTGGTCTTCAGCCAGAAACGGTGCAGGTAGCTGTAGAAACGCGCGCGGTCGGAGCGGAACAGCATCACCGGCAGCGCCAGCACGCCAATAAGCAGTGCGGCGCAGCGACGTACACAGACCCGCGTTGATGAATAGTGATGATAGTGACTCATACGTCCTCCGTTAAGGGAATTTAAGATTGATGGTTATCTGAGCAAAAGTGTATCGCGTCTGATGTAATTTTACTACTGATCCGACCACTTTAACGTGTAAAGAACGGAATTTAACCGTTGTGGCTGTAATTTTGTTACACGAAGGTTAAATTTAAGTTTCGCATTTTCGACTCAAGACTGCCCCCCGCTGCACCAACGGTCAGGTTCAGTGGTGACGCAGCTGTGCCGCGGTGCCTTTTGGTGAAAGCGGGCGTTAGATCGCGCCGATGGATTTTCAGGCGTGCAGACCTCATCTGCTGGCGACTACTGCCTGGCAACACAGACGCCATCCGCTCTTTTTGCTAGATTAAGCGCAATACGGGCGGTATATACCGCCTTTCAGCCTGTCGTGAGGTGCTGTGACCACTATCCTGATCGTCGAAGATGAAAAAGAGATCCGCCGCTTTTTACGCAAAGCGCTGGAGGGAGAAGGCTTCCACGTGGTGGATGCCGACACGCTGAGCCGCGGGCTGATTGAGGCCGCCACCCGTAAACCGGCGCTGGCGATCCTCGACCTGGGGCTGCCGGACGGCGACGGCGGGGAATTTATTCGTGAGGTCCGCCAGTGGAGCAGCCTGCCGGTAATCGTGCTCTCCGCCCGCAGCGACGAGCAGGATAAGATCGCCGCGCTGGATGCCGGTGCCGATGATTTCCTGACCAAGCCCTTCAGCGTCGGTGAGCTTCTGGCCCGGGTGCGGGTGGCGCTACGCCATCGTCCGGCCGGAGAAAACAGCGTAACGCCGGTGGTGACCTTCGCCGATATCGCGGTGGATATTGCCGCCCGCCGCGTCACCCGCGCCGGCAGCGAACTGCACCTGACCCCGATTGAGTTTCGTCTGCTGGTCAGCCTGCTGAACCATCCCGGCAAGGTGATGACCCAGCGCCAGCTGCTGGTGCAGGTCTGGGGGCCAAACGCCGTTGAGCACAGCCACTACCTGCGCATCTATATGGGCCACCTGCGGCAAAAGCTGGAGCAGGATCCGGCGCGCCCCGCGCATCTGCTGACCGAAACCGGCGTTGGCTACCGGTTCCTGCCCTGATTCTGGCAAAAAAAAGGCAGCTCATCGCTGAGCTGCCTTTTCAGAGTGCCGACGATCAGGCGTTTTTCAGCACCGCACTGACGATCTCAACCGCTTCTTTCTCGATCTGCTCACGATGCTCAGCGCCGAGGAAACTTTCGCAGTAGATCTTATAGGCGTCTTCGGTACCGGACGGACGCGCGGCAAACCAGCCGTTTTCCGTCATCACCTTCAGACCACCGATCGAGGCACCGTTGCCCGGCGCGGCGGTCAGGCGGGCGGTGATCGGATCACCGGCCAGCGTCGAGGCGCTGACCATTTCCGGCGAGAGCTTAGACAGCGCGGCTTTCTGTGCTGACGTTGCCGGTGCCTGGATACGGTTATAGCTTGGCGCGCCGAAGCGGGCCGCCAGCTCATCGTAGTGCTGCTGTGGATTCTTACCGGTTACCGCAGTGATCTCTGCAGCCAGCAGGCACATGATGATGCCGTCTTTATCGGTGGACCACGGTGTGCCGTCGAAGCGCAGGAATGAAGCCCCCGCGCTCTCTTCACCGCCGAAACCGAAGCTGCCGTCGAACAGGCCATCAACAAACCATTTAAAGCCGACCGGCACTTCCACCAGCCTGCGGCCAATGTCCGCCACCACCCGATCAATCATCGCGCTGGAGACCAGCGTTTTGCCAATCGCTACCTCTTTGCCCCACTGCGGGCGATGCTGGAACAGGTACTGAATCGCTACCGCCAGGTAGTGGTTCGGGTTCATCAGGCCGGCCGGGGTCACAATGCCGTGACGGTCGTAATCCGGATCGTTGGCGAAGGCCAGATCGAACTTATCACGCAGCGCCAGCAGGCCGGCCATCGCCGACTCGGACGAGCAGTCCATGCGGATAATGCCGTCATGATCGAGGTGCATAAAGCGGAAAGTCTGGTCGACGGCATCGTTAACGATGGTCAGATCCAGATTGTAATGCTCCGCAATGCGCTGCCAGTAAGCGATACCGGAACCGCCAAGCGGGTCGACGCCGATCTTCAGGCCGGCCTTCTGAATCGCCGCAATATCGACGATCTGTGCCAGACCTTCAACGTACGGTTGGATCAGGTCTTTCTCCTGCAGATGGCCGCTGGCCCACGCCTGATCGAGGCTGATGCGGCGCACCTCTTTCAGTCCGGCTTTGATCAGCGCGTTAGCCCTGTCTTCAACCACTTTGGTGACGTTGGTATCGGCCGGACCGCCGTTTGGCGGGTTGTACTTGATGCCGCCATCTTCCGGTGGGTTGTGCGACGGGGTAATTACAATGCCGTCGGCCTGCGCGGTCGCCGTTTTATTGTGTTCGAGAATCGCGTTGGAGATGGCGGGCGTAGGCGTATAGCCGTTATCCAGCTGCACTATTACATCCACGCCGTTGGCCGTCAGCACTTCCAGTACCGAGATCAGCGCCGGTTCAGACAGCGCATGGGTATCTTTCCCCACGTAGCACGGACCCGTGATGCCATTTTTCTTACGCTCTTCGGCAATCGCCTGGGCAATCGCCAGGATATGAGTCTCGTTAAAGCTGTGACGCCCCGCGCTGCCGCGGTGGCCGGAAGTACCAAACTTCACCGCGTGCTCTGCGTTGCCCACTTCAGGCTGCAGCACATAATACTGTGAGGTTAATTGTGCAACGTTTATCAAATCGCTCTGCCGGGCGGGTTGTCCGGCACGGGGGTGTCTGGCCATTGGCGCTTCTCCCTGACGCTTCAGTTAGAGGGTTCCGCAAACTTTGTCGGTCAGTTCCGCAGGGAACTGCATGGACTGCATGATGTGTTCCACCATGCTGCGTTTGCGCTCGGTATTGGTATTGGTGATCACCCAGTACGGCGTGCCGGGAATGTGCTGCGGCTTGGTATGGGTGCCGTTCTGAACCAGGGTTTGCTGATTGCCGGCGAAATAGACGCGCGTGCGGCCGTGCAGCGACTCCGTTGCTGCGCCGAATGCCTGAGCATCCAGACCGTATAACGTCGACAGAATCAGCATAAAACGGTTTACCGCTTTCTTCTGCTCGGCGTACTCATCGGACAGCAGCAGTTCACGCACCGCGCGCACGCGATCCTGTGGCCGTGCCTCAGCGACAGCGATAGCAGGCTGAGTAGCGACGGCTGAAATCTGTGCCGGGGCAGCCGCCGCAGGGGCGCTCTGACCGGCGGTAAACTTCAGCATGCGGCGTAAAATGTCCGATGCGCTTTCACCAATATGCTGAGTGTGGCTGGCGATATAGCGGTACAGCTCTTCGTCGACTTCGATCGTTTTCATCTTTATCCAGTACGGTAATGGCTTGTATCAGAACACAATCAATGTAGCGGCTATTGCCAGCGCGGTGGCGGGAATGCCCATTTTTTGCCGTTCTAACATCAGGATTATAAAGTTAAATTCTGCCAGGGTGTAGCCACAACGCCACTTCGCGGTAAAACTCAGACTTTACCGCAAAAAATGCTCTTTGCAGTCTGTGCCGCACGCGACAGAAATTGTGGGATCCATGATACCCTAAGCCTTCCGTCCACCTGTAAGAACTTTGCCATGAATTTGAATGTCCGCCTGCAATCTGAACAATCCGCCAGCGGTGACTGCCCGCTGGTGCTGATCCACGGCCTGTTTGGCAGTCTGGATAATCTCGGGATCCTGGCACGTGAGCTGAAGAGCCACCGCCAGATCGTTCAGTTTGACGTACGCAACCACGGCCTGTCGCCGCGCGCCAGCGAGATGGACTATCGGCAGATGGCGCAGGATGTTCTCGATTCACTGGACGATCTGGGCATCGACCGTTTCAGCGCCATTGGCCACTCGATGGGCGGAAAAATCACCATGGCGCTGACCGCACTGGCACCTGAGCGGGTCGCAGAAATTGTGGTGATCGATATCGCGCCGGTGGCTTACCCGACCCGCCACCACGACGAGATCATTGCCGCGCTAAAGGCGGTGACTGCCGCTGGCATCACCTCGCGCATGGAAGCGGCTACCCTGATGCGGGAACGGCTGGCGGAAGAGGGCGTGATTCAGTTCCTGCTAAAATCGTTTCACAACGGTGAGTGGCGTTTTAACGTGCCGGCGATCGAAGCCTGCTACGGGCAAATTATCGGCTGGCAGCCGCAGCCAGCGTGGCCCCATCCGGCACTGTTTATTCGCGGTGAGCTGTCGCCGTATATCCGTGATGACTACCGGGGAGCCATCCTGGCGCAGTTCCCGCAGGCGCGGGCACACGTGGTGGCCGGGGCCGGTCACTGGGTGCATGCCGAGAAGCCTGATGCGGTTTTACGCACAATTCGTCGTTTTTTTGCGCTGTAAAAACAAATGCTTCAGCCGGGTTGTTAAATCATTGTCGTCATGAGTTTGCGTGGGGTATGATGGCGCGCAAAAATTTTGCCGCTGATGGTTTTTCAGGCGGCATGACGGCCCAATTCATCAGAACCCAGCCTTTTCAGTAATCACCGACCTATGGCAAAAGAAAACACGGACCGCACCACGATCGATCTGTTTGCAGACGAACGTCGCCCGGGACGACCGAAAACCAATCCGCTTACGCGTGATGAGCAACTGCGGATCAACAAACGCAACCAGCTCAAGCGCGACAAGGTTCGCGGACTTAAGCGCGTTGAGTTGAAAATGAACAGCGAGGCGGTTGACGCGCTGAATCAGCTGGCGGAAGCGCGCAATATGAGCCGCAGCGAGCTGATTGAAGAGATGCTGCTGGCTCAGTTACAGCACCTGCCATCCTGAGCCGCTGGCCGCAGTGCTACGCACAAAGCGACAAAACCAGCGGCATTTCGCATTTATCCGTTGAGTGCAGTCTGCTATTATTAGCGCTATATGCAAACCATTTTGCAGTCACCATACCATTAAGATTCAAGAGGTTATCAAACTCATGGCAATCGTAGGCATTTTCTTTGGCAGCGATACGGGCAATACGGAAAACATTGCAAAGATGATCCAGAAGCAACTGGGTAAAGACGTTGCAGAGGTTCGTGATATTGCCAAAAGCAGCAAAGAAGACCTGGAAGCCTTCGATATTCTGCTGCTGGGCATTCCAACCTGGTATTATGGTGAAGCCCAGTGTGACTGGGACGACTTCTTCCCGACGCTGGAAGAGGTTGATTTCAATGGTAAACTTGTTGCCCTGTTTGGCTGTGGCGATCAGGAAGACTACTCAGAGTACTTCTGCGACGCGATGGGTACCCTGCGCGACATTATCGAGCCAAACGGCGCGGTGCTGGTTGGCTTCTGGCCAACCGAAGGCTACCATTTTGAAGCCTCTAAAGGTCTCGCCGATGATAACCACTTCCTCGGCCTCGCCATTGATGAAGATCGCCAGCCTGAGCTGACCAACGATCGCGTTGAGAAGTGGGTAAAACAAATTTTTGATGAACTTCAGTTAAAAGAGATCATCGAAGCTTAAGCCAGTCGGCCGGAGTGAGGGCTGCCTCACACCCGGCCAGTGGTTTTTCCTATAGAAGTAATCGATAGATATTTGAAATTTTAACCACCAAAACTGTACAATAACCCCATCGGTTACCTGCTTTCTCCTCCCCCTGCCGCCTTGCTGTGACGATTGTCGCAATCAGCGCCTCAGGCAGAGGAAGGCCGAAATGTTAACGAATTAATTTTGGGTTCGGGCTACACCGGATGTCATGGTACAATCCCTTACATCCGGTAGTGGCTTACTTCCCCCTGACGGTTTTCATTTTAAAGTATCAGTTCTATACTGGGACGCATCTAACTTTAGCGTCAACCGATGTTCAGGGCTTTCAGCCTCTAAGTGACCAGCTAAGTAACAGGACAATATCCGCATGACTGACAACAACACCGCATTAAAGAAGGCCGGCCTGAAAGTCACGCTTCCACGACTGAAAATTCTGGAAGTGCTTCAGGAACCTGAGGGCCATCACGTCAGTGCGGAAGACTTGTATAAGCGCCTGATTGATATGGGCGAAGAGATTGGTCTGGCGACCGTATATCGCGTACTTAACCAGTTCGACGATGCGGGCATCGTGACCCGTCATAATTTCGAGGGCGGTAAATCTGTCTTCGAACTGACCCAGCAGCAGCATCATGACCACCTGATCTGCCTGGACTGCGGCAAAGTGATTGAGTTTAGTGATGAATCGATTGAAACCCGTCAGCGTGATATCGCCACGCGTCACGGTATCAAACTGAGCAACCATAGCCTGTACCTGTACGGCCATTGCGCTCTCGGCGACTGCCGCGAAGACGAAACTCTGCACGACAAGTAATCCCCCCTGTTGTAAAACCGGTGGCCTGCCACCGGTTCTCTTCCCCTACTGCACATCTCCGATTACAGACTCTCAACCTGGCTGAACCGCTTTCCGCTGACGCTACGGATCTGCACGCTGCCGCTCACCGCCGGCGGATGCTGCGGCTGCCACAGCTGCCAGCTATTCCCGTTGCCGACACCCTGATGAAACACCACCACCGGTTACGTACCGTGGAGCAGCGCCGATTGGCGCTGCTCAATGCCGCCAGATGCATCATCCCCGCAGATGAACGGGGTGTTAGCCGCTCCACACCGGCAGCCAGTTGCCGTAAGAGAGCAGCGAGACCACCACGTTAAGCGCGCCGAAAGCCAGCACCAGCGCCAGCGGAATGGCTCCGCCCCTTACCCGCCAGGCAGGCGGGGCAAAGCGCTGCCGCGCCTTCCAGGCCAGCAGGGCCGGAGTGATGACCGCCCAGATGGTGGCGGCCAGACCGGCGTAGCCGATCGCCACCAGGAAACCGTCCGGCCACAGCATCGCCGCCGCCAGCGGCAGGCTGAAGGTCAGCAGTGCGGTTTTCAGCCGCCCGCCGTGCGTGCCATCGATGTTAAACCGATCGGCCAGGTAGTCAAAAAAGCCGAGGCTGACGCCGAGAAACGAACTGGCGACCGCGAAGTTGGAGAAGATATTCAGCAGCAGGTTGAGGTAAGGCCTGTGCAGCACGCCGGACAGCGCCGCGACCAGCACATCAATATTGCCGCCCTGCGCGGCTATCGCACGGAAATCCTGGCGGGGAATGTTCCCCATGGTGCCGAGGATCCAGATAAAGTAGATCGCCAGCGCCAGCAGCGTGCCGTAAATCAGGCAGCGGCCGACGCGCTGAGCATGGTGGCCGTAGTAGCGGTTCAGCCCGGCAATGTTGCCATGATAGCCAAACGAGGCGAGGCAAAACGGCACCACCATCCACAGGTAAGGCAGATAGTGGCCGCCTTCAGCCGCGCTGTCCAGCAGCGTGGCGGGCTGTACGTGCCACAGCAGGCCGCCAAAAATGGTCAGGAAAGTGACAAGCTTAGCCCCGAGAACAATCAGCGTCATGCGGCTGACCACGCCGGTGCCGAGCCAGATAAACAGCGCCACCAGCAGGGTAAACAGCAGCCCGGCGCTGCGCGCGGAGAGCGGGATATCCAGCAGCCCCAGCGTACGCTGGATAATCGCTCCGCTGGCAGAGATATAGGCGTAGGTAAGAATGCCCAGCACGAAGGCCACCGACAGGCCGTTAATCTGGTTCCAGCCCCTGCCGAGTAAATCGCGGGTGATGGTGTCAAAGCTGGCCCCGGCCGGATAGTGCTGGCTGGCCTCCAGAAACAGCAGCCCGGAGAGCAGCATACACAGCCAGCTCACCAGCAGCAGCGCGGTCGACCAGCTAAACCAGGCACCGGCCATCACCACCGGCAGTGAGAACATCCCGGCACCGATAATGGTGCCGCTAATGATCAGCGTGCCCCACAGCGTGGCGGGCAGCGGCGTGGCAGAAACGGGTGAAACCATAATAACTCCCTGATAAACAATCCGCGCCGTTGAAAGGCCTGACAACATCTGGCGCAACGACGCTAAAGCGGCACAGTCTACAGAGTTAAATACTCACGAACTAGTACACTAACCCACTAAGCTGCAAATGGCAGAGCTTCCGATCGGAAACTCTTATTTACAGAAACGTAAAGAGACAGACGGACGTACCACTGCGGCGGAGAGCAGGTGGAAAATCGAGGTGGCAGGTGACAGGTGGCAGACAGTCAGACAGTCAGGCTATTCTGACGGCTGCGATCGCTAAGCAAAAAAAAGGAGCGATTGCTCGCTCCTTTTATCATTACCGCGTAAAAGCGACGTTATTCGCCGCTTTTCGCCCAGGTATCACGCAGGCCAACGGTGCGGTTAAACACCAGCTGGCTGGCGCTGGAGTAAACGCTGTCGGCGCAGAAGTAGCCTTCACGCTCGAACTGATATGGCGCGGATGCCTCTGCCTGCTGCAGCCCCGGTTCGACAAAGCCGTTACGGATAATCAGCGAGTCCGGATTGATAGTGGTCAGGAAGTCGTCGGCGGCGGCCGGGTTAGGCACGCTGAACAGGCGATCGTACAGACGGAATTCTGCCGGCAGCGCATGCACCGCAGACACCCAGTGGATCACGCCTTTAACCTTACGGCCATCGGCAGGATCTTTGCTCAGAGTATCCACATCACAGGTACAGAACAGGCAGGTGATATTGCCGTCTTCGTCTTTCGCCACGCGCTCCGCACGGATCACGTAGGCGTTGCGCAGACGCACCTCTTTCCCCAGCACCAGACGCTTGTACTGCTTATTCGCCTCTTCGCGGAAGTCGGCACGGTCGATCCAGATCTCGCGGCTGAACGGCACGTCACGCGTGCCCATCTCCGGCTTGTTAGGATGGTTTGGCATGACGATAGTTTCATCGTGATGCGCAGGCAGGTTCTCAATGACCACCTTAACCGGATCCAGCACCGCCATCGCGCGCGGAGCGTTTTCGTTCAGGTCGTCGCGGATGCAGGACTCCAGCGCGGCCATCTCGACGATATTGTCCTGTTTGGTCACGCCGATGCGGCGGCAGAACTCGCGGATCGACTCGGCGCTGTAGCCGCGGCGGCGCAGGCCGGAAACGGTCAGCATACGCGGGTCATCCCAGCCTTCCACCACCTTCTCGCTCACCAGCAGGCTCAGCTTGCGCTTGGACATGATGGCGTATTCGAGGTTCAGGCGTGAGAATTCGTACTGACGCGGATGCACCGGAATGGTGATGTTGTCCAGCACCCAGTCATACAGGCGGCGGTTGTCCTGGAACTCCAGCGTACAGAGCGAGTGGGTAATGCCCTCCAGCGCATCGGAGATGCAGTGGGTGAAGTCGTACATCGGGTAGATGCACCAGGTGTTGCCCGTCTGGTGATGTTCGGCAAACTTGATGCGGTACAGCACCGGGTCGCGCAGCACGATAAAGCTGGAGGCCATATCGATTTTGGCTCGCAGGCAGGCGGTCCCTTCGGCGAAACCACCGCTGCGCATCTTCGCAAACAGCGCCAGGTTCTCCTCCACGCTGCGATCGCGGTACGGGCTGTTTTTACCCGGTGCGGTCAGGCTGCCACGGTATTCACGGATCTGCTCAGGCGTGAGCTCATCCACGTAGGCGAGGCCTTTATTGATCAGTTCAACGGCGTAGTTATGCAGCTGTTCAAAATAGTCAGATGAGTAACGCACCTCACCGCTCCACGCAAAGCCCAGCCATTGCACGTCACGTTTGATCGACTCAACAAACTCCAGATCTTCTTTCACCGGGTTGGTATCGTCGAAACGCAGGTTGCACTGCCCCTGGTAATCTTGCGCGATACCAAAATTCAGGCAGATCGACTTGGCGTGACCGATGTGCAGGTAGCCGTTTGGCTCAGGCGGAAAGCGGGTCTGCACGCTGTGGTGCTTGCCGGTCGCCAGATCTTCGTCGATGATCTGACGAATAAAGTTAGTTGGGCGGGCTTCAGCCTCACTCATCTCAATTTCCTCAGTTAATGCTTAGCATAAATCCACTATGAATTAACGGAGTATGATCCACAAAGCGAGCGGCTGAAACAACCGTTAGTTGCGGGAAACGGATAAAAAAGGGGCGCAGCAGCGTAAAGCGGGTAAAAATGAGGCGTAGCGGTGGAAAAGGCCTGCAGACGGGCGGATTGCCGGGCTAAAAACGCAGATAAAAAAGGGCGGGATCGCTCCCGCCCTGCGCACTGATAATCGTTATGGTTAGCCGCGGATCTCGAGGATGCGGGTCTCGCCTGCCACCACGCTGTCACCGGCCAGCAGCGTTACCGCACTGTACTCTTCACTATTGCTGACCACCACCGGGCTTACCATCGAGCGGGCGTTGGCCTCGAGCCAGGCCAGGTCCATCTCCAGTACCGGCTGACCGGCCGTCACCACGCTGCCCTCTTCCGCCAGGCGGGTGAAGCCTTTGCCTTCCAGCGCCACGGTATCCAGCCCCATGTGCACGACGATTTCGGCTCCGTTTTCGGTTTCCAGGCAGAAAGCGTGGTTGGTGTTGAAGATTTTGACCAGCGTGCCGTTAGCTGGTGCGACTACGGTGCTGCTGGTCGGTTTGATCGCCAGACCTTCGCCCACCGCTTTGCTGGCAAAGGCTTCGTCCGGCACCTGCTCGATAGCCACCACGCTACCGCTGACCGGGGCCACCAGCGTGGCGATAACGCCTTTGGCCGGGTTCGGCACCGCCTGCAGCGGAGCCGCCGGGGCGACAGGGGCTGTTGTCGCTGACGCTGCGCTGGCCGCCGCGATCGGGCCCTTAGCGATCAGTTTTTTCATCCCTTCGGCAAGCGATTCGGCTTTCGCGCCGACGATCACCTGAATGGTCTGTTTGTTCAGTTTCACAATCCCTGAGGCGCCCAGACGCTTACAGGCCGCATCATCCACGCGGGCTGAATCTTTCACCGACAGGCGCAGGCGGGTAATACAGGCATCAATCACGTTCAGGTTATCGGAACCGCCGACCGCCACAATGTACTGACGGGAAAGCTGATCCAGCCCCTCTTCGGTATTGCTGTTGGCTTCAGGAGCGACAGTATCTGTCTGATCTTCACGGCCCGGCGTTTTCAGGTTAAACAGGCGAATGACCGCGCTGAACAGCACGAAGTAAACCACAAAAGCGATCGCGCCCATCACCAGCAGCACCCAGACGTTGTGGCTGGCCGCAGGCAGTTTGTACATCAGCACATAGTCAATGGCGCCTGCGGAGAAAGAGAAGCCGGCATGCACGCCCAGCAGCGTCGCCACAAACAGGCTGATCCCGGTTAACAGCGCGTGGATCAGATAGAGCACCGGAGCCAGGAACATAAACAGGAATTCCAGCGGTTCAGTAACACCGGTCAGGAACGCGGTCACCGCCACGGAGATCAGCATGCCGCCGACCATCGGACGGCGCGCTTTCGGCGCGGCCAGGTACATGGCCAGCGCCGCACCCGGCAGACCAAACATCATGATCGGGAAGAAGCCCGCCATAAACATCCCCGCCGTGCCATCACCGGCGTAGAAGCGGTTGATGTCGCCGTGGAACACGGTGCCGGCGGCGTTGGTGAACTCACCGATCTGGAACCAGGCAATGGTGTTCAGCACCTGATGCAGGCCGGTTGGGATCAGCAGACGGTTAACGAAACCGAAGATACCGGCGCCCAGCGCGCCTTCCGCCACAATCCACTCACCACCGGCGTGAATGGCGTTCTGCACCGGAGGCCAGACGTAACCAAACACCGCAGAGAGCACCAGACAGAAGAAGCCGGTGGCAATCGGTACAAAGCGCTTGCCGCCGAAGAAGCTCAGGAAGTCAGGCAGCTTGATATCCGACCAGCGGTTGTAGGTCATACCGGCGATCAGACCGGTGATGATCCCCGCCAGCACGCCCATGTTGATTGCCGGGTTAATGGTTACCATCGCCTTGGTCAGAATAAAGTAGCCCACCGCACCGGCGAGTGCCGCGGCACCGGCGTTGTCTTTCGACCAGGTCGACGCCACCCCGATTGCGAAGATCAGCGCGAGGTTATCAAAAATCGCCCCGCCCGCCTGGGCAATAAACGCCATGTTAAGCAAGTCGGGCTGACCGAAGCGCAGCATCAGCGCCGCGACCGGCAGTACGGCTATTGGCAGCTGCAATGAGCGCCCTAAGCGTTGAAAGAACCCTAAAATATTCACCCTGCTACCCCCTTGATGAGCCGTTCAGGCGTCAGATGTACCGTTTTTTATTGGCTATTCGTCGTCATTATGACATCAAACACCGTATGACGAAGTGTAAAAAAAAATTAATTCGCTCCGCAAATTATATGCACTATATTGTGACTAAAATCACCAAAAATAATCATAAACAGCGCTTTTATCTGGTCAGTGAAGCCAACTTATTTTATGATTAAAAAAATCTAAACGTGAAAATGCCTCTTTTACCGGCCGCCCTCCCAGGCAGCGCGGGCTTAGGCTAAGCTGGACAAAGCTTCGTTTACCCTGTTTTCAATTACGCTTATTACGAGGTTCCTCATGAGACTGATTCCCCTGGCAACGTCATCACAGACCGGTAAGTGGGCGGCGCGCCATATCGTTAGCCGGATCAACGCCTTCAACCCGACCGCCGACCGCCCGTTTGTCCTGGGCCTGCCGACCGGCGGTACTCCGCTGGAAGCCTACAAGCACCTGATTGAGATGCACAAAGCGGGCCAGGTTAGTTTTAAACATGTGGTAACCTTCAACATGGACGAATACGTCGGCCTGCCAAAGGAACACCCGGAGAGCTACCACAGCTTTATGTACCGGAACTTTTTCGATCATGTTGATATTTCAACTGAAAACATCAACCTCCTCAATGGCAATGCCGCGGATATTGACGCAGAATGCCGCCAGTATGAGGAGAAAATCCGCGCTTACGGTAAAATCAACCTGTTTATGGGCGGCGTCGGCAACGACGGACATATCGCCTTCAACGAACCGGCCTCTTCACTGGCTTCACGCACGCGCATCAAAACGCTGACCCAGGATACGCGTATCGCCAACTCACGCTTCTTCGGCGGCGATGTCGAGCAGGTGCCGAAATATGCGCTGACCGTTGGCGTCGGTACGTTACTGGATGCGGAAGAGGTGATGATTCTGGTGACCGGCCATGTGAAGGCGCAGGCGCTGCAGGCCGCCGTTGAGGGTAACGTCAACCATATGTGGACCATCAGCTGCCTGCAGCTGCATCCTAAGGCCGTGGTGGTGTGTGATGAACCCGCCACCATGGAATTAAAAGTCAAAACGGTTAAATATTTCCGCGAAATGGAAGCGGCCAATATTACCGACCTGTGAGAATCTGGGCGTAACGCCCGCTCACAGCGCGGACTGCGCCGGGCCACTACCGGCCCGGCGCAGTCGATTATGCTAAGCCAGGAGAACATCATGTACGCTTTAACCCACGGCCGCATTTATACCGGCCACGAAATTCTCGACAACCACGCGGTAGTGATCGCTGACGGCCTGATTGAACGCGTCTGCGCCGTGGATGCCCTGCCCGAGGGAGTCGAAACCCGTGACGTTGGCGGCGCGCTGATTGCGCCGGGTTTCATCGATCTGCAGCTGAACGGCTGCGGTGGCGTACAGTTTAATGATGACCTGGCGGCTATCAGCGTTGAAACACTGAACATTATGCAGCGGGCCAATGAAAAATCCGGCTGCACCAGCTTTCTGCCGACCCTGATTACCAGCAGCGATGAGCTGATGATCCGCGCCGTTGAAGTGATGCGGGCGTATCTGGCGCAGAATCACGGCCAGGCGCTGGGCCTGCATCTTGAGGGGCCGTGGTTAAACCCGCTGAAAAAGGGCACCCACGATCCGGCGCTGATCCGCGCCCCCTCCCCGCAGCTGGTGGATTTCCTCTGCGATAACGCGGATGTGATTAGCAAAATTACCCTGGCACCGGAGAAGGTGGCACCGGCAGTGATCCGCCGCCTGCGTGACGCCGGCATCGTAATCTCCGCCGGGCACTCGCACGCCACCTGTGACGAGGCGCGAGAAGGTATTCGCGCCGGGGTGAGCTTTGCTACCCATCTGTATAACGCCATGCCCGCCACCACCGGCCGGGAGCCGGGGCTGATCGGCGCGCTGTTCGACTCACCTGATGTCTGGTGCGGCATTATTGCCGACGGCCTGCACGTCAATTATGCCAACATCCGCAACGCCAAACGCATCAAAGGCGACAAGCTGGTGCTGGTGACCGATGCCACCGCGCCGGCGGGTGCCTGTATTGATCGGTTCATTTTTGCCGGTAAAACAATATACTATCGCGACGGGTTGTGCGTGGATGAAAATGGCACGCTGAGCGGGTCGGCCTTAACTATGATTGAAGCCGTGGCGAACAGCGTTGAACACGTCGGCATCTCACTGGATGAGTCGCTGCGTATGGCGTCACTCTACCCGGCCCGGGCAATGGGGGTGGATGCACAGTTGGGTTCAATTGAGGCCGGAAAAGTGGCCAACCTGACCGTGTTCACCCGCGATTATAAAATCACCCGTACCATCGTGAATGGTCACGAGGTCTATAGCGAGTAGAGCGTTAATGAGCACTGGCGGCCTGGCACAGATAGGAAATGTTGACCTTGTTAAACAATTAAACAGTGCGGCCGTCTATCGGCTTATCGATCAGCAGGGGCCAATCTCACGGATTCAGATTGCCGAAATCAGCCAGCTCGCGCCCGCCAGCGTCACCAAAATCACCCGTCAGCTGATCGAGCGCGGGCTGATTAAAGAGGTGGATCAGCAGGCCTCCACCGGCGGTCGCCGCGCCATCTCCATCGTCACCGAACCGCGCGGCTTTAACACCATCGGCGTGCGCCTCGGCCGTAACGACGCCACCCTGACCCTGTTTGACCTCAGCGGTAAGAGCCTGGCAGAGGCGCACCACCCGCTGCCGCAGCGCACCCAGGAGACGCTGGAAAACGCCCTGTTTACCGCCATCGCCGACTTCTGCGAGCAGCATCAGCGCAAGCTGCGCGAGCTGATCGCCATCTCCGTCACCCTGCCCGGCCTCGTCGACCCGAACAACGGCATCATTCGCTATATGCCGCACATCAACGTCGGCCCGTGGCCGCTGGTGGCCAGCCTGGAAAAACGCTTTAACGTCACCAGCTTTGTCGGCCACGATATTCGCAGCCTGGCGCTGGCAGAGCACTATTTTGGCGCATCCCGCGATTGCGCCGACTCCATCCTGGTGCGCGTGCATCGCGGAACGGGTGCCGGCATTATTGCCAACGGCCATATTTTTCTCGGCAGCAACGGTAACGTTGGCGAACTGGGACATATCCAGGTTGACCCGCTGGGCGAACGCTGTCACTGCGGTAACTTCGGCTGTCTGGAGACCATCGCCGCTAACGGCGCGATTGAAAATCGCGTGCGCCACCTCCTGACCCAGGGCTATCCCAGCAGCCTGACGCTGGATGACTGCCAGATCCAGCCGATCTGTCGGGCAGCCAGCCAGGGTGACGCGCTGGCCACCGAAGTGATCGAGCACGTCGGCCGTCACCTCGGCAAAGCTATCGCCATCGCCATTAACCTGTTTAACCCGCAGAAGGTGGTGGTAGCCGGTGAAATAACCGAAGCGCAGAAGGTGCTGCTGCCGGCGATCGAAGGCTGCATCAATACCCAGGCGCTGAAAGACTTCCGCAAAAATCTGCCGATCGTCCGATCCGAGATCGACCACCGTTCGGCCATTGGCGCATTTGCGCTGGTCAAGCGAGCGATGCTCAACGGCATTCTGCTGCAGCGCCTGCTGGAGGCGGAACCGCGTTAATCCCGCGTTAGCCCCTCATGGCCTTTAGAATGCCCGCCCCTTGCGGGCATTTTTTATCGCCGGGTGGTCGGTTTTTGTCCCGTTTTATTGATTTATTAGTGAATCAACAATAAAAAACCTATAAAAATATCAATTCATCAATAAATCCACCGCACCAGCCTGCAATTTCCCAGCTAAACCTTAAATCACTTGCATCCCCTGCTCTGTTAGCGCATTTTCTTATACATCAGGCGATACACGTCGCTGCAAACCAATAATGTTTACAACATCACCACCGCAAGGTATGTCGTTAGGGAGCTGTATATGTGTTCTATTTTTGGTGTACTGGATCTGAAAACTGACCCCACTGAACTGCGTAAGAAAGCGCTGGAGCTTTCCCGTCTGATGCGCCACCGTGGCCCGGACTGGTCCGGCGTCTACGCCGATGACCACGCGATCCTCGCCCACGAGCGTCTGTCGATCGTCGACGTCAACAACGGTGCACAGCCGCTGTACAACGCAGCCCGTACCCATGTCCTGGCGGTAAACGGTGAGATCTACAACCATCAGGCGCTGCGTGCAGAGCTGAGCGATCGTTATGAGTTCCAGACCGACTCTGACTGTGAAGTGATCCTGGCGCTGTACCAGGAAAAAGGCGTCGACTTCCTGGACGAGCTGCAGGGCATGTTCGCCTTTATCCTGTATGACACCGAAAAGCAGACGTACCTGATTGGCCGCGACCATATCGGTATTATCCCGCTGTACACCGGTAACGACGAGCACGGCAACCTGTTTGTCGCCTCTGAAATGAAAGCGCTGGTGCCGGTTTGCCGTACCATTAAAGAGTTCCCGGCGGGCAGCTACCTTTCCAGCACCGACGGCGAAATCCGCCAGTACTGGCAGCGTGACTGGTTTGACTATGCGGCGGTAGAGAACAACACCACCGATGCAGCAGGCCTGAAAGCCGCGCTGGAAGAGTCGGTAAAAAGCCACCTGATGTCAGACGTGCCTTACGGCGTGCTGCTGTCCGGCGGTCTCGACTCTTCGATCATCTCCGCCATCACTAAAAAGTATGCGGCGAAGCGCGTGGAAGACCATGACAAGAGCGAGGCCTGGTGGCCACAGCTGCACTCCTTCGCGGTGGGCCTGGAAGGTTCCCCGGACCTTAAAGCGGCAAAAGCCGTGGCAGAGCACCTGGGCACCGTGCACCATGAAATTCACTTCACCGTGCAGGAAGGCCTCGATGCGATCCGCGATGTGATCTACCACATCGAAACCTATGATGTGACCACCATCCGTGCGTCAACGCCGATGTACCTGATGTCCCGCAAGATTAAGGCGATGGGCATCAAGATGGTGCTGTCCGGTGAGGGTGCCGATGAAGTGTTCGGTGGCTACCTGTACTTCCATAAAGCGCCGAACGCCCGTGAATTCCACGAGGAGAACGTGCGTAAGCTGCAGGCGCTGCATATGTTCGACTGCGCCCGTGCCAACAAGGCGATGTCTGCCTGGGGCGTGGAAGCCCGCGTACCCTTCCTGGACAAGAAGTTCCTCGACGTGGCGATGCGCATCAACCCGGCTGACAAACTGTGCGGCAGCAACGGCAAGATGGAAAAACACATCCTGCGCGAGTGCTTCGAATCCTACCTGCCGGCCAGCGTCGCCTGGCGTCAGAAAGAGCAGTTCTCTGACGGCGTAGGCTACAGCTGGATCGATACCCTGAAAGAAGTGGCCGCGGCGCAGGTCAGCGACCAGCAGTTGCAGACCGCCCACTTCCGTTTCGCGTACAACACGCCAACCTCAAAAGAGGGCTACCTGTACCGTGAAATCTTCGAAGAACTGTTCCCGGTGCCAAGCGCGGCCGAGTGCGTGCCTGGCGGCCCGTCAGTTGCCTGTTCTTCGGCGAAAGCGATAGAGTGGGATGAAGCGTTCAGGAACATGGACGACCCGTCTGGCCGCGCCGTCGGCGTACACCAGTCAGCTTATTAATCAAGATGATGTTGTACTAACCAACGGGCCTGACGGCCCGTTTTTTTTTGCGTTTGCTTATGATACCCGCTGTTTTCGCCGATTAAATCGCCAGACTGGTTACAGGCCAGCCAAACAACACGTTTATGACAAAAAACGGCAAAAAAGGTGTTGACGCTTTTGGGCCAACTCCGCATAATGCGCCCCGCAACGCCGATGAAGGTTACGCAAAAAAAGAAGGCTACTTAGCTCAGCTGGTTAGAGCACAGCACTCATAATGCTGGGGTCACAGGTTCGATTCCCGTAGTAGCCACCATCTTTTTTTTTGCGGGAGTGGCGAAATTGGTAGACGCACCAGATTTAGGTTCTGGCGCCGCAAGGTGTGCGAGTTCAAGTCTCGCCTCCCGCACCATTTCCATAGTTGGCTTGCACGGATGGGGTATCGCCAAGCGGTAAGGCACCGGTTTTTGATACCGGCATTCCCTGGTTCGAATCCAGGTACCCCAGCCAGTTTTTTTAGAAGTATCTGTTTGACTGATCACGAGACTGTGATGCGGACATTGGGATATCGCCAAGCGGTAAGGCACCGGTTTTTGATACCGGCATTCCCTGGTTCGAATCCAGGTATCCCAGCCAGTCAGCAGGGAGTAAAAGCAGTAACGCAGTAAATTTAGGCTACTTAGCTCAGCTGGTTAGAGCACAGCACTCATAATGCTGGGGTCACAGGTTCGATTCCCGTAGTAGCCACCAAATTTATTGGGGTGTCGCCAAGCGGTAAGGCACTGGTTTCTGATACCAGCATTCCGGGGTTCGAATCCCTGCACCCCAGCCATATCAAGACGGCTGGTTAGTTTGGTCGCAAAGTACAAGTCGCTCGGGTTAACCGGTCGCAATGATAATTGGGGTGTCGCCAAGCGGTAAGGCACTGGTTTCTGATACCAGCATTCCGGGGTTCGAATCCCTGCACCCCAGCCAATCAGTAAAAAAGCCCGCTTACGCGGGCTTTTTTGCGTCTGGCGTTTGTATAGCCTCTGGCTCACCCGCACCTCCTGCCCAGATCTGCCAGCTACCGTTCCGACATTCTGCACTGCCCACTGAATCCTTCCTGCCGGGGATCCTCTGCCGCTGCAGCACAAAAAAACCGGCTTGCGCCGGCTTATGCACGATCAGGAGCCTGTAGCGACCTGCAGCGGAACGCCACAAGCCTCTGCCGGGCGCTACAGGCCCAGCGCGTAACGCAGCGCCTGACGTTTCAGCACGCCAGAGTTCTCGGCGGCCAGCAGCCCAAGGTTGCGCAGCACCTTTAACGGCCCGGCCGGGGTGCTGAAGGCAAAGTAGAACAGATCCATGCCGCTCTGCATCAGCTGGTTGTCCAGCCGCCGTTTGCGCTGGTAACGCTGCAGCACCGCTTCGGACGCCCAGTCCTCCGCCCGCGAGCGTGAGTCACATAACACCCCAGTCAGCGCATCCACGTCGCGGTAACCGAGGTTAACCCCCTGCCCGGCCAGCGGGTTGATGGTATGCGCCGCATCGCCAACCAGCGCCAGCCCCGGCAGCACATAGCGTGAGGCGTGGCGACGCACCAGCGGGAAGGCCCCGCGGCCTGCCACCTCCACCGGCCCGAGGCGCGGCGGGAAGTGCGCCTGAATCTCTTTTTGCAGCTGTGCCAGCGGCATCGCCTGCAGCTGGCGGATACGCGCCGGGCTGTCGTACCACACCAGCGACGCCCAGCGGTCAAACAGCGGCAGGAAGGCACGCGGCCCCTGCGGGGTAAACTGCTGCCAGGTGGTATCACCGGCGTCCTGCTCGCCGCGTACGCTGATCAGCATGCAGGACTGAGCATAGTTCCAGCCGTGCACGCCAATCCCCGCCAGCTGCCGCACCTGTGAATTGGCCCCGTCGGCCCCCACCACCAGCCGCGCGTCCAGCGCCTCACCATCCGCCAGCGTTAAGCGCCAGCCGCCGTTAACCGGCTGCAGATCCTGCAGCTGCGCCGGGCACAGCAGTTGCACCGGCTGCTGCTGCAGGCGCTGCCACAGGGCGCGCTGCAGCACGCTGTTCTCGACCATATAGCCCAGCTCAGGCAGCCCCAGCGAGGCAGCATCAAACGCCACTTTTGCGCTCTGCCACTCCCAGGTCTCCAGCTGACGGTAGGGAACCGTGCGCATGGCCAGCACGTCCGGCCAGACGCCGAGCTGCCTGAGCAGCGCCACCGACGCCGCGCCAATGGCGGAAATGCGCACGTCCGGGTTGCTGGCGGCGTCAAACGCGGTGGGTTCACGCTGTTCCAGCACCGCCACGCTAAAGCCCTGTTGCGCCAGCCCGCTGGCCAGCGCCGCGCCGACCATGCCACCACCGACGATGGCAACGTCCACCTTATGCTTATTCTCTGTCATTGTTTTTCCTTCAACCGGGAGCATCCGCCGTGCGGTACCTCTACACTTTGCAGGGGTAATTCTGTTATCCTGACCAACCTTAGGGGATATCCCTTAATTGTACCGGAAATTCCTTCACATACGGCATACCGTACGGCGGTTTTGCCTGGCTGTGAACGTATCCTACGCGCCCGGCCTCTCTTTCTGCATGACATATGGCAAGTCGATGACAAAAAAACTGCATATCAAAACCTGGGGCTGTCAGATGAATGAGTATGACTCATCCAAAATGGCTGACCTGTTAAACAGCACCCACGGTTACACCCTGACCGACGAGGCGGAAGACGCCGACGTGCTGCTGCTTAACACCTGTTCTATTCGCGAAAAGGCCCAGGAAAAAGTTTTTGCGCTGCTTGGCCGCTGGCGCAAGCTGAAAGAAGCGCGCCCCGACCTGATTATCGGCGTCGGCGGCTGCGTGGCCTCGCAGGAGGGTGACAAGCTGCGCCAGCGCGCCAGCTGCGTGGATATCGTCTTTGGCCCGCAAACGCTGCACCGCCTGCCGGAGATGATCAACCGCGTACGCGGCAGCAACAGCCCGGTAGTCGACGTCAGTTTTCCGGAGATCGAGAAGTTTGATCGCCTGCCGGAGCCGCGCGCCGATGGCCCGAGCGCCTTCGTGTCGATCATGGAAGGCTGTAACAAATACTGCACCTTCTGCGTGGTGCCCTACACCCGTGGCGAAGAGGTCAGCCGCCCGTCGGACGACGTTTTATTTGAAATTGCGCAGCTGGCGGCGCAGGGCGTGCGTGAAGTCAATCTGCTCGGGCAGAACGTAAATGCGTACCGCGGTGCCACCTTCGACGGCGGCATCTGCTCGTTTGCCGAACTGCTGCGGCTGGTGGCGGCGATCGACGGCATCGACCGCATTCGCTTCACCACCAGCCACCCGATCGAGTTCAGCGACGATATCATCGCGGTCTATGGCGATACGCCGGAGCTGGTCAGCTTCCTGCACCTGCCGCTGCAGAGCGGCGCGGACCGCATTCTGACGCTGATGAAACGCGCCCACACCGCGCTGGAGTATAAGGCCATCATCCGCAAACTGCGGGCGGTCCGCCCGGATATTCAGATCAGTTCGGACTTTATTATCGGCTTCCCGGGCGAGACCCAGGCCGATTTCGAGCAGACCATGAAGCTGGTCGGCGAGATCAACTTCGATACCAGCTACAGCTTTATCTACTCATCCCGCCCCGGCACCCCAGCGGCCGACCTGCCGGACGACGTCTCTGACGACGAGAAGAAGCAGCGCCTGTATATCCTGCAGGACCGCCTCAATCAGCAGGTGCTGGCCTGGAACCGACGGATGCTCGGCAGCGTGCAGCGAATTCTGGTCGAGGGCATCTCGCGTAAAAACGTGATGGAGCTTTCCGGTCGCACCGAGAATAACCGCGTGGTCAACTTTGAAGGCAGCCCGGAGCACATCGGTAAGTTTGTCGACGTGGAGATTGTCGACGTATACGCCAACTCGCTGCGCGGCATCTTCCTGCGCGGTGAGGAACAGATGGGGCTGCGGCTTAGCGAAACGCCGGCCGCGGTGATTGCCCGTACACGTAAGGAAAACGAGCTCGGCGTGGGCCTTCACCAGCCCTGAGCCCCGCCTTTTGCGGCAAGCCTCGCAGTTTGCCGCGAGTTTTCATCGGGTTGCGCTTGCTTTCTGAACACTCTGCCCAAATATCCCGGTTGAGGCTTGCACCTTCGCGCCGTGCCATAAATAATTCACTATGACAGTGGCGTGCAGCGGGTAAGCTGCCCTCAATTTCTCAACCCGGCCCTGAGTGACCCAAAGGATTAGTTTGAATATTGAAACACGTGAAATTAGCGTAGAACCGTTTGATAACACCCGGCTGCTCAGCCTGTGTGGCCCCTTTGATGACAATATCAAGCAGCTGGAGCGCCGGCTGGGGATTGAAATTGTCCGTCGTGATAACGCCTTCAAACTGACCGGCCGTGCCCTCTGCGTGCATGCAGCCGTCGATATTCTGCGCGATCTCTACGTGGATACCGCCCCGGTGCGCGGCCATATCCCGGATATCGACCCGGAGCAAATCCACCTGGCGATCAAAGAGAGCGGCGTGCTGGAACAGACCGCCGACAGCGTGCCGGAGTTCGGCAAGGCGATCCATATCAAGACCAAACGCGGAGTGATTAAACCGCGCACGCCTAACCAGGCGCAGTACGTGGCCAATATTCTCGACCACGACATCACCTTCGGCATCGGCCCGGCCGGTACCGGTAAAACCTACCTGGCGGTGGCGGCGGCGGTCGACGCGCTGGAGCGCCAGGAGATCCGCCGCATCCTGCTGACCCGCCCGGCCGTTGAGGCAGGTGAAAAGCTCGGCTTTCTGCCCGGCGACCTCAGTCAGAAGGTCGATCCTTACCTGCGCCCGCTGTATGACGCGCTGTTTGAGATGCTCGGCTTTGAACGCGTTGAGAAGCTGATCGAACGTAACGTGATCGAAGTCGCCCCGCTGGCCTATATGCGCGGCCGCACGCTGAACGACGCCTTTATCATCCTCGATGAGAGCCAGAACACCACCATCGAACAGATGAAGATGTTCCTGACCCGCATCGGCTTTAACTCCAAAGCGGTGATCACCGGTGACGTCACCCAGATTGACCTGCCGCGCAACCTGAAGTCCGGTCTGCGCCACGCGATTGAGGTGCTCTCCGGGGTGCCTGAACTGAGTTTTAATTTCTTCCACAGTGAAGATGTGGTGCGCCACCCGGTGGTGGCACGCATTGTGGTCGCCTATGAAGCCTGGGAAGCCGCCGATCAGAAACGGCGCGATGCTCAGGCCGAAGAACGTAAACGTGAAGCGCTGGCACTGCAACAGGCTTCACAGGAGAGCAAATGAGTTCTGTTATTCTTGATCTGCAAATTGCCTGCGCCAGCGAGCAGGGCCTGCCGGCGGAAGCCGATTTTCAACGCTGGCTGGAGGCGGTGCTGCCGCAGTTTCAACCGGAGAGCGAAGTCACCGTACGTCTGGTCGATGAAGCAGAGAGCCGCGAGCTCAATCACACCTACCGCGCTAAAGATAAGCCGACCAACGTGCTGTCGTTCCCGTTCGAGGCGCCGCCGGGTATTGAGCTGCCGCTGCTGGGCGACCTGATCATCTGCCGTCAGGTGGTGGAGCAGGAAGCCGCCGATCAGGAAAAAGCGCTGGAGGCCCACTGGGCGCACATGGTGATCCACGGCAGCCTGCACCTGCTGGGTTATGATCATATTGAAGATGACGAAGCCGAAGAGATGGAATCGCTGGAGACCGAGATAATGCTTGCTCTTGGCTATGCCGATCCGTACATTTCGGAGAAAGAATAAGTAGCGGCACGCTACCCCCCCGGGCGAGGCCTCTGCCGCACCCGGGCCTGTGCCATCCGCCTGCCCCGCCGGGGCAGCCGATTTCTTAAGAGAGAGAAAAACTCAAAAACGCCATGAGCGATGACCATTCACAGAACAACGACAGTCCCGCCAGTAAAAAGGGCTTCTTTTCACTGATCCTCAACCAGCTGTTCCACGGCGAACCGAAAAACCGTGATGACCTGCTGGAGCTGATTCGCGATTCCGAGCAGAACGAGCTGATCGACCCCGATACCCGCGACATGCTGGAGGGGGTGATGGATATCGCCGGCCAGCGCGTACGCGATATCATGATCCCGCGTTCGCAGATGATCACGCTGCGGCGTAACCAGACGCTGGAAGAGTGCCTGGCGGTGATTATCGACTCCGCCCACTCCCGCTTCCCGGTGATCAGCGAGGACAAAGACCACGTTGAAGGCATCCTGATGGCCAAAGACCTGCTGCCGTTTATGAGCAGCAGTTCTGAACCGTTCAGTATTGAGAAAGTGCTCCGCCCGGCCGTAGTGGTGCCTGAAAGCAAGCGCGTTGACCGCATGCTGAAAGAGTTCCGCTCACAGCGTTACCACATGGCGATCGTCATTGACGAGTTTGGCGGCGTCTCCGGCGTGGTGACCATTGAAGATATTCTTGAACTGATCGTTGGCGAAATTGAAGATGAATACGACGACCAGGAAGAGAGTGATATCCGTCAGCTTAGCCGTCACGCCTACACCCTGCGTGCCCTGACGCCGATCGAAGATTTCAACGAGGCGTTCGGCACCCACTTCAGCGATGAAGAGGTCGACACCATTGGCGGCCTGGTGATGCAGGGCTTCGGCCATCTGCCGGCGCGCGGTGAAAGCATTACCATTGACGGCTACCAGTTTAAGATTGCGATGGCCGACAGCCGCCGCATCATTCAGATTCACGTCAGGATCCCGGACAACTCGCCGCAACCCACTCTGGAAGAGTAATCACCGTATGGCAATTGCCTCCTTACTTCAGCGCCAGCGGGTTCGCCTGCTGCTGGCGCTTTTAACGGGTGCCGCTGGCACCCTCTCTTTTTCACCTTATGATTTCTGGCCCGCGGCGCTGGTTTCGCTGCTCGGGCTGCAGGCGCTGACGCTGCACCGCACCACCCGTCAGGCCTGCGCCATCGGTTTTGCCTGGGGCTTTGGCCTGTTCGGCAGCGGCATTAACTGGGTCTACGTCAGCATCGCCACTTTTGGCGGCATGCCGGGACCGGTGAATATCTTCCTGGTGGTGCTGCTGGCCGCTTACCTGTCGCTCTACCCAATGCTGTTTACCGCACTGCTCAACCGCCTGCTGCCGCGCGCCTCGCTGCTGCGCCTGGCGGTGGCGGCACCGGTGCTGTGGCAAATCACCGAGTTCCTGCGCGGCTGGATCCTGACCGGTTTCCCGTGGCTGCAGTTTGGTTACAGCCAGATTAACGGCCCGCTAAAAGGGCTGGCTCCGCTGGTCGGCGTAGAGGGGATCACCCTGCTGCTGATGGTGATTGCCGGGCTGGCGGTTTACGCCGCGATCCACCGCCGTGCGGCGGCTGCCGTCGCCGCGCTGGCGCTGCTGGCGCTGCCCTGGCCGCTGCGGCTGGTAAACTGGTTTACGCCGCTGCCGGAACGGGCGGTGGAGGTTGCGCTGGTGCAGGGCAATATCGCCCAGTCGCTGAAGTGGGACCCGAACCATCTGGTCACCACCCTGAACACTTACGCCACGCTCAGCCGCCCGTACCTGGGCAAAGCACCAATCATTATCTGGCCGGAATCCGCCATCCCGGATCTGGAGACCAATCAGCAGCCGTTCCTGAAGACGGTGGATGCGCAGCTGCGCGCCGCCGGCAGCAGCCTGATCACCGGCATCGTCGATTCGCGGCTGGAAGCGAACCGCTACCACGACTACAACTCGATTATCGTGCTCGGTGGCCCGCAGCCGTATAACTACTTCAGCGGCAACCGTTACCAGAAGAACCATCTGGTGCCGTTTGGCGAGTTCGTGCCGCTGGAGTCGCTGCTGCGCCCGCTGGCACCGTTCTTCGACCTGCCGATGTCCTCGTTCAGCCGCGGCAGCTACGTGCAGCCACAGCTGCAGGTGGCCGGTTACAACCTGACCGCCGCGATCTGTTATGAGATCGTGCTCGGTCAGCAGGTGCGCGATAACTTCCGCCCGGACACCAACTTCCTGCTGACCATCTCGAACGATGCCTGGTTCGGCCACTCGATCGGCCCGTGGCAGCATCTGCAGATGGCGCAGATGCGTGCACTGGAGCTGGGCCGCCCGCTGCTGCGCAGCACCAATAACGGCGTAACGGCGGTGGTCGACGCCAGCGGCAACATTGCGCAGACCATCCCGCAGTTTGAAGCCGGCGTGCTGGCGGCTAAGGTCACCCCCACCAGCGGGCTGACGCCGTATGCCCGTATCGGCAACGGGGGAGTCTGGTTGCTGTCGCTGCTGCTGGCCGCCGCCGGCTCGCTGATGGCGTGGCGCTCGCGCCGCCGGATGTAATCTGTATCCGCTGCATCGCCGGGGGCAAGGGATTGTCCGCCGGCTGTTTTGCTGATTGCCGAAATACGCGCGCGATCTCCTGCTCATAAACGCCGCACGACGGCCACCTCTCTTCTCACGACAGACGTCATTATTCCGTAAATAACACCGGATTCCGTAAATAACACCGGAGCGGCACTCTCAAGGATATCGCCCTCCCCCACGCTACCGCCGAATCTGCCTTGCCTTGCCTTGCCTGTCTTGCCTGTCTTGCCTGCCTGCCTGCCTGCCTGCCTGCCTGCCTGCCTGCCTGCCTGCCTGCCTGCCTGCCTGCCTGCCTGCCTGCCTGCCTGCCTCCTGCCTGCCTGCCTGCCTGCCTGCCTGCCTGCCTGCCTGCCTGCCTGCCTGCCTGCCGGGCAGCTTATGCTGCATTTCTGTTAAAAAACCGCCGTTGGCACGATGATTGCAAAATATTTCTGTAGAAACGCACGCTGGCCTGGCATCCGCCTGCGGTGAAAGACTTTTTGCCTCATCAGAGTGCAGGTGATGCACCATTTTTGAGCAGTCGATCTTTTTTCGCCCCCGAGTGGTGCGGCATGCCTCGCAAATACACAAAGAATTCATATCAAGCCGTTAACATTCGGCTATGTTATGGAGGAACAGCGCGCGTTAACGCTGGAATAAAAACAGATAAACAGCAGAAACACACACATCACGTCGGCGCTACAGGCGCCAAAAACCACACAGGAGCAGGAACATGACATTACGGAAACTGGCACTTTGCCTTGCACTGGCTGGCGTCACCTCAGGCGTTGCTTACGCAGAGGATGCTGCACCGGCTGCCCAGGGTGCCACGCTGGACAAAATTGCCAAAAACGGCGTTGTCGTTGTCGGCCACCGTGAATCCTCCGTCCCGTTCTCTTACTACGATAACCAGCGTAACGTCGTCGGCTATTCACAGGCTTACTCTGACGCTATCGTTGCCGCGATCAAGAAGCAGCTGAACAAACCGGACCTGCAGGTTAAATTCCTGCCGATCACCTCGCAGAACCGTATTCCACTGCTGCAGAACGGCACCTACGATTTCGAATGTGGCTCCACCACTAACAACCTGGAGCGCCAGAAGCAGGCGTCCTTCTCTAACAGCATCTTTGTGGTCGGCACCCGTCTGCTGGTGAAGAAAGGCGGCCCGGTTAAAGATTTCGCCGACCTGAAAGGCAAAACGGTGGTGGTCACTTCAGGTACCACCTCTGAGATTCTGCTGAACAAGATGAACGATGAGCAGAAGCTGAATATGCGCATCATCAGCGCCAAAGACCACGGTGACTCGTTCCGTACCCTGGAGAGCGGCCGCGCCGTGGCATTTATGATGGATGACGCCCTGCTGGCGGGTGAACGTGCGAAAGCCAAAAAGCCGTCAGACTGGGAGATCCTCGGTACGCCACAGTCGCATGAAGCCTACGGCTGTATGCTGCGTAAAGACGATGCGGACTTCAAAAAACTGCTGGATACCACCATCGCCCAGGAGCAGACCTCCGGTGAAGCCGCTAAGTGGTTCGATCGCTGGTTCAAGCAGCCTATCCCACCGAAAAACATGACGATGGACTTCGAACTGTCCGACGACATGAAGGCACTGTTTAAAGCCCCTAACGACAAGGCAATGAATTAATAATGACAACACGCCTGCACGGTGTTCCTGTTGCGTTACGCAGAGGGTCATCAGCCAGGCTAAAAGGGCGGCACTGCTGCCCTACGATTGCTGAACACAGGCCCGGACAGACCCAGCCCGGCTGATATGGCGGACGCCATACGGTCGGGCGAAGGTAGTCACCGGTCGTTCCCCGGTGGTTACGCAAGGGCCTTTCATCAATCTTCAGGGTAGCGGTCGCTACCCTTTTTTTACCGGAGTCTTTTATGTCTATCGATTGGAACTGGGGGATCTTCCTGCAACAGGCCCCCTTCGGCAACACCACCTATCTCGGCTGGCTGTGGTCTGGTTTTCAGGTCACCATTGCCGTCTCCGTATGTGCCTGGATTATCGCGCTGCTGGTCGGTTCACTGTTCGGCATCCTGCGCACCGTGCCTAACCGCCTGCTGGCCGCTATCGGCACCTGCTACGTTGAGCTGTTCCGAAACGTCCCGCTGATCGTGCAGTTCTTTATCTGGTACCTGGTGGTGCCGGAGCTGCTGCCGCAAGGGCTGGGCATGTGGTTTAAATCCGAACTCGACCCGAATATTCAGTTCTTTACCTGTTCGGTGCTCTGTCTTGGTCTGTTTACCGCCGCCCGCGTCTGCGAGCAGGTACGTGCCGCGATCCAGTCGCTGCCCTACGGCCAGAAAAATGCCGGGCTGGCGATGGGGCTGACGCTGCCGCAAACCTACCGCTACGTGCTGCTGCCTAACGCCTACCGGGTGATCGTGCCGCCGATGACCTCCGAGATGCTGAACCTGGTGAAAAACTCCGCCATCGCCTCGACCATCGGTCTGGTGGATATGGCGGCCCAGGCCAACAAGCTGCTGGACTATTCGGCCCACGCCTATGAGTCATTTACCGCCATCACGCTCGCCTATATCGCGATTAACGCGGTGATCATGCTGTTGATGAGTCTGGTCGAACGCAAAGTTCGTCTGCCGGGGGGCAAATAATGTATCAATTTGACTGGAGTACTATCGTACCCAACCTGCCTTACCTGTGGGACGGGATGCTCGTTACCCTGAAGATTACCGTCACCGCGGTGATTTTCGGTATCGTCTGGGGCACCCTGCTGGCGGTGATGCGCCTTTCCAGCTTTAAACCGATCAGCTGGTTCGCCCGCCTGTACGTCAACCTGTTCCGCTCGGTGCCGCTGGTGATGGTGCTGCTGTGGTTCTATCTGGTGGTGCCAAGCTTCCTGCAGCAGGTGCTGGGGCTGTCGCCGAAGACCGATATTCGTCTGATCTCGGCGATGGTGGCCTTCTCGCTGTTTGAAGCCGCCTACTACTCCGAAATTATTCGTGCCGGCATCCTCAGCATCGCCCGCGGTCAGGGTAACGCCGCGCTGGCGCTGGGCATGACCCAGTGGCAGTCGATGCAGCTGGTGATCCTGCCGCAGGCGTTCCGCGCCATGGTGCCGCTGCTGCTCACCCAGGGCATCGTGCTGTTCCAGGATACCTCGCTGGTCTACGTGCTCAGCCTGGCGGACTTCTTCCGTACCGCCGACACCATCGGCATCAATAACGGTACAGAGATCGAAATGGTGCTGTTTGCCGGCGCAATCTACTTTGTTATCAGCCTTAGCGCTTCGCTGCTGGTCAGCCATTTAAAGAAAAAAAGGACGGCATAAATGATTTCCCTGAAAAATGTTTCTAAGTGGTATGGTCAATTTCAGGTGCTGACCGACTGCTCGACCGAAGTGAAAAAAGGCGAAGTGGTGGTGGTGTGCGGCCCGTCCGGCTCCGGCAAATCCACCCTGATCAAAACCGTTAACGGCCTGGAGCCGGTGCAGCAGGGCACCATTGAAGTCGACGGCACCGCCGTCAACGACAAGCGCACCAATCTGGCGAAGCTGCGCTCGCGGGTCGGCATGGTGTTTCAGCACTTTGAGCTGTTCCCGCATATATCCATCGTCGACAACCTGACGCTGGCGCAGGTCAAGGTATTAAAGCGTAATAAAGAAGAGGCAAAGCAGAAGGGGCTGAAGCTGCTGGAGCGCGTTGGCCTTGCCGCGCACGCCAACAAATTCCCCGGCCAGCTCTCTGGCGGCCAGCAGCAGCGCGTGGCGATTGCCCGCGCGCTGTGCATGGATCCGATCGCTATCCTGTTTGATGAGCCGACCTCGGCGCTCGATCCGGAGATGATCAACGAGGTGCTCGACGTAATGGTCGAACTGGCCAACGAAGGCATGACCATGATGGTGGTAACCCACGAAATGGGCTTTGCCCGCAAGGTGGCCAACCGGGTGATCTTTATGGACGAGGGTAAAATCGTTGAGGACTCACCGAAAGATGAGTTCTTTAACAACCCGCAGTCCGAACGGGCGAAAGATTTCCTGGCGAAAATCCTGCATTAAGCCGAAGGATGAGCTTAACATGATGAAATCATAAATCATCTTGTTAGCAGCGATTATGCAGCCGTTTGATAAGCCTGAAATTATCATCATGACTTATCGCATCAACATTCCAGCAGCAGCATCGTTGAACGATGCCGCTGCTGGTTAATCACCCATCACACTATTTCCTCACTCATTTTTATGTTTTTACAGCGTGAGGTTTCTTCATAACAGGCTGATAATGCCTGATACAGGTAACCGCATCAGAAATAACAATTCAAACTCCTGAAAAATGTAATTTTCAATCAACATCAAACGTCGATACGTAATAAGCACTAACAGCGAAAAAAGCACCCTTAGGTGTACTAACAGGCGGGTAAAACATCGATAATATACTTTCATGTAAAACTAAAACCATAATCAAGCCCAATGCCGCGTGACTAATATTTAATCTCATCTACATTTTTGATTGGCCGGGCCTTAGAAAGAGGAAAACAGCCTGAGTCAGGAAGATGCTTTCATCAACGAGGTGATAACCAGGAGGAAATAATGACTGAGCATTTGCAAAAAACTTACACAGGCCTGCGAGCCAGGGAGGTGTTGAGTCAAAACCGGACGTTTGTGAGATGTAACTTTACAGATTGTACATTTGAAAACCTCCTCTTACGTAACAATGAGTTTGAGAACTGCAGTTTTAATGATTGCTCATTTAAACAGATAAGCCACTCATTTCTTAGAATAAATGATGTTATCTTTCGCAACTGTTTCATTCAGGGAACTTCATTTGATAACATATCATTTCCTCACTCGGTTTCTTTTTACAACTGCAGGCTTAACCTCGTTGATTTTTTCAATATGGATTTACAGAAAAGCACCTTCAGTAACTGCTCTTTCAGAGAGTGCTCTTTCGCAGATTGTAATCTAAAGAAAAGCAATTTTACGAACTCTCATTTTTCGTATTCTGAGTTTCGTCGCGTAAACCTGAGCTACTGTGACTTCTCTGAAACAGAAGGGCTTGACATCAATCACGAAATAAACACCGTAGTGGGTATTACGTTGCCTCAGGACGCAGCGAATAAGATTCTGAAAAGGATGAAAATCTTCATTGCCGGATGATTTTTAGTAAGAATTTTTGCTCCATTTGCGTAGGGTTGTGCGCACGCTAAACATCGCAACTCAGATTCAGTGAACGTATCCATCAAATTCTGACAGGGCAACAGCGTTTCTGCCGAAAATGCTGTACTGTCCGCACCGGAACCAGGCCAGCCTGGCTCCGCGTTACCCTTGATCCGTCATTACGGTGAAAACGGCTGACGCACAAACTGATCGTGGCCGCACTCCGGGCAGCGGGTCAGGGTTTCCGGCGTGTAGATCGCGCGGGTAAACTGACACTGCTCACACACCAGATTGCCGAGGCCGACCACTTCTCCGCTCTGGTAAACGCCGTGGTGGTTGAGATCCTGAAACACCTCGCGCCACTCCAGCTGGCTCTTATCGGTAATGTCCGCAAGTTCTTTCCACAGGCTCTGGCTGATCACCCGCATAAATACGCTGTCGCTAAGCGGTTGTTCTTCCTCGTAGCTGCGGGCGAACTCCTCCAGGTCGCGGCGCACCGCGCGCGTCACATCATCAATTTCGTGGCGAGTCAGTTCGCCGCGGTTCTGCATGCGCTGGCGGGCGCTCTCCACCAGCGCATCAATATCGCGTTCACCACGCTCAAGGCGCGTGGTCAGCGACGACACCAGCTCACGGTAGTACTGAGCAACCTTGTTCATAGACTCTCCTTATTGATAACGATGGCGTTTCCTCTCAGTTTAGTCGCTACCTGCCTTTTGCCTTATTTTCACCACCGATTTTGCAGCCCGGCTTCCAGCCTGTAGAGAAATGCCGCCCGTTGGTCCGCTTAGTGTTGTTGGGGCGGGGCGGGATCAGCTATGCTATGCGGATCTGAATGAACACGAAAAAAGTTTCTACAAAGGACTACTGGCCACCATGCAAGAGCAATATCGCCCGGAAGAGATAGAATCCCATGTACAGCAGCACTGGGATGAGCAGCAAACGTTTAAAGTGACCGAAGACGAAGGTAAAGAGAAGTACTACTGCCTCTCGATGCTGCCCTACCCTTCCGGCCGCCTGCATATGGGCCACGTGCGTAACTACACCATCGGCGACGTGATTTCCCGTTACCAGCGCATGCTGGGTAAAAACGTACTGCAGCCAATCGGCTGGGATGCCTTCGGCCTGCCGGCAGAAGGCGCGGCGGTGAAGAACAACACCGCGCCGGCCCCGTGGACCTACGCCAACATCGACTACATGAAGAACCAGCTGAAGCTGCTGGGCTTTGGCTATGACTGGAGCCGCGAGCTGGCCACCTGTCAGCCGGAGTACTACCGCTGGGAACAGTGGTTCTTCACTAAGCTGTATGAGAAAGGCCTGGTCTACAAAAAGACCTCTGCGGTGAACTGGTGCCCGCACGATCTGACCGTGCTGGCCAACGAGCAGGTGATCGACGGCTGCTGCTGGCGCTGCGACACCAAGGTTGAGCGTAAAGAGATCCCGCAGTGGTTTATCAAAATCACCGACTACGCCGACGAACTGCTGAACGACCTGGATACGCTGGAGAGCTGGCCTGAGCAGGTTAAGACCATGCAGCGCAACTGGATTGGCCGCTCTGAAGGGGTGGAAATCGAGTTTAACGTCACCGACAGCGAAGAGACGCTGCGCGTCTACACCACCCGCCCGGACACCTTTATGGGCGTCACCTACCTGGCGGTAGCGGCGGGTCACCCGCTGGCGGCGCAGGCTGCTGCGTCTAACCCGGCGCTGGCCGATTTTATCGCCGAGTGCCGTAACACCAAAGTTGCCGAAGCAGAAATGGCTACTATGGAGAAAAAAGGCATGGCCACCGGCCTGTCGGCGGTGCATCCGCTGACCGGCGAAGCCGTGCCTGTCTGGGTAGCTAACTTCGTGCTGATGGAGTACGGCACCGGTGCGGTAATGGCCGTGCCTGGCCACGACCAGCGCGACTGGGAGTTCGCCACCAAATACGATCTGCTGATCAAGCCGGTGATCCTGGCCGCCGACGGCACTGCCCCGGATCTGAGCGAAGCCGCGATGACCGAGAAAGGCGTACTGTTTAACTCAGGCGAATTCGACGGCCTCTCGTTCGAAGAGGGCTTCAACGCCATCGCCAGTAAACTGGCAGAGAAAGGCGTTGGCGAGCGCAAGGTGAACTACCGCCTGCGCGACTGGGGCGTTTCCCGTCAGCGCTACTGGGGCGCACCGATTCCGATGGTAACCCTGGAAGACGGCACCGTGATGCCAACGCCGGAAGACCAGCTGCCGGTGATCCTGCCGGAAGACGTGGTGATGGACGGCATCAGCAGCCCGATCAAAGCTGACCCGGAGTGGGCGAAGACCACCGTTAACGGCCAGCCGGCGCTGCGTGAGACCGATACCTTCGACACCTTTATGGAGTCCTCCTGGTACTACGCCCGCTACACCTGTCCGGACTTTGATAAAGGCATGCTGGATCCTGCGGCGGCGAACTACTGGCTGCCGGTCGATCAGTACGTCGGCGGCATTGAGCATGCGATTATGCACCTGCTCTACTTCCGCTTCTTCCATAAGTTGCTGCGCGACGCCGGCCTGGTGACCTCTGACGAGCCGGCCAAACGCCTGCTGTGCCAGGGCATGGTCCTGGCTGACGCCTTCTACTACACCGGCACCAGCGGCGAACGTAACTGGGTCTCTCCGGTTGACGTCACCGTTGAGCGCGACGAGAAAGGCCGCATTACCAAAGCCAGCGACGCAGAAGGCCACGAGCTGGTCTACGCCGGCATGAGCAAAATGTCGAAGTCGAAAAACAACGGCATCGACCCGCAGGTGATGGTTGAACGTTACGGCGCGGATACCGTGCGTCTGTTTATGATGTTTGCTTCACCGGCCGATATGACCCTCGAGTGGCAGGAGTCCGGTGTGGAAGGCGCGAACCGCTTTATGAAGCGCGTCTGGCGTCTGGTGTTCGAACATACTGAGAAAGGGGCTACCCAACCGCTGGATGTTGCTACGCTTACTGAAGACCAGCAGGCGCTGCGTCGCGATCTGCATAAAACCATCAGCAAAGTGTCCGATGATATCGGCCGCCGTCAGACCTTTAACACCGCGATCGCGGCGATTATGGAACTGATGAACAAGCTCCTGCGCGCGCCGCAGGAGAGCGAACAGGATCGCGCGCTGATGCAGGAAGCGCTGCTGGCGGTGGTGCGGATGCTGTATCCGTTTACCCCGCACGCCAGCTTTGCCCTGTGGCAGGCGCTGGGCGGTGCTGGTGAGATCGATAACGCTGCATGGCCACAGGCTGATGAAGCGGCGATGGTCGAAGAGTCGGTGCTGGTGGTGGTACAGGTGAATGGCAAGGTGCGCGGCAAAATTACCGTCGCGGCCGATGCCACGCAGGAAGCCGTACAGGCGCGGGCGGCACAGGAGCATCTGGTCGCCAAGTATCTCGACGGCGTGACCGTTCGCAAAGTCATTTACGTCCAGGGCAAGCTGCTGAACCTGGTTGTGGGTTGATGTCAGGAGGAATTGTGCGACATCCGATAGTCTCTCTGCTGTTCACGCTGGCGGTGCTGGTCACCGCCGGCTGTGGTTATCACCTGCGTGGCACCACCTCGGTGCCGCCGGAAATGAAAACGCTGCGGCTGGACACGTCTGACCCTTACGGGCCGCTGGCGCGTTCGGTACGTGAACAACTGCGCCTGAATAACGTGAAGGTGGTTGACGACTCAGACGCGCGGACCGATGTGCCATCACTGCGTCTGCAGGCCGAAAGCATCAGCCGTGATTCTGCCTCGGTTTTCCAGGACGGGAAAACCGCAGAGTACTCGATGATGATGGTGGTAAACGCTCAGGTACTGGTGCCGAATAAAGGCATCTACCCGATCAGCACCACGGTCTATCGCTCATTCTTCGATAACCCGCTGGCCGCGCTGGCAAAAGATTCCGAGCAGCAGATTATCGTCGGTGAGATGCGTACTCTGGCTGCCCAGCAGCTGGTGCGCAAGTTGCTGACGGTGCATGCGGCGGAAAATGACGCGGCGATCAATACGCAGGATCACGTCCCTTCGGCGATGGACAAACTGCCGGCGGCCAACGCCGTAACGGACAGTTCTTACAGCCGATGATCAGGATTTACCCTGAACAGCTAGGCGCGCAGCTCCGTGAGGGGCTGCGCGCCTGCTACTTATTGCACGGTAGCGAGCCGCTGCTGCTGCAGGAAGCCCAGGATGCGATCCGGGCCGCCGCGCAGCAGCAGGGCTTTACCGAACACTTCAGCGTGACGCTGGAAGCGGGCACCGACTGGGATGATATTTTTTCACTCTGCCAGTCGTTAAGCCTGTTTGCCAGCCGCCAGACGCTGCTGCTTATTCTGCCGGATAACGGCCCCACTGCCGCGATGAGCGAGCAGTTACTGACCCTCGGAACCCTGCTGCACCCGGATATTTTGCTGGTGCTGCGCACCGGTAAACTCACCAAAGCCCAGGAGAACAGCGCCTGGTACAAGGCGCTAAGCCAGAACGGCGTGCTGGTGCCCTGCCAGACGCCGGAACAGGCGCAGTTGCCGCGCTGGGTCAGCACCCGTGCAAAAAAACTGCAGCTGCAGCTGGACGACGCGGCCAACCAGCTGCTCTGTTACTGCTATGAAGGCAATCTGCTGGCGCTGGCGCAGGCGCTGGAGCGGCTGTCGTTGCTGTGGCCCGACGGCAAGCTGACCCTGCCGCGGGTTGAACAGGCGGTAAACGACGCAGCCCATTTCACTCCGTTTCACTGGGTTGATGCGCTGCTGGCCGGCAAGGGCAAACGTTCGCTGCACATCCTGCATCAGATGCGCTCGGAAGAGAGCGAACCGGTGATCCTGCTGCGCACCCTGCAGCGCGATCTGCTGCTGCTGGTCAACCTGCAGCGCCAGCAGGCGCAGACGCCGCTGCGCACGCTGTTCGATCAGCAGCGCGTCTGGCAAAACCGCCGGACGCTGTTCAGCAGCGCGCTGGAACGGCTGTCTGGCGCACGGCTGCGCGAGGCGGTGCGGCTGCTGGCACGTATCGAACTGACCCTCAAGCAGGATTACGGCCGTTCGGTGTGGAGCGAGCTGGAAACGCTGTCGCTGCTGCTGTGCAATCCGGCGTTTCCGGCAGGATTTGACGATGTCTGAAGCCCTGCACGCGCTGTTCGGCGGCACCTTTGACCCGATCCACTACGGCCACCTGCGGCCGGTCGAGGCGCTGGCCGCCCAGGTCGGGCTGAGTAAAGTCACACTGCTGCCAAACAACGTGCCGCCGCACCGTCCACAGCCCGAGGCCAGCCCGGCACAGCGCGTGGCGATGGTCAGTCTGGCGATTGCCGGCAACCCGCTGTTCGATCTCGACCTGCGCGAAATGCAGCGCAGCACCCCGTCGTATACCCTTGATACCCTGACCGAGCTGCGCGCCGAGCGCGGCGCGCGGCAGCCGCTGGCGTTTATCGTTGGCCAGGATTCACTGCTAAGCTTACATAAGTGGTACCGCTGGGAGGCACTGCTGTCGGTGTGCCACCTGCTGGTGTGCCAGCGCCCCGGCTACGCTACCCGCATGCCGGATGCGGAAATGCAGCGCTGGCTGGATCAACACCTCGCCGCTGATGCGGCAGAACTGCACAACCGCCCGGCCGGCCGGGTCTTTCTCGCCGACACGCCACAGATTGCCATTTCCGCCACGGAGATCCGCCAGCGCCGCCATCAGGGCCGTTCAGACCAGGATCTGCTCCCTCAGGCGGTCAGCGACTATATCGATCGCGAGGGTCTGTATCGGAATCCCGCTACGCGTGATACACTGCGCCGCTAATTTTTCGGGCTGCTGCCCGGTTCACCGCTTTTTCCGCCGCCGTGCCAGCGTCATCAGGTCGCGCGCAGGTAAAGAGCCGATACATCATGTTACGGTTATCGTTTTTCACTTCGGTGACAACTGTGCGATAACCCTGCGTACTCAAAATCCCAAGGGGGAACCTTTTGCAAGGTAAAGCACTCCAAGACTTCGTCGTTGATAAAGCTGACGATCTCAAAGCTCAGGACATCGTGATCATCGACGTTCAGGGTAAATCAAGCATCACCGACTGCATGGTGATCTGTACCGGTACGTCTACCCGTCACGTGGTGGCGATTGCCGAAAATGTGGTGCAGGAAGCACGCCAGGCCGGCCTGAAGCCGTTCGGCGTCGACAGCCGTGCCGCCGCTGACTGGGTGGTCGTCGATCTCGGTGAAGTGATCCTGCACGTTATGCAGGAAGAGAGCCGTCAGCTCTACGAACTGGAAAAGCTCTGGAGTTAAGCCGTGAAGCTGCAGCTGGTTGCCGTTGGCACCAAAATGCCCGACTGGGTCCAGACCGGTTTTATGGAATACCTGCGCCGGTTTCCGAAAGATATGCCGTTCGAGCTGGTTGAAGTTCCCGCCGGCAAGCGCGGTAAGAATGCGGATATTAAACGTATTCTGGAAAAAGAGGGCGAACTGATGCTGGCTGCCGCTGGTAAAGGTAACCGCATCGTGACCCTCGATATTCCCGGCCAGCCGTGGGAAACCCCACAGCTCGCCAGCCAGCTGGAGCGCTGGAAGCAGGATGGCCGCGACGTCAGCCTGTTTATCGGCGGCCCGGAAGGCCTGTCACCCGCCTGCAAGGCCGCGGCGGAGCAAAGCTGGTCACTCTCAGCGCTGACCCTGCCCCATCCGCTGGTACGCGTGCTGGTTGCAGAGAGTTTGTATCGTGCATGGAGCATTACTGCGAATCATCCTTATCACCGTGAATAACGGCCAGGACTAACCGGACAGACAAAGCAGCGGATGAAATTACAACGCAACTCTTTTCGTGACTACACCGCCGAGCAAACGCTGTTTGTTCGCCGGGCCATCGTCGCCTTTCTCGGCATCCTGGCCCTGTCCGGCGTGCTGGTGGCTAACCTGTACCACCTGCAAATTGTCCGTTTTGATGATTACAGTACGCGTTCTAACGAAAACCGCATCAAGCTGGTGCCGGTCGCCCCCAGCCGCGGCATTATTTATGATCGTAACGGCATTCCGCTGGCGCTTAACCGCACCATTTACCAGATTGAACTGGTGCCGGAGAAGGTCGATAACCTCAAACAGACGCTGCAGGACCTCAAGCCGATCGTCGATCTGACCGACGAAGATATCGACGCCTTTGAGAAAGAACGCAAGCGTTCGCGCCGTTTCACCTCGATCGCGGTAAAAACCGGCCTTAACGATGTGCAGGTGGCCCGCTTTGCCGTCAACCAGTACCGCTTCCCCGGCGTTGAGGTCAAAGGCTATCAGCGCCGTTACTACCCTTATGGCTCCGCCCTGACCCACGTGCTGGGTTACGTGTCGAAAATCAACGACCGTGACGTTGAACGGCTGGATAAAGAGGGTAAATGGCCTAACTACGCGGCCACCCATGATATCGGCAAGCTGGGCATCGAACGCTATTACGAAGACGTGCTGCACGGTAAGACCGGCTATGAAGAGGTCGAAGTCAACAACCGTGGCCGGGTGATCCGCCAGCTGCATGAGCAGTCGCCGCAGGCCGGGCGTGATATCCATCTGACCATTGACCTTAAGCTGCAACAGTACATTGAAACGCTGCTGGCCGGCAGCCGCGCGGCGGTGGTGGTCACCGATCCGCGCAACGGCGAAGTGCTGGCGATGGTCTCCATGCCGAGCTACGACCCGAATCTGTTTGTCGACGGCATTTCATCAAAGGATTACAACCGTCTGCTGAATGACGAGAACCGGCCGCTGATCAACCGCGCCACCCAGGGGGCCTATCCGCCGGCCTCCACCGTCAAACCCTATATTGCCGTCTCGGCGCTGACCGCGGGGGTGATCACCCGCAATACCAGCCTGTTTGACCCGGGCTGGTGGCAGCTACCGGGTTCGGAGAAGCGCTTCCGCGACTGGAAACACTGGGGGCACGGCCGCCTGAACATCACCAAATCGCTGGAAGAGTCGGCGGATACCTTCTTCTACCAGGTGGCCTATGATATGGGTATCGACCGCCTGAGCGAGTGGATGAGCAAGTTTGGTTACGGCCACCTGTCGGGCATTGACCTGATCGAGGAGACGCCGGGCAATATGCCGACCCGCGAATGGAAAATGAAGCGCTTTAAAAAGCCGTGGTATCAGGGCGACACCATCCCGGTCGGCATCGGCCAGGGCTACTGGACCGCCACCCCGGTGCAGATGAACAAAGCGCTGATGACGCTGATTAATGACGGTATGGTGAAAACGCCGCACCTGATGATGGACACCATGCAGGGCAGCGTTAAGGTGCCGTGGCGTCAGCCGGTCAGCGCACCGATTGCCGATATTCATAACGGTTACTGGGAGATCGCCAAAGACGGCATGTACGGCGTGGCTAACCGGCCAAACGGCACCGGACGCAAGAGTTTTGAAAATGCGCCCTATAAAATCGCCGCCAAATCCGGTACGGCCCAGGTCTTTGGCCTGAAAGCCAATGAGACCTATAACGCACACAAAATCTCTGAGCGTCTGCGAGACCATAAGCTGATGACCGCCTATGCGCCCTACGAGAACCCGCGGGTTGCCGTGGCGATGATCCTCGAAAACGGCGGCGCGGGGCCGGCGGTCGGCACCATTATGCGCCAGGTCCTCGACCACATCATTCTTGGCGATAACAATACTAACCTGCCCGACGCCGCGCCTGTGCCGCCGGGCTACGAAGGTGAATAACCGGATATGAACGACAGCCACCAGAAACGCTCGATCTGGACCCGTATCCATATCGATCCGCTATTTTGCCTGATTATCGTGGCGCTGCTGGTCTACAGCGCGCTGGTGATGTGGAGCGCCAGCGGCCAGGATCCCGGCATGATGGAGCGTAAAATCGGCCAGATCGCCATGGGCACCATCGTGATGCTGGTGATGGCGCAGATCCCGCCGCGAGTCTATGAAGGCTGGGCGCCCTATCTCTACATCGTCTGCGTCATTTTGCTGATCGCCGTCGACGCCTTCGGCCAGATCAGTAAAGGGGCGCAGCGCTGGCTGGATCTCGGCTTTGTGCGTTTCCAGCCCTCCGAAATTGCCAAAATTGCCGTGCCGCTGATGGTGGCACGCTTTATCAACCGTGACGTCTGCCCGCCGACGCTGAAGAATACCGCCATCGCGCTGGTGCTGATCTTCCTGCCTACGCTGCTGGTGGCGGCGCAGCCAGACCTGGGCACCTCGATCCTGATCGCCGCGTCCGGCCTGTTTGTGCTGTTCCTCTCCGGAATGAGCTGGAAGCTGATCGCTGTCGCCGTGGTGCTGGTCGCCGCCTTTATTCCGATCCTGTGGTTCTTCCTGATGCACGACTACCAGCGCGACCGCGTGATGATGCTGCTGGATCCGGAAAGCGATCCGCTCGGGGCCGGCTATCATATTATTCAGTCGAAGATCGCCATTGGCTCCGGCGGCCTGCGCGGCAAAGGCTGGCTGCACGGCACCCAGTCCCAGCTGGAGTTTCTGCCTGAACGCCATACCGACTTTATTTTCGCCGTACTGGCGGAAGAGCTGGGTCTGGTCGGCTTTATCATTCTGCTGGCACTCTACCTGCTGCTGATCATGCGCGGGCTGATGATGGCCGCACGCGCGCAGACGACTTTTGGCCGGGTGATGGCCGGTGGATTAATGTTGATCTTCTTTGTCTATGTTTTTGTTAATATTGGCATGGTCAGCGGCATTCTGCCGGTGGTAGGGGTTCCGTTGCCGCTGGTCAGCTACGGCGGCTCTGCTCTGATTGTACTGATGGCAGGATTTGGCATCATCATGTCGATTCACACCCATCGTAAACTATTGTCGAAAAGCGTTTAAAGAGGCAGAGAGATGCGTAAGGACTGGCTTTGGATTGCCCTGGCGTCAGCAATGCTGGCAGCCTGTACTAACGACACCCAGCAACAGGCACCGGTTACCCAGCAGCAGGCCTATAACGGCCCGGTGGTGGAGATTGGCGGCGCAGAACCGCACTACGAACCCTTCAATCCGGGCACGCTGCAGGACTACCAGGTCAACGGCAAAAAGTACAAGGTGATCAAAGATCCGGCAAACTTCAGCGAAACCGGCCTTGCCGCCTGGTACGGTGAAGAGGCCAACGGCAGCCGCACCGCCAGCGGCGAAGCGTTTGACGCCAACGCAATGGCCGCCGCGCACCCTACCCTGCCGCTGCCGAGCTACGTGCGCGTCACCAACCTGGCGAATGGCCGGATGATCGTGGTTCGCGTTAACGACCGCGGCCCCTACACGCCGGGGCGGATTATCGATTTGACCCGTGCCGCCGGTGACCGTCTGAATATCTCCAATAACTCGCGGGTGAAGCTGGACTACATCAGCGTTGCGCCGGACGGGACCCTCTTCGGCCCCGGCACCGTCGGCACCACGGTCGCCAAACAGAGTTATGCCCTGCCTGCTCGCCCTGACATCAGCGGCGGCCTGACCCCGCTGGGCGCTGGCGCAGCCGCCAGTGGCGGTTACAGCGAAGCACCCTCACTGACCGGCCAGCCCGCTGCCACGCCGGCTTACCAGCCTGCGCCAGCGGCCAGCGCGCAGCCTGCGCTCAGCAACGACAACGTGCGTCCGGTGGACAACAGCACCCTGAACAGCAGCGAATCGCTGGGTGCGCCGGTTAACAGCGGTGGCTTCCTCGGTGCGCCGCAGCCGCTGCGCAACGGCGTGCTGGAGGGCAGTGAGCCGGTTGTCGCCGCCCCGGCAGTAGCGGCGACGGCAGGGGCTTCTGCTGCGGCCTCCACCTCTGCCCCGGCAGCCACCGGCGGTAACTTCGTGGTTCAGGTCGGTGCGCTCAATGACGCCAACCGCGCACGTCAGCTGGCCAGCAGCCTCGGCAAACAGTTTGGCGTTCCCGGCTCGGTCGACGCCCGCGGTAACGTTTATCGTGTTCAGCTGGGCCGCTTCAGCACCCGCCAGCAGGCGGCCGCGCTGCAGCAGCGTCTGGCCTCCGAAGCGCAGCAGCAATCCTTTATCACCGTCGCACCGAACGCAATGTAATGCTGTCACGATCCGCCCGATTTAGGGCGGGTTGTCGCGGCATGATTTTGCTATAGTGAGTCACTTTTTTTAACTTAGCCCAGGATGTAGTCGTTCTTAACATGAGCACTCTGACCCCTTCCCGACTGATCAAACGCCTGACCGTGGCCTCGCTGATCGCACTCAGCCTTAACGTGGTGGCCTACGCGGACGACGTTAACATTAAAACCATGATCCCCGGCGTACCGGAAATCGATGCTGAAGCCTATGTGCTTATCGATTACAACTCAGGCAAGGTGCTGGCTGAGAAGAACGCTGACGCACGCCGCGATCCGGCCAGCCTGACCAAGATGATGACCAGCTACGTCATCGGCCAGGCGATTAAAGCGGGTAAAATTCACAACGATGACATCGTCACCGTCGGTAAAGATGCCTGGGCGACCGGCAATCCGGTGTTCCGCGGTTCATCGCTGATGTTTCTTAAGCCCGGCGATCGCGTGCCGGTTTCCCAGCTGACGCGCGGCATCGTGCTGCAGTCGGGCAACGACGCCTGTGTGGCGATGGCCGACTACGTCGCCGGCAGCCAGGACGCCTTCGTCGGCCTGATGAACAACTACGTCAAGGCGCTGGGCCTGCAGAACACGCATTTCCAGACGGTACACGGCCTCGACGCCGAGGGCCAGTACAGCTCGGCGCGTGATATGGCGCTGATTGGCCGTGCACTGATCCGCGACGTGCCGGATGAGTACGCCGTCTATCATGAAAAAGAGTTCACCTTTAACAATATCCGCCAGATGAACCGTAACGGCCTGCTGTGGGATACCAGCCTGAACGTTGACGGCATCAAAACCGGCCACACCGACGCCGCCGGTTACAACCTGGTGGCCTCCGCCACCGAAGGCCAGATGCGTCTGATCTCCGCCGTGATGGGCGGCCACACCTACAAAGGCCGTGAAACCGAAAGCAAAAAACTGCTGACCTGGGGCTTCCGCTTCTTTGAAACCGTGGCACCGCTGAAGGCCGGCAAAGAGTTCGCCTCTGAACCGGTGTGGTTCGGCAACAGTGACCGCGTGCAGCTTGGCGTGGAAAAAGATGCCTTCCTGACCATCCCGCGCGGCAGGATGAAAGACCTGAAGGCCAGCTATACCCTGACCAACACCGAACTGCACGCACCGCTGCAGAAAAACCAGGTAGTGGGCAGCATCAACTTCCAGCTCGATGGTAAAACCATCGAACAGCATCCGCTGGTGGTACTCAACGATATGCCGGAAGGCGGCTTCTTTGGCCGCATCATCGATTACATCAAGCTGACGTTCCACCACTGGTTCGCCTGATGCCCGCCTCTCGCGCTTGAAATTGGGCGCGGGTCACCCCATATTGTTAGTATCTGTAAAACTCCCGCTACGGCGGGAGTCCTTGTTTGTGATACCGGAGCCCCTATGAAAACCAATCTTAAAGAACTGCTCGAATTCCCCACCTCTTTTACCTATAAAGTGATGGGCCTGGCACAGCCGGAGCTGGTCGACCAGGTGGTTGAAGTGGTGCAGCGTCATGCACCGGGCGATTACTCTCCGGACGTTAAGCCAAGCAGTAAAGGCAACTACCACTCGGTGTCGATCACCATTACCGCCACGCACATCGAGCAGGTGGAAACGCTGTATGAAGAGCTGGGCAAGATTGAAATTGTCCGCATGGTGCTGTAACCCCCGACAGTGGTGTGGGCAAGCTGGTTCTTGCCCACCACCAGCGCTATACTGCACGCCTCACTCCCTACCGGATTGTCCGTTTTGCCTTACGATACTCTGATTGTCCGCCAGCTGGGCCTGCAGCCCTGGGCACCCGTCTCCCTTGCTATGCATCAGTTTACCGAACGCCGGTCTGACGATACGCCGGATGAAATCTGGCTGGTCGAGCATCACCCCGTATTCACCCAGGGCCAGGCGGGGAAAACCGAACACCTGCTGGTTCCCGGTGATATCCCGGTAATGCAGAGCGATCGCGGCGGCCAGGTGACCTATCATGGTCCCGGACAACAGGTGATGTACGTGCTGGTCAATCTGAAGCGCCGTAAGCTGGGCGTGCGCCAGCTGGTCAGCTGTATTGAACAGACGGTGGTCGATACCCTTGCCGGCCTCGGCATTAGCGCCGCAGCCCGCGCCGACGCGCCCGGGGTCTACGCTGACGGCAAAAAGATCTGCTCGCTGGGCCTGCGCATTCGGCAGGGCTGTTCATTCCACGGTCTGGCGCTCAACGTGGCGATGGATCTGGCGCCGTTCCTGCGCATTAACCCCTGCGGTTATGCCGGGATGGAAATGACTCAGGTAAGTGCCTGGCATCACGGAATCACGACTGCCGATCTGCAACCCCTGCTGGTAGAGAATTTTGCCCGCCTGCTGTCAGCCGGTGACGTGCAGTGGCGAAATGATGCCAGTTTATCGCTAAACTGTGCGCTCTGATTTACAATTCTGTAACGCTTTCTGCCGCTAACTGGCTGTTTCTGGCAGAGGGAAATGATATAATTTTTTGCGCTTTTCAAAAAAAGTTTAAATCAATAAACTCATTGAGTGTTATGCGGGCGTTTAAACCTCTTTACCGAGTGGCTCGCCGTCATCCAACCTGGAATCAGCAAGATTATGAGTAAACCGATTGTGATGGAACGCGGCGTTAAATACCGCGACGCAGACAAAATGGCCCTGATCCCGGTGAAAACCGTGGTCACCGAACGGACTGAGATCTTACGTAAGCCGGAATGGATGAGAATCAAACTCCCCGCCGACTCCAGCCGTATTCAGGGCATCAAAGCCGCCATGCGCAAAAATGGTCTGCATTCCGTTTGCGAAGAGGCCTCCTGCCCTAACCTTGCTGAGTGTTTTAACCACGGTACGGCCACCTTTATGATCCTCGGTGCCATCTGCACCCGTCGCTGCCCGTTCTGTGACGTGGCCCACGGCCGGCCGAACATGCCTGATGCCAGTGAGCCGGGTAAACTGGCGCAGACCATTGCTGATATGGCGTTGCGCTACGTGGTAATCACCTCGGTTGACCGCGACGACCTGCGTGACGGCGGTGCCCAGCACTTTGCCGACTGCATTACCGCCATCCGTGAGAAAAGCCCGGCCATCAAAATCGAAACGCTGGTGCCTGACTTCCGCGGACGTATGGATCGCGCGCTGGAAATCCTCAACGCCACCCCGCCGGACGTCTTCAACCACAACCTCGAAAACGTGCCGCGCGTCTACCGTCAGGTTCGCCCGGGCGCTAACTATGACTGGTCGCTGAAGCTGCTGGAACGCTTTAAAGAGGCGCACCCAGAGGTGCCGACCAAATCGGGCCTGATGGTGGGCTTAGGTGAAACCAATGCGGAAATCGTCGAAGTGATGCGCGACCTGCGTCGCCACGGCGTCACCATGCTGACCCTCGGCCAGTATCTGTCACCGAGCCGCCACCACCTGCCGGTACAGCGTTACGTCAGCCCGGCTGAGTTCGATGAGATGAAAGCCGCGGCGATGGATATGGGCTTCACCCATGCGGCCTGTGGCCCGTTCGTGCGCTCGTCTTACCATGCTGACATGCAGGCAAAAGGTCTGGAAGTTAAGTAACCACAGGGTACGGTTGCGGAAAAGAAACGGATGCCCCATTGATTAACCCGGTGCCGCCCTGGTGGCTGGCACCTCAGGTTGACGTGGGTCATCCGTTTTTTATTAGCTGGCGGCGGGGTTACTCTTTGTGGTTCAACCGGGATGCGGGCTGCTCTTCAGCGGCGGTTTTCTTCGCGGCCGCATCGTCATCGCTCATCGCATTTTTGAATCCTTTAATTGCTGAACCTAAATCGCCGCCCAGCGTGCGCAGTTTTTTGGTGCCGAACAGCAGCACGATAAGCGCACCCACGATCAGCAGCTTGGCAAGACTGATACCTTCCATATAGACCTTCTTTCAGTGAATCTGGCCGCGAACGCGACCTGCCCGTTAACCGGCTTATTAACGCGCAGTTAGCAGGCGATTACTAACGTCAAACTGTAACAGAATATCAGCCGCAGGGCGGGATCAGAGGTGAGAACCGCTGCGGATTGCCGGGATGGCGCGGTTCATACAGGGAACGGGGACACTGAACCACAGCGCCGTCAGACAGCCTTTTGCCGTAGTTCTGGTCGGACAAAACGGCGATTGGTCAGCACCGGCAGCTCGCGACGTACGCTGCGGATCCGTTCAGGATCGACCTCAGCCAGCAACAGGATCGGCGCTTCGCCGGCGCGTGCGGTAATTACCCCCAGCGGGTCGACCACCAGGCTGCTGCCGATATTCTTCGGGCCGCATTCGCCCACCGCCAGCAGATAACAGGTATTCTCAAGCGCCCGCGCCACCGCCAGCACCTCCCAGTGCCGCTCTTTGTGTGGCCCCTTAACCCAGGCGGCGGGCAACACCAGCACCTCGGCACCGTCCAGCGCCAGCCGTCGTGCCAGCTCGGGGAAGCGCAGGTCGTAGCAGGTCATCAGCCCGATCTTCATGCCATCAACCTCAAGCAGCGGCGGCACCACATTGCCCGCATCCACGTTAAGCGACTCCTGCACGGCAAAGGCATCGTACAGATGCAGTTTGTCATAGCGGGCAACGATCTCACCGCGCCGGATAGCCACCAGCACGTTAAGCGCCCGCCCCTCGCCGGCCGGCACGTGCAGGGTCATAACGGTGGTCAGGTCGTCGCCGCGGCTGGCCGCCAGCAGCTGGCTGAGGAACGGGCCATCCAGCGGCTGCGCGGCGCGGATCACCAGCTGCGGATCGGTGATATCACGGGCCAGCACCGCCTCCGGCAGCACCAGCAGGCGGGCACCCTGCCTCTGCGCCTGCGCCATCAGCTCGCCACAGGTGGCGGCATTCTCCTGCCACTCGCGGCTGACCGCGAACTGTCCCAGGGCAACTTTCATGGTGGGGTCAACTCCTTAATATGGTATCGCGGAGATTCAGTGTAGCCCTCGCGTTCATAAAAGGCATTGGCCTTTTCACGCCGCTGATGGCAGTGCACCTCCATGCGGTCACAGCCACGCTCCTGCGCCAGCTGCTCCGCATACTGCAACAGCTCCTGCCCGGCCCCTTTACTGCGCTCACCTTCGGCGATACAGAAGTAGCTGATGCGGGCGAAATCACCCGCCAGCGCCAGCTGCGGTATAAAGTGCAGGGAGAGAAAGCCAAGTACGGTGTTGTCATGCTCGGCCATCAGCAGGCGTTCAGTATCATCCGCTATCAGCTGCGCCAGCCGGCGTTCAATAAACGGGGCGGTCCCTTCATAGCCCAGTTCCGCCAACAGCGCACTCAGGGCAAAAGCATCTTTCGATTCAGCCAGACGAATTTTCATCCAAATCTCCACAGAGGTGCGCGGGTCGGGCACGTTAAAAAATGACCCTCTGTTTATAGCCTTCGTTTCGGGTGGCGCGCAAGCGCAGCGATCACAGAGTGATGTTACAAAAACTGAGTAATGTAAAGGTGGCGTGCTGTGGCCCGTACTGCGCAGGGTTTAATCTTTTCTTAATCTTCTTTCGCCACACTGGCAGCCACGACACTTTCCAGGATAACGATGATGAACGCTGTTCCCCGAAGCTTTAACGAAGGCCTGACCGTACTGATTGCCGGCGCAGCGGCAGCAGCCTGGCTGGTGCAGTTTTTTGGCCGCTGAACGCCGTCTGATGTTTTTAGCGCAAAAAAAACCCGCCATTCGGCGGGTTTTTAGAATTCTGTCTGATAACTTAAATAGCGGCAACGTTAGCAGCAGATGGGCCTTTGGCACCGTTGGTGATTTCGAACTCTACGCGCTGACCTTCAGCCAGAGTTTTGAAACCATTGCTCTGGATGGCAGAGAAGTGTACGAACACATCTTTGCTACCATCTTCAGGAGTAATGAAACCGAATCCTTTGGACTCATTAAACCACTTAACGCTACCTTTGATCTTAGACATCTAATATTACCTTTACATGAAAAATGGACACTAATCTGTGTCAGGGTTAGTACAGCAATTGCCGAGGCGTTTGTCCAGTAGCCAGCTACGAAAAAGTGATAAAAATCGCTTTTTTTTTACTCTGAGTCAGTTTTGTCTCATCCCGGTGAGGTTAAAACTGCCAGCGTAACCAGGCAAAATAGACATTCCCATTATTGTAAGTACCTGGAATATAGGTCATCTGAAAGGTTGCCCTGCCGTAACCCACCGATGCCAGCGGTAAGACTAACGGAACCGGAATATATTTCCAGTTATCGCGTGCGGTAAACCCGGCGGTATAACCGAGGCCCAGATGGAAGTCAGGATCGTTAAGCGGACGCCAGGTTTTCTCCCAGCCGTAACCGCCAATCGGCTCCCACTTGTTGTAGGAGTCCTTAAAGGCCATCAGATAAAGACCGTTCCAGTTCCCCTGCTCATCATAACGGGAGATACCGCCCCCCGCGCCCCAGGGACGTTCGTTGTAGCGATCGGTTTTTTCTTTATCGTACGTCCAGCGGTTGTGCCAGGTAATGGCAGGTATATAGAGATCGACGCCCTGCGGCTCATTCCAGGTCTTACTGATATTGCCGGTAAAGGTATTCCACGAGGAGGAAATACCCTCGCTCAGGGTGGAAGCCTGAACGCTGGCTGCGCTCATATTCGCCAGCAGGCAGGTAAAAATAAGTGTGCTGTGTATTCTCATCTCAATTCCCGGCTTCAAATTGCCAGATAACGCCAGATTATCCAGCTAAAATCTTTTACTATGCGTTGTAATAGCTGCACAATTATAACGTTTTAATTTAAATACTCCATGAATAAACAACCGATGGCTGATACAAATATCCGGGAGAATTTAAACATAAGCTATTGATATATATTAGTATTTTTGAATATTAGGATTTCTCTCAATCTTAGTAAAAACATGAGCGATATGGGCGATAAGGAGAGGAAAAGACAGCATCACTTCAGATAATAGAAGTTACCAGAAAAAACCAACCAAATGACTCCAGAAAAATTGACACAGATCATTAAAACAGCGTTTTAAAACAAATTATTTATCATTAAAAAGAAGAAATGCGCAAAGAAAACAAAAAACACAATACAAAACAACAATTTAAAATAAAATCCTCTATTTTGTATAATAAATATTTCTGATAGATCTCCGCACGTTTTTTGTTAAGATATTTCTTATCCAAGAGGATGCAAGGACAGAGGAGAGTGGTGATGTTCAGGTGTGGCAGATGCGGCAGCGCTAAATTTTTCTACACAACATCCGGGGACGAATGGGGCCCCCATCATGGTGCCCTCTGTGCATTTTGTCATAAGCGCCTTAATGTCCACGATACTGCCGCCAGCCCGGCTACGCCCACCGTGGGCGCTTCATCCAGCCGTGAAAATCCATCCCCGCCGCCGCCCTTTCCTGAATCTTCCTGAGCGATCGCCAGCACAGCCTGTTATTGATTCACACGCTTGTTTTTAACACATGTCGTAAAACGTGCAATAAATGTCAACCGCCACTCCGGCGGACACTCCTCTGCCGTTGTTGATTCACCATTGAGACCCGAGCTTATAACGTGAGAGAGGTAAATAACCTCTCGGATAAAGATTCACGCGGATCTTTTCCGGTGAATCAACGGAACCTGTTATATGCATGCGTGTGGACCAGGCAGTACTTCCCCCGACCGCCCGGCAGAGTGGACTATATTATGTGACTTTGACGGCACCATCGGCGTTGAAGACGTCACCGATACCTTACTGGAAAATTTCGGCCAGCCAGGCTGGCAGGATGCAGAACAGCGCTGGATGCGCGGTGAGATAGGTTCTGCACAGTGTCTGAGCGAACAAATCGCGCTGCTGGACATGTCGCGTTCGCAGCTGGAGGCCTGCCTCGAACGCATCACCGTCGATGCAGGATTTGCCGGTTTTGTCCGTCAGGCGCAGGCCAGTGCGATCCCTATCGCCATCGTCAGCGACGGGCTGGACATCGCCATTCACCATATTCTGCAGCATCAGCGGCTACCCGCGCTGCCGGTATTTGCCAACCGGCTGGTGCAGACCGCAGAGCGCCGCTGGCGCATTGACTTTCCGCATCGCCATCCCCAATGCCTGCAGGCCAGCGGTAACTGCAAATGTCAGTTCACGCAACGGCTGGCACCGCAAAGGCTGCTGGTGATCGGTGATGGCCTTTCCGACTTCTGCGTCGCCTCGCGGGCCGATCACGTCTTTGCCCGCGCCCGCCTTATCGCCGAGTGCCGGCGCGCATCGCTGCCGTTCACCCCTTTTGACCGCTTCCCTCAGCTACCGGCCGCGCTGGCCCGGTTACAGGCGCAGCATGCAGCCCAGGGCCCGCGGAGGCAACATGACCGCAAAGCATGATTACTGGCTGCCCGGCGGACCGGTGGGCGTGCTGCTGGTTCACGGCCTAACCGGTACCCCGCAGGAGATGCGTGGCGTGGCGCGCGCGTTTAACCAGGCGGGTTATACCGTCTATGTCCCTCAGCTGGCCGGCCACTGTGGCACGCCGGAAGACCTGGTCAACAGCGGCTGGCGGGACTGGTATCAAAGCGTCATTACGGGTGCTGAGGCGCTCTCAGCCCGGGTCGACAGGCTGTTTATCGGCGGGCTGTCGATGGGCGCGGTGCTGGCGCTGAATTATGCCGCCGACTACCCACAGCGGGTCAGCGGCGTGCTGGTGTACAGCATTACGCTGCGCTACGACGGCTGGAGCATTCCCGTGCTGTCGCGTCTGGCGTCGCGCTGGCTGCTGCCGTTCACCGGCTGGCTCAGGCTTGGCCGTAAACGGATTTTCTATGAAACCCCACCTTACGGCATCCGAAATGAGGTGCTGCGCAGGAAGATTGCCGCGAAGATGTTCAGCGGTGACAGCGTGGCGGCTGGCCTGCCCGGCAACCCCTGGCCGGCCCTGAATGAGATGAGCCGCCTGTCGCGCCACCTGCGTCGTCACCTGTACCGGGTGACCTCCCCCTGCCTGATCCTGCATGCGGCGGAAGATGATATCTCTCACCGACGCAACGCCGAGTGGGTGCGCGACCGGGTCAGCGGCCCGGCAGAACTGGTGCTGCTGGCAAACAGCTATCATATGATTACCATCGATAATGACCGCAGCGAAGTGTTCCGCCGCTCAACAGATTTCGTTCGCCAGCAGTCAGCGCCGCCTTTACAGCCCGACTGCAGGTGGATTTCTCAGGCCGGGGGAGCAGGATGAACACGCTGACGCTGGCCCTGTGGCTGTTGAACGTAACCGTGGACTGCGGCGGGCAGCTGGCGTTTAAAGCGGCGGCGCAAACCGGCTCAGAGCACACCGGCTGGCAGTACTGGCGACAGCTGCCCTCCAGGGGCTGGCTGTGGCTGGGCATCGCCTGTTACCTGCTGGAGTTTGTGCTGTGGCTGGCCTTCCTGACCCGGGTGCCTCTCGCGAAAGGTGTGATGCTGGGTTCGCTGAGCATCGTGCTGATCATGCTGGCGGGGCGTCTGCTGTTCCACGAGCGCCTGACCGGCTGGCGGCTGGCGGGAATGCTGCTGATCTCGCTGGGCGTGGCGCTGGTGGGCGTGCAGGGATGAAGCGCCTCGCCTGGAGTGGCTTTCTGATCCTGCTGCTGTTTGACACCCTGGCTCAGGTCAGCTTTAAGTTTGCTGCCCTGCATGCCCAGCCGCTCGGCGCAGATGCTGCCTGGCTGTGGCGGGTGTTCGGCCACGGTTGGATCTATGGCGCAATCGCGGGCTACCTTGGCGCATTTTTCACCTGGCTGTCGCTGCTGAAATCCGCCCCGGTCGGCCCGGCGTTTGCCGCTTCGCACCTTGAGATACTCAGCGTCATGCTGGCCTCCGCCTGGCTGTTCGGTGAACCGCTGACGCAGGTTAACCTGGCCGGCGCGGGGCTGATCCTCGCCGGCGTCGCCTGCCTGGCGAAAGGCGAAGCGGCGCTGGCCGGCGCGGGGCAGCCGCAATCCCCCTACGTGAAGTCGTCACACTGATGCGCTGCGCCGCGCGCCGCGAACTGCCGCCGACCGCCGGGTTGCCGCTGCGCTGGCGCGATCTGCTGGCTGGCCGGCCGGACTTTGCCGCCGCCCTGGCGGCCGAGTTTGGTATTCCCGCACCGCTGTTGACCTGCTCCGGCACCGCCGCGCTGATCGTGGCGCTGCGCACCCTGCAGCAGCAGCAACCGCAGCGGGATGAGGTGATCGTGCCGGCGTTTACCTGCCCGCTGGTGGCGCTGGCCGCCTGGCACTGCCCGCCGCTGAAGATCGTCCCCTGCGATCTGCTGCCGGGGCGCATTGATTTTGACCCACGCCAGCTGAGCCAGCTCTGCACCACGCGTACCCTGGCGGTGGTGGTCACCCACCTGGCAGGTCGCGTGGCCGACGCCGCGACCGCCGCACGGCTCTCCGCCCGCTGCGGCGCGGTGCTGATTGAAGACTGCGCCCAGGCGCTGGGCGCGCGCCGCGGGGGGCAGAGCGTCGGGCTGATCGGCGAGATCGCGTTTTTCAGCCTGGCGATGGGGAAAGGGCTGACCACCGCCGAAGGGGGCATCCTGTTCAGCCGCCTGCCGACGCTGCACGCCGCGCTGGCCCGGCAGATCGCCAGCGACCTGCCGCACCGCCCGCTGGCAGAGCTGGGCCGCATTGCCACGCTGTGGGGCTACCGGCTGTTCTATCACCCGGACCGTCTTGAGTGGGTGTATGGCCGCCCGCTGCGGCGGGCGCTGGCGCGCGGCGACTGGCTGAGCGCGGTGGGCGAGAACTTCACCGCAGCGGCGATCCCGCTGTACCGGCTGGGGCGCTACCGCCAGCGGGCGGCGGCGGCGGCGCTGCGGCGCCTGCCCGCGTGGCTGCTGCAGGGCCGTGAGCGGGCGCAGGCCAGGGTTGCCCTACTGGCACGGCTGCCGGGCGTGACCGTGATTCAGGATCGCCATGACGGCGTCTGGCCGTTTATGCTGCTGTTGATGCCCGACCGCGCCAGCCGCGACGCGGCGCTGGAACGGCTGTGGTGTGCCGGGCTGGGGGTGAGCCGGCTGTTTATCAGCACGCTGCGCCACTACCCTGACGTCCTGCCGCTGCTCTCCCTGCGCAGTCAGACCCCCAACGCGGATCGCTTTGCCGCCTGCTCGCTGACCCTCAGCAACAGCCCGTGGCTCAGCGACGCCGACTTTGCCCGTATCCTTAGCGCGCTGGGCCAGGTGCTGCCAGCGTCGGGGTAATCTCGGCCAGCAGCAGCCGGTTGATCTGCCGGTGCTGATGCTGCCACGCTTCCAGCTGCGCCGGGTCGGCCAGCGGCTGGCCGTCCAGCGCGCTGAGCCAGCGTTTAAAACGGCGCTGAAAGCGATAAACGGAGGCCTCGCCGGTGATATCCGCACCGAGCAGCCGTCCGCGGCAGGCGCGGATCAGTCGCAGCAGATGTTGCGGCAGGAAACGCCCCTGATCCCAGTTGGTGGTCACCACCTGCGGGCTGAGCACGTCTTTATCCAGCGACAGATAAACCGGCAACGGTGCCAGCTGTGACAGAAACCTCGCCATCAGCGTATCCGCATCGTGAAAACAGTGCGGATCGGGCCGCCGTCCCGGCCAGTTCAGCCAGCGGGTACTGACGTCGAGGCTCCAGTAGGTCAGCTTGCGGCGCAGCTGCGGACCGGCATGGATCTCCCAGCGGTGACGCCAGCTGATGTCGTGCGAGCAGATCCCCAGCACGTGGATCGCTCTGACCTGCGGCAGGCGGCTGGCCCAGTACACCCAGGAGCCGCAGTGAATCCCCAGCGGATAGCGCATGGTATCCGGGTGGTTATCGCAGACGATCAGCTGCAGCGGCTGGGTCACCCGCTGCAGCAGCAGGTAGCTGAGGTGGTGGTAATCGCCGCTACCGGTAAACACGCAGCCGGGATCCGCGGGAAGCCGAACCGCCAGCAGCGACGCCAGCCGCTGAAAGTCCCGCCAGCGGCAGCCGAAGCGGATCGTCTCCTGCCACGGCTGCAGGGGTAGAACGGTTGCCCGCTCAATGCCGCTGACCGAACCATCAAAATCGAGGATTGCCGGTGGCCGGGAGTTCATCACAGGCCCCCCCCCTGCTGCACCCGGCTGTCGTGCGCCAGGTGGTGACGAAAACAGCGCAGCGCCCCGCGCAGCAGCGGATGACGCGCCCTGACGAGGTGCCGGGTCCAGGTGAATTGTGCCCCGAGGCTGGCCTTCACCTGCGGGTCGGTCCAGCCGGCGATATAGGCCTGCAGCCCCTCCGCCAGCGCATACTCCAGATTAACCATCCAGCTCACCACGTACAGGTTAAATTTCAGCGCCAGCGCGTAGTCAAAGCCGATGTACTTATCGACCAGCCGGCCCTGATAGCGGTAGCAGAGGTTAAATCCCACCAGTTGCTGCTGATGCCAGTAGCAAAACACCATTCCGTCACTCTGCGCATCCTGCAGCAGATGGTTAAAGAAAGCCGGGCTGAGCCGGTCAAAGTGGATATCACTCTGTTGCCAGACGGCCAGATAACACTGATAGAGTTGGGCCTGCCAGCAGGCGTCGTTGAATCGCGCGTCACCACAGGGCAGCCGTTCAATGCGCAGGTGGTGGCGGCTACGCAGCTTACGGCGGATATGGCGGCGGCGACTGTGCGACAGCCGCATCAGATAGTGATCGATGCTGGTAAAATCAATCGCCACCCACGCCAGCGCCTGGCCCGCCACGCTGATAAATCCGCGCTGCTGCGCTAACGCGCTCAGGCGGTCGCTGTAGTCATTCTCCTCCTGCGTGAGCAGCGGCGAGGCGCAGGGCAGATCTTTAATAATGGTTAACGGCTGCTGGCTGCAGTGGTCCGCGATCCAGTCAAGCAGCTCGACGGGTTCAGGCTGCTGCGGCAGGCACGCATACTCACTGGTAGTGGCGCCGATAAAGCAGGCTTCCAGCCATAACAGCTGTTTCCAGCGGTGATAACCCGGCCAGCGGCGCAGCCGGGCGAGCAGCGAGGGGGCCGCCGTGGTCAACAGATCGAGCCGGGTGGTAAAACCTATCAGTCCATTGTCAGCACGCTGCGCGTCGAAGCCCGGCGGCGGGTGCTGAACAAAGCCGTTCAATAGCTCCGACGGCTCCAGCTGATTACGGTAACGGGGAGGCAGCACGTTCAAAGGGGAAGTGTCCGCTAACGGGGTGCCTGACGGCACCCGGGGTAATCAACAGGCTCAGCGTTCCCGCTTCGCACGTACCAGCAGCTGGTCAAGCAGCCTGATTGCCCGATCGATGTCGCTGCGGCTAATCTCCAGCGATGGCGCAAAGGTAATCACATTTTTGTAGTAGCCCCCTACGTCCAGCACCAGGCCGCATTTTTCACCGGCGTCATCCAGCGTGCCCGACAGGCCGATGTCGACCATTTTATCCAGCAGGCCCCGGTCAGGGGTGATGCCGTCAGCGGTACAGAGCTCCGCACGCAGCGCCAGTCCGAGTCCATCCACGTCGCCGATCTCCCGGTGCTGCAGCTGCAATGACCGCAGCCCCTCAAGGAAGTAAGCGCCGCTTTCTGCCACCTGCCGCCCGTAATCTTTCTCCGCCAGCATCTGCATCACCTCCAGCCCGACGGCGGTGCCGAGAGGATTAGAGGCAAAGGTGGAGTGGGTGGAGCCCGGCGGGAAGGTCTGCGGATTGATCATCTCTTCCCGCGCCCAGATGCCGGCCAGCGGGTTAAGCCCGTTAGTCAGCGCCTTGCCAAACACCAGCACGTCAGGCGTGATGCCAAAATGCTCAACCGACCACAGTTTGCCGGTGCGGTAGAATCCCATCTGGATCTCATCCACCACCAGTAAAATGCCATAGCGGTCCAGCACCCTCTTCAGCGCCGGATAAAAATTACGCGGTGGTATAACATAGCCGCCGGTCCCCTGCACCGGTTCAATATAAAACGCGGCAAATTCAGACTGCCCGGCTTTCGGGTCCCAGACGCCGTGATATTCGTTTTCAAACAGACGGGCAAAATCGGCCACCAGCTTGTCGGCGTACTCTTCTGCGGTCATGCCTTTCTGGCGACGGAAGGGATAGGGAAAAGGGATGAACTGCGCCCGTTCGCCAAAGTGGCCAAAACGACGGCGATAGCGATAGCTGGAGGTGATAGCGGAGGCGCCCAGGGTGCGGCCGTGGTAGCCGCCTTCAAACGCAAACATGCGGCTTTTCCCCTGACAAAAATTGCGCACCAGCTTCAGCGAGTCGTCAATTGACTGCGCGCCGCCAACGTTAAAATGCACGCGACCGGGCAGGCCAAACTTTTGCTGCATATCCTGGGCAATTACTTTCGAGAGTTCGACTTTACTCGGGTGCAGATACTGGCTGGCCAGCTGCGGCAGGCGATCGATTTGCCGCTTCAGCGCGTTATTAAGACGGGGGTTGGCATAACCAAAATTTACCGCCGAGTACCACATCTGTAAATCGAGATAGGGCGTACCCTCGGCATCGTAAAGGTAGCTGCCTTCGCAGCGGTCAAACACCTTAGGCGGGTTAACATAGTGAACCGTGTCACCATGCGAACAGTAGCGGGCTTCATCCAGTAGCAGACGTTCATTACGACAGTCCATGGTCACTCCTTACACTTCACCATTGAAGTATCGGGAGTATATCCAGCCGCAGGGAGATGACATCCGCCGCCAGCGCCGCGTTGAACGGCGGTTTAACGTCAGCGCACGTATCGTGTTTTGCTACAGAGGGGGTGCCGCGGGCGGGCGGGCAAAGTGCCAGGGCCGCCCGCGAACGGGTCAGAACAGCAGTTTAAAGACGCCGGTCAGGGTCAGTAAGCCAACAATAAAGATAATCGCGATAATCCAGAGAATAATTTTCATTCCATGCCCTCTCAGTCAGTCAAATACCCGTTACCTTTATTACTTCGGTATTGGGGTCAGTGAGTTAAGTATAGAAGAAGATCCTCATTTCGCGCGTCCTCCTACACCAGCAGGGAGATCAGCCAGACCAGTACAAACCCGGTTACGCCCATCGCGGTCGTCAGCACCGTCCAGGTTTTCAGCCCGTCCGCCACCGACAGCCCGAGGTAGCGGGTCACCACCCAGAAACCGGCATCGTTAACGTGGGACAACCCCAGCCCGCCGAAACAGGCCGACAGCGTCACCAGCACCAGCTGGATCTCACTCTGCCCGCTGACCGCCTGCGCCAGCAGCCCGCTGGTGGTCAGGATCGCCACCGTGGCAGAGCCCTGCGACGCGCGCAGCGCCAGCGACAGAATAAAGGCGGCGGGGATCAGCGGCAGGTTGATGGTCTCCAGCGACAGCGCCAGCGCCTTACCGACGCCGGACTCCACCAGTACCTTACCAAAGGCACCGCCGGCCCCGGCCACCAAAATCACCCCGGCCGATCCCGGGATTGCCCGCTCCAGCAGCTCGCTCAGGCGGTCTTTACTCCAGCCGCGGCGCAGGCCCAGCAGCCAGGCGGAGAGCGCCAGCGCAATCAGCAGGGCAATTGCCGGCGTGCCGACCAGAGACAGCAGCTGGCGCAGGGCACTGCCCGCCGGCAGCACCGTATGCGCCAGGGTACCCAGCACGATCAATACGATCGGCACCACGATCAGCCCGGAGATCAGCCAGGCCCCCGGTGGCCGCTGACCGTCGGTCGGCGTCGCGCTTTCCGGCTTCGCCAGCTGCATCTGCTCCAGCACGTCCAGCGACAGGTGATACTGACGGCGGTTCATCGCCTTCGCCACAAAATAGCCGACCACGCCGACCGGAATCGACACCAGAATGCCCAGCAGCATCACCCAGCCGATATCGCTGTGCAGCAGGCCGGTGGCGGCGGCGGCCCCCGGATGGGTTGGCAGCGCCACGTGCACCGTCAGCATCACGCCGGCCATCGGCAGGCCATACTTCAGCGGCGACACGCGCGCCACCTTGGTGAAGCCGTAGATCAGCGGGATGACGATAATAAAGCCGACCTCAAAAAATACCGGAATGCCGAGAATAAAGGCGGCAATGGTCAACGCAGCCACGGTACGCTTCACTCCCAGCGAACGGGTAAAGCGCTGGGCCAGCGACTCCGCCCCGCCGGACGACTCGATAATCGCGCCGAGCATCGCCCCGAGCACGATGATAATGGTGATGGCTCCCAGCAGGTGCCCCATGCCGTCTACGATCACCTTCATAATATTATCCACCGGCATGCCGGTAGCGAGGGCGACCAGCAGGCTGACCACCAGCAGAGCAACAAACGGATGAACCTTGGCTTTAATCACCATCACCAGCAGCAGCAGCACGCTGGCCACAGCGATGGTTAACAACAGGGCGGTAGACATTTTCTTTACCTTCTGAGGGCTTATTATTTATGCGGTGCCGTTGGCACCCTCTTTATTTTCCCCGGCGGGTGGCCGGATACGGGCAACAGAATTCCTGAGCGGCCTGCCGGAGCAGGCCACTGAACAATAAAACGGGCAATCAGGTCAGATTACAGCGGGCGGTAAGGGTCCAGCCAGCCGAGCCCGGCCAGGGTCGTGGTGCGCGGGAAGTATTCGCAGCCAATCCAGCCCTGATAGCCGCTGCTATCCAGCAGATCGAACAGCCACGGATAGTTCAGCTCGCCCTCGTCCGGCTCGTGCCGGTCCGGCGCTGAGGCGATCTGAATATGCTGATACTGGCCGGCATACTCGCGGATCAGGTGGCTGAGGTTGCCGTCCACCCGCTGCGCGTGGAACAGATCCAGCTGGGTAAACACCCCTGGACGATCGATGCGTTTAACCATCTCCAGCGTCTGATACTGGCTGGCATAAAGGTAATCAGGTTTGGTTAGCGGGTTCAGCGCCTCCAGCAGCACGCGGATACCGTGCGGGGCAAAACGCTCCGCCGCGTAGCGCGCGTTGCTGATAAAGGTCTCAGACCACTGCTCGCGATCGGCAGCATGCGGCACCACCGATGCCATCAGATGCACCTGGCGGCACTCCAGCGCCAGCGCATACTCCAGCGCGCGGTCGATATCGCGTCGGGCATCGGCTTCGCGGCCCGGGATCGCCGCCAGCCCCCACTCCCCCGCCGCGCTGTCGCCAGGCGCGGTATTAAACAGCACCAGCTCCAGCCGGTTGCGGGTGAGCGCCTGCTTCAGTTGCTCAGGCTGATAGTCGTAGGGAAACAGAAACTCCACCCCGCGAAATCCGGCGGCGGCGGCGGCGTCAAAGCGTTCCAGGAACGGCAGTTCGGTGAACAGGGTCGACAGGTTGGCGGCAAACTTTGGCATGGTTGGTTCAGCTCCGTAATTCAGCCACTTCGCTATCGGACAGATAGCGAATCGGGCGATCGCCCAGGGTAAAGATCAGCCGGGCGGTCTCTTCCAGCTCTTCGGTGTTATCCGCCGCCTCACGCAGCGTTTTACCGACCACCACCGGGCCATGATTGGCCAGCAAAAACGCCCTGTAGTGCGGCGCCAGCCGGGCAAGGTCTTCGCCCAGGCGGGGATCTCCCGGACGGTAGTAAGGCACCACCGGCACGTCACCCACCCGCATCACCACGTAGGGGGTAAAGGGGCGAATACAGTTCTGCGTATCCAGCCCTTCCAGGCAGGAGAGCGCGGTCAGGTACAGGCAGTGCAGGTGTACAATAGCACCGCAGGCCGGATTATTCAGATAGATGGCGCGGTGGAAGCTAATCTCTTTCGACGGCTTATCGCCGCCGATCCACTCGCCGTCGGCGGTCACTTGTGACAGCCGATCCGCCACCAGCTCACCGAGACAGGAGCCGGTCGGCGTCGCCAGCAGGGTGCCGTCTTCCAGGCGCATCGACAGGTTGCCGGCCGAGCCGGTGGCGTAGCCGCGCTGGAAAAACGACGCCCCCAGGCGCACCATCTCTTCACGTGCCTGCTGTTCGGTCATGAGACAAACTCCGTCTGTGCGCGGGCAAAGAAGTTCTCATCGCCAAAGTTACCGGATTTCAACGCCAGCGACAGCGGGCGTTCGGTGGCACGCACCCACGGCACCCCGGGGGAGATGGTCGGCCCAATATGGAACGCCTCCACCCCCAGCGTCTGCGCCACCACGCCGGACGTTTCACCGCCGGCAACGATAAAGCGCTGCCAGCCACGCTGCTGCAGCTCACGCACCACGCGGGCAAACAGCTGCTCCACCGCCTCGCTGCTGGCTTCAGCGCCATACTGCTGCTGAATGCGCTGTAACAGCGCCGGCTCGGCGGTGGCATACAGCAGCGGCGCCAGCGGGTCCTGCTGATGCGCGGCCACCCAGTCGCACAGCTCAATGGCGTAAGCGTCGCCCCCGGCAATGGCGCGGGCCACGTCGATCGCCTGCGCGGCGGCCTGCTGGCGGTAGCACGCCACCTGACGGTTGGTCATCGCCGAGCAGGAGCCGGAGATCGCCACCGTTTTTCCCGCCACCGGCGCGCCGGCGGCCTGCGCCGCCGCGCTGTTATGCTCGTGGCTGGCCCACTGACGGGCAAGGCCAATCGCCAGGCCGGAACCGCCGGTGACCAGCGTCATCTCGCGCAGCGCCTCCCCCTGGGTCAGCAGATGCTGCTCGCTAAGGGCGTCCAGCACCACATAGCGCACCCCCTGCCCGGCCAGCGCCGTCAGCGCCTCGCGCACCGCCTCCGCGCCGCGATCGAGGGTCTGCGCGGCGACCAGCCCGGCCTTACCGCTGGCCTGGGCCTCGATCAGCCGCAGCAGGCTGCTGTCAGTCATCGGGGTCACCGGGTGGTGACGCATGCCGGAGTCCGACAGCAGCTGGTCCATCACAAACAGGTGCCCCTGATACACCGTGCGGCCGTTAACCGGCAGCGCCGGCGAGATCACCGTCAGCGCCTCGCCCAGTTCGGCCAGCAGCGCATCGGTCACCGGGCCGATATTGCCCCGTGCGGTGCTGTCGAAGGTGGAGCAGTATTTAAAATAGAAACGCTCGCAGCCCTGCTGCTGCAGCCAGCGCAGCGCCTGCAACGCGTCGGCAACGGCAGTCTCCACCGCGCAGGAGCGCGACTTCAGGCTGACCACAATCGCCTGCGCTGCGCTGCCGACACCCCTCTCCGGTATGCCATTCACCTGCACGGTCGCCATGCCGTTCTGCACCAGAAAACTGGCGATATCGGTCGCGCCGGTAAAATCATCGGCAATCACCCCCAGACGCATCACTGGCCCTCCTGCTTTTCCGGCAGCGTAATGCCGCTGAAGATCTTAATCACCGCGCTGTCATCCTCACGACCATAGCCGGCATTGCTGGCGGAGGTGAACATGTTAAAGGCGGTCGAGGCCAGCGGCAGTGGGAAGCGCAGCGCTTTGGCCGTCTCGGCCACCAGGCCGAGATCCTTCACGAAAATGTCCACGGCGGATTTAGGCGAGTAGTCACCGTCCACCACGTGGCGCATGCGGTTTTCAAACATCCATGAGTTGCCCGCCGCGTTGGTCACCACATCGTACATGGTGTCGAGTGGAATTCCGGCGCGGGCGGCCAGCGCCATCGCTTCGGCACCGGCGGCAATGTGCACCCCGGCCAGCAACTGATGAATAACCTTTACCGTGGAACCCAGGCCGATCTCGCTGCCGATGCGGTACACCTTGCCGGCCACCGCGTCCAGCACCGGCTGCAGGCGAGCAAAGGCGTCATCGCTGCCGGAGGCCATTACCGTCATCTCGCCGCTGGCGGCTTTAACCGCACCGCCGGAAACTGGCGCATCCAGCATGATCAGCTGATGCTCTGCCAGCCGCTGCGCGATCGCCTGCGCATCCCCGGCAGAAATGGTCGACGACACCATTACCGCGCAGCCCGGCTTCAGCTGAGCGGCCAGCCCGCCCCCGGCAAACAGGATCTGATTCACCTGCGCGGCGTTGACTACCAGCAGCAGCACCGCGTCCAGCTCAGCGGCAAAACCGTCAGCACGGCTCTCCGCCGCCTGAGCACCGCTGTCGCGCAGGGTCTGCAACGCCTGCGGATTGAGATCCACACCCCAGGTTTTCAGCCCGGCGCGCAGGCAGGACTGCGCCGCCCCCATGCCCATCGAACCGAGGCCAACCACACAGACCGATAATGATGTTGCGTCAGACATAGGTTCTCCATGTTAATTTTGGTGATGATTTGTTTTGTTGTGTGAAGTATAACCGGCGGGAACGGCAGATTTGGTGATGCAACTCACAATAATTAACATGCAGTGGCGTTTAATTCACAGTAATTAACAATGCAGGGATGACGAGAAAAATATAAAATCCAATACTTACAATAAGATAATCAAAAGCCGCTCGCAATTTCACAGCCTGCGCGCGGTATAATGTGATAAATTGATAAAAACATCAGGCTCAGGAGATGAAACCGAGATGATCCCGGTAGAGCGCCATCAACAAATCTTAACGCTGGTTGAACAACGCGGCGTGGTGAGCATTGCCGAACTGACCGAGCGACTGGGCGTGTCGCATATGACCATCCGTCGTGATTTGCAGAAACTGGAAGAGAATGGCGCGGTGCTGCTGGTCTCCGGCGGCGTGCGTTCCACCGAGCGGCTGGCCAGCGAGCCCTCGCATTTTGATAAAACCAGCCTGTTCAGCGAAGAAAAACGCGCGATTGGTGCGATGGCCGCACGGCACATCCCACGCAACAGCTGTATCTACCTTGATGCCGGCACCACCACGCTGGCGCTGGCGCGCGAGCTGGAGCCGCGCGACGACCTGCTGATCGTGACCAATGACTTCGTCATCGCTAATTTTATTATCGACAACAGCCAGTGCCGGATGATCCACACCGGCGGCACCCTGTATCGGGAAAACCGCTCCTGCGCGGGTGATGCGGCAGCGCAGACGCTGCGCGGGCTGTCGGTGGATATCGCCTTTATCTCGGCATCATGCTGGAGCCAGCGCGGTATTTTCACCCCGGACGAAGAGAAAATCGCGGTTAAACGAGCCGCCTGTGAGGTCAGCGGCAAACGGGTGCTGCTGGCGGACAGTTCCAAATACAATAAGATCGCCTCCTTCCTCGCACTGCCGGTGACCTCTTTCGACTGCATCATCACCGACCCGCAGTTACCGGGCCCGGCACGTCAGGAACTGGCGCAGCGCGATCTGGATGTGATCCTTGCCGTGTAGCCGGCAGACCAGGCCAGTGGTACAGCGAAACGGCGATCGCGCTCACACCGCGTGGCGCGAGGCAAAATCGGTTCAGGCGATCAATTTAACGCTATCGATCGATATAACCATTTATTATTTATACGGAAATTATGCAATCATTTAGCGGAATCACCGACCGCAAAGTCGCTAATAGTTAACACTTGCCCACTCGTGCGTGGGCTTTTTTTTACCCTCAGGAAACCGGCGGCGTCGGTTCGGCTTCCGCCTCTTCCGGCTGTTCGCTCACCTGCCGCCGCTGGCTGCGCAGGCGCTGGCTGGCCTGAAAAATGGGTGCGGCGAGAAACAGCAGCACGCTGCCTGACATGCCGCAGATCAGCATACTGACGGCACCGAGCCAGCCCTGTCCGGCACTGACCCCCGCGGCCACCAGCGATACCAGGAAGAAGAACATCAGCGTCATACTGATCGGCCAGAGGTTGGCGATATCCATGTCGCTCAGCGCCATTTTTACCGGTTTAGCCGCCAGCTGCTGCTGCTGCTGTTCCTCAACCACCCGCTGCATTAAGGTCTGCAGATCGACGCAGGGGGCAACAAAGTCCTCAGCGGGTTGCGGATCGTGCAGCTCTTCAAACACCTGGTCAATCGGCGGGAAATGCGCCGGCCAACTGCCGCCGTGTACGCCGTAGGTAGCCAGCGCCGGCAGCGTAATGCGCGGCCACTGCACCGCCTGCAGATAACGATCCTGCAGCACCACCCAGCTCTGCCGCGTTTTGCCTTTACTGACGTGATAGAGCTTCAGACGGTCAGCCGGTGGGTAGGCCAGATAGGTGACTCTGGCCGCAATCAACGGAATATGCCGCTGGCGGCAGTAGGTGACCCGGCTCTGCCCCTGTACGGCCAGCAACACGGCCAGCGCAGAGATGAAATAGTAGGAGGTGCTGTCGGCCGCGTAAGGCCCGTTCAGGTGCTCATGCAGCTTCTTCTCGCTGTTGCCGTTGAGATGCTCCGGCCACCAGCGCCAGCTGCGGCCGATGACCTGCTCAGTCGGCACCTGAAAAACGCCGACGGGTTCCGTTTCGGAAGGCAGGATGGCAAACGGAAAAATCTTGCTGAAAAAGGTCAGTGCATCGTCCGGGCCGTGCCACTCACCGCTGGCCTCAAGGCCGTGCAGATTGGCGGTCAGATCCCCCCAGCCGGCCTTGCCCAGCAGGTCAATCTGGTATTTGGTGTCCGCCAGCCGCTTGCCAAGCTGCATAATCTCCTGCGGGATCGCCGACATATCCAGCAACGGCAGGGTCCTGACTTCGCTCTGTTCACTTTCCATACTGCTGCTCACCCCAAGAATATCGCCCGTAACCATAGAAATTAAGCAGGGGAAACCTGCTAATAAATAAGGAAAATACCGCCGCAGAACGCGTAACGGTAAAGCATCCCTCCCGGCTGAAACACCGCGGATGCTGTTTATAAAAATTTGGCTTTAGTCAAAAAATCAATAAGAATCAAGGTAATAGTATACGATTGCTTCGGGCGACCTGGCAACATGCCCGATTAATTATCCCGCAAGCTGCCGGTGGAACAGGGAGGATCGGGGTTTAAGCCTGCTCAACGCGAGAACAGCAGCTTCAGCCCGGCAGCGGTAAAGCACAGCGCCAGTATCCCTTCAATACCACGGCGGCATCTGCGGTAGCCCCGTACCATCACTGGCGTAGAAAACAGCAACGCATAGCCGCTGAATACCGCCATACCCAGCAGGGCACAGCCGCCGACGATCGCCGGCAGCACAGAGGTAGCCGCCCCCGGCTGCAGGCCCAGCGACATAATCGCCATCCACACCATAATGGCTTTCGGGTTACTCAGGTGCATCATCAAACCACGGCGATAGAGCGCCGCTCCTGAAACAGATACCCTCGCGTCCTGCTGCAGGGCTGGCGAGTCGCTCCTGGCTGCGCTGCGCGCGGCCTTCACGGCCAGCCACAGCAGATAGAGGCCACCCACCACCTTGATCAGGGTGACCGCTTCTGCCCAGGCCAGCAGCAGCGTGGAGAGACCGGTGGCGACCAGCAGCGCCCAGCAGAGAGAGCCACTGATCACGCCGGCTGCCAGCAGCAGCGCCGGCCTGCGCCCCTGGCTCATTGCGGTAGCCATAATTGCCATATTGCTCGGCCCCGGGCTGGCGGTACCCAGCAGGTAAGCGCCCCAGACGGGCACAAGCGCTAACAGGGTTTCCATACTCTCTCCTTTGGGTCATCACCCGTAACGTTTTTTCATAAAGGGCTGTTATAGCACAGGCAGATTTCCGGCCGCTACAGCACGCGACGTTGGTTCAGCTTTTGATTTCAGACAGCTAACAGGATGATATCCGAACAAAGAGTGTAACTAAATATTTCAAAAAGCCTGCTGCAGACGCTTACATCTTTAACATCTTTTTGGCGCATCACCTCATCATCCCCTGTCACGTGACATACATCAGGGGTCTGGAATGTATGCGGCACTCGCTTAAGGGCTATTTTTTCCTGCAGATAACATAACCTTCACAAATACCTACAAAAACGTCATATTTTGCAAGGTTATTATATCTTTACGTTTATTAAAGCAGATCTTCACGCTTAATTTTGCTATATAAAAACAGGTTACCTGGCGTCCTGAATGGGCCGGTAGTGTTAGCCTAATCCGGCAGGAGACCTGACCTCTGACGCATAAAAAGTTCTTTTCGGACATGGTGTTACATGGATTTTACATGCGAGTATCATTTCACTAGCCTGGTTTAACATTTCCCACCGTCGATTTAACCTGCCGACGAAACAAAAGCTAAAATTAATCGCTACTGTTATATGCCAGATCAATATTACTGTTGCTTCTTCTTCATCTGGTTTGATCTTAGGATCGAATTTTCGCTGAAAGCCTGCGCTTAACCGATCGGCCACCGCCGCAAATGTGGTCTATTTGTTAATAGTGGGTAAAAAAAATAAAAGGCAGCTCTTTTATGTTCGCTCGAGGTAAGCAATGTTCGGATTAGATGCGTTCCATCTGGCAAGGATACAGTTTGGTTTCACCGTAGCCTTCCACATTCTCTTCCCGGCCATCACCATCGGCCTGGCCAGCTTCCTGGCCGTGCTCGAAGGCCTGTGGCTGAAAACCAAAAATGACGTGTACCGCGATCTCTACCATTTCTGGTCGAAAATCTTCGCCGTGAACTTTGGTATGGGCGTGGTATCCGGCCTGGTGATGGCCTATCAGTTCGGTACCAACTGGGCCGGGTTCTCGCAGTTTGCCGGCAGTATCACCGGCCCGCTGTTGACCTATGAGGTGCTGACCGCATTCTTCCTCGAAGCGGGCTTCCTTGGCGTGATGCTGTTTGGCTGGAACCGCGTCAGTCGTGGCATGCACTTCTTCGCCACCTGCATGGTCGCCCTCGGCACTATCATCTCCACCTTCTGGATCCTCGCTTCTAACAGCTGGATGCAGACGCCGCAGGGCTATGCGCTGGAAAACGGCATCGTGGTGCCGGCGGACTGGCTGGCGATTATCTTTAACCCGTCGTTCCCGTACCGCCTGTTGCACATGTCCGTTGCCGCGTTCCTGGTCACCGCCTTCTTCGTCGGCGCCTCGGCCGCCTGGCACCTGCTGCGTCACAACGACACCCCGGCAATCCGCAAAATGCTGTCGATGGCGCTGTGGATGGCGCTGATCGTCTCGCCGATTCAGGCGATGATCGGCGATGCCCACGGCCTGAACACCCTTGAACACCAGCCGGCGAAAATTGCCGCGATCGAAGGGCACTGGGAGAACCCGCCGGGTGAAGCGACGCCGCTGATCCTGTTCGGCCTGCCGGATATGCAGGAAGAGCGCACCAAATACGCGCTGGAGATCCCGTACCTCGGCAGCCTGATCCTCACCCACAGCCTCGACAAACAGGTGCCGGCGCTGAAAAGCTTCCCGAAAGAGGACCGCCCGTACTCACCGGTGGTGTTCTGGTCGTTCCGCATTATGGTCGGCCTCGGCATGCTGATGATCCTCACCGGCGTGGTCAGCCTGTGGATGCGTCATAAAAAGCGCCTCTACACTTCGCGTCCGTTCCTGTGGTTTGTGCTGCTGATGGGGCCTTCCGGCCTGATTGCGCTGGTCGCCGGCTGGATCACCACCGAAATCGGCCGTCAGCCGTGGGTGATCTACGGCCTGCTGCGCACCCGCGACGCGGTTTCGCTGCACAGCACGCTGCAGATGGCCATCAGCCTGGCAGTGTTCTTCGTGGTCTATATCTCGGTGTTCGGCGTCGGTTACACCTATCTTGCGAACCTGATTAAGAAAGGCCCGCAGACCGGCGAAGGCGACGACCATGGCGAAGGCGGCCCGGGCACCACGCACACGCCTGCACGCCCGCTGTCGGCCGTGAAGGAAAAATTAACCCCGTCGGATGAGGGAAAATAAGATGGGCATCGATCTCTCTATTATCTGGTTTACCATCATTATCTTCTCGACCCTGATGTACATCATTATGGACGGGTTTGACCTGGGGATCGGCATTCTGTTCCCGTTTATCAAAGATCCCACCGAGCGCGATATGATGGTCAACACCGTCGCGCCGGTGTGGGACGGTAACGAAACCTGGCTGATCCTCGGCGGCGCGGCGTTGTTCGGCGCGTTTCCGCTGGCCTATGCGGTGATTACCACCGCGCTGGCCGCACCGCTGACCATTATGCTGATCGGGCTGATCTTCCGCGGCGTGGCCTTTGAGTTCCGCTTTAAGGCTACCGAAGAGCACCGCCCGTTCTGGGACAAAGCCTTTATCTGGGGTTCGGTAATCGCCACCTTCAGCCAGGGCGTGGTGCTGGGCGCGTTCATCAACGGTTTTGAAGTGACCAACCGCACCTACAGCGGCCCGTATATGGCGTGGCTGACGCCGTTCTCGCTGTTCTGTGGCGTCGGTCTGGTGCTGGCCTATGCGCTGCTCGGCAGCACCTGGCTTATCATGAAAACCGAAAATGACCTGCACCGCAAAATGACCGCGCTGACCAAACCGCTGCTGCTGGCGCTGCTGCTGGTGATCGCCATCGTCAGCATCTGGACGCCGCTGGCCCACGCCGACATTATGGCGCGCTGGTTCACGCTGCCTAACCTGTTCTGGTTCCTGCCGGTGCCGGTGCTGGTGCTGGTGGTGGCCTGGGGCCTGCTGCGCGCGCTGAAACGCCACGCGCACTACACGCCGTTCCTGCTGACGCTGGCGCTGGTGTTCCTCGGCTTTACCGGTCTGGGCATCAGCATCTGGCCGAATATCATTCCGCCGTCGATCACCATCTGGCAGGCGGCCTCGCCGCCGCAGAGCCAGGGCTTTATGCTGGTCGGTGGCCTGCTGATTATTCCGGTGATCCTCGGTTACACCTTCTGGAGCTACTACGTGTTCCGCGGAAAAATTAAGCCGGACGAAGGTTATCACTGATTTTCAGGCGGTAAGGCTAACCGGCCTGAGCTCCTGAACCTGTTAAAGGGCGCACTCTGCGCCCTTTTTTTATCGGCTTACTGAGCGAACCTGCCACCCGGCGTTAATTACCGCCGCCGGTTACAGAATTATCTGTAAAAACCTTTTTTCGACGCGGTCACGCCCCGTTGCGGCGCAGATGGTCTACGCTTTAGGTTCTGATTGAGGAAATCATGCCATCTAAGGAGAAAGTATGAGTCTGTTTGATAAAGCGAACGACAAAGCAGAAGAAGCGATCGGCAAAGGTCAGGAAGAACTGGGCAAAGCCTTCGACTCCCCTGAGCATGAATTCAAGGGCAAAGCGCGCCAGCAGGCCGCACGCGCCTCTTATGCCATCGACGACGCGCTTGACTGCGTGAAAAGTAAGACTAAAGACTCACCGCTGGTTTCACTGGCAATTGCTGCTGGCGTGGGCTTCCTGGCCGCAAAAATTCTGGGTCGCCGTTAACGTTACCCGGTTTTGATAACTAACGCCCTGCGGGGCGTTTTTTTATGCCTGATAATAATTAACCTGCACAGACAAGATTGATACAACTCTTAACAGCTTCCGCTATTTACATACCGTTTATTACCTCTTCTCTTCAAATCTGGCACAAAGCCATAATCGGTTTAATTTCCTGCCGTGCTGACATAGCTCCGCTGTTTTTTATGAGCAGCAGGCAGAGGCTACTTCAGCACACATAAAAAGTTACGCCCATCATTACGCTGAATATTAACGTCAGACGATGGGTAATAACGCTAAAAGGAAATCAGAAATGAACAGAAAAATAGACGGCAAACGGCAGTCAACCTCCGGAATGCTGCTCTGCAGCAGCGCGTTGTTCCTGTTGTCGGCGACGGTGCACGCGGAGATGGCGCCGCTGGCGGTGGACTCCGACTACCTGTTCGGCGACTGGGACGGTTATCGCAGCCGGCTGAAAGATCGGGGAGCAGATTTCCAGCTCAACTACACCATGGAGTCCGCGGCTAACCTTGCCGGCGGCTATCACAGCGCCACCAGCATGCGCTACACCGACCAGTGGGCGTTTGGCACCACTCTCGATCTGGAAAAACTGCTGAACGTCGACGACGCGCAGTTTCAGCTCACCCTTACCAGCCGTAACGGGCAGGACCTGACGCCGTACATAAACGATCCGCGCAGCGGCGGGCTCTCCTCGGTGGAAGAGGTGTGGGGCCGTGGCCAGACCTGGCGGCTGACCCAGTTCTGGTTGAACAAAGGGCTTTTTAATCATCAGGTTGAGGTCAAGGCGGGGCGCGTCACCGTCGGCGAGGACTTCGATACCCTCGACAGCAAGTTCGAAAACCTGGCCTTTGGCGGCGGCCAGGCCGGTAACTGGCGCGGCGACCGCTGGTTTAACTGGCCGGTTTCCCAGTGGGGTGGGCGTATTAAACTTAACCTGCCGCAGGATCTCTTCTTCCAGGTCGGTTTTTACAATCAGAACCGCAATAACTACGATCGCGGCAACGGTTTCTACCTCGACGGCAGCCCGACCCTCGGCAATCTGCTGCCGGTGGAATTCGGCTGGAAGCCGCTGCTGGGCGATCAAAAACTACCGGGCAATTACCGCATTGGCGGCTACTTCTCCTCGGTCAACGGGCCACGCTACTCCAGCTATAACCGGGGAGACTATGGCCGCCAGGATCACGCGTACGGGGGTTATCTGCTGCTGCAACAGCAGGTGACGGCCACCAATGGTGACGCGTCTCGCGGGCTGGTGCTGGCGCTGCAGACGGTGCTTAACGACGATAAAACCGCAAAAACCGACAACTATCAGGCATTTCAGCTGGTATGGAAGGGGCCGTTCGCCAGCCGCGTTGGGGATGAGATCGGTTTCGGCATCGCGCGCATCCACGTCAACAGCGACTACGGCCGCATGCAGCGTGCCGCCAACGATTTTCACGACGTCAGCCGCTACGACGACCCGCGCTATCTGCCGATCCAGCACGGCGCAGAGTGGAACTACGAGCTCTACTACAACGTGGCAGCCACCCGCTGGCTCAATCTGCGCCCCAGCCTGCAGTATGTCGCCTCACCTGGCGCGGTCAGCGGTGTAAAAGACGCGTTTATCGGCGGCATCAGCGCCAACGTCAACTTCTGATCACCGACGGGCACCCTGCCGGCCGGCTTACTTCAGCTGTACCCGCGCGGTGTAAAAACGCCGCGCGGCGAGGTAAGCGGCGATAATGGTCGCCAGGCTGGCGGTACCGATCAGCATAAAGGTGACCATAATCTGATACCTGATCGCCTTCACCGGATCGATACCGGCGAAGATCAGCCCGGACATCATCCCCGGCAGGCTGACCAGCCCGACGGTCTTTGCCGCATCAATACTGGGGATCATCGCCGCACGGATGCTCCCGCGCACGATGCTGCCGCTGGCCAGTCTGGCGCTGGCACCGAGGCTGAGCATCTCCTCCACCTGCTGCCGGTTGTCGTGAAAGCGCTGATTGAGACTGGTAAAGCACAACCCCACCGCCACCATCGCGTTACCGGCGATCATGCCGCAGACTGGGATTACCTGCATCGGCAAAAACGCGATGGCACCGCTGCTGACCAGAATCGTCAGCGTCAGCGTGGTGCCGGTGGTGATGGCGATAAACGAAATCAGGAAGCCGCGATCGATCGCTTTGCTGCGCTTTTTCGCATTCAGCGCGGCGTTGACGCAGATAAACAGCACCATCAGCACCGTCAGCACATTGTTGTTCAGGTCGAAGATAAACTTCAGCACGTAGCCGATCAGCGTCAGCTGCACGATCGCCCGCGCCACGCTCCAGACGATATCCTTCTCCAGCCCCAGCCGCTCTTTACGGCTCACTATCAGTGCGATCAGTACCAGCCCCAGCGCCAGCATCAGAGACTCATTGCTGATGTTATGCTGATTCATGCTGTTCCTCCCCCGCCGCCGCCGCCAGCATCAGAGACCCACTGCTGATGTTATGCTGATTCATGCTGTTCCTCCCCCGCCGCCGTGAGGGTCAGCACCCGCTGCCCGCCGTTCAGCTCTTCCCGGTCATGGCTGATCCACAGCACCGCCACGCCCGCCGCCGCCTGCTGCGCAATCAGCTGGCGCACCCGGTGCTTGTTCTCCTCATCCAGCGCGCTGGTCACCTCATCCAGCAGCAGCACCTCTGGCGGAAACTGCAGATTACGCAACAGCGCCACCCGCTGCTTCTCACCGCCGGAGAGCGTATCCACCGCTTTATCCAGCAGGTCGGCGGGCAGATTCAGCCACGCCAGCGTCTCTGCCAGACGTGCACGCGGCACCGGCTGCTGACGGATCTGATAAGGCAGCGCCAGATTGTCATACACGCTGGTGCCGAACAGCTGCGGCGTCTGGAACACGTAGGAGACGCGCTGGCGCCACACCTCCGGCGACAGCGCCGTCTGCGGCTGGCCGTTATAACGGACTTCACCCGCCGTGGGTTCCAGCAGGCTGGCGAGGATTTTCAGCAGCGTGGTTTTGCCGGCACCGGACGGCCCGGTCAGCCAGACAAATTCGCCGCGCTGCAGGGTGAAGGTGATCGGTGCCAGCAGGCGTTGAGGCCCGCGGCTAAAGGTAATGCCGCTAACCTGCAGCAGGGGGAATGCGTTCAAAGGCGATATCCGGTGGGTAAAGGCCGAGGGACAGATGATAACACCCTCAGCGCGACTTTTTCTGCGGCCAGCCGATCAGCAACAGCCCGGCGACGATCAGCGCCACCCCCGCCAGCGAGCCCCAGTAAAAGCATTCGTTAAGCCCCGGCAGCCACAGCGCGGCGGCCCACACCAGCACATAGCTCAGGCTGAGCAGCGGATAGGCGCGGCCCAGCGGCAGCCGTCGCAGCGCCAGCAGCCAGCACAGCATCGACAGCGCGTAGGCCAGCAGCCCGGCCAGCAGCGCCAGCACCGGCGGGGAAAACTGGCGCAGCACGTTTAAAAACGGCAGCAGCTGGCCGACGGCGGGCAGTTGCACCATCGCCCACTTCAGCAGCAGCTGCGCTGCGCTGACCAGAAACACGCTGGAAAAAGCCAACAGCCAGCCCATCAGGTGTAGCTCCCTATCAATGCCACGCCGGCAACGATCAGCGCGATCCCCAGCCCGTGACGCAGGCTGACCGGTTCATGCCACAGCCAGCGGGCGGCAATCGCCACCAGGATAAAGTTCAGGCTCATCATCGGATAAGCCACGCCGATCGGTGTGGTCTGTAATACCCGCAGCCATACCAGCATCGCCAGCCCCAACAGCAGCACGCTGGCGGCCAGCCAGCGCAGCAGGTGGCCGGACGCTGGCGTGGCGGGCTTGCTCATCGCCTGCTTCTGGCACAGCTGTCCGGCGCAGCTGAGCAGGCTGGTCAGTACGATCAGCAGCAGCGTCATGGGCGCTGTTCATACAGGTACCAGAGCATGCGGCCCTGCTGGTAAACCCGATCGGGCGGCGGCAGCGTCGGGTCATCCGGGCGCTGCTCATCCGTCAGCTTCATCACCAGCGACACGCTGCCCTGGCGGCGGTGCACGCTCAGCCAGTCGGCAAATTTCTGGTTGGTCACGCGCCGGTCGGCACCGTCGGCATAGCTAACGCCGTAGCTCAGTTCACCCGGCTCGCCGAGCAGCCGCACGTCGCTGCGTTTAAGCTGCCATGCCAGCGCCGAAGCCATGCCGGTATTATTCGCCAGCAGCCAGCGGCTGTCCGGCAGGTCCGGGCCAATCGCCGTCAGGAACGACTGCGGCTGCTTGGAGTTAATCACCTTATCCGGCAACACCGCGCCGAGCACCAGCGCCAGCCCGAGCGGGCACAGCGCCGCCAGCCGCCAGCGGCAGGCGCCGGATACCAGCGTCACCACGCCGATCAGCGCCCAGAACAGAAATGCGCTGGCGGCCAGCAACACCTTGCCCCCCTCGTCGCGATCGTAGACCGGATGATGCGCCCAGCCCCAGGGGGCCAGCACCAGCAGCACAACCAGCGCCAGCAGGGTACCAAAAGCGATATTTATCACCGCGTTGGCCTTCAGCCCGCGGCCGCCGTTCAGCGCAAGGTGACGCGCATGGTGCGCCAGCAACAGCGCCAGCGGCGCAAAACAGGGCAGAATATAGGTCGGCAGCTTGCCTTTGGCGATGCTGAAAAACAGCAGCGGCATTACCACCCAGCTCAGCAGATAGCGGCTCTTCGCGCTCTCCGGCCCGTTCCAGCCGCGCCGCAGCGCCCCCGGCAGCAGCCCCAGCCACGGCACCGTGCCGGCGATCAGCACCGGGATGTAGTACCAGAACGGCGCTTTGTGCTGGGCATCCTGCTCGGCAAAGCGCTGAATATGCTCAACCCAGAAGAAATAGTGCCAGAAATCAGGCTCCTGCCGCGCGATGCTCAGCGCCCAGGGGGCCGAAATCAGCGCGCATGAGAGCAGCGCCAGCGGGCCATACAGCAGCAGCTCCCTGAAGCGCCGCTGAGCGATCATCCACGGCACAATCGCCACCACCGGCACCGCCAGCGCCAGAAAGCCCTTGGTCATAAAGCCCATGCCGCAGGCCAGCCCCAGCAGCAGCCAGCCGCCGGCCCTGTGCCAGCGCTTGTCCGCCTCGGCCGCCAGCCAGAAACTGCACATCGCCGCCACCAGCCACAGGGTGATCATCGGGTCGAGCACCGCATAGGTGCCGATGGCGTACACCAGCAGGCAGGTGAGGAACATCACCGCGGCCAGCAGCGCGGTCGCCCGCTGCCGCCACAGGCGCAGCGCCAGCCAGTACACCAGCAGCGCGCTGAGGGTAATGGAGAACACCGAACCGAAGCGCACCGAGAAGTTATTGCCGCCCAGCAGCCACTGGCTCAGGTTATTGATCCAGTAACCGGCCACCGGCTTCTCAAAATAGCGCAGGTCGAGGAAGTGCGGCACAATCCAGTTGCCACTGAGCAGCATTTCGCGGCTGATCTCCGCGTAACGCACCTCATCCGGCTGCCACAGGGCGCGAAACTCTAACGGGATCAGATAATAGAGCGCGTAGAGTACCGGCAGCGCCAGCGCATAACGGGTTATTTTCATTCACTCCGACCCTGATAACCGTTGGCATCCCAGCCAGCCTTCCCGGCCGGGGAGGCTACCCCGAACAATTTCCCCGAGCGGCAGCTGCGTCAGATCCTGCGGCAGCAGCTCGCCCAGCGGGCAGAAACGGATGCCGCGCTGGCGCGCCATCTCCAGCAGTTCAGCAAACAGCTCGCTCAGCACGCCGCCTTCCGCTTCGGCATGAATGGTATAGACCGGCACCTGGTTTTCCTTTTCATGCTGGCTGACGATGCGGTCGAGAATATACGCATTGTAGCCTTCACGGCTGACCCGGCTGCCGATCGCCTCATCCCAGGTCGGCAACGTCACCGGGATCTGCACCGTGCCCAGGCTGCCGTCGGGCAGCCTGGGGCGAAACGGCCGCGTTCCCCGGCAGTCGCTGTTGTAGGCAAAGTGAAACGGCTGCTTCACCACCACCACCCGCCCGTCGGCCCGCCAGCCCGCGACCGCCGAGCAGCTGACCGGCTGGCCGGTGATCGCGACCAGTTCGTCCAGCCCGCGCTGGATCTGCTGCGTCATCGTCGCCGCAGGCCAGACGCCCGCCCAGGTTTGCCAGGCGAAGTGATCCCAGGCGTGCAGCCCGATCTCATGCGCTTCCGCCGCCGCACGAATCACCCGCGCCTGCCCGGCACCGATGCGCCGGCCAGGCCAGGCGGTGCCGGCCAGCAGAATATCCCAGCCGTACAGCGAGGCGGCGTTCGATCGCAGCATCTTCCACAGAAAGCGCGGCTTCAGCAGCCGCCACAGGTGGCGGCCCATATTGTCCGGCCCGACGCTGAAGAAGAACGTCGCCCGCACCTGCTGCTGTGCCAGTATCGTCAGCAGGCGCGGCACGCCGTCGCGGGTGCCGCGCCAGGTATCCACGTCAATACGCAGACCGACGTCGATCATTCCTCCGTCACTCCCGGCTCAACGGTGCGCAGGAAGAAGTCGAGCGTGGCGTCAATGGTCAGCCCCATCTCCACCGTCGGCTGCCAGCCGAGCAGGCGCTTCGCGTTACGGATCGACGGCTTGCGGTGTTCCACGTCCTGATAACCCTTGCCGTAATAGCTGCTGCTCTCCACCTCGCGGAACCCGGCAAACGGCGGGAACTGCCCGCGCAGCGGATGACGCTCAAAGCTGGCCAGCAGCTGCTCCGCCAGCTCGGCAATACTGGCTTCGTTCTCCGGGTTGCCGATATTGATAATCTGGCCGTCGCAGTTGCCCTGCTTATTCTCGATAATCAGGAACAGCGCCTCGATGCCGTCACGGATATCGGTAAAGCAGCGCTTCTGCCGGCCGCCGTCGATCAGCTTGATCGGCGAGCCTTCAACCAGGTTAAGGATCAGCTGGGTGATGGCGCGTGAGCTGCCGATGCGCGCGGCGTTAAGGTTATCCAGCCGCGGCCCCATCCAGTTAAACGGCCGGAACAGCGTAAAGCGCAGCCCCTCTTTCTCACCGTAGGCCCAGATCACCCGGTCCAGCAGCTGTTTCGACACCGAATAGATCCAGCGCTGCTTGTTAATCGGCCCGACCACCAGACTGGAGCGATCCTCATCGAAGGTGTCGTCGGTACACATGCCGTACACCTCGGAGGTGGACGGGAATATAATGCGCTTTTTGTACTTCACGCAGTCGCGGATGATTTTCAGGTTCTCTTCAAAATCGAGCTCAAACACCCGCAGCGGGTTACGGGTGTACTCGATCGGCGTGGCAATCGCCACCAGCGGCAGCACCACGTCGCACTTCTTAATGTGATACTCGATCCACTCGGAGTGGATGCTGATATCACCCTCAACAAAGTGGAAGCGCGGGTGGCCGACAAAGCGGCTGATAGCGTCGGAGCCGATATCCAGGCCGAAGATTTCGAAGTTATCGTCGGCCAGCAGGCGCTCGGTCAGATGGTTACCGATAAAGCCGTTTACGCCGAGGATCAGCACGCGGGTGCGGCGTTTAATCACCGACACCGGCTGATTGTGCAGCAGCGCGCCGGCCACCAGGCCGAGGGTCTGCGCCAGCTGGCTGCCCTGCATATAGATGCCGCTCTCGCTCTGGCCGGTGACCACTTCCAGCGCGCCCTCGCCACAGGCGATAGTCAGCGGGTTCACCGAGAGAACGGTGCCCGGCTTCGCCGCCGGCAGGTCGCTGCGCACCTTCGACTGCCAGACGATAAATTTGCTGCTGCCCACCCAGCTGAACGCCCCAGGCCAGGGATCGCTGACCGCCCGCACCAGATTGTGGTTGCGGGTGGCCGGCCACTGCCAGTCAAGGCGACCGTCTTCCGGCGTGCGGCGGCCAACCACCGTTGCCTCGCGCTCGTCCTGTTCGCGCTGCGGATAATCACCGCGGAGAATGCCCGGCAGCGCGTCGGTCAGCAGCTGCTCCGCCGCCTGGCACACCTTGTGGTGCAGGTTGAGCGCATCGTCTTCCGGCGCAATCGCCACCTGCCGCTGGGCGACGATCGCCCCGGCATCGGCCCGCTGCACCATGCGGTGCAGCGTGACCCCGGTCTCCTGCTCGCCGTTGACCAGCACCCAGTTAAGCGGCGCGCGGCCGCGGTACTTCGGCAGCAGCGAGGCGTGCAGGTTGAAGGCCCCCTGCGGGGCGCAGGCCAGCAGCGCCTCACCGAGCATATCGCGGTAGTGGAACGAGAAGATCACCTCCGGCTGCATGCCCTGAATGCGGTCAATCCACAGCGGGTGGTTAACGTCATCGGGGGCATAGACCGGAATACCCATGCGGGACGCGGTGCGCGCCACCGAGGCAAAAAAGTGATTCTCACCGGGCTGGTCGGCGTGGGTAAAGATCGCCTCGATGGTGAAACCCGCGTCGTTCAGCGCACGCACGCCGGCGCAGCCAATATCATGGTAGGCAAAGACCACAGCTTTCATAATGATTTATCCTGAGAGGAAGATGCGTCGTCACGGCTGACCACGCGCTGAATAAAGTAGCGGGGACGCGCACGCACGTCGTTATAGATGCGGCCGATATATTCGCCGAGCAGGCCCATGCCGATAAACTGCGCGCCGACAAAGATAAACAGCACGGCAAACAGCATAAATACCCCTTCCGCCGACCACTCGGGCCCGAGAAACAGCCGCATCAGGATCAGCACCAGCGACAGCACAAAGCCGCACAGCGCAATCACGCTGCCGAACACGCTCAGCAGGCGCAGCGGCGTGGTGGTCAGGCAGGTGATCAGGTCATACATCAGGTTAATCAGCCGCATCAGGCTGTATTTCGAATCACCAAACTCGCGTTCGGCGTGCAGCACCGGGATCTCAATCGCCCGGCGGGCAAAGGTGTTGGCGAGGATCGGAATAAAGGTGCTGCGTTCGTGGCAGTGCAGCATGGCGTCGACGATATGGCGACGGTAGGCGCGCAGCATGCAGCCGTAGTCGCCCATCGCCTTGCCGGTGGTGCGCTGGATCAGATGGTTGATCAGCTTCGACGCATGCCGGCGGAACCCGCTGTCCTGGCGGTTCTGCCGCACGGTGCCGACCACGTCATATCCCTCCTGCGCGGCGGCAACCAGCCGGGGGATCTCCTCCGGCGGGTTCTGCAGATCGGCGTCGAGGGTGATCACCAGGTCGCCGCTGACGTGGCTGAAGCCGGCCATAATCGCCGAGTGCTGGCCGTAGTTACGATTAAGCAGCACCGCCACCACGTGGCTGCCTGGCGCTTCAGCCGCGGCGACCATCATCTCCGCCGAACGGTCGCTGCTGCCGTCATCCACCAGCAGGATCTCATAATCAAGCGCCAGGGTGGCGCAGGCGGCGTCGGTACGGCGGATCAGCTCCGGCAGGCTCTCCTGCTCGTTCCAGACCGGGATCACTACCGATACTTTAGTAATGGCTTGTTCAAACATGGTTATTTTCCTGCCAGCGTAAGCAGCGCGCCGATCACCCGATCGACGTCGCCGTCGTGCATGCCGGGGAACAGCGGAATGGAGCAGATGCGCTGCGAGTTCCACTCGGTGTGCGGCAGCGACAGCTGCGGGAAGCGCTCGCGGTAGTATTTCTGCGTATGGGCGGCACGGAAGTGCAGGCCGCTGCCGATGCCCTGATCTTTCAGCGCCTGCATCAGCTCATCGCGGCCGATGCCGCAACGCTGCGGGTCAATACGCAGAATAAACAGATGCCAGGCGTGGTGATGCGGCCAGTCGGGCTGACGCAGCGGCAGGAAGGGCGTATCCGCCAGTTCGGTGAGATAGCGGCCGGCAATCTCCGCCCGGCGGGCGTTGTTGGCCGCCAGCTTATCCAGCTGCACCAGCGCAATCGCCGCGTTGATGTCGGCCAGGTTGTACTTGTAGCCAGGCATAATCACTTCCGCCTGCGGCGCGCGGCCGTGGGTCTGGCGATCGAAGGCATCAACGCCCAGCCCGTGGAACTTCAGGCTGCGCACCCGGCCCGCCAGCGCAGCGTCGTCGGTGACCACCAGCCCGCCCTCGGCGCAGCTCATATTTTTAATCGCGTGGAACGAGAAAATGGCGGTACCGCTGCTGCCGACATGGCGCTCGCGATAGTAAGTACCGGCCGCATGGGCGGCATCGTCAATGACCGCGATGCCGTGACGCGCGCCCAGCGCGTGGATGGCGTCGATATCCGCCGGTGCGCCGGCATAGTGCACCGGAATAATCGCTTTGGTCCGTGGCGTAATCGCCGCTTCAATCAGCTCAGGCGTGACCATCAGCGTATCGCGATCGACGTCGATCATTACTGGCGTAGCCCCCAGCAGGACGATCATATTCAGGGTGGAGACCCAGGTCAGCGACGGGGTGATCACCTCATCGCCTGGCCCGATCCCCAGCGCCATCAGCGTGACGTGCATCCCGGCCGTGGCCGAACTGACGGCAATGGCGTGGCGATTGCCGGTAAGCTGGCAGAATGCCTGTTCAAGCTGCTGATTTTTCGGTCCGGTGGTGATCCAGCCGGAGCGCAGGACCTCGTCGACCGCGGCCAGCTCTGCGTCACCCATTGCCGGGCGTGAGAAAGGCAAAAACTCAGACATTGATTAATCCCAATAAACTATTGATAGCAATAACGTTAGCTGAAGAAGATCGAAAACGACGGTTGTGATTAAAAATAAATCAACCTGCTGCGTTAACGATGCTGACCAGCAGATTATTCCTCACAGGGCCCGTGAGATTAAAAAAACAACGACAAAGCGCTACTTATTACCCAAAAGAGCATAGCAATACCCGGATATATGCACGTTAAACGAAAATTATTAGGGAAAGATTAAGAACAGCATGTCGTGCAGGGCAACCTGACGCAGGTTTAATCGCCGTTTATGTTCAGAACGCTGCCGTTCATCGCACAACATCAACAGCACTTAAACATAAGCAAAATTTCATCATTTTGTCACTTTACTTTGTCAGCAACATCTCAGGTGGTGGCCTGCGGGCAGGCGGGCTACACTGACCGCCCAGACATCAAGGAATCGATCATGACTGACACCCTCTTACCTCCGGCGCTGCTGGCGCTGCTCGACGGCTCGCTGCCGGCCAGCCACCTGCACCAGGCGATTCGCCTGTCCAGCGTCGGCGATAACGGCTGGCCCTACGCCGCTCAGCTCAGCCTCGGTGAAATCCTCGCCCTCACACCCCGGCAGCTGCTGTTCGCCATCTGGCCGCACTCCACTACTACCCGCAATCTGCAGCGTGACGGCAAGGCCACGCTGGCGCTGGTGCTTGACGGGGCTATCTGGGAGATTCAGCTGCTGGTTGTGCAGCGCGACGAGACGCTGACCGATCTCAACCTGAGCGTGTTCAGCGCCACCGTTCACCAGGTCATCGCCCACCGCGCGCCCTACGCCACCGTCACCCACGGCCTGACCTTCAGCCTCAACGACGAAGCCAGCGCCCTCGCCCGCTGGCACGAGCAGATCGCCGCCCTGCAGGCGCTGGCGGCCACCGCTGGCTTACGCCAGGGCTGACGCGGCTTTTTGTTTCGGGGCGGATTCGGCGATTGTGTTGCTGTTAAGGGCATCGCGTTTAGTTTCGATGACGGGTTCGGCCGTTGGCGACAGAACGCCGGGACGCCGTTAATTTTTTAAAGCCCAAAAATCCGGGCTTTAAAAAATAATCCATCCCTGGAGGCTCGGATGCCGCATCCGTGCGGCATACGCCCGGCTAACCTGCTCGCCAACGGCCTCCCTTTTCAGCAATTGAGTTGCTGCCTTAAAAGCCAAAAAGACCCGTATTAAAGACCCGTATTAATGTTTTGATGTTTTGACGTTTGAGCGCAGATATAGAATATTTCAGGACAGCAACACCAGTAATTACAGGCAATCGGGGTTATCCGGGTTAGCGGACCTTCGGGCGCAGGGATGCGCCCGGCAGAGCCCAGGGACGTTATTGGCGTGTCCGCGATCCGGATAACCCCGATTAAGCCAGGCACCCAACCTCAAAGCGACCCGGCCCCAAAGCCACGCACCGATAAGCCAGGCCCCCAAACCCAAAGCGCCCCGGCCCCAAAGCGCAGGCACAAAAAAAGGGGGCGACCCTAAAGTCGCCCCCTTCTGCCACAGCGTTAAAACTTATTTGCTGTCCGGCAACGCATAAGCAATCACGTGATCGCCCAGCTTAGTCCCGAAGGAACCATGACCACCGGCCACGATCACCACGTACTGCTTACCGTTAACCTCATAGGTCATCGGCGTCGCCTGACCACCGGCCGGCAGACGGGCTTCCCACAGCTGCTTACCGTTAGACTGGTTAAACGCGCGCAGGTAGTTATCCGCGGTGGCCGCAATAAAGAACACGTTACCGGCGGTAGACACCGGGCCGCCCAGCATCGGCATCCCCATCTTAAACGGCAGCGGAACCGGTGAGCTGTCGCGCACGGTACCGATACGTTTCTTCCACACGATATCGTTGGTCTTCAGATCGATCGCCGAAATATAGCCCCATGAAGGCTGCTTGCACGGGAAACCTAACGGCGACAGGAACGGGTTCAGCGTCACGCCGTACGGCAGGCCGTACTGCGGCTGCACGCCGGACTCGGTACCGGTACCGCCCTTATCGTTCTCATCCGGCTCGATCGGGTTACCCGGACCGCGTGGGATCAGACGTGACACAAACGGCAGCGCCATCGGGTTGGCAACCGCCACCTGACGATCGGTGTTCACCGAAATGCCGCCCCACTCAAACATCCCCAGGTTACCCGGGAACACCAGCGTACCCTGCTCAGATGGCGGGGTGAACGGGCCTTCATAACGCAGCTGATGGAACATCACGCGGCAGATCAGCTGGTCATAGATGGTGGCGCCCCACATATCCTTACCGGCCAGATGCTCTTTCGGACGGAAGCTCAGCTCAGAGTACGGCTGGGTTGGCGACACGCGATCGCCCTTCGCCGCACCGCCCGGCACCTTCATCTCTGGTGCAGGCACCACCGGCTTACCGTCGCGACGGTCCAGCACGAACAGATCGCCGGTTTTGGTCGGTACATAAATGACCGGAACCTTGTTGCCGTCTTTATCGTTGATATCCGCCAGCGTCGGCTGTGCCGGTACGTCCATATCCCACAGATCGTGGTGCACGGTCTGGTAGAACCAGCCCAGCTTGCCGGTGGTGGCGTTCAGCGCCAGCACGCCGGTGGCAAAACGCTCCATCTCCGGGGTACGGTGACCGCCCCAGATATCCGGCGTCGACACGCCGATCGGCAGGTAAACCAGATCCAGCTTCGCATCATAGGCCGCAGGCGCCCATGAGTTTGGCGAGTTGGCGGTGTAGTTCTGCTCGCCTTCGGCAATCACGTTCGGATCTTTCGCGCCGGTATCGAAGGCCCACAGCAGTTTACCGCTGTTGACGTCGAAGCCGCGGATCACCCCGGAAGGCTCTTTGGTCGAGTAGTTATCGGTCACCGCACCGGCCATCACAATCACCTTATCGGTAACGATCGGCGGCGAGGTTGGCTCGTAAGAACCGACCTTGTTGTACGGCAGATTGCTCTGCAGGTTCAGCTTACCGTTGTCGCCAAATTCCGGGCACAGCGCGCCGGTTTCCGCGTCCAGCGCGTAGAGGCTGCCGTCATTGACCGGCAGCAGCACGCGGCGTGAGCAGAGCGCCAGCTGCGTACCGGCAGGTGCCGTTGCCGCTTCCGGGGTCTGATAGTAAGAGACGCCGCGACAGGTCACGTGCTGGAACGTCGGGTCGGTCTTCATTTTCGGGTCGAAGTGCCACTTCTCTTTACCGGTGGCCGCATCCAGCGCGAACAGCTTCTGGTGCGCGGTACACAGGTAGAGCGCGTTGCCAATTTTGATCGGCGTGGCTTCGTTGGTGATCTCACCCGGATCGCTTGGCAGTTTCAGGTCGCCGGTCTGGAACGACCACGCCTGCTTCAGCTCGCCGACGTTCTGGTCGGTGATCTGCTTCAGCGGCGAGTAGCGGGTGCCGCCCTGGGTACGGCCGTAGGCCGGCCAGTCACCGGCAGGGATACCGTCATCTGCCGGGGTGGCTTCTGCCGCCTGATCCGGGCTCAGGGTACCGTTGATCTCCTGCGGGTCGTTAAACACCGAGTACGCCAGTACCGCGACGACGAACACCAGCACCGCGCTCAGCGCAGCGCGTGGGAACGCGCCCTTCGACACCAGGCCGCGCCAGATAAACGGCAGCACCAGCCACAGGCCGAAGAAGAAGGTGACGTCAAGACGCGGGGTCAGCGCCCAGAAGTCGGAACCCACTTCCCACAGCGCCCACACGGTGGTGGCCAGCAGGAACAGGGCGTAGAGCGTCAGCGCGGCACCGCGCTTACGCTGCAGCAGCACAGCAGTAATCAGCAGCACCACACCAGCAATGATGTAGTACAGCGAACCACCTAATTTAGCGAGCCAGATGCCGCCAATTAACAGATACAGGCCGCTCAGCGCGGCAAATATCGCCGTTAGCAGCAGAAGCACTCTTGATGCTTTACTTTGCATAGTTTGAACCTTACCAAAAATGAAAAGTCACCGATTAAGCGTAGGCTTAATCTTTTGAAACACCCGGTTTTGTTTTAACCATCCATCCGGTGTTCCGTGCCGGCCAGCGGGAAGCTCCCCTTCCCGCTGGCCGGTTACTGCTGGATTCTGTGACCGGGCTTTGCCCGGTGCATAAGTCTGGCACGCGGTGCGCGCAATCTGCCCGGCGAATCAGCCTGACGCTCTGCCCGGAATGAGATCAGGGGCAGGCTGCCGGGCTGCCCCCCTCACCAGAGGGCCGGGAGACGATCCGCTTAACGCTTAAAACTGATACGCCAGGGTGGCACCGCCGCCCCAGTTACGGCCAGGGGCCGATTCGTAGTAACGCTTGTTGCCTTCGTTGACGATCACCGATCCGGCGTACTGGCGATCGAACAGGTTATCGACGCGGCCAAACAGATCCAGCGACCACTGGCTCCAGTTAAAGCGGTAGCCGCTGTTCAGGCTGGTCACCGCATATGCGCCGGCTTCGGCGTCATTGGCGTCGTTAGCCTTGATACTGCTCATATAGCGGATATCCGCACCGGCGTGGAAACCGCTTTCCGGCGCATACTGCAGCGAAGCGTAGCCCATATTGCGGGCGATGCCCGGCAGGCGGTTACCTGCGGGCGTACAGGACGTCGCGGCAGCATTACAGGTTTCATTACGGTAGGTGGCGTCCAGCAGCGTCCACGCCAGCTTCATTTTCCAGTCCTGAGCGAACTGCTGGTCGAAGCCCAGCTCCAGGCCGCGACGGCGGGTTTCACCGGCGTTTTTATACACCGCACGGCCGTTGCTGCTGCTTTCAACCACCAGCTCGTTATCGGTACTGGTCTGGAAAATCGCCGCCGTCAGCAGGCCATAACCAATACGCGTTTTGCTGCCCAGCTCAAAGGTGTCGCTGGTGGCCGGCTTCAGGCCGAGGTTCATGCCGGTTTGCGTACCGTCGGTCGAGCGGTAGGAGAGTTCGTTAATGGTTGGCGTTTCAAAACCACGACCGGCGGAGAAGTAGAGGTTCCATGCATCGGTCGCCGCATAGTTGACTGAGCCCATCGGCAGCAGCTTATGGTAGCGCGCGCTGCCGCTGTCATCGCCGTTACCGGTGGTGATGTAGTAGTCGGTGGAGTCAAAGCTGACGGTGCTGTAACGCAGACCGGCGTCCAGTGACCACTTATCGCTCAGCTGCCAGCTGCTCTGCAGGTAAGGATCGAGGTTCCACATGGTGTTCTTTTCGTTACGGCGCTGGTCGCCCTTCTCGCCGAGCTGATTAACACCGTTCACCGTGTTGTAGTTAAGGAATCCCTGACGACGTTCGGTCATGGTTTCGTAGTCCAGCCCGCCGATCAGCGTCACCGGCATGGAGCCCAGCTTGCCGTCATGCTTCCAGCGGGTGTCGATCCCCTGATACTTACGCTCCAGCACGATCACCCCGCCCGGATAGGCCGGGTTAGCCTGGGTGCCGACCGGAATTGACTGGTACTGAGTCGTGTGGCGTTCGCCGTGCCAGGTGGTCAGCGTCAGCTGGTCGTTCTCACTCATTTCACGCTGGTAGCGCAGGCCGAACTGGGTCTGATCGAGGCTCTTGCGGGTGTTGTACTGGTCGCCACGCGGCGACTGGCGCGGGTTAGCCTGATACTCCGCCGCCGTCAGACCGCCCGGGTCATTCGCATCCACCGACACGCTGTTCAGCATCAGCGTCAGGGTGCTGACGTCATCAATACGCACGCCCAGCTTACCGTTACCGAGGCTTTTCTGCGTGCCGCTGTGGTCACGGTAGCCGTGGGTGGTAAAACGCGAGCCGGAAATCGTGTAATTCACGTCGCCGGCCTGAGTGCCGTCACCGGTCGCGCCGCTGGCCTTAACGCTGTTACGCCAGCTGCCGAAGCTGCCAAAGTAGGTGCCCGCTTCCAGGGTGGGCGGCTGGGTGCCGGTCTCGGTCTCAATATTCACCACGCCGCCGGAGGCGTTGCCGTACAGCGCCGAGTAAGGGCCGCGCAGCACGTCCACCCTGCCTACCGAGTTAATATCGATATTGGAGGTCTGCCCCTGGCCATCCGGCATGGTGGCAGGAATACCGTCCACGTACATGCGCACGCCGCGCACGCCAAAGGTCGAACGGCTGCCGAAGCCGCGCACCGACAGCTGCAGATCCTGGGCATAGTTCTGGCGGTTCTGCAGCTGCAGGCCCGGCACGCTGCCGAGCGTTTCCGACAGATTGACCTGCGCCGTACTGTTACGCAGATCGTCGCCGTCCACCACGCTGACGGCGGCGGGGGTATCCAGCTCCGAAAGCCCGCTGACGTGTCTGACGACCATCAGGGTGGAGGAGTCTGACTGAGAGGCGGCGGTAGCCGCCTGTGCGCAGCTGGCAGCAACCGCAGAGAGGGCAAACAGCGGCGTCAGAAGATAAGCAGAGGTTTTTTTATTATTCACGGGAGTGATTCATCATTAGTGAGCAACGTTTCAGGCCCGTTTTCGCCCGGCAATAATGATGCAGAACGGAAATTTCAGGCGCCCGCCTTTCCCTGACAAAGTGCGCTACATGCGCTGCCAGGCAGACCTGTCAAAGTATATCGGTATGTAACAGGATTACGCAGTCAGCCACCGCGTTATGTTTTATAATTCATAATATTTAACATTTGTCGCTGACCAGGATCACGAATCCCTACCGAAAATATGTGATACAAATCACAATGTGCGCGGATTGTAGCACCGCTTATCAGAGTTGTTAACAATTTTGCTGAATTGATTCAGTAACCGGTTTCAGATAATTAACCTGCGTTTTTAAGGGGTTTTTAAGGCTTTCTGGCGGCACCCCGCAAAATCCACGCGCCACTAACACGCGCCATCACCGTCAGGCTATACTCAACGGATTGTTAAACCGTTGTGACAGTGACAGGATGCACCATGCCCGTTTCCGGATGTCCACGACTCTCCCCTATCATCCCTACCTCCCCGCTGGCCATCAGGCCGCTGCTGTGTGCTGCCCTGCTGCTGCTGGCCGGTTGCGCCGGAAAATACCAGGGGACAACCTGCAATGGCGAGGTGACCACCCTGAGCGGCCAGCCGCTGGGCACGGTTGAGGGAAAAATTATTGACCGGGTCAGCGCCTTTTCCGTGACGCTTCCTGACCGCACCCTCGACAGCGGCCCACTGTGGTCGGGCGACCGTCAGCTCTATATTCCCTCGGCCGTCACCCGTGACGGCTGGCTGGCACAGCGCGTCTCCGACACCCGCTTCAGCATCATTAATTCGCCGCAGGATCGGGCCATCACCTTCACCTGCCCAGGCCCGGGCAGCCTGTAACCGTTAAGATAAGTGACCGATGAATCCTACCCAGTTAATTGCCAACCGAAAGACCCTGTTTGGCCGCGGCACCCTGCCGCAGCTGATCCCACTGCTGCAGCAGCCCGCGCTGCCGACGCTGCTGTTCTGCGGCAACTCCTTCCTCAACGGCCCGGCCTGGCAGGCTCTGCAGCCACAGCTTGAACCGCTGCTGTGCGGTATTGAGATAGTCAGCCATGAAGCTTCACCCGATGAGATCGACGGCTGGGTGGCACGCTGGCGCGGCCGGATTGGCCGCGTGGTGGCGATTGGCGGCGGTAGCGTGATCGACGCCGCCAAGGCGGTGGCGGCGCTGAGCCAGCACCCGCTCAACACCCTGCGCTACCTGGAGAAGGTTGGCGATAGCGCAGTGACCGCCGCCACCCTGCCGCTGATCGCGGTGCCGACCACCGCCGGCACCGGCAGTGAGGTAACGCAGAATGCGGTGATCACCGACAAACAGCACATCAGGGTGAAGGCCTCACTGCGCCATCCGGCGTTTGTTCCTGAGGTGGCGATCCTCGACGCCGACCTGCTGCGCGGCACACCGGATCGGGTGCTGGCCTGCTGCGCCATCGATGCCTTTACCCATCTGTTTGAAGCGTATCTGTCAGCGAAAGGCAGCGCGCTGAGCCGCCAGACGGCGCTGAGCGGGCTGCAGGCGTTTATCAACGGCTGGCCGGGGCTGAACCGTGATGATGCGTCAGGGGATGAGGCGCGGGAACAGATGCTGCTGGCCTCCTGGCTCGGCGGGCAGTGCCTGAGTATGGCCGGGCTGGGGGTGATCCACGGCATCGCCGGGGAGCTGGGGGCGATCCGTGACTATCATCACGGTGAAGTATGCGGTCGCCTGCTGCTGCCGTTCCTGACTCTGCTCAGTGAAAGCGAAAACCCGCAGCAGCGGGCGCTGATGCAGCAGTTGCAACAGACCCTGTTCCCGCACGGCGGGCAGCCTGCGGCACTACAGCTGGCGGACTGGCTGCGCGAACACGCCATCACGCCGTTCTGGCAGGATCCGCCGTCGCTCAGCCAGCAGGATGTCGCCTGGATCCTCGCCCGCGCCAACAGCAAAAATTCGTGGGTCAGCTACAGCGAGGCGCAGCAGCGCTGGCTGCTGGAGCAGGCGTTCAGCGTACACGATTGATGCACTGTGACAGTTTTCCGTAAAGCCGGATTTCCGCAAGGGCCACGCCCTGCCGGGGCAGTATCGCGGGGCGGGCTATCAGGTAAATGACTGGAAAAAACACGGTCTGAAGGCACCGCCGGCCGGGCACCGCTGGCATAACGTCAACGGTAACTACGTGCTAATTGCCGTAGCGACCGGGGTGATTGCCTCGGTGGTAGCCCATCAGTAACGGCTGCCTCAGGCAAACAGGGCGCTGGCGGCAAACACCAGCGCCAGCAGCAGATTGACCATCCCCGCCGCCAGCCACGGGCTGCGCCGCCGCTGGGTGACGCTCAGCACCAGCATCGGCAAGGCTGCCGCGCCAAACACCACTGCCAGAATAAAGAACACGCTCATTGTTTCCCTCCGGATCTGTTCCGTTGTTTGAATTTGCTCAGACTACCGCACTGACTTCCTCTAACCAACCGGCACGCATCTGCGGCACCGCGCGCAGCAGCTGGGCGGTATAGTCGTCCAGCGGCGCGTTAAACACCAGATCTAACGCTCCCTGGCGCACCGTTCTGCCGTGGCGCAGCACCATGACCTCATCGGCAACGGCGTTCACCACGTGCAGATCGTGGGTGATAAACAGCAGCGAGACGCCGGTCTGCTCCTGTAACCTCTTCAGCAGCGCCAGCACCTCACGCCCGACCAGCGGATCGAGCGCCGACGTTGGTTCATCACAGACGATCAGCAGCGGCTCCACCGCCAGCGCGCGGGCAATACAGACGCGCTGCTTCTGACCGCCGGAGAGCGCGTGCGGATAGCGGTCCGCCAGCTGTACCGGCAGCCCGACCTGCTCCAGCAGCGTCTCCACCCGCGCTTTACGCTGCTGGGCGGTCAGCGCGGTCAGGCAGACCATCGCCCGCTCCAGCTGCAGCCGGATGGTCAGGCGCGGGTTGAGCGCGGTGTCCGGGTGCTGGTGGATCATCTGCACCCACTGCAGCTGCTGGCGGCTGCGCCGGCGCAGCGCCGGCGGCAACAGCTGGCCGTTAAAGCGCACCTCGCCCTCCGCCGGGGAGACCAGCCCACAGATCGCCCGGCCGAGGGTTGACTTGCCGGCACCTGACTCGCCGATCAGCGCCAGGGTACGGCCGCGGCCGACGGTCAGCGACACATTGTGCAGCACCCGCTCCCCCTGATAATCAACGCTGACCTCACGCGCGGCCAGCAGCGGCAGAGTGGAACCGCGCGGCGTATGCGGCTGCGCGTGGCTGTGCAGAAGCTCACGGGTATAAGCCTGCTGCGGTTGATCCAGTAGCGCCGGGGTAGCACCTGTCTCTACCTGACGGCCGTGCCGCAGCACCATAATTCGCTGGCTGAGCTGCGCCACCACCGCCAGATCGTGGCTGATATAGAGTGCGGCCACGCCGCTCTGCGCAATCACCTGCTGAATCGCCTTCAGCACTTCCAGCTGGGTAGTCACGTCCAGCGCGGTGGTCGGTTCGTCGAAGATAATCAGCTGCGGCCCGGCGCAGATCGCCATCGCAATCATCGCCCGCTGCAGCTGGCCGCCGGAGACCTGATGCGGATAACGGTGGAAAAACTGCTGCGGCTGCGGCAGCTGCAGCTGTACAAACAGCGCCATCGCGCGCTGGATCGCCGCCCGGCGGTCCAGCACCCGGTGGCGCACCGCCACCTCAATCACCTGTTCACCGATGGTTTTCGCCGGGTTGAACGAAGCGCTGGCCGACTGCGCCACGTAGGCGATTTGTACGCCGCGCACGCTGCGCATCTGCCGTTCGGAGAGCCCGTTCAGCGGCTGTCCGGCGAAGATAATTTGCCCGCCGCTGATTTTCATCCCGTGGCGGCAGTGGCCGAGGATCGCCTGACCGATGGTGGATTTACCGGCACCGGACTCGCCGATCAGCCCCAGCACTTCGCCTTTATTCAGGGTGAAAGAAATATCGTCCACCAGCACCGCGCTGCCGGCGGTGACGCGCAGCTGCTGCACGCTTAACAACGGTTGTGACTGCATTAATTACTCCTGCCAGCTGCGGCTGTGCTGGCTCATCAGCCAGTCGGCGACGCTGTTCAGCGCCAGTGCCAGCAGCGCAATCGCCGCCCCCGGGATCAGCGCGGCCCACACGCCAAACAGAATGCCGTCTTTGTTATCCCGCGCCAGCCCGCCCCAGTCGGCGGTTGGCGGCTGAATGCCCAGCCCAAGGAACGACAGCGCCGACAGGAACAGCAGAATAAAGATAAAGCGCAACGCAAACTCCGCCACCAGCGTGGTCAGGGCGTTGGGCAGGATCTCGCGCCACAGGATCCAGCCGAGGCGCTCCCCGCGCAGTCGGGCGACTTCGATAAACTCCTGCGCCGCAATATCCAGCGCCAGCGAACGCGCCACGCGCAGCACCCGCGTCGACTCCAGCAGGCCGAGCACCAGTACGATCACCGGAATGGTTTTCGGCAGCATCGCCAGCACCACCAGCGCGAGGATCAGCGTAGGGATCGCCATCAGCACGTCGTTCACCCGTGAAATCAGCTGATCGACCCAGCCACGGCAGAAGCCGGCGAGGAAACCGAGGAAAATACCGATGGCAAACGCCAGCAGGGTCGCCACCACGCTAACGCCGATCGATGTGCGGGTGCCCCAGATCAGCCGCGACAGCAGGTCGCGGCCGAGGTTATCGGTGCCCAGCCAGTTCTGCGGTGAGACCCCCGCCCAGGCACTGCCCACCACCTGATCGGGCGCATAGGGCGACAGCAGCGGGGCCAGCAGCGCCACCAGAATAAACAGGCTCAGCCCGATAGCACCGGGGAGCACGGCAAGTTTCAGCCTTAACATCAACATCAGTTCCTTGTCAGCCCGGCGTGCCTTCGCGGTACGCCAGGCTGGCCTCTAAAAGGGATTAACGGGCGTGGCGCAGGCGCGGGTTAGCCAGCAGGGTGACCACATCGGCCAGCAGATTGAGCAGAATATAGATCCCGGCCAGCAGCAGCGCGCAGTCCTGGATCACCGGGATATCGCGTTTGCTGATGCTGTCCACCATGTACTGGCCGAGGCCCGGGTAAACAAACACGTTCTCGACGATCACCACCCCTACCATCAGCCAGGCCAGGTTGAGCACGATCACGTTAATCACCGGCCCCCAGACGTTGGGCAGCACGTGGCGGAACAGGATCGCCGACGGCGACAGCCCCTTCATCAGCGCGGTATCCACCCAGGCCGCATTCTGCGCGCTGACCAGCGCGGCGCGGGTCATATTGCTCATATGACCAAGAATAGCGAAGATCAGCGTCAGGCACGGCAGCGCAATCGCCAGCAGCCTGTCGCCCAGCGGCATGCCGTCGGCGATGCTGCTGTTGCTCGGCAGCCAGAACAGGGTGATCGAGAAAATCAGAATCAGCAGGTAGCCGGAGAAGAACTCCGGCAGCGACACCGCCGCGCGGGTAAACAGGTTCAGCAGCCGATCGGGCCAGCGCCCCTGGTAGCGGGCGGAAGCAAAGCCGATCGCCAGCGCCAGCGGCACGGCAACGATAGCGGTGAAGAACGCCAGTGACAGGGTATTACCCAGCCGCTCCAGCAGCACCGGCGCGATCGCCTCGCGGCTGGTAAAGCTGTGGCCGAAGTCGCCCTGCAGCACGCCGCCCAGCCAGCTGAGATAGCGGCTGAGGGCCGGCTGATCGAGGCCGAGCTGCTGATTCAGCGCCGCCACCGCCTGCGGGGTGGCCGTCTGGCCGAGGATCGCCGTCGCGGCGTTGCCCGGCAGCAGCTGGATGCCGACAAAAATCAGCGCCGACACCACCAGCAGCATCACCACCCCGGCCAGCAGACGCTGGACGATCATCTTAAGCAGCGGGAAATGGCCTTTCCCGCGGATAGAAGGAGAATCACTCATCGACAATTACGCAAACCAGACTTTTTCCGCAGCGCGGTTGCCGCTCATGGTGAAGCCCGGAATGGCAACAAACCCTTTAATTTTGCTGCTGGCCGCATCCAGCGCATCGGCGTAGAGCGGGATCACCTCACTGCCCTTCTCGACCAGCATCACCTGAATATCGTGATAAATCTGGCGGCGCTTCTGTTCATCCTGCTCGCCACGGGCGGCGGTCACCAGCTGGTCAAAGGCCGGCTCTTTCCACTGCGACTCGTTCCACGGCGCGTTGCTGGTAAACACCAGCGACAGCAGCGCATCGGCGGTCGGGCGCAGCGACCAGTTAGAGGAGACAAAGGGTTTCTTCATCCAGACGTTGTCCCAGAAGGCATCATCCGCCACGCGCTCCACCTGCAGCGGAATGCCGGCGCGCTGCGCCGAGTTCTGGTACAGCTGGCCGGCATCCACCGCGCCCGGGAAACCGCTCTCCGCCACCGACAGCACCAGCGGGCCGCTGAAGCCGGATTTCTGCCAGTGATATCTGGCCTTTTCCGGATCGTAAGGGCGCTGCGGAATATCTTTGGCAAAGTACGGGCTGGACGGGAAAACCGGGTTATCGTTAGCGACGGTGCCGTAACCGCCCAGCACGGTTTTGATCATCTGCTCACGATCGATGGCGTATTTCAGCGCCAGGCGGCCGTCGAGGGTGTTAAACGGCGCGACGTTCGCCAGCCCCGGGAAGGTGAAGATCTGGCTGTCTTTCGAACGCAGCAGCTGAATGGTCGGCAGCGCCTTCAGGCGATCGACGATACGCGGGTTCACGCGGTTAATCATGTGCGCCGAACCACTGGCCAGCGCCGCCACGCGCGCCGTCGAGTCGTTCATCGCCAGGGTTTCCACCGAATCAACGTGGCCACGGTTGGGGTTCCAGTGGTTCGGGTTACGCTTCACCAGCCCGCGCACGCCCGGCTTAAAGCTCTCAAGGATAAAGGCGCCGGTGCCGATGCCCTTATCGAAGTTTTCATTCTCCGGGGTAATGGCAAAGTGAACGTCGCTGAGCAGGGCGATAAATTCAACGTTCGGCTCTTTCAGCTTAATGGTCACCTGGTGCGGCGTGGTCGCTTCCAGCGACACCACCGGGTCGAGGTAACCTTTCACCGACGAAGTGGACCTCTCATCGCGGTGGTGGTTCAGCGAGTAGACCACGTCTCTGGCGGTCAGTGCACGGCCGTCGTGGAACTGCACGCCCTGACGAATATTCAGCAGCCAGGTTTTGCTGCCGTCGGCGGTTTCCCAGCTCTCGGCCAGCGACGGCACGATCCTGCCGTTTTCATCCACGTCGGCCAGGCAGTTAAACAGCTGCGAACCAAAGAAATACATCCAGGACTCAAACCAGAACGCCGGATCGAGCCGATCGGTGCTGGAGGCGTTATCCATGCCGATAATCAGGTGCCCGCCTTTTTTCGGCGTGGCATCCGCGGCAGCGGGCGCGGCGTCCGCTGCCCATGCTGACTGCAGCGGCCAGCCGGTGCAGGCTGCTGCAACGGAAAGTGCCCCGGTCGTTTTAATAAAGTTGCGACGGTTCATGTGGTGGTGTCCTGTAGTTTCTGCTGTTTTTATTATTGCCGCCGTAGCGGCACTGACCCGGTGTCCGTCTTACTTAAGCGCTTCCGCCAGCCGCTGAATGTGCTGCGGGCCAATGCCGCAGCAGCCGCCAACCAGCGTGGCACCGGCCGCCACCCACTCCTGCGCCCAGTGCAGATAGCCTGCCGGATCGCTGTCTTTACGCAGGCCGCTCAGACCTTCATTGGCCCCGCCGCCGTTGCTGCCGTGCTCAAAGGCGTTGGCATAAACACCAATGCCCACCGACGCATTCAGCTGCTTCAGCACGGCGGCGGCCTGCCGTACCGCCGACAGCATCACTTCCGGATGGCTGCAGTTAAACAGCACGTTCTCTGCCCCCAGCTCCACGGCGCGGGTTACCGCCGCCGTCACGCTTTCGCCGGAGCGCAGGGTGCTGACGGCATCATACTGTTCCGCTTCATCATTGAGGGTAAAGGAGAGCCACAGCGGCTGCGGCTGACCGGCCAGCGCCTGGTGAATCGCCTCCGCTTCGGCGATCGAACTGACGGTTTCGCCCAGCCAGACGTCCACAAACGGGGCCTGAGCATCGATCAGCACGCGGTGGATAGCCAGTGCCTGCGGCAGGTCAAACAGGTCGGGGCGATAGGAGCCTAAGGCCGGCGGCAGGCTGCCGGCAACGCGCACCGGCTCAGGGGCGGCGTCGGCCGCCTCGCGCGCCAGACGGCCGGCCAGCGCGGCCAGCCGCTGACCGTCGGCGGCAAAGCGTGCGTCGCCAATATGGAACGGCACCACGGCATAGCTGTTGGTGGTGAGCGTACCGGCACCGGCGGCGATAAAGCTGTCATGAACCTCGCGCACCCGCTCCGGCGCTTCATACAGCGCCAGCGCCGACCACTCCGGCTGACGGAATGGTGCACCAACCCGCGCCAGCTCTCGCCCCATACCACCATCCAGAATTGCAATTTTATGCGCCATCAGCCTGCTCCCGGTAAGATTTTTCTAATGGCAGCATGCTACAGAAAGTGATGGCTACATGTCCAGACGTCTATATGCTTAAATCACGATAAGCTTCTACAGGAAATGAGCGAAGGGGGAAGCGTAACGCTCAGGATTGTAGCGATTCCGCCGCCCCGCGGAGAACCACTGGCCACGCCGGCATCCGCTGACCATCGTTAAGGAGTGCGTTCAGAAGATTATTTTGGCGGCACCCAGGCCAACCACCAGCAGCGCCATTTGCGATACAGCAAACCATTTTGTTTGTGACGCCAGAGACTGATGCAGCTCGCTGCGTAACATCTCGAATTTAGTATCAAACTTTTTATCCAGCTGATGGAACTCTTCTTTCGTCACATAGTTTGACTTGATCACCGCAACATCTATCTTGATGCCGTTAACATCCTCTTTAAGTATTTTAACGTCTTCTTTTAAGACGGATACATCCTGCTTCAACACGGTGACGTCCTGCTTAAGCACAGTGACATCCTGCTTGAGCACAGTGACATCCTGCTTGAGCACAGTGACATCCTGCTTAAGCACGGTCACATCCTGCTTAAGCACGGTGACATCCTGCTTAAGAATATTTACGTCTCCCTGCAACGTGGTGAACTTGTCTTCCAGTTTCTCGACTCTGTTTTCCATTTTCTCATCCTTAATTATGTTCTGACAGCATGATGATAAATCCACCACAAGATGATTAACAAGCATACAGGAGCCGGTTTTCTGCGAGCCGCTACGGAAAACAACAATGTAATGCAATGCAACGCTAATTTATTGAAAAATATCGATTACGCGTTGCTTTAACAAAGGGGAGAACGGGTCTGAATGCTGGGGAGAGGCAAAGCAATAAATCCGGCAGCGGGCGCTGCCGGAGAGGTAACACCTTACTGGCTGAGCACGCCATTCAGCAGGATAGCGGTAATGATCCCGGTTGCCGCCGCGATCAGCACATAGTTGCCGTCGACATAGGCCCAGTGTGCGCCGCGTGGCGGTTCGTACAGACCGCGGTCGCGCCAGTCGTTAACGCGATAATCATCGCCACGGAAACGCGGCGGCATCGGGTGGCCGCGACGAAAGTCGTGGCCGCTCCAGGCAAAGTGATCGCGTTCCACGCGGTGGAATTGCGGCGAAGGGCCACGGTCATTACGGGCATCATGACGATCCGGACCACCGCGATCGTTACGGGCATCATGGCGATCCGGGCCGCCGCGATCGTTACGCGCGTCATGACGATCCTGACCACCACGATCGCTGCGGGCATCATGGCCGCCGCCGTTACCGCGATTATCATGACCGCCCTGCTGCTGCCACTGGCGATCCGGGCCATTGCCCGGACCCTCCGCCTGCGACAGAGAGGAGAACAGGGTGCCTGCTGTGAAAATGCTGATAACCAGTGCCAGTGTTGTTTTTTTCATCTTGATGTCCTCAGTTTGGCCGACGGCCTGACCGCTGCCGTTCACCTCACTATCGGACATTCGTCAACACTTCCGTATCGCTTCAACTCCGAAAACGACCGGATTAGCACTAACTTTGCTCTGGCTTAACACAGTCCTGACGCACCCTGCACAGTGTGGAGATTAGTTATTCAGCTGATAGTCCAGCGAGATCTCAGTATTGAGCAGCTTCGAGATCGGGCAGCCGGCTTTGGCCTGCTGAATAATCTTGTCAAACTCGGCTTTATCGATACCCGGCAGCGTCACTTTGCTCTCCAGCGCCACTCTGGTGATGCCGAAACCGCCATCCACTTTATCCAGCGACACGTCAGCGGTGGTATCAATGCTTTCAGGCGTATGGCCGGCCTCACCCAGCATCAGCGACAGCGCCATCGAGAAGCAGGCCGCATGGGCCGCCCCAACCAGCTCTTCCGGGTTGGTGCCGGCTTTCCCTTCAAAGCGGGTGTTAAAGCCATAGGGCTGCGCGCTCAGCGCACCGCTCTCGGTACTGATGGTGCCTTTACCGCGTTTGATATCGCCTTCCCAGTGTGCCTGGCCTTTCTTATGAATGGTCATGGTTATCCTCCGTTAGTTAACATCAGCTACCAGTATAGACACTCTGCATATTCTCACCGGCGACCGCCCGTTTTACAGACGATTCCGGCTACATTCCGCCCCTGCATAAGCGGGTGCCCCACCCTGCTTCTGCACCTGCACCTGCACCTGCTCCTGCTCCTGCTCCTGCTCCTGCTCCTGCTCCTGCTCCTGCTCCTGCTCCTGCAACATGACGTAATAGCGCCAGGGACAAGACCTCATCCGCGCGGGACCCGGGCCAGCAACAGCCGCTGGCCGCAGAACGCCATCGGCGTAGCGGGCTGCGGCCAGACGGCCAGCAGTTGATAGCCAGACTGCTCCAGCTGCTGGCGGCAGCGGGCTTCATCGGCGGCGGCGCTGAACGGGCAGTTATCCTCTCCGGCGGCGTGTGCGCAGAGCGCGGCAGGCGTCACCCAGTGCAGCGGTCGCTCTGCGCTGTTCTCCAGCAGCAATAACGGCGCACCCGGTTTCAGCCAGTCCCGCAGTTCCGCTAACAGCCGTGGCGCTGCGGCCTCGCTTAACAGCCCGCTAAACAGCCCGCCGGCGTAACGGCTGCCCGGCAGCAACTGCGCGGCAAGAGACCGCCTTAAATCAACCGCCACCCCAGTTCCTGAAACTGGCAATACGCAGCGGCCAAACGCTAACGTACGCTGGCACCCCACCAGCAACGGCTGGCAATCGCCCGGCTCCGCCTGCAACAGCGGCACCATGCTCGCCACAATCCCGCTAAAATAGTCGTCAAGGATCCCCGGCACGTGCAGCAACAGATCTAATCCCAGCGGCGAATGCGGCAACAGCACCGGTGCCACCAGCCACTCATCCAGCTGCGCCAGACCGCTGAACAGCGCTGTCGCCAACGCGCTGCTCTCATCCAGCCAACTCATCAACTGGCTCAGACGGTGAATGGCATCATCGATGCGCTGCTCCAGCGCCCACGGCTCAGGTGCATGTCCGGCCAACTGCCAGCAATCACCCTCGCACTCCAGCCACCCCTCCTCCTCCAGCAGCAGATGCCAGCGCTGCAGCAGCGGCGTAAAACAGGGCGCGACACGCAGCTCACGCCCGCGTGCCACCACCTGCCAGCCCGCCACCTCGCTAAAACCGCTACGCCGTAACGTATACAACATAATCTGCGGCGCAAGGCTGGCACTCTCGGCCAGAAACGCCGCCAGCGACGCCCGCCGCGCCGCATCAGGCACTTCCGCTGCCGCGCTCCCCCCCGCCGCCAGCCACTCCGCCAGCACCCGCTCCTGCCCACCCAACGTCATCCCGCCCCCTTAACCGCCCGCCAATCCTGTCACGTGCCAGAACAGTTTCCCCACCGCACACCGCATACTGCCGATAAAAAAACGGTAACGGATCACCCAGCCCAGCGCGTCAACGATAATGATTCACATTTACTTTAATCCTGCAACGTTCCCCCTCCCCACGCAATCTTTTTCAGCCCCACCTCCAGCCCCAAAAATTCCAATAAAAAAGCCCGCCCCGGTAATACCTTCACCAGAGCAGGCTCATTAATCATCAGACATCAAACAAAGTAGCTCCCTTATCCCCCACAGGCCACAGAGCAGCTCATTATTAGGGAGGGCAGCGGGATGAGCCCGGAGCGGCTTAKSCCGCGCAGGGTCGCCCGCTGACAGGCCCGGGAATCTCGATCAAACAGACAACACGCCCTTAAATCCCTACGCACTAAGCTCTAAGCCCTAAGCCCTTCCCAAACAGGCCACCACACACCCCATTTTAGGGAGGGCAGCGGGATGAGCCCGGAGCGGCTTATGCCGCGCAGGGTCGCCCGCTGACAGGCCCGGGAATCTCGATCAAACAGACGACCTGTCCACAGTGCCAGTAAACAGACGACCTGTGCACAGTGCCAGAATACGACCTGTGCACAATGTCAAAGCATCAGTGCTTCAGCGTCTCCCGCACTTCCCGCACCTGCTTCTCACTCACCGCATCCGCCTTATTCCCCCAGCCCTGACGAATAAAGGTCGCCAGCTGCGCCACCTCATCATCACTCAGCCGCGCCGCAAAGCCCGGCATCGCCAGCGTCGACGGCGCCTTCGCGGTTGAAGGCTGCTGCGCCCCGGCCAGAATCGTATGGATCAACCCGGTCGGATCGCCCGCGTTAACTATCGTCGCCCCGTCCAGCTCCGGGAAAATGCGCGGCGCACCCTTACCGGTCACAAAATGACAGGCCCCGCAGTTATCCAGATACAACCGCTCGCCGGTGGTCAGACTCTTCGCCGCCGTCAGCTTCGCCTCGGTGGCACTCACCGCCTCTGCCGCCTTCGCCGGCGCAGGCGGATTCCCGCCGAGGAACTTCAGATACGCGCTAATCGCCTTAAGATCGGCATCGGTCATCCACGACGTACTGTGCTCAACCACCGACGTCATCTCACCGCCCACCGCCGCCTTATCGTTACGTCCGGTCGCCAGATAATCGACGGTCTCCTGCTCCGTCCAGTGCGGCAACCCGCGCAGCGACGGCACTTCCCAGCCGTTAAGACTGCCGCCGGCAAGGAACTTCTCGTCGCCGCTGTCCAGCGCCTTCTCGTTCATACCGATGCCGCGTGGCGTATGACAGCTGCCGCAGTGGCCAAGGCTCTCCACCAGATAGGCACCGCGATTCACCTCGGCACTCGCCCCGCCGATCGGCCGGAACGGCGTATCCCCGGTAAACGCCCAGTTCCAGAAACGCATGCCCCAGCGCTGGCTGAACGGGAAGCTCAGATCGGTCTCCGGCGGCTGCTCCGCGCTCGGCTTCACGCCCTGCATAAAGTAAACGTACAGCGCGTGCATATCGGCATCGCTGATCTTCGCGTAGTCCGGATAGGGCATCGCCGGGTAGAGACGCTTACCGTCCGGCAGCACGCCCTTACGCACCGCGTCCGAGAACTGCTGCTCGCTGTACTTACCGATACCCTGTTCTTTATCCGGCGTAATGTTGGTCGAATAGATCGTGCCAAGGTTCGACTCAATCGCCAGCCCGCCGGAAAACGCCGGCTTGCCCGGAATAGTGTGGCAGGCACCACAGTCGCCGAGGCGTGAAATATACTCGCCCTGCTTCACCAGATCGTCCGCTGCAGCGGCAGGCAGCGCAGACATGCCGGCCAGCAGGCCGGACGCGATTAACGTGCGTGTCAGTTTCATCTTCATCACCTTATGCCTGCACCATCGGACCCGGATTCTTCAGGTAGATATCCTTAATTGCCTGCGCCGCCATCAGGGTAATCGCGCCGATGGTATCGGTCGGGTTAGCCTGGAAGTTTTGCGGGAAGGCGTTACCGCCCGGCACAAACACGTTATGCACGTCCCAGCTCTGCAGATAGCGGTTCAGCGCCGAGGTCTTAGGATCGTCGCCCATTACCGCGCCGCCGACGTTATGGGTGGAGACGTATTTGGTCAGATCGAAATCGGCATCCATCCCGAGGAAGCTCTCGCTGTAGCTGTCCGGGTTCAGCTCTTTGGTGATATTGCCGACGATGCCCTTCAGATACTGTTGCAGCTTCAGCTCGTTCTGCTTCCAGTTAAAGGTCATGCGCAGCAGCGGGTAGCCATACTCATCGGTGTAGTTCGGGTCGAGATCCAGATAGATATCGCGGTACGACATACAGGTGGTGGTGATGCTGATCTTCATCGAGTGGCCGTACCACTCCTCCAGCCCCTGCTTCCAGCCGTTGCCCCACGCCGGGGTGCCCTTCGGCAGCGCGGTGCTGATTGGCGTACCGGTGGCCTGCGAGCTGTGGATCTTGGCACCTCCGATAAAGCCCAGCGACGGGCCGTCAAAGTTGCCCGGCGAGATATCGTTAAACATCTGCCCGGTGGCCCCGGCGGTGGCAAACGGATTAAAGTTTTTGTCCTTGAAGAACAGCGTTGCGCCGCCGTTGCTGAGGAAGGCGTAGTTACGGCCAATCACCCCCTCTTCGGTAATCGGGTTATACGGCTTGCCGATGCCGGAGAGCAGCATCAGACGCACGTTGCAGAACTGGAAGCTGCTCAGCACCACGATTTTGGCCGGCTGGAAGCACTCGTTGCCGTCTTTGTCGATATAGACAACGCCCTTCGCGGTCTTCTTATCGTCATGCAGCACCACTTTCATCACGTTGGCGTGCACTTCATAGGAGAAGTTGTCCATGCGCTTCAGCGAGTCCATCACCGCGGTCTGCGGCGACGCCTTCGAGTAGTTCAGGCACGGATACTTACTGCAGTAGCCGCAGTAGTTGCACGGCGCGATCTGGTTACCGTAGGGGTTAGTCCAGGCGCGGGAGACGCAGGCCGACGGGTTAGGGAACGGATGATAGCCAAGCTTTTTCGCCGCCTTCACAAACATCGTATTGTTCAGCGTGTCGTCCAGCGCCGGCAGCGGCATCGGATTGGCGCGCGGACCTTCGAACGGATCGCCGCCTTCGAGGATCTGGCCGCGCAGGTTGCCGGTATTGCCGGACTGGCCGCAGATCATCTCGAACTTTTCGTAGTAAGGCTCGATCTCCTCCCAGCTGAACGGGAAGTCCATAATGCGCATATCGTCCTGCAGCACGCCAGGGCCATAGGCCTGGTCGGCGTAGGTTTTCAGCTTCAGGTCGGTCGGCGTCGGGCGGATCAGCACCGCCGTCCAGTGCAGGCCGGAGCCGCCCACGCCGGTGCCGGGGCAGAACGCCCCCCACTTACGGGTCGGCAGCGCAGTCTGGCTCATGTTGTAGCGCACGGTCACCGCCGCTTCCGCCGGGGTGGCCATCACCTTATTGCGCACCGCATAGGCAAATTCATCCGCCGGTTTCGGGTAAGCGAACTCTTCGTAGCCGCGATCGCCGCCGCGCTCCAGCGCGCGTACCTTCAGGCCGGCCAGCGCCAGCTCAATGCTCATCAGCGAGCCGGCCCATCCCAGGCCGACAACAACGACGTCGACTTCTTCTTTATTAATCTGTGCCATGTTAAACCCTGTTTACCCCGCAGGGCCGCAGCAGAGACGTGAGCGCCCCTGCCGCCGGCCCTGCCGGGCAGCATTAAAACGAGAAAATGGAATCAGGCGCGCAGGCCCTGAATGCTCACCGGACCCAGCGGATACGGCACGTTGTGCTGCTTTACCCATTCGAGGTAGCTGGCGCGCGCGCCGGGGAAGCCGATGGCGATCCACGCCTTCATCCCCTTGTTGCCGCCGTACATCGGGTCGGAGAGGTAGCCGTGTTTGCTATCGTTCAGCAGGCCGCTGAAGAACTGCGACGCCTTCAGATCCGGCTCACCGAGATCGGCAAATTTGATCTCGTTTTTCTGCAGATGCGTCAGCACCGCTTCCTGCTCTGCCACCGGCAGCTGATGGAAGTCCTGCTGGTGCTGCTGCTGGCACCACTGGTTGGCCAGCTTGATGCCGGTCTGGTAGATCTGCTGCGGGCGGAACGGGATCTGGTAGCCGTGGGTGGCGGCGGCCTGAGAATCAAACGGCCCCTGCATGTAGATCTCGTTGCCGATATCACCGTGCATCTGCTGATCGATAAAGACCGGCACGTTAGTTTCCAGCGCGCCAGGGGCCTTTCCCTCGCCGCCGGCGGGGATCAGACGGTCGCAGGCGGCGAGGATAAACCGCCACTCGGCCGGGCTGAAGAAGATCGGCTGATAATCCGCCAGCTCAGGTGCGGCCATCTCTGCGGCCTGGGCTGCGGTCAGCCCTTTAAACACCATCTGGCCCAGCGGTAATGCCAGCAGCGACCCGAGTAAAAACTTACGACGGGTGGTTTCTTTTTGAAGGAGCATAGCGTTACGACTCTCACATGCCAGTAAAGGGTTGCCACGGGGGGAAACCGAAGGTTAAAAAATGGTTTTATTTTTTTACATGGCCGCAATGTTAGCGATACAGATGATTCAAAATGTAAAAATTGAAGAGATAATATTTTTAGTTAAACAGGGATGATTGCTCTAACATTTTATAACAATGCCACCATTCCTCGCCGGGTTAGCCACAGGGTTAACCACACCGCTATTAAGGGAAATTTCGGCACCTGAAGCAGGCTGACCGGGAAAAAAACGCCGTGAGCGTGGCGTTTTTGCAATAGTCACCTGGCTGAACAAAATCAAACAATTCGTCTATTCCCCTGCGCATCCTGGGGACAAAACCTGGCCCGATTCACGCTCCCGCAGCCTGAAACCAGGCCGACTCGCCCACCCCCGGCGTAAAATCTATCCCCACTCACGCACCCGCAGCGTAAATCTGTCCCGACTTGCCCACCCGCAGCGTAAAATTCAGCCCGACTCGCGCACCCGCAGCGTAAAACCGAGATCGACCACCGCCTCCGCCGGGGCCTGCCCCTCGATTTTATCGGCCAGCAGCGTGGCGGCCAGCTCGCCCATCTTCAGCCGGTCGATGGCGACGGTGGTGATCGCCGGCTGGTTATGTTCCGCAAAGGCCAGGTCACCAAAGCCGATCACCGCCAGATCTTCCGGCACGCGCAGCCCGCGCGCCTGCGCCTCCATAATTACCCCCTGCGCCAGGGTGTCCGAACTGCAGACGATGGCGTCGAAGCGCTGCCCCGCTGCCAGCAGCTGGCTCAGCCCCTGACGTCCGGCACCCAGCGAGGTCGGCACCGGCGCGTTCACCCCCTGCAGGCGGCAGCCCGGCTGCCCCTGCAACACCTCGGCCAGCGCCCTGCGCCGCAGCTGAGCGCGCCGGTCACCGGCCCACACCAGGCCAAGGCTGCGGTAGCCGCGCTGCAGACAGTATTCGCCGATGCGCTGGCCGATTTTTTCATGGGAGAAGCCCACCAGCATATCCAGCGGCGTCGGCGTCAGATCCCAGATCTCCACCAGCGGCAGCGCGGCGTTCAGCAGCGTTTTACGCAGTTCAGCATGGTGGTGAATGCCGGTCAGCACCATGCCGTCCGGCCGCCGCGACAGGATGGTGTTAACGGTTTCCGCCTCGTTGTCGCTGGAGTAGCCGGTGACGCACAGCAGCATCTGGTAGCCGCGCGCGGCCAGCCGGTCGCTGATCGCCTGCACGGTGTCGACAAACATGCTGTTGTTGATCTGCGGAACCACCACCGCGATCAGCCGGGTGCGGCGCGAGGCCAGCCCGCCGGCCAGCAGGTTGGGAATATAGCCGGTGGCCTGGATCGCCGCCATCACCCGCGCCACGGTGGCGGGACGCACCACCTGCGGCTTATTGATCGCCCGGCTGACGGTCATCGGCGACAGGCCCGCCAGCCGCGCCACGTCTTCCAGCGTGACGGTACGTACTGGCGCTACGCCACCCAGCTCACTATGTTCTTTCATCACTGCCCCACCGCCTGAAAAATGTTTGCGCTATCATATTACCGGTTTATCGCCCCTGCCACCCCGATGACCGGTGCCGTGCTGCACCCGGTCTGTGTTACACTCGGCACCCGCCCGGAAACCTCCGGTGCCCCCTGTCAAACTCAACGCCGAGGTGACCCGCCGTGAATAAAAGAGCCATTGCTCCCACCGTGATTTTTATTGCCGCTATGGCCTTTCTGGTCTGGTTTATCGCTTCCGGCGCGGCGGCACCGGGCAGCTAAGGTGACGTGAAGTCCCCCCGGCTTCAGGCTTCAGGCTTCAGGCTTCAGGCTTCAGGCTTCAGGCTTCAGGCTTCAGGCTTCAGGCTTCAGGCTTCAGGCTTCAGGCTTCAGGCTTCAGACTTCAGGCAGGACAGCAGGCCATATCAAATGTCCCTGCTGCTGGTAAGGCATTACCGTCTACGGGCTGCGCCCGTTTCTTTGCTAACCTCGTTTATCTACTCAACGGCGACGAAAAGGAACGGCAATGACCACACCACAGGCTTTGATTATCGGCGCATCGCGCGGCATTGGCTTAGGGCTGGCGACCACGCTGGCGGAACGCGGCTGGCAGGTGACGGCCACCACCCGCGGTGCAACGCCGCACACCGACGCGAATATTGCGTGGCTGACGCTGGATATTAACCGGCAGCAGCAGCGTGACGAGCTGGCCGAGGCGCTGGCCGGCCGGCAGTTTGACACCATTTTTATCAACGCCGGCGTGTTTGGCCCGGCGGCGCAGGATCTGACGCAGACCAGTGACGACGAGCTGGCGGCGCTGTTCCTGAGTAACGCCATCTCGCCGGTGCGCTGCGCCACCCAACTGCTGCCGCTGGTAAAAGAGCAGAGCGGAATTATGGCGCTGATGTCCTCCGACCTCGCCAGCCTCAACGAGAACCCGCACGCCACCTATCCGCTCTACTCCGCCAGCAAGGCGGCGCTGAATATGCTGGCGCGCGGGCTGCTGCCGGAAGCACAGTCACAGGGCAAAACCCTGCTGTGCGTGCATCCGGGCTGGGTGCAGACCGATATGGGCGGTGCGGAGGCAACGCTGACCATCGCACAGAGCGTTAACGGCATCGCCGACCGGCTGCAGGAGTGGCAGGGCAAAAGCGGCCACCACTATATCGACTGGGAAGGCAGCGAACGCCGCTGGTAACGCCCGTTGCCGGATAAAAAAAATCCCCGCCGTGGCGGGGATAAAGCTCGGACAGTTCAACGTAGCAAAGGTACACAGATTTCAGGCTTCGACTTCAAACGTCATACTTCGACATCACGCAAAAAACTTCGCCAGCACCAGCAGCGATAGCGACACGTTGATCGCACCGCCGATGCGGGTGGCGATCTGCGCAAACGGCATCAGCGACATACGGTTACCGGCGGTCAGAATAGCAACGTCGCCGGTGCCGCCCTGCCCGCTCTGGCAGCAGGAGACAATCGCTACGTCGATCGGGTGCATGCCGATCTTTTTACCGACGAAGAAGCCGGTCACCACCAGCGCGCTGACGGTGGTGACGATCACCAGCAGGTTCTGCAGGGTAAAGGCGTCGACCAGCTCCTGCCACGGCGTAATCGCCACGCCGACCGCAAACAGGATCGGATAGGTCACCGCGGTTCGGAAGAATTTATAGACCATCTGCGATCCCTGCTGAATACGCGGCGACACGCCGTGTGCCAGCTTGACCGCGACCGCCGCAAACAGCATTCCCACCGGTGCCGGCAGGCCGATCAGCCGGTGCAGCAGCATACCGACCATATACAGCAGGATCGCCAGCAGCGCGCCGCAGGCCAGGGTGGTGACCTCCATTTTGCCGCTGAATTTCTCCGTTGCCGACGCCTCGCCGTCCGCCTGGCCGCCGGGCATCAGGCTGCCTTCGCCGGTCAGGTGCGGGTAGCGTTTACCCAGCTGGTTCAGCAGCCCGGCAATCACGATCGCCGTCAGGCTGCCCAGCATTACGATCGGCAGGATGCGCCCCAGCGCCACGCCCTGCTCGATATGCAGGATCGCCGCATAGCCCATCGACAGCGGGATCGCCCCTTCACCGACGCCGCCGGCCATGATCGGCAGGATCAGGAAGAAGAAGATCTGGAACGGCTCCAGCCCCAGCGCCAGACCGACCGCCATCCCCGCCAGCATGCCGACAATCTCACCGCACAGCATCGGCACGAAAATACGCAGGAAGCCCTGAATCAGCACCTGACGGTTCATGCTCATAATGCTGCCGACGATAATGCAGCAGATATAGAGGTAGAGAATATTGGTGCTTTTGTAGAACTGGGTGGTGGACTGCACCACCACGTCCGGCAGCAGGCCGTAGTGCACCAGCGCGGAGGGGATAAAGGTGGCGCAGATCGCCGCCGCGCCCATCTTGCCCACCAGCGGCAGGCGTTTGCCGAACTCACCGCAGGCGAAGCCAAAGAAGGCCAGCGTGGCGACCATCACCACGATATCAGACGGCATTTTACCGGCCAGGCAGTCGAGCAGGATCAGAAAACCGGCCAGCAGAAACAGCGGCAGCGGTACGATGCCGACCTTGTAATTATCCATAACCCGCCACCATTTTTCCCGCAGCGGGATATCGGCGGTTTTCTCTCTGGCGACGAGATAAGAATCATCAGTTGTGCTCATAGTCTGGCCTCTTATTAAGTTTCACCGACATCATAGTGAAAGGCCTTATTAACCTGCTGTGATTCTGTTCAAATTTAAAACGGGTTTTTAATGGTGCTTATGGTTTCTATGGTGTTAATTGACATTATGTAAAACAGCGCGTGGAGTTAATGGTGTTAAGGTTATTTAGCGGGATAATCTTATCGACTCTGCTGCATTTAAGCGTTATCGCAATTCAGCTTAAACGCGTGTCAGCGATCACAAGTTGATCGGGCGCAATCTTGTCTGATTCCCTGCACATGGTAGGGTAATGGCTGACTCTTGTGAGCGGTAAATTCCGGCCATGCGCCTAAAACTCTCTTTTCAGATTAAGCTGTTCCTGTGCCTGGTTGCCTTCTCCTGCCTGCTGCTGGCGGCGATTGCCGGCTACAGCTGGTATCAGCTCGACGCCCAGCTGCACCGCGACCTCGGGGCCAGGGCGCAGGTGCAGGCGCGGGAGATTGCGCTGATCCCCCCGCTGGTGGCGGCGGTGCAGGCCGACGATCCGCGGCAGGTTGCCGCATTAATGAAACCCTTTCGCGCCAGCAGCGACGCCAGCTATATCGTGGTCGGCGACAGCCAGGGCCGCCACCTTTATCACTCTGAAGATGCCGGCCGTATTGGCCAGCCGATGGTCGGCGGCGATAACAGCGAGGTGCTGGCCGGAAAAACCATTATTACCGTGCGTAAAGGTGGCATTGGCGTTTCGCTGCGCAGTAAAGCGCCAGTACGGGATAACAATGGCCGGGTTATCGGCATTGTTTCCGTCGGCTATTTAAAGTCGCATATTGATAATTTAACCACCCGCACGCTGCTGCAAATTTCCGCCGCGATTATTCTGCTGTTTATCGCGCTGTTTATTTTCTCCTGGCTGCTGTCTAAAAATCTTAAGCGGCAGATGTTCTCGCTGGAGCCGAAAGAGATTGCCCTGCTGGTGCGCCAGCAAAGCGCGCTGCTGGAAGCGATCTACGAAGGGGTGATCGCCATCGATGCCAGCGGGCGCATTATTACGCTCAACCGGGCGGCGCGCGAGCTGCTGGATTTACGCCAGAGCGCCGACGCGGCGATCGGTAAACCGGTCAGCGAAGTACTGAGCAGCCAGCCCGACTTTTTCAGCAGCGGGCAGCAGCAGGATACCCACGACGAGGTGTGCCGGTTTGGATCGCTGCGGGTGATTGCCAGCCGGGTGCGCATTATGCAGCAGCAGGAGCTGCTGGGCTGGGTGGTGACCTTCCGCAGCGAAAACGATATCAACACCCTGAGCAGCCAGCTCAGCCAGGTGCAACGCTACGCCGACAGCCTGCGGGTGATGCGCCACGAACAGCTGAACTGGACCGCCGCGCTGGCAGGCCTGCTGCAGATGCAGCGCTATGACGAAGCGCGACGCTACGTCGAGGCCCAGTCGGCAGGCGCGCAGGAGATCCTCGACTTTATCTCCACGCGGTTTGTTCCCCCGGCGCTGTGCGGCCTGCTGCTGGGAAAATACGCCAGCGCGCGCGAAAAAGGCATTGAACTGCGCTTCGATCCCGCCTGCCAGCTAAGCACGCTGCCGGACGGGCTGAATGAGAGCGAGCTGATGTCGGTGGTCGGCAACCTGCTGGATAACGCCGTCGAGGCCACGCTGCGCGGCCCGCAGCTCCGGCCAGTTGCGCTCTATCTCAGCGACGCCAGCGGCGAACTGGTGATCGAAGTGGCGGACCAGGGCGGCGGCATCGCCGGACACATTCGTGATACGCTGTTCCAGCCGGGGATCACCACCAAAGCCGACGCCCGCGATCACGGCATCGGCCTGCAGCTGGTGGCGCGTTACGTCACCCAGGCGCACGGCAGCATCGAAGTGACGGACAACGATCCGCACGGCACCATTTTCTCGCTGTTTATTCCCAACACCCGACCCTCCCGAGCACCCGACTATGTCTGAAGCCCTCGACGTTTTGATCGTAGAAGATGAACCGCTGCTGGCCCGCCTGCACGCCGAGTTTATCGAACAACATTTCAACCTGCGGGTGGTGGCCACGGCCGCCACGCTGGCCGAGGCAAAACGGCTGGCCACGCTGCATCAGCCGCGGCTGATCCTGCTGGACAACTTCCTGCCGGATGGTCAGGGCATTGAGCTGATGGAGAGCGCGGCGGTCAAAGCCGCCAGCTGCTCGGTGGTGTTTATCACCGCCGCCAGCGATATGCACACCTGCAGCCAGGCGATACGCAACGGCGCCTTCGACTATATTATTAAGCCGCTGTCGTACAAAAGGCTGCGTAACTCGCTGGAGCGCTTTATGCAGTTTGTGCAGACTCAGCACAGCTACCGGGTGATCGACCAGCACAGCGTCGACGCGCTCTACAACCTGCAGTCCAAACAGTTTGCCGCTGAACCGGCGGCAAAAGGCATTGAGGCCAACACCCTCGCGCTGGTACAGCAGCTGTTTGAACAGCAGCCGGACGTTGCCCACACCGTAGAGGAGGTGGTGGAACAGGCCGGCATCAGCAAAACCACCGCCCGGCGCTATCTGGAGTACTGCGTGGCCAGCGATTGGGTCCAGGTGGAGATGCTCTACGGCAATATCGGCCATCCGCGGCGCCTGTATCGAAAGAAAACTAAAGTGAAATAACGTTTCTGCTTACCTAAAAGCAACCGGCTGGAGATCCTGGCGCGCTAAGGACAACCGACAGCAGATTATATTTTTTTAGACGATTTTATTGCCGGGTTCATTGGGGATAATAGTGATTAACCTTATTATCGCCGTCCCGGCACTCCCCGTAACCCGAGTGGTTTATGTCTGTGAAAATTTACTCTGCTGCTATTTTTGCCCTGCTGACGCTGGCGCCCGTTGCTGCACCGCTGGCCGCGCCGTTAACACCCAGTGAGGGAAACTGGACCGCCGCTGAATTTCAGTTTAACAGCGGTGAAAAAATGAAAGGCCTGCGCATTCATTACACCACGCTGGGCTCACCTGATAAACCAGCGGTATTATTACTTCACGGAACCAATCAGCCAATTAAAGCCCTGCTGGCCGACAACTTCGGCGGGCGGTTATTTGGCCCTGGCCAGCCGCTGGACAGTAATAAATATTTCATCATTATGCCGGACAGTATCGGCTCCGGTCAGTCGTCGAAGCCTTCCGACGGCCTGCGCATGGCGTTTCCGCAGTTTGACTACGGCGATATGGTCACCGCGCAGTACCGCTTATTAACAGAGGGGCTGGGTATCCGCCACCTGCGGCTGGTGATGGGCTACTCAATGGGCGGCATGCAGACCTGGCTGTGGGGAGAAAAATACCCGACGATGATGGACCAGCTGGTGCCGATGGCCGCTCAGCCTGCCGAACTTTCCGGCCGCAACTGGATGATGCGCCGGCTGCTGATTGAGTCGATTAAAGGCGACCCGGCCTGGCAGCAGGGCAACTATCAACAGCAACCACCGGCCCTGAAATATGCCAGCACAATGTTCAGCGTCGCCACCACCGGCGGCACGCTCGGCTGGCAGCAGAAGGCACCCACCCGCGCCGCTGCCGACCAGCGCGTTGAGGAACGGCTGGCCGCGCCGGTCACCGCCGATGCCAATGACTTTATTTACCTGTGGGGATCGTCGGCAAATTATAATGCGCAGCGCGATCTGTCGCGTATTAAGGCACCGCTGCTGATCGTTAATTCGGCTGACGACGAACGTAATCCGCCGGAAACCGGATCGCTGACCGCCGATCTGAAAAAATTAAAACGTGCTGAGCTGCTGTTAATTCCGACCGGGAAACAAACCAGCGGGCACGGCACCATGATGTCGGCCGCGCTGTATGAAAAAGAATTAAACGCGTTCCTGAAACAGAACGATAAAAAATAATATTACGCGCGCGATGCACCGGCGTTTGCCGATCGCACCGCGCGCGCCTTACGCACACTGTCTGACTACTGACTCAACCAGCAACAGGGAACACCTTATGCTTCGTCGAATAAAAATCCGTACCGCGCTCAGCCTGATGGTTTTTTCACTGACCGCGCTGCTGCTCTGCGTTGGCCTGCTCGGGCTGGTTGCCGTGCAGTCGGGCAACAAATCCTTTGCCCACGTGGATAAAGAAGTGCTGCCGGGGCTGGTGGCGCTGAATGAGAGCTCCGAGCTGCTGCTGCGCGGCCGGCTCGATCTGCGCCTGTATGAATCGCTGATCGGCAAAGGCGACACCGCCACGGCGAAAGTGGCGCTGGAGCGCGCGCGCGGCAAGGTCGAGGGTGCTTCGGCCAAATGGCAGCAGTACCTGACCTTCCCGCAGTCTGAGGCAGAAAAGGTGATTGCCGATGAGATGGCGGCACACCGTGACACGCTGATGACCACCTTTATCACCCCGGCGTTTGCCGCGCTGGAAGCGGGCAACCTTGATGAGTATCGCCAGCGCGCCGGCCAGTCCACCACGCTGTACGCCGCCTTCGATAAGGCCTCTAAAGCGCTGGTCGCCTTTAAGCTGCAGAGCATCGACCTCGCCTGGGAAGAGTCTAACTCGCGGGTGAAAAGCATGCAGCTGACGCTGACCTTCGCCATCGCGGTTGCACTGCTGCTGGCCGGTCTGGCGTGGTGGGTAATGACCCGTCTGGTGGTAAAACCACTGAATCAGGCGATCGGCGTGTTTGACCGCATCGCCGAAGGCGACCTGCGCGCGCGCATCGACGTCAGCGGCAAAAATGAGATCGCCCGGCTGTTCTCCTCGGTGCAGCGTATGCGCGACGGTCTGGAGAGCATGGTGCTGTCGGTGCGCTACGGCACCAACTCGATCGGCTCCGGCGTGGAAGAGATTGCCTCCGGCAATATCGACCTCTCCAGCCGCACCGAACAGCAGGCGGCGTCGCTGGATGAAACCGCCTCGAGCATGGAACAGATTATGTCGACGGTGAAAAACAACGAAGACAACACCCGTAAGGCCAATGACCTGGCGCAGCAGGCGTCTGACTCGGCGTCGCGCGGCGGCGAGGTGGTGGCCGAAGTGATCCAGACCATGCAGGCCATTGAGCAGAGTTCGGCGCGCATCGGTGACATCGTCAGCGTGATTGACGGCATCGCCTTCCAGACCAACCTGCTGGCGCTGAACGCCGCCGTCGAAGCGGCGCGCGCCGGTGAAGCCGGCCGCGGCTTTGCGGTGGTGGCCTCGGAAGTGCGGGTGCTGGCGCAGCGCAGCGCTACGGCGGCCAAAGAGATCGGCACCATGATCGACGCCTCGCTGAGCAATATCGGCAAGGGCGCCGGGCTGGTCAAAACCGCCGGCAATACCATGGATGAGGTGATGGTCGACGTGAAAAAGGTGGTCGACATTATGGATGAGGTGATGCTGGCCTCAGGCGAACAGACCCGCGGCATTTCGCAGATCAATATCGCCATCAACCAGATGGACGGCGTCACCCAGCAGAACGCCTCGCTGGTCTCCGAAGTGGCCACCGCCGCCAGCGCCCTGCAGCAGCAGGTGGTGCATCTGCAGCAGTCGGTGACCCGCTTCCAGACCGAGGATGACGGGCGGCCGGACGAGGTAGCCGCGTAACGGATTATCTTTTCTGATTTGAGTTTAGGACAAAAAGTTCTTACGATACCCCCACTGGCGGTACCGCTGCCCGGTAGTAAAAAAGCGGTGGACCGCCCTGAAAATTGACCTTCGGGCAGCCTGGCGGCTGCCGTTTGCGTTTTACGCCTCGTTACCTCAACACCAACATCCGGGGCCAGGAATTACACTATGAGCGATAATTTCATCGAACGCATTTCGACGGCGTTGGGTTCAGAAAAAACGCTGGAAGGCTTTGTGCGCCAGCTGCTTGAAATGCTTGAACTGGTCACCGGGATGGAATCCACCTACCTGACGCGGATTGATGACGATCGAATTGAGCAACACATCCTGTTTGCCCGCAACAGCCAGCAGATGCAGATCCCGGAAGGCTTATCGGTGCCCTGGCAGGACACGCTGTGCAAACGGGCGCTGGACGAAGGCCGCACCTACACCTGTAACGTGCCGGAAGTGTGGGGCGACTCGCAGGCGGCCGGCGCGCTGGGCATCACCACCTACGTCAGCACCCCGGTGACCCTTGCCGACGGCGCGATCTTCGGCACCCTGTGTGCGGCCAGCTCGGAGAGCAAACCGCTGACCCAGCGCGCGAATCAGGTGCTGATGCTGTTCTCCGAGCTGATTGCGCAGCATATCCGCCGCGAACAGCTGCTGCAGGAGTTGAGTGAGGCGAACGACGCGCTGACCGCCGTCAGCTATACCGATGAACTGACCCGCCTGCCCAACCGCCGCGCGGTGTTCCATCGCCTGCCGGGGCTGTTCGCCCGCTGCAGCCTGGAGACCCGCTCGGTGCTGCTGGCGTTTGTCGATCTTGACGGTTTTAAGCAGATTAACGACCGCTACGGCCATGAAACCGGCGATGCCTTCCTGCAGGCGATTGCGCTGCGGCTGCAGAGCTTTGCGGCGGTGGACAGCGTGCTCGGGCGGCTGGGTGGCGATGAGTTTATCGTCGCCTGCCCCGGCCCGCTGCAGCAGAGCGACGCCGCTGAAGCGCTACAGGCGCTGCGTGAACAGCTGACGTCGCTTCTCGCCGGGCGCTATCCGCTGGCGGAGTGCACCATTGACTACGCCGGGGCCAGCCTTGGCATCCTCGCGGTGGACCCGCACCTCACCCCGGACCAGGCGGTGCGCGCAGCCGACGCGGCGATGTATCAGGATAAAGCGCGGCGTAAACAGGCCGCGCGCGAGGCCGATCGGCATCCGTGCCTGTAACACGCCCCCTTCCCGTAATGGCTGGCCTCCCGTGCCGCTAGGGCCTAAACCAGCACCTCACCGAAGCGATCGCGATGCTCCTTCGGCGTGCTGGCATAGCTCTTCTTAAACACCGAATAGAAATACTGCAGCGACGGGTAGCCGCACACCTGTGAAATCTCGTTAATCGACAGCGACGAGGTGACCAGCAGCGTGCGCGCCCGCTCCAGCTTCTCCGTGTGGATCGCCGCGTGGATGGTTTCGCCGGTCTCCTCCTTAAAACGCTTCTCCAGATTGGAGCGCGAAATGCCCACCGCATCCAGCACCTGCTCGACCTTAATGCCTTTACAGGCGTTAAAGCGGATGTAGTGCATCGCCTGAATCACCGACGGATCGCGCAGCGAGCGGTAGTCGCTGGAGCGCCGCTCGATCACCTTCACCGGCGGCACCAGGATGCGCTGCAGCGGTAACGACTGTGGCTCCAGCAGGCGGTGCAGCAGTTTCGCCGCCTGATAGCCCATCTGGCGGGTGCCCTGCGCCACCGACGACAGCGCCACCCGCGACAGGTAGCGGGTCAGCTCCTCGTTATCGATGCCAATCACGCTGAGTTTTTCCGGCACCGGGATCTTCAGATGCTCACAGGCCTGCAGCAGATGGCGGGCGCGGGCGTCGGTCACCGCGATAATCCCGGTTTGCGGCGGCAGCGTCTGCAGCCAGTCGGCCAGCCGGTTCTGCGCGTGTTGCCAGTTCTCCGGCGCGGTCTCCATCCCCTGATAAACCACCCCCTGATAGCGTTCTGAAGCGACGATCTGGCGGAAGGCGTGCTCGCGCTCGGCGGCCCAGCGCTTGTCGCTGCCGGCCGGCAGGCCGTAGAAGGCAAAGCGGTTGATGCCCTTCTCTTTCAGGTGCAGAAAGGCGCTCTCGACCAGCGCGCGGTTGTCGGTAGCGATATAGTGTACCGGCGGATAATCCTCCGCCCGGTGATAGGAGCCGCCGACGCCGACCACCGGCACCGCCACCTGACTGAGCACGCTTTCGATCGCCCGGTCGTCATAGTCGGCGATCACCCCGTCGCCCAGCCACTCGCGGATATTGTCGAGGCGACAGCGAAAATCCTCCTCGATAAAAATATCCCAGTCGCTCTGTGAGGCCTGCAGATACTCCCCCACCCCTTCCACCACCTGGCGGTCATAGACCTTGTTGGCATTAAATAACAGCGTGATGCGGTAACGCTTTTCACTCATAACTGCGGCCTCTTCCTTCTGCTGCCCGCACGGGGCTCCTGCATCATCAATAGCACAGCCCGGCGCGTTGTGCATCGCCGGGCAGCGGTGCTCAGGCGCGCCGGCGGGTAACGGCATCCATCCACACCGCCAGCAGCAGGATCCCGCCTTTGACGATGTACTGCCAGAAGGTCGGCACGTCCATCATGCTCATGCCGTTATCCAGCGAGGCCATAATAAACGCCCCCATCACCGCGCCGGCCACCGAACCGACGCCGCCCGCCAGGCTGGTGCCGCCGATCACGCAGGCGGCGATGGCGTCCAGCTCGGCAATATTGCCCGCCGAGGGCGAACCGGCCCCCAGTCGCGAGCTGAGGATCAGCCCGGCGATCGCCACCATCAGGCCGTTGATGGCGAACACCGCCAGCTTGGTGCGCGCCACGTTGATGCCGGAGAGGCGGGCGGCATCGAGGTTGCCGCCGATGGCGTAGATGCGGCGGCCAAAGGCGGTGCGGGTAGCCATAAACAGCCCGGCCAGCAGCAGCAGCGTCAGGATCAGCACCGGGGTGGGCACGCCGCGGTAGTCGTTCAGCAGCCAGATCGCCCCCAGTACCAGCACCGCGGTCAGCGCCTGCCGCCCGATCGTGCCGCCCGCCGCCGGCTGTGGCAGCCCCATGGCGATGCGCCGCAGCCGCAGCCGCCACTGCCAGAGCACAAACAATCCCAGCCCAAGCACCCCACAGCCAAAGCCGATGCCGTCCGGCAGATAGCTCTGGCCGATCTGCGACATCGCCGCCGTGGTCGGCGCCACCGTGCTGCCGTCGGTGATCCCCACCAGGATGCCGCGAAACGCCAGCATCCCGGCGAGGGTGACGATAAACGACGGCACCCGGCGGTAGGCCACCCACCAGCCGTTCCACGCGCCGAGCAGCAGGCCCATCAGCAGCGTGACCACAATGGTCAGCGGCAGCGGCCAGCCGAGCCAGACGTCAAAAATTGCCGCCGCGCCGCCCAGCAGCCCCATCATTGAGCCGACCGACAGGTCGATCTCCGCCGAGATAATGACGAACACCATCCCCACCGCCAGGATGCCGGTGATCGCCGTCTGGCGCAGCAGGTTGGAGATATTGCGCGCGCTCAGCCACGCGCCGTCGGTCATCCAGCTGAAAAACAGGCCGATCAGCAGGATCGCCGCCAGCATCACCAGCATCTGCATATTGATCGTGCGCCCTTTGCCCATTGCTGCGGGCTGCCCGGCCGCCGGTGCGGCGGCAGAATCGGTTTTAAGCATGATGTGGACTCCTCAGGGCGGCATCCATCACCTGCTCCTGGCTCAGATTGTGGTTGAGTAAGTCGGCTTTGATCTGCCCTTCGTGCATCACCAGCACCCGATCGCTGAGCCCCAGCACCTCCGGCAGCTCCGAGGAGATAACGATGATGGCAATCCCCTGGCGCACCAGTTCGGCGATCAGCCGGTAGATCTCAACGCGGGCACCGATATCGATGCCGCGCGTTGGTTCGTCGAGGATCAGAATGCGCGGGTTAAGCTGCAGGCAGCGGGCGATAATCGCCTTCTGCTGGTTACCGCCGCTCAGCCGGCCGATCGCCAGATCGGCGGAGGCGGTTTTCACCCGCAGCCGCGCCAGCCCCTGCTGAATCGCCTCCTGCTCGGCGGCCTCGTCCAGCACCGTCAGCGGGCCGCTGAACTGATCCAGCGCCGCCAGGCTGATGTTTTTTCCCACCGCCATCAGCGGCACGATGCCGTCTTTTTTACGGTCTTCCGGCACCATGGCGATGCCCAGCGCAATCGCCTGCGCGCAGCTGTTAATGGTCACCGGCTGGCCGTCCAGCAGAATGCGCCCCTGCCAGCGCCCCGGCCAGTCACCATACAGACAGCGCACCGTCTCGCTGCGCCCCGCGCCAACCAGCCCGGCGATGCCGAGGATCTCGCCGCGCCTGAGGCTGAACGAGACGTTATCCACCCGGCGAACATTGCGGTTGAGCGGGTGCCAGGCGGTCAGGTTTTCCACCCGCAGGATCTCCTCTCCCGGCGTATGCCGTTCGCTCGGGTAGATGGCGCTCATCTCGCGCCCGACCATCATGGTGATAATGTCATCCTCGCTCATCGCCGCCGCCGGACGGCTGCCGATCGGCTTACCGTCGCGGATCACGCAGATGGTGTCGGAGATAGCTTTCACCTCGCTGAGCTTGTGTGAGATATAGATGCAGGCGATGCCGTGCTCGCGCAGGTTGTTGATAATCTCCAGCAGCACCGCCGTCTCCGGCGCGGTCAGCGACGAGGTCGGCTCATCGAGCACCAGAATGCGCACCTGCTTGTTCAGCGCGCGGGCGATCTCCACCAGCTGCTGCTGGCCGGGCGACAGTTCGCTGACCCGGGTGGCCGGGTCGACGTCCAGCCGCACGCGCGCCAGCAGCTGGCGGCAGCGCAGGGTCATGGTTTCATCATCGACCACGCCGAAGCGGGCAATCTCCGCGCCGAGAAAGATGTTCTCCAGCACCGTCAGCTGCCGCACCAGCGCCAGCTCCTGGTGGATAATCACAATGCCGCGCCGTTCGCTGTCGCGCAGCGTTGCCGCACGCAGCTCCTCGCCGGCAAAGCGGACCTCCCCCTCGTACTCGCCATATGGATAGAGCCCGCACAGCACCTTCATCAGCGTCGACTTGCCGGAGCCGTTTTCGCCGCACAGCGACAGCACTTCCCCGGCGTCCAGCTGCAGGCTGACGTCATCCAGCGCCTTAACGCTGCCAAAACGCTTGGTGATATGGTTCATTTCCAGCAGTCTTGCCACGGTGTCACCTCACTTGCTGAGCCGCCGCACCAGCTGGCGCGGCGGCGTTCCGCTTACAGGCTGCTTTTCTTATGGAAGCCGTCGGCCACCACGGTGCTGTCGATATTGGATTTATCCACCGAAACCGGCGTCAGCAGCCAGGCAGGGACCTCTTTCAGGCCGTTGTTCAGCGTGGCGTTACCGGCGGGCGTCTTGCCTTCGCCCAGCTCGACGGCAATGCGCGCCGCCTCGGCGGCCAGTTTAGTAATCGGCTTGTAGACGGTCATGGTCTGGGTGCCGTTCTCCAGCCGTTTCATCGCCGCCAGGTCGGCGTCCTGACCGGAGATCGCCACCTTACCCGCCAGCCCCTGGGCGCTCAGCGCCTGAATGGCGCCGCCGGCGGTAGCGTCATTGGAGGCCACCACCGCATCAATCTTATTACCGTTGGCGGTCAGGGCATTTTCCATAATCTTCAGCGCATTCTCCGGCAGCCAGGCGTCGACCCACTGATCGCCCACCACCTTGATTTTTCCGCTGTCGATCAGCGGCTGCAGCACCTTCATCTGCCCGGCGCGGAACAGGCGGGCGTTATTATCCACCGGCGATCCGCCCATCAGAAAATAATTACCGGAAGGCACGCGGCTGACCAGGCTTTGCGCCTGCAGTTCACCGACCTTCTCATTATCAAACGAAATATAGTAATCAATATCGGCGTTATTAATCAGCCGATCGTAGGCCAGCACCTTAATGCCTTCGCGGTGGGCCTCTTTTATCACGTTACTCAGCACCTGGCCGTTATAGGGAATAATCACCAGCACGTCGACGCCGCGGTTGATCATATTTTCAATCTGCGCCATCTGCGTTTCTTCATTGCCGTTGGCCGACTGCACAAACACTTTCGCCCCCAGCGCTTCGGCCTTGCTGACAAAGATATCGCGATCTTTCTGCCAGCGCTCCAGCCGCAGGTCATCGATCGCCATACCGATTTTTACCTCTTTCGCCGTGGCGGCCTGGCTGAACAATGCCAGCGCAGCGCAGGCGGCAAGCAGGGTGATTTTCATTTTCATCGTTGATCCCTTTCAGTTGCGGTTGTTGTTATCAGGGTACAGGGTGACGGGCTGCTGAATTGTTGACCGGGTTTTGGCGGGGCGGCAATTACAGATTTTCCTCCTGCCGTTATGTTTTTTGCCATTCGGGAGGCAACTCACAGTTAGCAATTATCTTAATCTCAGAGTGAAATAACATAATTGAGCGCCCCGCCGTCACCGGTAACAATCACCGCATCTTCTCGCTCACCCTACTTCCGCACTAAGGAGTTTCAGATGCAGGATTATTTCGACCAGATCGGCCGTATTCAGTATGAAGGCCCACAAAGCACCAATCCGCTGGCCTTCCGCCACTACAATCCTGACCAGCGGGTGCTGGGCAAAACCATGGCGCAGCACCTGCGCTTCGCCGCCTGCTACTGGCACACCTTCTGCTGGGGCGGCACCGATATGTTCGGCGTCAGCGCGTTCGACCGCCCGTGGCTGAGCAACGGCGACGGCATGGCGCTGGCGCGGCAGAAAGCCGACGTCGCCTTTGAGTTTTTCCACAAGCTCAACGTGCCCTACTACTGCTTCCACGACATCGACGTGGCACCGGAGGGTGACTCGCTGCGCACCTACCTCTCCAACGCGGCGGAGATCACCGACGTGCTGCTGGAGAAACAGGAACAGAGCGGCGTGAAGCTGCTGTGGGGCACCGCCAACTGCTTTACCCACCCGCGATACGGTGCCGGTGCGGCCACCAACCCGGACCCGGAGGTGTTTGCCTGGGCCGCCAGCCAGGTGACCAGCGCGATGCACGCCACCCACAAACTGGGCGGGGAAAACTACGTGCTGTGGGGCGGCCGCGAGGGCTATGAAACCCTGCTGAACACCGACCTGCGCCAGGAGCGCGAGCAGATCGGCCGCTTTATGCAGATGGTGGTCGAGCATAAACACAAAATCGGTTTCCAGGGGCTGCTGCTGATCGAACCCAAACCGCAGGAACCCACCAAGCACCAGTACGACTATGACGTTGCCTCGGTGTACGGCTTCCTGAAACAGTTCGGGCTGGAAAAAGAGATCAAGGTCAACGTTGAGGCCAACCACGCCACCCTCGCCGGCCACTCGTTCCACCATGAGATCGCCACCGCCATCGCCCTCGGCATTTTCGGCTCGGTGGACGCCAACCGCGGCGATCCGCAGCTGGGCTGGGATACCGACCAGTTCCCGAACAGCGTGGAGGAGAACGCGCTGGTGATGTATGAGATCCTCAAGGCGGGCGGCTTCACCACCGGCGGCCTGAACTTTGACGCCAAGGTGCGCCGCCAGAGCACCGATAAATACGATCTGTTCTACGGCCATATCGGCGCGATGGACACCATGGCGCTGGCGCTGAAGGTGGCGGCGAAGATGATTGAAAGCGGCGAACTCGACCAGCGCGTGGCGCGCCGCTACAGCGGCTGGAACGGCGAGATGGGCCAGCAGATCCTTAAGGGCGAGTTCACCCTCGACGGCCTGGCGCAGCACGCCAGCCAGCACAACTTCCTGCCGCAGCACCAGAGCGGCCGCCAGGAGCTGCTGGAAAATCTGGTGAACGGCTATCTGTTCGATCGTTAACCTGACTGGAGATGGGCACATGGTAATAGGCATCGATCTCGGCACCTCCGGCGTGAAGGTGGTGCTGCTCAACGCTGACGGCGGGCTGCTGGCCAGCCACAGCGCGCCGCTCGACGTCTCACGCCCGCGGCCGCTGTGGAGCGAACAGGATCCGGAGAGCTGGTGGCGGGCCACCGACCAGGCGATGTGCGGGCTGGCGCAGCAGCATGACCTTAGCGGCGTACGGGCCATCGGTCTGAGCGGCCAGATGCACGGTGCCACCCTGCTGGACGCCGACGGCGGGACAATTCGCCCGGCGATCCTGTGGAATGACGGGCGCAGCGCCGCCCAGTGTGCGGCGCTGGAAGAGGCGGTGCCGGATGCCCGCGCCATTACCGGCAACCTGATGATGCCGGGTTTTACCGCACCAAAACTGCTGTGGCTTAAAGAACACGAACCGCAGCACTTTGCCCGCATTGCCAGAGTGCTGCTGCCGAAGGACTGGCTGCGCTGGCGGATGACCGGCGAGTTCGCCAGCGATATGTCGGATGCCGCCGGCACCCTGTGGCTGAACGTGGCGCAGCGCGACTGGAGCGAACCGCTGCTGGCCGCCTGTGGCCTGACGCGGGCACAGATGCCGCGGCTGGTGGAGGGTAACGCCTTCACCGGCCGGCTCAGCGCGGCGCTGGCCGCGCGCTGGGGGATCGGCGAGGTGCCGCTGGTGGCCGGCGGCGGCGACAACGCCGCCGGGGCGATCGGCGTTGGCCTGACGGAACCGGGCCAGGCGATGCTGTCGCTCGGCACCTCCGGGGTTTACTTTGTGGTCAGCGACGGCTTTGCCAGCAACCCGCAGCGGGCGGTGCACAGCTTCTGCCACGCGCTGCCCGGCCGCTGGCACCTGATGTCGGTGATGCTCAGCGCCGCCTCCTGCCTTGACTGGGCGGCGCGGCTCACCGGCTGTGCCGACGTGGCAGCGCTGCTGGCGGAGGCCGAACGCGCCAGCGACGATCGGCCGCTGCCGCTGTTTCTGCCCTACCTCTCCGGCGAGCGCACGCCGCATAACAATCCGGCGGCCAGCGGGGTGTTCTTTGGCCTGACCCATCAGCACGGGCGGCCGGAGCTGGCGCGGGCGGTGCTGGAAGGGGTGAGCTTTGCGCTGGCGGAGGGCATGGACGCCGTTCACGCCTGCGGCGCACGGCCGGAGAGCATCCGGCTGATCGGCGGCGGCGCGCGCAGCGAACTGTGGCGGCAGATGCTGGCGGACGTCAGCGGACAGACGCTGGACTACGTAGAGGGAGGCGAGGTCGGCCCGGCGCTGGGTGCCGCACAGCTGGCGCGGATGGCGCTGAATCCGGATGTGCCGCTGGCGGATCTGCTGCCCGCGCTGCCGCTGCTGCAGCGCCACCGGCCCGATGCCGCACGCCACCAGGCGTATCAGCCGCAGCGCGCGCGCTTCGCGCAGCTCTATCAACAGCTGGAATCGTTGATGCACTGAGGATGCTGGTGCTGGTGCTGGTGCTGGCAGGTGCAGAAAACAAAAGGCCCACCGCGTTGGCGATGGGCCTTTTGCCGTTAATTTTTTACCCCTTCCGGCGCTTATCTCCGGCACTCACTGGTGTTAGCTCTGCGAGGGGCAGGAGCGATAATATGATCCAGGAATAATCCTAACAAGAGAAAAATGGAGATTTGTGCGTCAGGCCAAATTTTTACTGCATAATCGGCCTGGGTATCGCACTTCACTCTCGATCACCTGAGCTGACTGACCCTCTTTTAACTGCTGACAGGCTATTGATAGTAAATCCCTTCAGCCTCCAGTTCACGAATGACCCGATAGTCACGCCACAACTGATGTTTATCGTTACTGACCAGATACACCGTACCGGGCTGGCTGAACACATCTTTGGTCTCACTGACCGCCTGGCCGTCAGCCAGATAGAATTCGACCTTTTTAAATGACGGCAACGCCTGCAGCCGTGCCAGAAACGCCCCGCTGGCAAAGCGCCCGGCTCGCGGACCGATCAGGCTGACATTAAAAGCGTGGTTTTTCAGCCGGTAAACCGGCTCTTTTGTCAGCTCCGTAAACCGCTGTGGCTGAGAGAGTGAGAGTGCCGTCGCCCGCAGTTGCCCCATTCCCGTCGTGCAGTCGACAATTTCCGGACGCAGTATGCCATCGCTACGGGCGGCAATTTCGACCAGGCAGGGCCCGTCGGCGGTTAACATCACTTCTGCATGGCTGGGGCCGTTTTCAATACCCAGGCAGTCGCAAACACGGTGCGTGTAGGCCACCAGCCCGGCAAACTCGCCGGCTGAAGCTTCGATAATTTCATCAATATCATAGACAACATTGCCTCCCGCCAGCTGCCGTTTATGGTAGCGCACCACTTCCGTGACCAGCCTGAGGCTATTCAGAGAGACAAAATTCACCACATATTCTGTTCCCGTCAGAAAGGACTGCAGCAGAACGGCATCATTGGTGCTGTTCATGCGGTTTTTTTGATTAATAAGACGGTCAAACGCCGACCTGACCCGGTCTTCGCTGTTGCAGATAAATACACCATCTGAACCGGCACTATCCAGCGGTTTCACCACCACCGGATAAGGCTGTTCGCTCAGCCAGTTTACCGCCTGTGGCCACTGGCAGACTTTGCACTGAGTCGTGGCGGTTATACCGGCTTCACGCAGCGCTTCAATCATCTCAAACTTGTTACGGCGGGCAGCACGCTGTGAAAAATCATTTCTGTATTTAAAGTTCTGTGACTGGTTAATCCAGTCAGTGAGTTCGACGCCCGTTTCCGCGCCGCACAGTACGCCTTCCGCACCGAACTCACGGATAATATCCAGTGTTAACCCAGGGGAGGAATGGCAATAACAGTGTTGATAAATGGAAGAATCAAATCCCTGGTAGTAGTAGTCATCCAGTGAGGTGTCCGAGGCGATATGAATCATTTTACAGCCCGCCTCGCTTAAATGACGGGCAATAAATTTACCTGAAGAAAAACCATCAACCACTACGATCCTGTTCATTTTTCACCTCCCGACTGTGTTGCAGAGAAATACTTACTGATACCAAGCAATGCCAACAGTGCCGTAAGAACTAACACCGCAATGATGGTCTGCCATGACACGGCAATACGCCTGTCGGTAAACTGAAATGCAAGGGTAAATACAGGAATCAACAACATCAGAAAGGCAATATGCAGAGGACTGAGTGCCCAATGGATTTTTGTATAAGAAAAATAGGAATAATATGACCAACAACAGACAGTAAGACCACAATCAAAAAATAAATCACATCAAGCTGCAGAGATATATGCATAACTGCACTATACAGTAACGCGGTAAAAAGAATTAATACATTCCTGCAGCCGAGGATTTCACTGGCACTCCATTTCTTATTTACTAATGATTTGGAAAACAAAGTATAGAGCACGGTTCCCACGGCACTCAGTAATACACAGATGATACCGATGGCTCTCTCCGCCGCGCTGGTGGAGGTCACTCCGCTACTGCCAACCCATGAATTAATCAGCATAATCATTACGCCGCTCATAACCGCCCAGGAAATGACCGACTCGGCTTTATCCGGCCTGGTAGTAAAACCGGAGAAAAATCGCGATAAAATGATCGTCAGTGCCGGGCCACATGCCACAGAAGCAATCCCGACTACCGCCGGTTCAAGGTATTTCAACGAGATGATAAGCCCACCCCAGTTGAGCAATACCGCAACATTAATCAGCAGCAGATTTTTTTTATTCTTGTTCACCTTAGTCAGATAAGCACGACCATTGCGCATCAGTGCCAGAGTCAAAAAAACCATTGTTGCCATTGCAAAACACCAGGTGATAAACACTGAAGAGTCGAGTACCTGAGTCACTTTAGCGATATACACATCCGACATAGCGCTGATAACACAAAACATAATGCCGCAGGTAATGCCGCTTGCAATAATTTTGCTCATCATTTCCTTACTCCCTGAGACTAATATTAAGTCATTCCATAACCGTGACCGGTTAATAGCTTACCCCTTGCAAAACCACCCTAAAAACCATCAAAAATGATACCTGCCACCTACTTTAACTCACCTGCTATTTCGTGATACATCAGTATAAAAAACAGATCAAGAGCTTAAGTTGCCATAAATCATGATTTAAAAAAATCTGTGATCGCGCGATGAGATCAGCACTTACCTGAAATAAATCTTCAAATGTCACTAGTAATAAATCCATTTATACAAAAAATGAAAATTAATTTCCCTGTCCTTATGCTATCTGAAAGAAATCCCTGAAAAATATTCACCACCGCCCCCGCTACGCCATAGCGTTGTTTGCGATAAGTCAACGTGCCGGAACTGACCACCGTGTGCAGCCTGGTGAACAACCGTGAACAGATCTACACGGCGGAGATGTTTCTGTTGGTCGGCGTGCTCTGTTACCTGCTGTGCAGCGGGCTGGCCGGGCTGGCAAAGGGGCTGCAGCGGCGGCATAGCGCCCTGGCCCGCGTGACATAACTAAAAAATGGCTTAAGTAAAATCTGCCGCTGCCGATAATCTGCGACAGGAGTCACTCAGTGGATCGCGTTATGCTCAGCATTAATACCAACCTCTCTGCGTTAAAGATCGAAAACAATGCGGCCAAAAGCGGCAGCTCGCTGGCGGACGCCATTCTTCGGTTATCTTCCGGCATGCGTATCAACGGTGCTAAGGATGATGCGGCAGGTCAGGCGATCGCCAACCGCATGAGCAGCCAGCAGAGCGGGCTGGCGCAGGCCAGTCGTAACGCCGGCGACGGTATCTCGCTGGTGGAGACCACCGAAGGGGCGCTGAGCGAGATCAACAACCGCCTGCAGCGCATCCGCCAGCTGGCGGTACAGGGGCTGAGCGACGTTAATACGCTGGAAGATGGCGACGCCATTCAGGCCGAGATCAACCTCAACCTGAAGGAGATTGCCCGACTGAACGGCAGCGCCAGCTTTAACGGCATCAGCGTGCTGGACGGCAGCGCCGGTAAACTGGCTATTCAGGTGGGGGCTAACGATCGCGATTCTGTCAGTGTGGATCTCTCCGCTCCGGGCTTCAGCATTGACGAACTGGGTCTGAAGGACCTGGTGATCAACGGTATTAAAAGCGCCGTCACCACGGTTAACAGGGTGATCGGCAGCGCCAGCAATCTGTCGCTTGCCGATCCTAACGTGGCGGTGAATTTCACCACGCCGACCGCGATGAGCGACAGGCAGCTGGTCAGAAGCAGCGCCAACAACCAGCTCTATATCCAGGGTAACGACGGCGACGGCAAGGCGGTTTACTATCCGGCCGTCCGTGCCGGCAGCTGGGATACCGCTACCGGCCAGGGTTACATTACCGTAGATGCCAGTAGCGCCAGCCCGCTCTACGCAAACGTACCGCAGATCCCCGCCCGCAGCATCACCAGCTACAGCTACCTTGATGACAACGGGGCCGCGCTGCCCGCCAGCCCGGCCCCGTCGCTGACCCTCAGCAACGGTCAGTACTACGTTGAGCAGAATGATATCTACTACCCGGCGACGCTGAGTTTTGACGCCAGCGGTGCCGCCACCGCCACCCTGACCGGGGCCGGCGGCCAGCTGGACAGCGCGTTTTCCCCGCTGCCGGCCCAGGTCACCACCACGCCGGCCGTTGATACCACCAGCCCCGCACTGAGCTACAGCGACGCCAGCGGCAATCCGCTGCCCGCAGGGGATGCCAGACTGCTGAAGTCGGGCAGCCAGTACCTGCTGCAGGTGGATGACGGCAGCGGCAACCCGCAGTACTTTAACGCCACCTTCGCGGCGGAGACCGACGGCAGCAGCACGACGCTGGCGGTGCGCGCCACCGACGCCATTAATCTCAACAGCTTTAGCGCGGTGACCACCATCACTGGCACCTCAACGGTGACCCTTGACCCGGCAAAGGTGCAACTCAACTACACCAGCGCCAAAGGCGAAACGGCCACCGACGTGCTGCGATCCGACGGCAACGGCGGCTATCTGTTAGACCTGCCGGACATGGGCAAAACCGCCACGCTGGTCAGCCAGGACAGCGACGGCACGCTGCTGTTAAAAACCAGCAACGGCGTCGGTGACGTGCAGATTTACTTCAGGGCCACCGTCAGCGCCAGCACCGACACCAGCACCAACTACACGGTGATGACGGTGCGCGAAGTCGGCGCGGAAATCCGCCTGCGCCATCCGGATAACCCGCTGGCGACGCTGGATGCCGCCATCGCCCGCGTCGACAGCAAACGGTCCCAGATGGGGGCGATTTCCAACCGCCTGAGCTCGGTACAGAACCTGCAAAACAGCACCGGCGTGGCGCTGGCCGCCGCCCGCTCACGCATTGAGGATGCCGACTACGCCAGCGAAGTGTCGGCGATGAGCCGGGCGCAGATCCTGCAGCAGTCCGGCAGCCAGCTGCTGGCAAAGGCGAAGCTGGAGCCGCAGGCGGTGCTGGCGCTGCTGCAGAACTAGTTCATAACACAGAGGTGCACGGGCAGGCGTCGCGCCGCCCGTGAGCGTGGGCCCGGTCAGTCACCGGGCCGCGCCCCAGGGCGCGATCAAATCCGCCCGGCGCTCCCGCAGATACGGATTTTTTCCTGCACCACCTGCTTCATCGCCCGCTTGCCGGGTGCCAGATAGTCGCGCGGATCGCTGGAGCCGGGGTTATCCTGGAACCAGGCCTTCACCGCATCCGAGAAGGCGATCTTCAGCTCGGTGGCCACGTTGACCTTGCAGATCCCCAGCTCAATTGACCGTCTGAGCATCGCCTCCGGAATGCCGGACGCACCGTGCAGCACCAGCGGAACGCTGACCTGCTCGCGAATGCGCGCCAGCCGGGTAAAGTCCAGCTTAGGTTCGCCCTGATACAGGCCGTGGGCAGAACCGATCGCCACCGCCAGCGAGTCGATGCCGGTGCGGTGGATATACTCGGCGGCGCGGTCCGGATCGGTAAAGAAGCTGTCCTTTTCATCGACCACCAGATCGTCCTCCTGGCCGCCCAGCCGCCCCAGCTCTGCCTCCACGCTGGCGTCATAGCGATGGCACAGCTGCACCACCTGCGCCACCCGGGCGATATTCTCCTCGAAGGCACAGTGTGAAGCGTCGATCATCACCGATCGTACCCCGGCCTTGACCTTGGTTTCGATATCGCTGAACACCTCATGATGATCGAGATGCAGGGCGATCGGCAGATTGTACTGCTGCGCCGCCTGCTGGCAAATCGCCACCAGATAGTGCAGGCCAGCGTAGCCATAGGTGCCGGTGGTGCCGGCCATAATCACCGGTGAGCCCATTTCGGCCGCCGTTTCGGCAATCACCTGTACGGTTTCCAGGTTATGAATATTAAACGCCGGAACGGCGTAGCCCTGCTGCTGCGCGTCGTTCAGCATCGCGCGATTAGAGACCAGATACATTATGCTTCCCCTGCCTGCTGTGGTGAAAAATCGAGCATGATTTTGCCGCTCATCGGCCCGCCCTGCAGCTCACTGACCGCCGCCGCGTAGACCTCCGGCCCGCCCTGCACCGCAATCAACGCGGTCAGGTCAATCTCGCCGGCCGCGAACAGCTGCGCGGCCTGCTGCCACTCCACGCCGGGCCAGTCGCCGGAGTAGTTCATCCAGCTGCCCAGCAGCCGCAGCTCCTTGCGCAGGATCAGCCCGAAGGTGGCGCTGCTGAGGGCCAGATCGCGGTGCAGCGTGCCGATCAGTCCGATCTGCGCCTGCGGGCCGGCAATCTCTATGCTCAGCGCCACGGTCTGCGGCGCGCCGGCGGTTTCAAGGATCAGCTGGTCGAAACGGCGCTCCTCCAGCGCCTGGCGGATCGCCGCCGCATCCATCTCCGCGCTGTTAAACACCCGATCGGCACCCAGCCGTTGCGCCAGCGCCAGCCGCTCGGGGTTGAGGTCGATGGCGGTGACCGAACGTGCGCCCAGCGCCTTCGCCGCCTGCATCGCCAGCAGGCCGATGGTGCCCGCCCCCACCACAATCACCGCTTTGTTACGGCAGCCGCCGGCCAGTTCGAGGGTATGCAGGCTGACGGTCAGGGGTTCAAAGAAGGCGCCGGCCAGCGGCGAGGTACCCGGCGGCAGAGCGAACAGGTTACGGCGCGGCAGCACGATGACTTCGCGGTTGCCGCCGTCGCTGCGTGAACCGATAAAGCGGTAGTGGCGGCACTGCGACCACAGCTGACGACGACACTCATCGCACTCAAAACAGGGCTGCAGAGGCACGCAGGCCACCAGATCGCCGACCGCCAGATCGCTGACGTCGGGACCGGTTGCCGTCACCCGGCCACAGAACTCGTGGCCGAGGGTAATCGGGTAAAAATGGGCACCCTGATGAAAGATCCGCGGGATATCCGAGCCGCAGAGCCCGGAACAGAGCACCTCGACCCGGACCTCATCGGCGGTTTCAATCTGAGGCAACGGTCTTTCTTCAACCGTAACGCTGCCTCCGGCGTGGATCACGACAGATTTCATGGTATTAACTCCGGGAGTGACGGGGTTACCCCCGTCTGAACTTCAGATCAGGATAGATTCCCGTTAAGCCGGGTGTCGCCGGGCTGCGCGGCAGGGGTGGCACGGCGCGCACGGCGCCAGGTAAGTACCACCCCGAGCAGATAAATCGTGCCAATCACCGTCAGCGCCGTCACGTTCTGCCAGGTCATCAGCTGGATCAGCAGGTAGGTAATCGGTGAACCACCCTGGTCCATTGATGCCACCTGGCCGCCGGCCTTCAGCGCGCCGGCGTTGGCCGCCAGCTGGGTATGCAGGCCGATAGTCTGGGTGGCGATCCACAGCGTCATGCCCATAATGATGATGCCGGAGATCAGCGTGCGGAACAGGTTGCCCTGGTGCACCGCCACCGCCATCGCCACAAAGAAGCCGATGGTTGCCAGGTCCCCGAACGGCAGCACGCGGTTACCCGGCAGCAGCACCGCAATCAGAATGGTCAGCGGGATAAAGATCAGACTGGCCGAGACCACCGCGGTGTGGCCGAGCAGCAGCGCCGGGTCAAGGCCGATCAGGAACTCCTGGCCGCCAAACTTCGCCTGCAGACGTTTACGCGCCTGTTTGGCAATCGGATTCAGGCCATCCATAATTGGCTTAATCACCCGCGGCATCAGCAGCATCACCGCCGCGGTTTTCACCGCCAGCTGCAGCACGCCTTTGGCGTCATACCCGGCCAGCAGACCGATCAGGATGCCCATAATAAAGCCCACCGTGACCGGTTCGCCGAAGGCACCGAAACGCTTCTGGACATCGTCGGCGCTAAAGTGAATGCGTTTCAGGCCGGGGATTTTTTCAATCACCGCATCAACCAGTACCGCTACCGGCCCCATCCAGGCCGAAGAGCCGTGCGGCACCGCAATACCGTCGAGATCGAAAAACTGCTTCGTGTCACGGGCAAACCAGTCACCGAGCTTGTAGGCAAACGCCGCATGCACCACCACGCCCAGCATGCCTACCCAGTATGATCCGGTCGCCAGATGCAGCATCGCGCCGGTGAAGGTCATATGCCAGATGTTCCAGATGTCGACGTTGACCACCCGCGTCATGCGGGTCACCAGCATCAGGATATTGACGCCGATCGCCACCGGAATAGCCACCAGCGCAATCTGCGAGGCCCAGGTCATCGGGGAGGAGCCAGGCCAGCCGACGTCAACCACGTCGAGGCCGATCTCAAAGTTGGCCGCCATCGCCTTCGCCGCCGGCCCGATCGAGTCGAGCATCAGACCAATCACCAGCCCGATGCCGACAAAACCGATGCCGATGTGCAGGCCCGATTTGAAGGCATCCCCGACCTTCATCCCCATCCCCACCGAGAACAGGATAATCACCACCGGCAGCATCACCGTCGGACCGAGATCGAGGATATAGCGCATGATGTCAGTAAACATGAGCCTACCCCTGCAGCAGCGTAAGGATCTTCTGGCGCAGTGCATCAATGCCCACGCCGGAAATAAACGGCATTCCGTGGACTACCGGAATGTCACCAAACTGCCGGTCGACCCGGGCGGTGGTGCAGATCAGATCGACGCCGTCCAGATAGGTTTCAATCTCATTGACCCGGCACTGCACCAGCTCAACCTGAATACCGTACTCATCGCACAGCTCTTTAATCTCTTCTGCGGCCATGGTGGAGGTGGCGACAGCGCCTCCGCAGGCGACGATCACTTTACGTTTCATTGTTATTCTCCGTTTGCAGGGTCAGGGGTCGGTCAGACGGCCGGGGCGAACAGCCGTGAGGTAAAGCAGTCGGCCAGCGCCTCTTGCGGAACGCTTAACAGGCTGTCGATAAAGTCCGGCTGCTGCAGCTGACCAAACAAGCTGCGCAGCAGGGTCAGCTGTTGCTCCGGATGGGTCACCACCAGCGCGATAATCAGTTCGGCGTCCACGGTGCCGTCATCATCCGCCTGCAGAAAAGCCACCGGCGCGGCGGGCCGGATCAGGTAGATGGCCGGTTCAATAGCGTGGCTGGCGTCGCAGTGCGGGATCGCCACCGCGTGGCCGTCCAGCGCAATGCCGGTCGGGTAGCTGGCTTCACGTTCCCGCAGCGCGTCGGGGTAGCTGGCGCGGCAGATGCCCTCGCCGACCATCTTCTCGCCGATATGCTGCAGAACCTCAGCGGCCGTGGTGAACGCCAGCCCGGAGGCGACGATCAAACGCGTGTTATGCATGGCTTAATTCCTGGTTATGGGTGGCTTCAGGCGTACATCCGAAGGCGTAATCGCGCAGGACGTCCTGGATTTTATCGATAATAAGCGCACGGGCGTCGGCGTTCAGCGATCCGGCAAGCACGCGGTCAAACTGCTTTGGTAAATACTGGCTGAGTAAGCCGAGTGGGATCGCGGTAGCGCCAAGGTTGGCCATCAGCGCGTCAAACGCGGCGCTGATGCGCGGGTTAGGCCAGTAGTAGCGGATGCGGTCCGACAGGCTGAAGTGGATATCCACCAGCGACTGAGAGAAGGCCGGGCGGTAGTACTTCTTCCAGTAGCCCGGCTCGTCCAGCATCACCTGGTCAATCACCGCCAGCATCCGGCTCTGTTTTTCCGGCGCGATCAGCGCTTGCTCAATTTCAGCCAGCGCAAAGATCGCCTCGCGCAGGGCGAAGGTCAGCGCCGGGCCAACTTTGAGAATGGCAAAGTGGTCTTTGACCAGCGCGCGGTAGGCGCTACGGGTCTGATAATCGGTGGAGTGCGCTTCATACACCACCGGCGTGGTGGTAATAAAGGTGCTCAGCTCGCGGGCCCCGGCAGGCTGATAGTGCACCACGCTGCTGTGGTCGAACTCGACGCCCGGCTGCACCACCAGGCCAATAATACGTTCAATCGCTGCCTCAAGCCTCGCCGCGCGGAATGCCTGGTAGTGCAGCTCCAGGGTGTGGGCGGCGTCTTCAGGGCGGGTGACGTGCACCTCATGGATCGCCGAGGCTTCCCCACCCGGCACCGGCACTTCAGTGCCGATAACATAGGTCAGCGCCGCCCGCTGTTCGGCGCTGGCGCTCTGTTCCGCCACCCGGCACAGCTCGGCGGCGCGCTGTGCCACCACTTCCGGCGGCAGCGGCAGCGGATCGCCGGCGCAGGACATCGAAGCATCAAGGTGAATTTTGCTAAAGCCGGCACGGACGTAGTCGGCGATCAGCACCCGCGATTTCTCCATCGCCGCCTCGGCGCTTTCGTCCTGCCAGCAGTTAGGCCCGAGGTGATCGCCGCCGAGGATCAGCCGCTGAGGCGGGAAACCGACGCGCTGTGCAATCGCCAGCACGTAATCACGAAAGTCGGCGGGCCGCATGCCGGTGTAGCCGCCGTACTGGTTTACCTGGTTTGAGGTGGCCTCGATCAGCACCTGACGATCGCCGTGCAGATCCAGCCGCAGCGCGGCTTCAATCACCAACGGGTGGGCGGAACAGACCGAACAGATACCACAGTCGAGACCCGATTTATGTTGTGCGATTAGGTGTTTCATAACGTCCTCCGAAAGATTTCATAAACAATCGTCAATTTTCGAAAGCGACACAATCCCTTTCCTTTCGTTATGTGATCATGATCTATATACTTACGTTACCTTTCTTATTCTTTCTTTTTATGTCGTTTTTGACTTTCATCCGCAGAGTAACCCGTAGCTAAACGGCGTTAATCGTAATTAGCCCGCTCGCCGCCCGCTGCTGCGCCCGCCTCGCCGACACTCTGCGTAACGCTTCACATTTCACTCATTTCCGTTTTACTTCCTTATCCTTTCGTTTTAGGATGCCCTGACTTTGCACAGGAGCCCGCATGAACTCATTTGAGCGCAGAAACAAGATCGTCGACATGGTTAACAGCAGCGGCAGCCAGCTGGTCAACGACATTTCGGCCAGCCTCGGCGTGACCGAGGTGACCGTTCGTGCCGACCTGCGTTTACTGGAGGAGCGCGGACTGTTAACCCGCTTTCACGGCGGTGCAGCGCGTATCGACAGCGTCAGCGCGCAGGACGAGCCGTCGGCCGATGCCGAAGTCAGCCTCAACGACCGCTATCAGCTGGCCGCCGATCCGAAACGACGCATTGCCCAGGCCGCCGCAAAGCTGGTAAAGGAGGGTGATACGCTGATCCTCGACAGCGGCAGCACCACCAAGCTGCTGGCGGAAGCGCTGGTGACAATGAAGAACATTACCGTGATCACCAACAGCCTGCCGGCGGCGGCAATCCTGATCGACAACACCGATATCACCCTGGTGGTATGCGGCGGAACGGTGCGGCACAAGACCGCCTCGCTGCACGGCAACATCGCCGAAGCCGCGCTGCGCGACGTCTCGGCCAACCTGATGTTTGTCGGTGCAGACGGCCTCGACTGTGATAACGGCATCACCACCTTTAACGAAGGCTACGCGATCAGTGCGGTAATGGCTGCGGCGGCACAGCAGGTAGTGGTGGTGACCGACTCCAGCAAATTCGGGCGTAAAGGGTTTAACCTGGTGCTGGCAATGGAGAAAATCGACCAGGTGATCACCGACCAGCAGGCGCCGGAAGAGACGGTCGCCGCCCTGAGGGCGAAAGGAAAAACGGTGATCCTGGCCTGATAACACCGCAAGGCGGCAGCACCATGGAGCAGGACGGCGTGCGCGGGCGGGTGGCGATTTAGCATCGGATTAATGAATACCGCTCACAGGCCCATGTCGATTGTCCCCGATTATCGGCCGGGCGGTTTCCATTACACTGCACGGCTCTCCCCTCTACAGACCCGAAACTATGACCCTGCCCACGGCCATTGGCCCGAATTCTACCCACGCCCGCCACGGGCTGAGCTTTATCGTGATCCTCAGCGCGCTGATGGCCTTCACCTCGCTGTCGACCGACATCTATCTGCCGGCCATGCCGCTGATGGCGCAGGAGCTGCAGGGCGATGCCGAACTGACCATCAGCGGATTTCTGGCCGGATTCTGCCTCGCCCAGCTGGTGTGGGGACCGATCAGCGACCGGCTCGGCCGTCGGCTGCCGCTGCTGATCGGCATGCTGCTGTTTGTGGCCGGCTCGGCCGGCTGCGCGTTATCGACGGATATGGCGCAGCTGGTGTTCTGGCGGGTGTTTCAGGCGTTCGGTGCCTGCACCGGGCCGATGCTGGCGCGGGCGATGATCCGCGATCTGTTCAGCCGCAGCGAGGCGGCGCGGATGTTCTCCACCCTGGTGCTGGTAATGGCGATCGCGCCGATTGCCGGGCCGCTGCTCGGCGGCCAGCTGATCCTTTTCACCTCATGGCACAGCATTTTCTGGCTGCTGGCGGCGATCGGCATCCTGATGCTGCTGGCGCTGCGCTGGCTGCCGGAGACCCTGCCAGCAGAAAAACGGCAGCACGCCTCGTTAGCCACGGCTTTTCGCAACTATATGACGCTGCTGAGCCAGCCGCAGTTTATGCGCTTTACGCTCTGCGTTGCCAGCTACTACGTGGCGGCGTACGCCTTTATTGCCGGCTCACCCCAGGTGTATATCCGCTGGTTTGGCGTCGAGCCGCAACATTACGGCTGGCTGTTTGCGCTGAATATCGTCGGTCTGATGGGCGTCAGCCTGATCAACCGCCGGCTGGTGCAGCGCCACGCGCTGGAGAAACTCCTGCTGTGCGCCACGCTGTTGGCCGCGCTGGCTGCGCTGGGGCTGGCCGCCGGCGCAGGCCTGCGGTTTGGTGGGCTGCTGCTGGTGGTGCTGACGGTGCTGGTGTTCTTCGCCATGAACGGCATTATCGCCGCCAGTGCTACCGCCGCCGCGCTGGACGCCGCGCCGCAGATGGCCGGTTCCGCCTCCGCGTTGATGGGTTCACTACAGTACGGCAGCGGCATTATCTCGTCGCTGCTGCTGGCCCTGTTTAGCGACGGTACGCCGTGGACCATGGCGTGGATTATTGCGCTTTTTACCAGCGCCAGCGCGCTGTTGGCGTTCGGCGCGTGGCGGAATAAACGTTAAGCGGCTCCCGGTCGCCATCCAGCCGCTTCGGGCCCCAGAATAAATTAAGAAAGTTCTTAAATGAAGCTGGTACACCCTGTGACAACTGCGTAACATATTGACATTAAGTCATTATATTCCGCGGCCGAACGCAACTGAGGGCCGATTATCCGGCAGGAGCCACTGATGGCGATTTTTCACCCTGACTTTGCCAATATTGCCCGTCTGACCGTCGCCCCCACCGAGGGTGAATATGCGTTACTGCGGTTGCTGGCCGATAAGCTGGATAACCGGTTTGAGGTATTTTTCAACGCCTGGCTCGACGGTGACCGGCCCGATATTATCGTGCTCAGGCAGGGCTACGGCGCACTGATTTTCGAAGTCAAAGACTGGAATCTGCTGCATTACCGCATCACGCCTGAGAACCACTGGATCGTTAATGGCCCACGCGGTGAAGCAAAGATCCGCTCACCTCATCAGCAGGTTTTCCGCTACAAAAGCAATCTGTTCGATCTGCATCTGCCGATACTGGGGCTGAAAGAGGCGCTTAATCGCGCCTTTTACCGCCTGATTGACACCGCCGTCTATTTCCATCCGGCAGGCAATACGCCACCGGCCGCCCTGTATGATTCGGCGCTGGCAGAGATCAAACGTCGCCGTGACGAGAACAATCAACAGTTCAGACAACGGGCGATCGAACATGCGGTGTATGAGCGCACCGCCAACGGCCTGAAGCTCCGTGAAATAAAGCTGGTACGGGATCGTTCAATCAGCGTAACGCCGGAGAACCTGGCGAAGAAAATAGCCCAGTTACAACAAAGCAGACCCGATCCGTTATTTACCGACGACATTTATCATGAGTTCAAACGCCGGCTGGCTCCCCCGGAAAGCGTGCTGAATCAGGGGATCGCGGTTAAATTTGATAAAAAGCAGCTGCGGCTGACCCTCAGCGAGACCGGCCTGAGTAAAATTAAGGGCATCGCAGGCAGCGGTAAAACCACCATGCTGGCGCAGCGGGCGGTTCATGCCTTCGCGCGGCATCAGAGCGCGGTGCTGATCCTGACCTTTAACCTGACCTTAAAACCCTTTATTCACGACAAGGTTAGCGCCCTGCGCGGCACCCTCAGCTGGGACTGTTTTGAAATCAGTAACTATCACCAGTTCTTTAACGCCGCCCTGAATGAGCTCAATATTTCGGTTGAGACGTTTCTTCAGCTAAAGCGGGATCAGGGTCTTAATCCGCGTGATGCCCTGGATGCGCTCTATAAACACGCTGCGTTTTTTGCTGACGGCGAGACGCGGCGTTATCACACTATTCTGATCGATGAAATTCAGGATTACGAACCGGAATGGGTACAGATTATCCGTCAGCACTTCCTGGCCGACGACGGAGAAATGGTGCTGTACGGCGATCGTTCGCAGAATATATATATGCGCGATGATAAGAAGCGTGAACTGGCGATTACCCAGGGCTTCGGGCGCTGGGAAACGCTGACCCGCTCTTATCGCTCCCGGCTCGACACGCCGCTGGTCCATCTGTTTAAGCGTTTTCAGGAAGCATTTCTGATCGGTAAATACAGCGATGCAGAGATTTTTGAGTCGGAGCCGCTGCAAAGCAGCATGAATTTCGATCTGCTGGAGTACCACACCCGCCTGACGGAAGAGAACGCAGAAGCGATGGCGCTCGGCATGCAAAAGCTGATGCGTGAACAGCACCTGCATCCCAATGACGTGGTGATTATCTGCTCCTCGATTGACCTGCTGAGCCGGCTCAACAGCGCGATCGCTGCCGATGAGAAAACCATGGTGATGTTTGAAACGGAACAGGAAATTGAGGCGCTGAAAAAGCTCTATCCGGCAGAAGCGTCATTCCGGGAAGCCCGCGATAAGCTCAGGCGCAGAAAGAAAAATTTCTTTATGCAAAACTCCGGGCTGGTGAAACTCTCTACGCCGCACAGTTATAAGGGCATGGAGTGTAAAACCGCCTTTGTTGTGCTGACCAAAGACGACGATGCCGAACTGGTCTATACCGCGATTACCCGGGCCAAAAGCAACCTGATCGTCTTCGGCCATCCGGAGGGGCGTTACCACGCGTTTTTTGAACAGACGCTTACGCCGTAAGCCCGCACTCCTGCCCGACCGGGACGCTAAAAAATCAACTTAGCGCACCAGAGGCCGGTTGCCAGGGCGATACGTTGGTTCATCGCTTCAACGCCTTCTGAATTGTTCCCGCCAGCCTGACTGGCGGGTCATTAACCTTAAAAAATGATTTTGGCGATCGACAATCCGAGACCCAGTGCGACAAAGATTACGCTACACAGCCAGCGGGTTTGTGACGCTATTTTCGCTTGCATGTCATACATGGAGATATGAATTTTATCATTCAGCCCGGACATCGACTGATGCATCTCTGCCCGCAGCCCCTCCACATCGTGTCGCGTGGCATAGTTGGATTTGATCACCGCCACGTCGACCACCAGTGTGGCAACCTGCTCTTCAAGTTTGCTGATTCTTTGATGCATACCTCCACCTCCTCCTGGTGGCTGGCCGCCGGCTGCGGCGGCCAGCCTGGGATACGGCAGCACAGACAGATTTTCTGACATCCCTGCTCCCCTCTTTTAGTCAATTTCCGATGGTGAAGCCCGCCAGCTACGGGCCTGAAATCCCAGCCTATCACCCTTTTCCAGTCGGTCAACTTTCAACCACACTTATCGATAAATTCCTATACGCTCCGGTAAAATTCAGGCAGAAAGCAGTGACGAAACATTTCTGATGAAATTATTTGCATTACTCGCGCATGAGTTGTTATGTTATTACATATCTTTTAATGCCATTGCGTTGTGCTGCCGTGACCCCGATACCTTCTGCCATTCCCCCTTTACTGCGCGTCGATAACCTTAGCCTGACTCTCGATCGGCAGAGGCTGGTCGAGGGCGTCAGTTTTCAGCTGCATCAGGGGGAGCGGGTGTGTCTGATTGGCCGCTCCGGTTCGGGTAAATCCCTTACCGCCAGGGCGATTACCGGCACCTTACCCGGCGGAATTCAGGCCGCGGGCAGCATCGAGGTTGCCGGAAAAGCGGTACTGCCGCTGCATGCCATGCAGCGCTGCGCGCAGACCCGGGTGGCGGCGGTATTTCAGGACTCGCTGACCTCGCTCAACCCGCTAATGAACATCGGCAGGCAGCTGTCGCTGATTCTGCACACCCGATGCCGGTCGGCGCTGATGCAGAGCCTGCAGCAGAGCGAACTCGATGATATTCCCGGCCTGCTCGATCGTTACCCGGCCGAACTCTCCGGCGGCCAGCGCCAGCGCGTCTGCCTGGCGCTGGCGCTGCTGAGCCGCGCGCCGCTGCTGGTGGCCGATGAGCCGACCACCGCGCTGGACGTGATGACCCAGCAACGGGTTATCGGCCTGCTGCAGCGGCGACAACCGCTGACGCTGCTGTTTATCACCCACGATATCGCGCTGGCCGCGCAACTCTGCCAGCGCGGCATGGTGATGGATGGCGGGCAGATCGTCGAACGCGGCAGCATGGCGCAGCTGCTTAACGCGCCGCAGCAGCCGTTTACCCGCCAGCTGGTCAGCGCCGCACGGCGTATGAGCCAGGCGTTGCCGCAGGCAGATCGGGGAGCAATGGCCGGATGAACGCCCATCTGCACAGCATACCCTGCCCCCTGCTGCAGCTGGATGCAGTGAGCTACTCGCCGCCGCACGGCGGGCTGTTCGGCTTCGAACGCCGCCACGCACCGCCGCTGTTTAGCGAGCTGTCGCTGCAGCTGCACGCCGGCGAGCGCACCGGCCTGGTCGGCGCATCCGGCTGCGGCAAAAGCACCCTGCTCCGCCTGCTGCTCGGGCTGACCGCGCCGCAACGCGGGCAGATCCGCTGCGACGGCCAGCCGCTCAATATCGCCCGTGGGTCGTCGCTACGTGAGTATCGCCGCCGGGTGCAGTACGTGCCGCAGGATCCGCTGGCCTCTCTGGCACCGGGGCAGACGGTGGCCCGGCTGCTGGCCGAACCGGTACGCCGCCTCACTGCCACGGTGGCAACACCGGCACAGCTCAGCGCCGCGCTGCAGCAGGTTGAGCTGAGCCCGCGCCTGCTGGACAAAACGGCGGCGGAGCTCTCCGGCGGCCAGGCGCAGCGGGTGGCGCTGGCACGCGCGCTGATGGTGGAACCGGACTACCTGCTGGCCGATGAACCGGTCAGCGGGCTGGATCTGGCGCTGCGCGAAAATATTAAGGCGCTGCTGCTGCAGGTCTGCGAGCAGCGGCAGATGGGCCTGCTGATGGTCACCCATGATATCTCGATGGTGTTCGGCCTCTGCCAGCGGCTGCTGGTGATGGAATTGGGGCAGATCCACGAAGACCTCGCCACCGGCGACGTGCTGCATGCGCCGCACGCCCGGCGCGCCCGGGCGCTGCTGGCGGCGGTGCCGGCGATCGGCTGACGCCGGACAACTTTCTTACCACGCTTTTTTATTATCTCAGGGATAACACCATGCTACCGCTGCAAACCTTCAAACACGCGCTGCTGCCCGCGCTTGGCCTGCTGGCCGCCAGCCTGCTGCTGAGCGGCTGCTTTAACGCCGACGACACGGCCACGCCACAGGCACAGAGCACGCGCATTAAGCTGGCGATGCTGCAGCCGCCGCGTTCCGGCCTGACGCCGCTCAGCGACGACGCCTTTAAGCTGTCGCGCTGGAGCACCGCCGAAACGCTGCTGGTGCTGGACAAGGCTGGCGATCTGCAGCCTGCGCTGGCCACCGGCTGGCAGCCGCTGGACGCGACCTCATGGCGCTTCAGCCTGCGGCCGGGCGTCAGCTTCCACGACGGCACGCCGCTGACCGCAGAGGCGGTAGTCAACGCGCTGCGCGTGGCCGCTGCCGCCGCGCCAAAGCCACGCATCCTCGACGGGGTAACGCTGAACGTGCGTGCCGACGGCGACAGCGCGGTGATCGTCTCCAGCGCGCAGCCCGATCCGCTGCTGCCGCAGCGCCTGACCAGCCCGCAGCTGGCGATTCTGTCGCCGAATGCCTATGGCGCTAACGGCGTGGTTAACCCGATCAACGCCGGCACCGGAGCCTTTGTGCTCAGGTCGCTGAACGGCACCAGCAGCGCGGTGCTCGACCGTTTCGACGGCTACTGGGGTGAGAAAGCGCAGGCCAGCGGCATCGACGTCAGCTTTGTGCCGGACGGCAGCGCCCGTGCCGCTGCGCTGCGCACAGGATCCGCCGATATCGTTGAGGCAATCCCGGTGTCGCAGGCCCCGCTGCTGAAGGCAGAATGGGTGCATGAGGTGCCGATGCCGCGCACCAATACCCTGTATCTCAACAGCCGCCACGGCGTAACCCAGGACCCGGCGATCCGCGCCGCGATCCGCGAGGCGGTTAACCGCCAGCAGCTGGTGGATAACGTCTATGAAAAACGTGCGGATATAGCCGCCGGCCTGCTGGGCCCGGCGCTGCCGTGGGCGGCCGGCCTGCGTCAGCCGGTGGCAAACCCGCAATCTGCCGTAAAGCCGCAGGGGCAGACGATTACGCTGGCGACCTTTAGCGACCGCGCCGAGCTGCCGGAAGTGGCGGTATATCTGGCGCAGCAGCTGACCGCCGCCGGCTTCACCGTAAATCAGGTGGTGCGCGAATATTCGCAGATTGAGTCCGACGCGCTGGCCGGTAAGTTTGACGCCTTTATCCTGTCGCGCGCCACGGTGCTCGACTCCGGCGATCCGGTGGCCTACATGTACAGCGATTTTGCCTGCGCAGGTTCCTTTAACATCGCCCAGCTCTGCCAGCCGGCGATTGACCAGGCGCTGCAGCGGGCCGCGGCGATCCCGGCGGGTGCCGAACGCCGTCAGGCGATTATGCAGGCCGAAAACCTGATCCTGCGCAGCGACGCGGCGATCCCGCTGCTGCATGAGCGGGTGATCCAGGGGGAAAGCGCGGCGGTGAGTGGTGCGATCCGCGATCCGCGTGAACGCACGCTGATCGGCACACAGACCCGCGTCAGCCCTGCTGCACCGGCGCAGTAACCGACTGAAGCAGAAGCATGATGAGCGAATCCCTTTACTGCCGCCTGTGTCACGGCATCAGCCGGCGGCGGCTGCCGCGCGCCGCTGCCCTGCTGCCGCTGCTGTCACGCGCGGTCACTCTGTGTGGCGTGCTGCTGCTGACCGCCGTTCTGCCGTGGCTCTCCGGCTCTGACCCGGCGCTGGCGCTGCTGCGCGCCCGCTCCGGCGACCAGGAAGCCACCGCCGAAACGCTGCACGCCATCCGCCAGTCGCTGGGGCTGGAGCAGGGGCCGCTGGCGCTGATGCAGCGCTGGCTGACCGGGCTGCTGCACGGCGATCCGGGCGTGTCGTGGATTTCCGGCCGCCCGATCCTCGGCGGCATGCTGCAGGCGACCGGCGTGTCGCTGACGCTGATGGCGCTGGCGCTGCTGTGTGCGCTGACGGTGGCATTACTGCTCAGCGCACCGGTGCTGCGCGCCGGTTTGCAGGGCCGCATCGTCCGCAGCAGCGGCGTACTGGCGGTGCTGTTTACCGCGCTGCCGGAGTTTCTGCTGGCCTCGTTGCTGCTGATCGTCGGCGCGGTGTGGCTGGGCCTGTTTCCGCCCTACGGCTGGAACGGCCTGCGCTATGCGGTGCTTCCCGCGCTGGCGCTGGGCTTGCCCGCCGGGGGCTATCTCGGGCGGATCTTCTCTGATGCACTGACCTCCGCCTTCAGTGAGGCCTGGGTACTGGCGTGGCGGGTGGCAGGCGTCAGCCGGGCGGCCATCGCGCTGGCGGTAATGAAACGGGCGCTGCCGGGCATCCTGCCGCTGGCGGCGCTGGTGGTGGTGTCGCTGACCGGTGGGGCTATCGCGGTGGAAAAGGTGTTTGCCATTCCCGGCCTGGGGCGGGCAACGCTGGGCGCGGCGATGGCGCAGGACCTGCCCACCCTGCAGTTTGGCATTCTGCTGCTGCTCAGCCTTGCCGCCGCCGCCAGCCTGACTGCGGGTGTCTTACGGCGACTGCTGGTCGGCCGCGCGCTGAGCGGCCACGGCATGCCCGCGCCGCGAGAGGAGCAGGTGCGCCGGTCATCCTCGGCCGCCTGGCTGCCGCTGCTGTGCCTGGCCCTGCTGGCGCTTCTGCTGCTGGCCGGGCTGCCGCGCGACCCGCTGAGCTCACAGTTTTTGCGCCTGCAACCGCCCGCGCTCTCCCTGCCGTTTGGCGCGGATGCGATGGGGCGCGACCTGCTGGCACGGGTGGCGCACGGTACGCTCTCAACCTGCCTGCTGGCGGTTGCCGTCTCCTTTATCTGCCTGCTGTTCGGACTGCTGGCCGGCAGTTTTCCGCGCCTGTTCAGCGGCCCGATTGAGGTAGCCAATGCCCTGCCGCCGGTGATTGCCGGCATGCTGGTGGTCGCCACCCTCGGGCCGGGTGCAGAAGGCGCGATGATTGCGGTAGCCGCGGTCAGCTGGGCACCGCTGGCCGCCCACGCTGCGGCACTGATCGAAGAGATCAATGCCCGGCCTTATATGCGTATGCTGCCGGTGATTGGCGTTGGCAGGCGGAGGGCGACCCTGTGCTATGTGTTACCGGCACTGGCCGGCCCGCTGCTGCGCCACACCATGCTGCGGGTGCCGGGCATAGCGCTGGCGCTGGCGTCGCTGGGTTTTCTCGGTTTGGGCGCAGCGCCGCCTGCCCCCGAGTGGGGACGTATTCTGGCGGAGGGAATGCCCTATATGGAGCGGGCATGGTGGGGGCTGCTGGCCCCGGCGGTGGCGCTGGCGCTGCTGGCGGTACTGGCAGTGAGCAGCGCCAGCCTGGCGACAGGAAGCGCGCGGCGACAATAGTCGGGAGGGTCGTGCCGGACGTCCTGGCGCCGGGCACAAAGGGTGCTGCCTCTCTGCCCGGCACCCGGTCATTTCTGCAGTTGCATCGCTCACACGCTTACCCTTCACTACCTGCAATAACACACCGGCTTCTGAAGCGGCCGCATAAAAGCGTGATCCCGTTCGGCAGTACGTCAAAAAACCTGCGCCAGATCAATTCTGCAGGCAGCTGCAAGCATCAGCCTGATAACAGCACAAGATGCATGGCGATTGTGTGTACTCGTGTGTATTATCAGTTTGTCCTCAGGAGGAGTGATGAAGTCGAGCGATTTAATCAGGGAACTGGCGCTGGCCGGCTGCGAGATCAAACGTAATACCGGCGGCAGTCATCAGATCTGGTGGTCCCCGCTCAGCGGGAAAACCTTTCCGGTGCCGCATCCGAAGAAGGATTTACCGATCGGCACGGTCAGATCGATTAAGAAACTGGCGGGAATATAGCCCCGCGCAAGGAGGTCAGAATGTTGTTTTCCATCGGTGTGGAAACACCTGAAAATAGCGACAGCGCCTGGGGGATTATCGTCCCGGCGCTTTCCGCGTATGACTACGGCTGCGTCTCCGCGGCGGACACCCACGAGGAGATCGCCGCGATGGCGCGTGAGGCGATCCTGCTGATCGTGGAAGAGATGCTGCTGAGCGGGAATTATTCCGTCGAACAGATCGAGGATGGCGGCGTAGTGCGCTACGCGCAGGACGAAGAGTATGCTGACTACGACCGCTGGTTTGTGATTGAGGTGGATCTGTCGGCCTTTAGCGGTAAACCGCAGCGCATTAATATCAGCCTGCCCGACACTCTGCTGGGGCGCATTGACCGCCGGGTCAGCGACCAGCCCGGTGTCTACCGTGACCGCAGCCACTTTCTGGCGACAGCGGCGCGGCGCGAACTGCTGGAGCAGTAAAACGTTGAGATCGCCCCCTGGGGCGAACCCTGCACACGTTAAAGATAACGTTCACTCAGTGGCTGTATCACTGCGTCTGGCCGATCGTTGCCGCATAGCGCCGGGCGGATATCCATTGATACGCTTAAAAGCCCTGCTAAACGCTGCCTGTGAGGCATAGCCGAGGCGCAGAGCGACGGTATCAATGGAGATCTTATCGTGAATAATCCAATGGCCTGCGAGGCGCATTCGTACCTCTCTTGCATAGCGCAGGGGAGATGTGCCAATGACTGACTTAAAGCGTTCAGCAAAAACTGAACGTGACACATGCGACTGGGCGGCAAGCTCAGCAACAGACCATTCCCGGCCCGTGTCGCGATGAATGGCCAGAATAGCCCGGGCAAGTCGTGGATCACGTAACGCAGCGATAAGGCCAGCGGCGTTCTCACTGCCATTTTCGATCCATCCACGCACGATCATTGCAGCCGCCACTTCTGCAAGGCGTGCAAGAATGCCCGCGAAGCCCACGCGTCCGGAACAGATTTCAAATTTCATCGCGCCCAGAATAGGAATCAGACCCGGATAGCGCTGTTCATTTGCCTCAACCACGATGGCCTGCGGCATCAGTTTACCAAGACCCTGCATGCCACCGAGATCGAACGCCATACAGCCATAAAACAGCACCGTGCTGGGTGTCGGATGCGAACTCGGACAAGTATTGATTCCGCTGACGGCCTCGCCTAAAGGAGCAGAGCCTAACGTGTCGATAGGCTGAAATGAACGGCTGACATCCGACAGAAGCTGATGATCCTCACCCTGTGGAATGAATACCATGCTTCCGGCGTTTAGCTCGTGCAACGTACCGTCGTGTGTGCGAAGCAGAGCAGTACCCACCGCGATGTAATGAAAATAGGCGTGTCCCGGTTTGTTGCTAAAGCCGACGCCAAACTCAGGGCCCGTCTGTAAACGGCGATACTGAACACCACGCAGGCGCATTTCCAGAAGCAGTTCACCGATCAGCTCAGATGACAGGGCAAAATGTTTATTCTCATGCATATTCGGGTTTTCGGGTAAAAAATCAGGATGTGGCATCATAGATCGTCCAGTTGTTCAACTCCAGAATAGGAGCTGTTATTTTTCCCCAGGAAGAGTGTGTTATGAGAATTGAAGCAACTGAAGATCTATCCGCTGGTTTGCAGAGTATTGAACCCAAAGAATCCGCATGGATGGCCGTCATTTCACTGACGATGGGCGTGTTTGGCTTGCTGACCGCAGAATATCTTCCTGCCAGCCTGTTGACCCCCATGGCTGCCGATCTCGGCGTGACCGAAGCGCTGGCTGGTCAGGCCGTGACGGTAACGGCTGTGGTGGCCTTATTTGCTGGTCTGACCGTTCCCCGCCTGACGCATAATTACGATCGCCGAAATGTTTTGCTTGGTTTTACCGTGCTGATGATTGCCTCCAACCTGCTTGTCGCACTTTCATCCAGTCTGGCCGTTCTGTTAGTCATGCGCATTTTGCTGGGCATAGCGCTGGGAGGATTCTGGAGCATGGCGGCAGCCGTCGCTATGCGGCTGGTGCCTGCGAAACGTGTTCCGCGTGCTCTCTCCATTATTTTCAGCGGTATTGCCGTCGGTACCGTAGTTTCGATCCCGCTGGGGAGCTATTTAGGGGGGCTCTATGGCTGGCGTAGCGCTTTTGTCGCTGCAACCGCAGTAGGCGTGCTTACGCTGCTCTTTCAGCTATTTACCCTGCCTGGTATGGCTCCGCGTAAAATGATGATAACGGCATCGGTTATGGATTTACTCCGCCGCCCCGGCATTGCAATGGGCATGACGGGATGCGTGATTGCCCATACCGGTCAGTATGCGCTGTTTACCTACATTCGTCCGGCTATTGAAAATATTGCCCAACCTGATGTGGATCGTTTGTCTTTAATACTGCTTGGATTCGGCGTCGCTAATTTTATCGGTACGCTGCTGGCCGGGTGGCTGATGGAGAGAAGCCTCCGTCTTACCCTGATACTGATGCCAGCGCTGGTCGGTTTAGCGGCACTGAGCATGATTTTGCTGCCACTGGGGGAAACAGGGTTGATGTTGTTCGTCGCGTTGTGGGGGATGGCATTTGGTGGCGTACCCGTTGCGTGGTCAAACTGGGTAGCGCGTTCCGTTCCCGACCAGGCTGAAACCGCTGGCGGCATGGTCGTCGCAGCAGTTCAGTCCTCAATTGCTGCTGGCGCCGCGTTGGGTGGCTTACTGTTTGGTTTCAGTGGCGTAACAGGTGTTTTCATCACCGCGGGTTGCATCATGTTTGCTGCCACGCTGGTTATCGGATTAAAGGTGCGGGTCGCGCTGACCTGAAAAAGCACCGCGGGATATCTTAATCCATTCCCGAGCCATTTGTTGTCGACTTTTCGCTCAAAACTAACCCCTGCTCTCGTTTTACCTGAGTCAGGGGTTGCTACCACCGGCTCGTCCTTAAAGCACCTGGAGTGTGAACGTTGCTGTCATTCGAACCGCCCTTTTTGGCGAGCTTGCGACAGGCTGATTAGTCTGATTATATTCGTGTTGAGATTAACGTCCGTGTCTCGCTCAAACCTGTAACAAGCTCACTGAAATTCCGGCGGATTTTCCTTTCCGGATAGATGTTCAGGGGGTGTATTAAGCATAAACACCACCGTACCGCGATACCACGGCGACGCCCTTAGCCGCTGCTCGTCCTGCTCCCGCCATTTTCCGTGCTGCACCAGCCCCAGCCGGAAGGGGATACGCAGCTGCGCCAGCGCTGGCAGATAGGCAGCATAGTTGCTGACCGTGCTACGGCCCTGGTAACTCTGCACCACCAGCTCGTCCACCGGCAGGCGGTTGAGCGTGGCAACGCGCCCCGTCTGCGCCCAGTCGAGCAGCCCGGTGACGCCGAGAGCAAACTGCGCCGGCAGCTGTGCGCGCAGCCGTTGCAGAAAGGCGGCGTAATCTTCAAGACGATGCGTGGCGGCATCAAAATCCACCTGTAACCCAGCCACCTGATTACCCGCCGCCTGCCAGCGCTGCAGCAGGCGCACCAGCCGCGCCATCATTGCCGGCGGCACGTCGAGGGTGTCAAAACGCACCGTCAGCCAGATCTGCGGAAAGGTCAGGCGGCTGACCGGCAGCCCGAGCGGCTGAAAGCGCACGCCCCCCGCCCCGCTGACCACTTCCCCCTGGTGCAGGTAAACCGTCCGCGCGTTGCGCAGCGCGGGTGTCGTTTTCACCCCTGACCACAGCCAGAACGCCGGATGACCGGCAGCGTTAACCCGCTCTGCCCCGTTTACCGATACCGTTGCCGTGGTCGGTCGCGGTATCGGTGCCCCGGCTGCTGTCGTTAACACCGAAGCCGCACAGAAGGCCAGCCACAGCCCGCTTACCAGTAATATTTTAATTTTTCCGCCCACGGCGATCGCCCGTATTCCGCTTTCAGCTGGTTAAACCAGCCTTTGCGCACGCGCTTATCCACCTCTGCACCGCCGCAGTCGTTATAGCCGGAGGGGGCATAGCACATCACCGCGCGATACAGGGCGTAGCTTTTGTCCTCGGCCTCCGCCTTCGGATCGGCGACGATCTGCTGATAGTAGCGCTGGCGGTCCGGCTGCCCCGGCGGGTCTTTGCGCTGGGTGGCGCTGTTCAGCACATCATTGCCGGGCTGGTCGCTCCACAGATCCACCTTCGCGCCGGTGGTGCGGAAGAACTCGCCCAGGCAGTTGAGCGCGTGGCCGTCCGTTGGTTTCTGGCTGAGGGCAGTGGCAATCTGCGCCAGCGGCTGACAGTAGTAGCCGCTCTCAGCCCCTGTGCCCGGCCAGTCAAAGACGCTGAGATTCACATCGGCAAAGTCTTCGCCGCTAACCGGCGGCGTGATGCCCGCCACGGCCTTTTTATCCTGCAGCCAGTCAGCGTAGTGCCCTTCGGTCAGGTCACGGGTCAGCAGCGTGTGCAGGGCAATCGTGCGCTCTTCGGCATTCGGCCCGTGCTCCGCCTGCTGGCGCAGCGTCGCCAGGGAAGCGCGGGTTTTCAGAACCTGTGAGCGGAAGCGCAGGTTGGTCACCCGGCTGTCGGCGGCAAACACCGCATCCGCCTGGTTGCTGAACACCAGCGTCGCCGCCAGCTGCGCCTGCAGATACTGCTGCTGCTCAACCTCTTTGCTCAGCGACAGCAGCGTCAGCCAGTGCTGACGGGCGGCGGGCCACTGCTGCTGCTGCATCAGCGCCTTGCCGTACAGCACCTGCTCGCTGAAGGCGAGGATATCGCTGGCGGGCAGCGTTTTAGCCGGAGTGATTGCAGCGGTCACGGCAGCGTAATCTTCCTGTGCAAACCACAGTTCGTGCTGCAGCCAGTGCCACCAGGCCCCTTTTCCTGCCTGCTCAAACAGCGGCTTCTGGCTTTCCAGCGCCTGCTGCGTCAGCACCGGTTTGCCGTCACTGCCCGGGCGAATGGCACGCAGGGATTCAATAAAGGTGACCAGCGGCGCGTCGGGAATGGCGGTAACCCGCGGCTTTTCCAGATACTGGCTGCCGAGTTTGTTGTCATATTCGAGGATCAGCTGCGTCAGCGCCGGGCCTTGCTGTGCAGCAGTCAGCACCGCTTCATAGCGCTGTGCCAGCGGCTGCGGCTCATGCTGATACCAGTAAATGCGGCGCAGCAGGTTGTTGACCGCCGTCGCGTACTGCCCGGCGGGCCATTTTTGCAGATAGCCCTGTGCGCGGGCTAAGGCGTCGGAGACCGCAGCCTGATCGATTTTGTCGGGGTCGAAATCCCCGTACTCGCCGCTGCTGTTGGCGCTGCTCTGGTTCAGCGCGGTACGGATTTGCATATAACCGGCGGTTTCCGCCAGCCACGGCTGCTCCCCGGCGGCCAGCGTCGCGAAATCCGCCGCCGCCGCCGTGTAGTCACCGAGGTAGAACTGCACCGCCGCCGCAAGGTAGTCAGCAAACTGCCGCGCGGCAGAGTTCGCCGGAAAACTCTGCGCCAGGCTGGCCAGTTCAGCACCGGTTTCCGCCTCCACGCCCTGCGCGATACCCAGCCGCGCCAGCGCCAGCTGATGCCGCTGTTCGGTGGTCAGCGTCGGTTCCGCCAGCAGCGCGGCATAAAACGCCGAGACGCTGTAGAGATTATTAGAGACCTGCCGGTCGGCCCGCTCATCCTGCTGCCCGGCTACCGCAGTAAAGGGTTCCGGGTCAAGTTGCAGCTGTGCAATCTGTGGTGCCAGCGCGGGCACCGCCGCCAGCGGATCGCCGGACTTACCGTCGCCTGCCGTCACGGCCGGCGGCAGGTCCCACTGCGGGTGCCAGTCAAAATAGTAGTCGCGGGAACGGGTCAGATCGGCCGGTGGCTGCTGCACCGGTAAGGCGATCGGCTTACCTTCACTGAGCAGGCGCAGCAGGTTATCGCGGGAGTCATTGCCGCTGCTCAGATAGGGGGTGCCCTGCAGCAGGCAGCCCGGCTCACCCCACGGGCAGCTTTCAATATCTGACGAGGCCGCCGCCGGCAGGCTGGCGACGATAAGGCCGGCCAGCAGCCCGATACGGGATCGGTTATTTCGCATTGTTCTCTTCCATGTCGCGGGAACGGAGTGCCGGGAGTATAACCGCAGGTGAGTGCAGTCGCATCCACTGGCGTATGCACTCACTTTGCGCCGTGCCTTCAGCCAGGGATTCACTCTGCTGACGCATTACGCCCTGCCTTCCGCCCCCCCTTCCCTCAGACTACGGAAATTTCCTACAAACGCCCGGGAAAGCTCCCATTCATGCCGCAGGATGCATTCGCTAAACTTGTCGAAATTCTGGTCATTTATATCCACCACTGAGGGCTCTGGCTGTGTTAACCCATGAACAATGTAAAGAGATCGTTGAATCCGGTCTGCTGAAATTTCAGGATGCAGCCACCCTTGATTGCCGTATCAACCAGCTAACGCTTCACGCCACCGGACAGACGCTGGCGCTGAGCGAGCCGCAAAAGCGGCTGCTGGTCTGCCTGTTTAAAAACATTACCTGTAAACGCAAGATCATCAATATCGTCTGGTACGAATACCACCAGCGTATTGGCGACAATAACTACCACCAGCTGGTGTTCCAGCTGCGCACCCTGTTCAAACAGCACCGGCTGCCCGCTCAGCTGGTGCTGACCGTACCCTATTACGGAGTGAGGATTAATGAGCCACTGCTGCCGGGCCTGCAGACAACCGCCGCAGAAGATAAGGCTGAACCGGTGCCCGCCGCGGCATTGCCCGACGCAGAAGAACCTTCGCCAGCGCTGCTCCCCCTTAGCGCTTCGACTGCTTCGACCGTTCCGACTGCTTCGGCCGCTTCGGCTGCTTCGGCTGCTTCACAGGAAGCCTACGCCCGACCGGCGCATAGCACCCGTCCATCGTGGTTAGCGCGCCTGAAAAATAGCGGACTTTCCTGCTTCAGCCTCTGTCTGCTGATGGTGGTGTAAATGATTACCGGGCTGACGCCTGAGCAATAAAGCGCGCGGTGCTGCGGTTCAGCGTGGCACATTTCTCATTTTCCGGCGTGTTGTCCTGCAGCAGTGCCTGGAAGCGCGTCTCGGTCTGCGCCGGCAGTTGCTGATAATCGGCTACCCGCGTGTTCCAGCCGCGCTGCTCTGCGGTCTCCAGCGCTGTGCGCTGCAGTTTATCCTGACCGGGGATATCGGTGCGTGAACAGTGTTCACGCAAAAACTGCGTACCGGCCAGCAGTGCGGACAGCTGATCCAGCTGGGTGGCCACCGGTGGCTGAGGTATTTTCGCTGTGTGCTGACAACCGGTCAGCAAGGTCAGGGTAAGTGCGGCAAAGGTAAGATAAAGCGAGCGTTGCATTAGCAGGGCACCAGAGACAGGGTTAAAAGAAGCGCACAGGGTAGGTGAGCACTCTTTCGCCGACAAGGAAGAACCGCGGAATTAAGGATGTTTAAGCCATTCCGCTTATGCTTTACCCATTTTCTGGCGCGAATGCCCGCCGATAAGGAACATCAGGGTCGGATACCCGCATGAATCCTGGCTCCGTTACCCGGCCCTGTACGTAGAGAGCGACAGTTTGTCCCTGGCGAGTCGCAGAACTGACCCGCCAGGGCTAAACCCTAGAAGAAATACTTAAAGCGCACGCGCATGCCGTAACGATCCTTGTCGTTCTGCTCAGCCGGTTTATTGTCGATATTAATCCGCGACCAGTAAGCGCCAAGGTAAACGTTAAAGTTCTCCATATCCATTACGTTGCGGAAGCGGTATGAGCTGTGGAGGGTGTGCAGGCTGTATTTGCCCATGATCGCCGCTTCCCCGCTGGCGTTATCGCTGTCGCCGTAGTTAAAGGCTTTAATATCGTTATGGGCGTAGATATAGCCCAGTTCAATATCGCGCCACAGGGCGTTGATGCCGGCGCTGAAGTCCTGCTCCTGTTCGGCGTCCAGGTATGCGGTGCTCAGGTTAACCACCGTGCCGTTCTGCGGATCGTTACGCTGGCCGTTCCACGAGAAGGTGGCACCGTAACCGGTACGCTTCGACTGATCGTGGAAGCGTCCGCTGGCGTCATAGTAGCCGTAAGCATTGCTGACCACGTTGCTCTCCATCGCCAGCGCGGCGGTAAAGGCGTCAACCGTCAGCGCCGCCACCGGACGCAGATAAACCACGTTCTTTTTATTCTCCAGCCCGTAGCCGTGGTACTGGTCATCGTTGAACAGGGTGGTGCCGTCTTTCGCCAGCGCGTTCAGTTCGAAATAGAGCGGGCCGCTGGTTTTACTCAGCTGCAGCGCGCCGCCGGAGCTGCTGCGCCCGCGCCCTTCTTTCATCATATAAATGTAGCCGTAACCGTCGTCATACAGGTCGTTGGCGGTATTACCGGAGTACTCAACGAAGGTGTCCTGGTTGAGCGGGAACATATCGAAGGCTTCATAGCGGCCGACTTTGGCTTTCCAGTTATTCTCCTGGCCGAAGAAGAACACCGCATCATCCAGCCCCATGCCGCCGGAGACGTTGGCCAGCGGCTGCACGCTGAAGCCGGAGAAACGGTCATCCGTACCGCGGCGGTAGCCGTCCAGCCCGATCAGCAGCCGTCCGTTGACGTCCCAGCGCTCCTGGCTGCCCAGCGCAACGCTTTTGCCGTCGCTGCCCTTCATGGCGGTCAGGCTGCCGGAGCGGCTGGCGGCGTCAACGTTAAACTCCACGTCACCGTACAGCTTGAGATCGGTATTTCCATTGAGGGTTAGCGTTAGCGGTTTTTTAATTTCACCGACCGCGCCGGTGTTATTTCCCCCGGCCGCCGTGGCGGTATTTGTCACTGCTGCGGGGGTATTTTCTGCTGCGCTTAGCGGGGCAACGTTCGCCGCTAGCGCAGGGGTATTTTCTGCGGAAAACGCGGGGGAAGGTTTACCCTGTGGCCCGGCGTGGGTTGGCACAGCCTGAGGAGAGGCCTGGCCCGCTAAGGCGACAGCGCCCTGTTCTGGCGGCATTTTTTTCAACGCCCTGATTTCCGACTCCGCGTTATCCGCCCGCCGTTCGGCGGCCAGCAGCCGCTGCTCAAGCAGCGCAAAACGCTGTTCGGTGGTCAACGTGGATTGTGCATATAAAGAGGCAGGTAACAGACCGGCGCACAGCATGATTCCGATGCGTTTCTTCATGGAATAAACCTTTTATTATTTTAGCCACAGAGGAGAGAAATGCCCGCCTGCCGTCAGGCCGCGGGCAAAGTTGTTTTTATTTTAAAGACCAGCTGCCAGAATCAGTTAAGGTGGCGCTGCCGGACCAGGCAAAGACCTTAAGCTGACGCTGTTCGGGATAGATGCGGCTGCTGAGGCAGGCCTCACCGTCGTTGACGAACACCTCCACCGACGAGCGGTCAAAGAACACCCGCAGCACAAGTTCACCCGCGTCACCCAGCGGCACGCTGCGCTGGCCGCACAGACCATGCTGAGGATAGTGGCGCTCCAGCACCAGCCGCTGCGCCTGGGCGTCAACGTACAGGCGCATCCCCTCGCCCAGCGCGATACCGTACTGTTCGGCGCTGCTGGCTGTACGATCCCACTGCAGCAGCACTTCGGCGCTTTCACAGTGGTCCATCACCGGCTGCTGCTGGTTGTTCAGCATGTTCACCCCCCAGCCCTGCCACTGCTGGCGCATGGCTTCCACCTCGCCTGCCGGGCGCATCTGCACCCGGTTATCCGCCGTCAGGCTCAGCTCGCGCGGCAGCGACAGCATTCCCGCCCAGCCGTCCTGCTGCTCCGGCATCGGCGACTCCCACATTGCCAGCCAGCCGATGATGATGCGGCGGCCGTCCGGCGTGAGGAAACTCTGCGGCGCGTAGAAGTCATGGCCGCGATCCAGCTCCTGAAACGCCCCCTGCTGCGCAAACGGCTCGCCCGGTAGCCAGTGGCCCACCAGGCAGCCGCTCTGGTAGAGATTGCGCCTGGCATAACCGTCGGCCGCCATCCCCTGCGGCGAGAACATCAGCATCTGCTTATCGTTCAGGGTAAAGAAGTCCGGGCACTCCCACATAAAGCCCTGCCCCTCTCCGGCCACCGCCAGCACGCCTGCGTCCTGCCACTCCCGCAGATCCGCAGAGCGGTAGAGCCGTACCTGACCAATGTCGCCATCGCGTGCGCCAACCACCATCCACCACGCCCCGTCCTGCCGCCACACCTTCGGGTCACGGAAGTGGTGCATCCCTGCTGGCGTGTCCAGCACCTGCCCCTGGCGGCTGAAGTGCACGCCGTCGCGGCTGGTCGCCAGGCACTGCACCTGGTAGAGGTTATCCTCGCTGGACGCATCGCCGTGGAACTTATGCCCGGTATAGATCAGCGCCAGCTCATCGCCGTTGACCACCGCCGACCCGGAGAAACAGCCGTCCTTATCCTCCGGCCCCTCTGGCGCCAGCGCCACCGGCAGGTGTTCCCAGTGCAGCAGATCGCGGCTGCGCGCGTGGCCCCAGTGCATCGGCCCCCACTGTACCGAGTACGGGTGGTGCTGATAAAAGGCGTGATACCAGCCGTCGAACCACACCAGCCCGTTCGGGTCATTCATCCAGCCCGCGCGGGCCGCCAGGTGGTAGTGCGGGTACCAGCGTGGGTTCAGATCCTGACTTTTCTCGCCGAGGGCCCGTTCGGCCTGTTCCAGTAATAACGTCATAGTTTTCTACTCTTTTGGCTTTCAAACGACAGAGGGCTGCGCCGGCAGCGCCTCTGAGGACGGCTTGTTGCCGCGTAAAAGGAAAATGGAGATAAAGGTGGTGCAGAACACCAGCAGCCCCATCACCAGATAGGAGGGGGCGAAGCCGAAGCGCTCGTAGCTGTAGCCTGCCAGCGGCGACAGCACCGAGGCGATCACCGAGCTGGTGCAGGCAAAGCCCACCAGATACAGCGTGGAAGAGAGGCGTTTGTCGAAGTTAAGGCTGTTGTATTTGAAAATCGCCACCAGCAGCACCGGCAGCTCCAGCGCGTGCAGCAGTTTGGTTACCGAGATCAGCACCGGCCCTTCCACCAGCCCGGAGGCGATCATGCGCAGCGCCATCACCATGCCGGCAAAGATCAGGCCGTTTTTGGCGCCGATGCGGTTGACCAGCCACGGGGCGCAGAACATGCCCGCCGCTTCCAGAAAGACCTGGAATGAGTTGAGGTAGCCGTACATGGCGTTGCCTTCGCGCAGGGTGGCAAACTGCGAGGCAAAATAGACCGGGAACTGCTGGTCGTAGACGCCGTAGATGCAGGTGCCGATCACGAACAGCACCAGCGCCCAGAAACGCGGCAGGGTCAGCAGCTGTAGCGCGTCCTGCAGCGTGACCGGTCGTGCGCCCAGCTCCACCTTCTCCAGGCTGGCCGGCGTATTCACCCGCAGCTGCGCCAGCAGGATGAAGAACACCAGCCCGGCGCACGAGGCTACGAGGAAGTTAAGGTGCGGGTTGAGGTTAAACAGCAGCCCGGCAAAGAAGGTGGCGGCCGCCCAGCCCAGCGAGCCCCACATGCGCGCTTTACCAAACTCGAAGGTGCTCTGACGCGAGACGCGTTCGGTGTAGGATTCCAGCACGCCAATGCCGCCGTTAAAGGTCAGGCCGATAAACAGGCCGCCGAACACGCTGCCGAGCAGGATGTTAATTTTCAGCAGGGTGCCGAACAGCAAAAATGCCGGGCCGGAGAGGATCAGCAGCGCGGTCATCCACCACAGGATATGCTTGCGCAGGCCCAGCTTGTCCTGGATAAAGCCGTAACACACCTGAGCGCAGAGCGCGGTTACCGACAGCACGGAGTAAATAATGCCGGTTTCGCTGGCGCGCAGCCCCACCTCCTGGTGCAGCCAGATCGACAGCAGCGAGCTGGACGAAGACCAGCTGACAAAAAAGAAGAACAGTAATGCACTTAACAGCGGGTAGCTGCGGGAATGATGTTTTTTCATCGTGGCACACTCACAGGGATAGTGGGCGCAATGGTAACGTTAACAAAACAATTCCCACATCTGCTTTCAGCGCGATAGTTGATGTTAATCACAAGAGTTAACGTTAACATTATACAAATGAGAGCGCGATCAACTTTTGTCAGGCACCAGCACGGCTAAGAGGATCCCTCGGGGCGGTGGTACGCTGCCGCGCACAAAACAGGCCCGCGAGCTTTGGCATCCCCGCTCACGTGGGGTAATCTTGAGCCAACTGACCGACAGGTCGGACATTTACCCAGACAGGACAACGCGTTATGTCATCGCTAAAAGAAGTTGCCCAACTGGCCAACGTGTCGCTGATGACCGTTTCCCGGGCGCTGAACAGCCCGCAGCGGCTGAAACCCGAGACGCTGGCCCGCGTTCAGGCCGCAATTAACGAACTGAACTACGTGCCGGACCTGTCGGCGAAGAAGATCCGCGGCGCGCGCAGCACCGCCAACACCATCGGCGTGCTGGCGCTGGATACGGTGACCACGCCGTTCTCGGTGGAGATGACCCTGTCGATTGAAGAGACCGCCCGCGCCCACGGCTGGAACAGCTTTGTGATTAATATGTTTTCCGACGACAGCCCGGAGACCATGGTCGATCTGCTGCTGTCGCACCGCCCCGCCGGCATTATTTACACCACCATGGGGCTGCGCCGGGTGCCGGTGCCGCCGCGGCTGCTGACCCTGCCCTGCGTGCTGGCCAACTGCGAGAGCCTGAATGATGCGGTAGCCAGCTATATTCCTGACGACGAGCAGGGCCAGCATCAGGGGGTGAAAGCCCTGCTGGCGGCGGGTTACCGGCGGCCGCTGTGCCTGCACCTGCCGTCCGGCCAGCCGGCGCCGCCGCGCCGCCGCCGCGGGCTGGAACGCGCCTGCCGCGAAGCCGGCCTCGACCCGCTGACGCTGGATCACTGTGAAATGGCGCACGGCGACCAGCACTACCGCAGCATTCCGGCGATGGTCGAAGCACATATGCCGCAGGGCAAGCCGGACTTTGATTCGGTGGTCTGCGGTAACGACCGCATCGCGTTTATGGTTTATCAGGTGCTGCTGGCGAACGGCGTGCGCATCCCGCAGGACGTCGGCGTGCTCGGCTATGACAACATGGTCGGCATTGGCGACCTGTTTCTGCCGCCGCTCTCCACCGTGCAGCTGCCGCACTATGAGATTGGCCGGTTAAGCGCACTGCATATCATTAACGGCGAAACGCACCGCGACACGGTCAGGGTGGAGAGCCCGTGGCTGGCGCGGGGATCGCTGTGAGCTGAAAGGGGCGACGGGCCAGTACCCTGGTGCCACGAAGCTGCCCGCCGCCTCAGGTGACCGACCGCCGGTAACAGGATCTATCGCCCTGCGGAAGCATGGATCCCCGCAGGGCATTCCCCTGCAATCCATCCATACGCAACCCGGCCGCAACTTAAGCCTGTGCTGCTCCGTCCTGTTCCAGCGACCGTAACAGGGCACGCAGCTGCGTATCCAGGCTGGTCAGCGTTTCGGCCGACAGGGCCGAGAGCAGCTGCCGTTCGTTGTCGACGTGCGCCTCCACCACCTGATTAATCAGCACCACCCCGGCGGGCGTCAGCTGCACCAGCATACTGCGCGCATCGTGCGGATTAGCCACGCGGATAATCAGCTCGCGGGTTTCCAGCCGCTTCAGCCGGTGCGTCATGGTGCCTGAAGTCACCATCAGCGTGGAGAACAATGCGGTCGGGCTCAGGCAGTAGGGCGCGCCGGCACGCCGCAGCGTCGCCAGCATGTCGAACTCCCACATGGTCAGCTCATAGTGGTTAAAACAGGCTTCCAGACGCTGTTCCAGCAGCGCCGTACAGCGTTTGAGACGACCGATCGGCCCCATCGGGCTGGCATCCAGGTCCGGGCGCTCGCGCCGCCACTGGGCAAGAATGGTATCGACCGCGTCGTGGGTTGGGTTAGTTTTCTCAGGCATATATCTTGACTTCAAGGTAATTAATCAACAGACTTATATTATCTTGAACTAAAGGTAATGTCATAACATGTCTGCAAATACCGCCCTGCGCCACTGGCGCGACGTTGTGTTAACCGCGCTGGCCCCGGCAATCTGGGGCTCTACCTATATCGTCTCCAGCGAGTTTCTGCCGCCGGACCGGCCCTTCACCGCGGCCCTGATCCGCGTACTGCCCGCCGGATTACTGCTGCTGCTGTTCGCCCGCCGGCTGCCGGCACGCGGCGAGTGGGGCCGTCTGCTGGTGCTCAGCGCGCTGAATATCGGCCTGTTTCAGGCGCTGCTGTTTGTCGCCGCTTTTCGCCTGCCCGGCGGGCTGGCGGCGGTGCTGGGCGCGACCCAGCCGTTGATCGTAATGCTGCTGGCCTGGACGGTGGATCGCCTGGCACCGTCGCGTATCGCCTTCTGGGCCGCCCTCGCCGGGGTGGCCGGAATGGCGGTACTGCTGCTGTCGCCGCAGACGGTGTTTGAGCCGGTGGGCATGGCGGCGGCGCTGCTCGGGGCTGTCTGTATGGCCTCCGGCGTCTGGCTGAGCCGCCGCTGGCGGCTGTCGCTGACGGTGCTGCCGCTGACCGGCTGGCAGCTGGTGCTGGGTGGGCTGATGCTGGCACCGGTGGCGTTGACGGTTGACGCGCCGCTGCCCGCCCTGACCCTGACCAACCTCCTCGCATACGCCTGGATCTGCCTGGCCGGCGCGCTGCTTGCCTACGCGCTGTGGTTTCGCGGCGTGGCCCGCCTGCCGACGGCGGCGGTGGCCTCGCTCGGGTTGCTCAGCCCGCTGACCGCCGTGCTGCTCGGCTGGGCGTTTCTCGGGCAGTCGATAACCGGCACGGCGCTGATCGGGCTGATCGTGGTGCTGGCCAGCGTGTTCGCCGTGCAGGGGGCGATGGCGGGAAAGCGCAGAGAGAGGTAGGTCGGGCTCTCTGTAAGCAGGCTGTGAAGGCACCGTTACCGCCAGCATTGTGCGAAAGCCCGGTAACGATTTGTCTGGCCTTGAGTTTCAACGGTCTGCGTTTATCACCAGCGGCAGAGGATTTCGAAGCGGCAATCAAGTAGAGCATCAGCGGCAGAGAATTGAGAACCCGATTTCAGGACGGGTATCACACTGATTTTTTTTCAGGCTGGAAAAAGGATGCAGCAGGAGTAGGATGATTCTTATTACTGCGTTTTCAGGGTGAAAGCGTCGGCAGCTTTTTTCGGGATCAACCGCCGTTCAGCGCGAGGCTGGACGGCGGTGTTCAGATCTTAATTCAGTAAGCCAGTAAGGATGCGTTTATGAAAAATATCCTGCCATCGGTGCTGTTCTTATTACTAGTTTTCATTCTGATTTTCGCGCTGGTACGCAAAGTACACGGGCTGGATTAAGCCCCGCTTCTTCGACAGATAGCCCTTCCGCTCTTATAACGTCGTGCTGCCATAAGCCGCAGACCAGTCCTGATCGAAGCGCTGTAGCGCGTTATCCACCGCCGGATCCTGCAGGAACAACTCGGCGACATCCGGATCGACGGTGATCGCCCGGCAGCCCGCCAGCATACAGTCCAGCACCTGGCGTGCGGTGCGGAAGCTGGCCGCCAGCACTTTCGCCTGCGGCGCGTGGAGATCGACAAGCTTTTGCAGCTCCTTCACCAGCACCACACCGTCACCGCCCTGCGCATCAATACGGTTAACGTAGGGGGCAATGTAGCTGGCCCCGGCCAGCGCGGCGTACAGTCCCTGCCCCGCGCCGTACACCGCGGTGCCCAGCGTAGGAATATTTTGCTGCGTCAGCGCCTTAATCACCACCAGTCCGTTGTGGGTTACCGGCACTTTTACCACCAGTGACGGTACCATTTCACGCAGCCGCAGCGCGTCGTCGATCATCGCCTGCGGCTCGCGGGCCATCACCTGCGCAAACAGCCTGCCGTCCGCCGGCAGCAGCGATGCCAGCTCCTGCAGCACGTCGGCCAGCGGCCGTTTGCTGCGGGCAACGATGCTCGGATTGGTGGTGACGCCTTTGATCGGTAAGATCGGTGCCAGACGACGGACCGTGGCCACATCTGCGGTATCGAGATAAAACTCCATTACTGCCTCCGGAAAAACGCTGCGAATAAAATCAGGAAAGTTGAAACAGGCTGCGGAGAAGATAAATGAAACCTGAAAGCAAACAGGTGATGGCTGTCACAATTTCCCCTGGAAAACGAAAGGAGCAATATGCACTATAACATTATGATAATTAACACATTGTTTTTATTAATCCCGCAGGAAGCACAAACAGGATCGCGCTGATTTAATCTGGCGATCTCTTTTGAAAGAAATGAAACAAGTTTCGAAAGTTCAGCCGCTGCTATGGCACGCGAAAGCCCCGAAGACAGCATGCTGACGTTGCGCACCGGATACTATCAGATATCCCTTCGAACCTGAGGGATCAGAACGGCGCGGCGCAGCGGATCGCCATCGGTTCACCGCTGAGCGGATGCACAAAGTTCAGCGCGCTGGCGTGCAGCATCAGCCGCCGGGTCTGCGCGGTGCCCGGCTGCAGCAGCCCGCCGTACAGATCGCAGCCGAGGATCGGATGCCCCAGCCACTGGCAGTGGATACGCAGCTGATGGGTGCGCCCGGTTTCCGGCGTCAGCCTTACGCGGGTCAGCAACAGCGGTTCTCCACCTTCCCCTTCACGACGCAGACGTTCAAGCACCCGATAGCGCGAGCGCGCCGGCTTGCCACTCATTTCACAGATGCTCATCAGCGGAAACAGCGCCGGATCGCGGCCTATCGGCGCATCAATCACTCCCTCATCCTCCCTCAGATGGCCGAGCAGCAGCGCCTCATAACGCTTACTCACCGTACGCTGACTAAACTGCTGACACAGCGCGGCGTTGATGACCTTGTTTCTCGCCACCAGCATCAGCCCGGAGGTGCCGAAGTCGAGGCGGTGAACCAGCGCACAGCCGGGAAAGTCCTGCACCAGCCGGTAGTGCACCGAATCGAGGTTCTGCGGATTTTTGCCCGACAGGCTCAGCAGGCCGGAGGGCTTGTCGATCAGCAGCAGGTATTCATCCTGGTAAAGGATGCGGATTTCATCGTGGCATACGGGAGCGATAAAGTGGTCGGTGATGGCGGACATTGTGCGGTTCTTAAGATAAGGGTGGGGGAAGATGATAGCGGGAACAGGGTCAGCCTGGAAACAACGGGCAGCTTAAAGCCCATTTACAGGGTCTGCGGACACAGGACGCTGCGATCGTCGTCATTACAGGGGGACGATTCGCAGTGCTGAGTTCAGAGCGGAATTTTTATCGGGAAGTGCAGAAAAGTAAACTGCTGAATCAATCGTTACTTGCTGTCTTTCATGATTGATTTACAAAAAATACATTTGGCACCGTAAGGGTTTTGTTTTGTAATGTCGAGATGCGAGAAGCGGTACTGAATGCTGAAGCATGAGGGACATTTTAGCTTAAAATTTGTGATAGAAACCTTCTTATTTTGTTTAACGAACGATTCACGATAACAGCTTTCTCACTACAAATCTGTTTTATTTTGACCGATTAAGGAGATAACTATTCTGTCAGCAGCCAGTCTGCCTGACGCTTTTTTTTGTGTTGCGCGCTTACGGCGCGGATAAGACGGCCTCGTTGATTACAGCCACTCACATCATCTGCCCCATACCTGCATCACCGCTGGCAGAGGAGAACATGTGAATACCTCCTCCCGATGGGCTAATAAACTTGACTTCAACAACCGCGCAGGGAGATACCGCCATTTTTATCCGGTCAGGCAAAACGCTCAGACCAGTAGCTGTTATCCAGCGTGGAGATAATCACGCCTTCACTGGTAGAAGCGTGGATAAATTTCTTACCGCCGATATAAATGCCAACGTGTTTCTGCTTAGGTGAAAGCTGGAAAAATACCAGATCACCGGCCCGCAGATCTTCACGTTTCGTTTTCACCCCTTGCTTGATCTGTTGCTCGGTGGTGCGCGGCAGATGAGATGACGCTTTGCCGAAAAAGGACGAATGATAGATTTTCTGCACTAGCGCTGAACAGTCAATACCTTTCATCGTCGTACCGCCAAACCGGTACTTCACGCCACTCCAGCGGGAAAACTCAGAAGAAAGTTTTTTCTTTACTCCGGCATCACCGATCGATTTATTTGCTGATTTCTGAGCCATCATACTACTGTAGTCAGAGGCATACAGCGGAGCAGAGCTAAAAAGGGCGATAAGCAGCAGACCGCCGGTGGCAAAATTTCGGGCATTCATAAAAAACGATTCACTCTTTGGTTAATATCCGGGCAAAATTTAACCATCAACCATTCTGGCGTCAAGAGGGGTGGAATCACGATATTATCGCTTACACGCTTCTGACAAACGGATGTCTTGCGTAAATTTTTACGTGTCATCATGGACGACATTGACAGGAATGGCTTTTATTTCAGACACCTAAACGTAATAACAGACCAGGTAATTTCCAACACCATTTCATCATGCCAGATAACTTTCACCTCTCAATAACCCATTGTTTTATAACGTCAGCAATAAAAAGATCTTCCTGAAAACAGTTACAGCAGCAGAATGTACTTTGATAACATCATGATAAATATCATCAAAAATCCACCACGTTCCGAAATCAGTTATTCTATCTGGTTTAAATCTGATTTCACGCATTTTGTCATCCGCTGCCTACAAAGAAAAGAGATGCCTTCTTATTTAATCCGATTGCCATTTACTTTTTTTTACTTCCCAGGTGCAGCCCATTTTTCTGTCAGATAAATCGGGTGAGTCTGCAATCTTACTCACGCCGCCGCTGTAGGAAACGGCCTACATTAACTGATGACGAGTCCGATAGGATTATCCTCATTCATTGATAGAATTATCACCATAAATTTACAACCTTTTTTATTTATTACCCTCAAGAGAGAAAAATGAAAACCAAAAAGTATGCCTGGCAGCAGGTCGTTTTGCACTGGCTTTCGGCTGTCGTAATTATCTGGGCGACAATTACAGGTTTCTATGCGGCAATGTTTGAAACCACCCCTGAAATCAAAGAGTGGATCGGTTTCTTTAACGTCTCCCTGACTACGGTATTTATCCCATTCTTTATTCTGCGGGTTTACTATCTGTTAAAATTAGGCAAGCCACACGAAGGTAAAAATACTTCGCCAGCCGTGCCGCCGACTGGGTGCATATGCTGCTCTACATCAACATTGCCGTGGTACTGATTACCGGCGTGCTGATGATGGACAGGGATATTAACGTCTTTAACCTGTTCTCCATCCCGCATCTGATCGAGAGCGAACTGATCACTGACCTGTTTTTCGTTAAGCATATTATCTCGTGCACTACTCTGGCAGGCCTGGTGCTGCTGCATATCCTCGCGGTGGTGAAACATGAACTGTTTGGCAACCGCGTATTGCGCAGAATGAGCTGGTAAGCGGATTAGCAGGGATATTGACATGACAAGGGGCTGGGATTTTCCTGCAAAGCACCTGCCCCGTGGGCTTATGAGCAGGGTACGGAGCTGCGGTGGTTGTACACCCAACCGGTGGCTTTTTTTATTGCCAGAGCACGGAGTAAACCATAAATATCACCATCGATGACCGTTTCATTATAGAAAGCAGCACTTTAACCGGATCGCCCTGCAGGGTGAAAAGGCATTCAGCGAGGTAGCGACATGAACTATGCAGATATTGCTCACGAGGCCAGCGCACGTGAACAGCAGATGTTAGAGGTGGCACTGGCCAACCGGAAATTGCCGAGTATGGCATTCACCGGAGCCTGCTACTGGTGCGAAGAGAGCATTACCAAAGGTCAGTATTGCGATGCTGACTGCCGCCATGATCATCAGGTGCATCAGTGGGCGCAGAGCCAGAGGGCGACTGGTGAATAACACCACAGCAGTAAAACTGCCTTGCGCTCAGTAGCAAGGCGATACCGCTCTGAATTCATCAGCAGCATCGCGGGCAAGCACTGGTCAGAGCACGATCGGATCAACACCCTTCTTTACGCTCACCCTGCCCCTGACCATCTGACGGAACATGCGCGCAAAATTGACTCGATTTTCAGGGTTGATGTCCCAAATTTGTCCCATGCAGGAAAATTGAAGGCTAAAGAAAAGGGGTAATTCGTTGAAACTTAATGGTACGCCCTACAGGATTCGAACCTGTGACCTACGGCTTAGAAGGCCGGTGCTCTATCCAACTGAGCTAAGGGCGCATGGTGAGTGCCCCGGATTATACGGCGCGGCGGTGCTGAGTCAACGATTTTGAGGGGTTAGCGCACCCGTTGCCGAAGTTATAGGCAATCGGTGCCATTCTCCGCCTGACAGCAGCGCCCGCTTCTGACAAAATAGAGGCAATCCCCGATTTAACTCAACACAGATGGATCCCCTCTCTGATGGTAGCAAAAATTATCGATGGTAAAACGATTGCGCAGCAGGTGCGGCAAGAGGTTGCGGAAAAAGTTCAGCAGCGTCTGGCGGCGGGCAAACGTGCTCCTGGCCTGGCCGTAGTGCTGGTGGGTGAGAACCCGGCTTCGCAGATTTACGTTGGCAGCAAGCGTCGCGCCTGCGAAGAGGTGGGCTTTATCTCCCGCTCTTACGATCTGCCCGCCACCACCAGTGAAGCGGAGTTGCTGGACCTGATCACCGGGCTGAACAACGACGGTGAAATCGACGGTATCCTGGTGCAGCTGCCGCTGCCGGCCGGGATCGACAACGTTAAGGTGCTGGAGCATATCTCACCGGCGAAAGACGTCGATGGTTTCCACCCGTACAACGTTGGCCGCCTGTGCCAGCGTGCGCCCACGCTGCGCCCGTGCACGCCGCGCGGCATCGTCACGCTGCTGGAGCGCTACAACATTGATACCTACGGCCTGAACGCCGTAGTGGTGGGCGCGTCCAATATCGTCGGCCGCCCGATGAGTATGGAGCTGCTGCTGGCCGGCTGCACCACCACCGTGACCCACCGCTTTACCAAAAATCTGCGTCACCATATCGAGCACGCCGATTTGCTGGTGGTGGCGGTCGGTAAGCCGAACTTTATTCCGGGCGAGTGGATCAAGCCGGGTGCGATCGTGATTGATGTCGGTATTAACCGTCTGGAGAGCGGCAAAGTGGTGGGTGACGTGGAGTTTGACGTTGCCAGCGAACGCGCTGCGTATATCACCCCGGTACCGGGCGGCGTCGGTCCGATGACCGTAGCAACCCTGATTGAAAACACCCTGCAGGCCTGCGAGAGCAGCGATGAAGGAGCAGCAGAATAATGGCAACTTTCTCTTTAGGTAAATTTCCCCACGTCGATCTCTGTGACCTGCTGAAGCTGGAAGGCTGGGTGGAGAGCGGCGCAATGGCGAAAAATATGATCGCCGATGGCTATGTGACGGTGGACGGCGCGGTGGAAACCCGCAAGCGCTGCAAAATCGTCGCCGGTCAGACCGTAGAGTTCGACGGCCAGCGCGTTAGCGTCACGGCCTGATCCTCTTCGCAGAGCCTGCCCGTCAGGCTCTGCGGTATACTCAGCCGGAGGGCATTATCTGATGACCGCTGGCTGAGTGACCACTACTCCACTGTTCAGAACGCAGGTATCTGCCTCCGCACCATCGTCTCCGTCCACTCTCTGGCATGACCTGCTGTATCCACTACCTGGAATTCGCATCCCGCATCCAACGCCTATTCTGCTCTGCTCTGCTCTGCTCTGCTCTGCTCTGCTCTGCTCTGCTCTGCTCTGCTCTGCTCTGCTCTGCCAGCCTTTCCATGCTTTTTCTGTGCCTTCTTGTCGCGCAGTGCGCTGTATGTTCACCGAGTGCGCGTTTTTTTGACCCGTTTTTACTGTGCTGACTACTATCTCGCCATCTGCCGGATTTTCATCTTTTCCTGGCCAGCCTCCGGGGCAGCGCGCAGGGAAATTATCATAAGGTAAGGAGCCACTATGTCATCGCATGAAGGAAACTGGGGAGATTTGCTGTCGGGGAAAAACGCCGCGTGTTCGGTGGTGCTCTCCGGCGGGGTGGCGCTGCACGCCATTAATATCTATATCGCTACCACCGTCCTGCCGTCGGTGGTGCAGGAGATTGGCGGGCTGAATCTGTATGCCTGGAACACCACGCTGTTTGTGATTGCTTCCATTCTCGGTTCGGCGCTGACCAGCCCCACGCTGAGCCGCACCGGCGCGCGCGGAACCTACGCCGTTGCCATCCTCTTTTTCCTCTGCGGCAGCCTGCTCTGCGCGCTGGCACCGGGCATGCCGGTGATGCTGCTGGGGCGCGCCGTGCAGGGGCTGGGCGGCGGTTTTCTGTTTGCGCTGGGCTACTGCATGATTAACGAGGTGTTTGAGCAGCGGCTGTGGCCGCGCGCCTTCGCGCTGATCTCCGGTATGTGGGGCGTGGCGACGCTGGTCGGCCCGGCGATCGGCGGGATCTTCGCTGATATGCACGCGTGGCGGCTGGCATTCGGCTTTATCGTACCGGTGACGCTGGTTTACGCCTGGCTGGTGCTGCGCACCCTGCCCGCCGGTCGCGGCAACCGGGCTGCCGCCGCACCGCTGCCGCTGGCACAGCTGCTGCTGCTGACCGCTGCCGTGCTGGCGATCGGCCTCGGCAGCACCGATCCGCGCCTTAGCGTTAACCTCGCCAGCGTGGCCCTCGCTGCCATACTGCTGCTGTTGCTGGTGCGCCGCGAGCGCAACGGTAAGTACCGTATGCTGCCGCGCAACGCGCTGCGCCGGGGCTCGCCGCTGCTGCCGCTCTACCTGACCATCGGCCTGCTGGTGGTGGGTATGACCAGTGAGACCTTTGTGCCTTACTTCCTGCAGCTGCTGCACGGCCAGTCGCCGCTGCTGTCGGGATATCTGGCAGCGCTGATGGCGGCCGGCTGGACGCTGGCGGAGATCTGGAGTTCCGGCTGGCAGGGTAAGCGCATCAGGCTGGCGATTGTAGCCGGTCCGCTGCTGGTGCTGGCGGGCATGGTCGCCCTGACGCTGGCGCTGCCGGTGAACGGCAACGGCGCGCTGGGGCTGCTGCTGGTGATTTCACTTGCGCTGCTGCTGGTCGGTTTCGGTATCGGGCTGGGCTGGCCGCATCTGCTGACCCGGGTGTTGCAGGTGACGCCGGAAGAGGAGCAGGACGCTGCCGCCACCTCGATCACCACCGTGCAGCTGGTGGCTACCGCGCTGGGGGCTGCGCTGGCCGGTATGCTGGCCAATCAGGGCGGGCTGAACGCGCCGGGCGGCATTGCCGGGGCGCAGAGCGCCGCGTATGTGCTGTTCGGCGTGCTGGCGCTGGCACCGCTGCTGGCGGTGTTCAGCGCCGGACGATCGGCGAAGGGGCTACAGAACACGGGAGCGACAGAAAAATGAGTTCAGCCAGGGGGCATTATCGGAGGATTGACTCTCTCTGATAGCACTCATGGTATGAGCCGGGATGTTGGCAGTCTGAACCAGCGGAAGACAGGTAACGTTTTCGCCTGCCTGCCGCTGCACGCTAGTCGCTCTTTTCAGCAGCCACCTGCGTCGCGCCATTCACCTGCTCCAGCCGGTAGTGGGTGACATCGGTGTGGCGGGCGATCAGTTCCGCCAGCAGCGGCGAGTGGCTGGTTATCCACAGCTGGCTGTAGCGGCTGGCTTCGGCGATCAGCTGCGCCAGCGCCGGCAGCAGGTCCGGGTGCAGGCTGTTTTCGGGTTCGTTCAGCGCCATAAACGCCGGCGGACGCGGGCTGAGCAGCGCCACCACCAGGCAGAGAAAGCGCAGCGTGCCGTCGGAGAGTTCGGCGGCTTCCAGCGGGCGCAGGATGCCCTGGCGGTGCATCAGCATCTGGAAACGGCCGCTGTTCGCCTCCACGCTGAACTCACTCTCCGGGAAGGCCTGGCCGAGAATGCTGAACAGCAGCTCGCTATGGCCGCGCTCGCGAATAGTTTCAAAAGCGGCGGCGAGGTTGCTGCCGTCATGGGCGAGGATCGGCGAGCGGATGCCCACCTGCGGCGCGCGCAGCGGTGACCCCGGCCAGATGGCAAATTCGTGGTAGAAGCGCCAGCCGCGCAGGGTTTCCCGCACCCGCGACACTTCGGGATAGAGGTGCGGCTCCGACAGCTGGCCGAACACCGACTCTTCAGCGTGCAGCGAAGCCGGATAGGCCACCCGCTCGCCGTCGACGTTGTTGAGAAAAGCGACCTGGTTACGCCGATCCAGCAGCCGCGATGAGGGGCGGCGGCGGTGGCCGCTCAGCCACAGCTGCTCGGTTTTCACCAGCGGATCGAGGTTAAATAGGCTGACCAGCGGCTCCGGGTAACCGATCTCCAGCTGGTAGTCGTAATCTTCCATCTCCGCCGCGAGCACCATGCGCTTCAGTTCGCTGTTGCGTTCGCCGCGCCGCGCGCCGCCCGCCCACATCGCTTTCTGGATCCCGCCCTCTTCGGCCAGCGCCGGCGACAGCCGTTCACAGGCCGCCTCATGCAGCAGCCGTACCGCTTTATACAGGTTGGATTTGCCGCAGCCGTTCGGCCCGGTGATGACGTTAAGCTGGCCGAGCCGCAGTTCCAGCTGGCGGATAGAACGGAAGTTGGTGATGGCGATCTGTCTGATCAACGTGAGATCCTCAGGGTATTAAAGGGGATCACAGGCAGGAAAGGGGCGGTGCCCGCTCCCGCGTACTCAGAGTGCCGACGGGCGGGTCGTCAGCGGCAGTGTGATGCTGCCGCCCGCAACATATGGCTCTGCTGCGGGCGGTAGCGACTCTTCGGCTGCCCTGATGTGGCCAGGCCGAAGCCCGCACGGGAACCGCGAGCTGCTGTTCCCGTGCCGCTGGTTACTTACGACGCCAGCTGGTGCCCGCCGGGCCGTCTTCCAGAATAATGCCCAGCGCGTTCAGCTGGTCGCGCGCCACGTCCGCCTGCGCCCAGTCCTTCGCCTGACGCGCGTCGAAACGCATCTTGATCAGCGCTTCAATCTGCGCCACTTCTTCGTCGTTGATGTTCACGCCGCTCTGCAGGAACTGCTCCGGATCCTGCGCCAGCAGGCCGAGCACCGCCGCCAGCTGGCGCAGGCGCGCCGCCAGGCCGTTGGCCGCCGCCGCGTCTTCGCCCTTCAGGCGGTTAACTTCACGCGCCAGGTCGAACAGCGCCGAGTAGGCCACCGGGGTGTTGAAGTCATCGTCCATTGCCTCACGGAAGCGCGCTTCAAACTCATCGCCGCCCGCCGGTTCTGCCGCAGGATCGGTATTACGCAGCGCGTTGTACAGGCGCTCCAGCGCCGAACGCGCCTGGTTCAGGTTATCTTCGCCGTAGTTGAGCTGGCTGCGGTAGTGGCCGGACATCAGGAAGTAACGCACGGTTTCCGCGTCATAGTGCGCCAGCACGTCGCGCACGGTGAAGAAGTTGTTCAGCGATTTGGACATCTTCTCGCGGTCGATCATCACCATGCCGGAGTGCATCCAGTAGTTGACGTACGGGCCGTCGTGGGCGCAGGTCGACTGCGCCACTTCGTTCTCATGGTGCGGGAACATCAGGTCCGAGCCGCCGCCGTGGATGTCAAAGTGCGCCCCCAGCTGTTTGCAGTTCATCGCCGAGCACTCGATATGCCAGCCCGGACGGCCGTTGCCCCACGGCGATTCCCAGAAGGGTTCGTTCTCTTTCGACATTTTCCACAGCACGAAGTCCATCGGGTTGCGCTTGACGTCGGCCACTTCCGCCACGCGGGCGCCGGCCTGCAGCTGCTCCAGATCCTGGCGCGACAGCGAGCCGTAGTTGGGATCGCTGTCTGTCGAGAACATCACGTCGCCGTTGCTGGCCACGTAGGCGTGTTCGCGGGCGATCAGCGTCTGCACCAGCTCAATGATTTCAGCGATATGGCGGGTGGCGCGCGGCTCCAGGTCCGGCGGCAGGATATTCAGCGCCGCGAAGTCGGTGTGCATCTCCGCGATCATGCGGTTGGTCAGCTGCTCGATGGTTTCACCGTTCTCGTTGGCACGTTTGATGATCTTGTCATCAATATCGGTGATGTTGCGCACGTACTTCAGCGAGTAGCCAAGGTAACGCAGGTAGCGTGACACCACGTCAAACGCGACAAAGGTCCTGCCGTGTCCAATGTGACAGAGGTCATAAACGGTAATGCCGCACACGTACATGCCGACCTGGCCAGCATGGATAGGTTTAAATTCCTCTTTTTGACGACTCAGGGTGTTGTAAATCTTTAGCATTGAGACATTCCGTTTTAGGCGTGTGCGGGTTAACGATAAAAAAGGTGAATCCGGTATTCTGACGTATTTTTTAGCGAAGCGCCACGCAAAGCACCGCTACAGACACTGGCGATATGCAGCAGGGCTGACTCACCATCACATTTTGTGATATAAGAGCCGTCTGTCGCACGCGGGAAGCGTTTGCCTGACCGTTTCGTGCGCCAATCGTTAAAAACTCCAACCCTGACAGGATGAGAATATGGTCACTTTCCAGACTAACCATGGTGACATCGTCATCAAGACTTTCGACGATAAAGCCCCTGCAACCGTTAAGAACTTCCTGGAATACTGCCGCGAAGGTTTCTACGACAACACCATTTTCCACCGTGTGATCAACGGGTTTATGATTCAGGGCGGCGGCTTTGAGCCGGGCATGAAGCAGAAAGACACCAAAGAAGAGATCCGTAACGAAGCCAGCAACGGCCTGAAGAACACCAAAGGCACCCTGGCGATGGCGCGTACTCAGGCTCCTCACTCGGCCACCGCACAGTTCTTCATCAACGTTGCCGACAACGACTTCCTGAACTTCCGTGACGAAAGCCTGCAGGGCTGGGGTTACTGCGTGTTCGCTGAAGTGGTTGAAGGTATGGACGTGGTTGAGAAAATCAAAGCCGTCTCTACCGGCCGCAGCGGCATGCACCAGGACGTGCCGAAAGACGACGTGATCGTTCAGAAAGTCACCGTCAGCGAATAATGTCGCACACGCTGTTTATCGCAGATATCCATCTGTGTACTGAAGAACCGGCAATCACTGCCGGTTTTCTGCATTTTTTACGCCGTGAAGCACAGCACGCCGACGCGCTGTATATTCTCGGCGATTTGTTTGAAGCCTGGATCGGCGACGACGATCCGAATCCGCTGCACGCGGAGGTGGCCCGCGCCCTGCGCCAGCTGACCATTCCCTGCTACTTTATTCACGGCAACCGCGACTTCCTGCTCGGTAAACGCTTTGCGGCGGCCAGCGGTATGCGGCTGCTGCCGGAAGAACAGGTGCTGGAGCTGTACGGTAAGCGGGTGCTGATTATGCACGGCGATACGCTCTGCACCGACGATGAAGGCTACCAGAGGTTTCGCCGCAAGGTGCATAACCCGTGGGTACAGCGGCTGTTCCTCGCCCTGCCGCTGTTTGTGCGCCAGCGTATTGCGCGCAAAATGCGGGCCGGCAGTAAAGCGGCTAACAGCGGCAAAGATATGGCTATTATGGACGTCAATCCGCAGGCGGTGGCTGAAGCCATGCATCGCCGGAACGTGCCTTACCTGATCCACGGCCACACCCATCGCCCGGCGGTACATCAGCTTGAGATCGACGGCCATCCCGCCGAACGGCTGGTGCTGGGAGCCTGGCACGAGCAGGGGTCGATGATTAAAGTGAGTGCAGACGACATCGCGCTGATCGCTTTTCCCTTCTGAGCAGCCCCTCTGCTGACAGGATAGCCGCACCAGGCAGACGATTCGCGATCCCCTTTGCGACGCCAGGCAGTTTGCCTCACCGTTGATATGCCATGGCAGGCGATTTTCGATCGCCGTGGCTTCTGCGCTCAGACCGTCCGCAGATCGCCTTCCCGCTCTGAACAGACGGCTTACCGGTTGCTCTGCCAGCTGAAAAGACTGGCCGTTCCTCCCAGCGCCATTATCGGCCCCGTCCCGATAAAGTTGCCGCTGAACGGCGGTCACTTTGCGCTACGCAACCGTTCTCCTTCGCCATCAGTCATGGTATTCTCTCTGCCCTTCCCACCCGGTCAGCCGCTGTTTCGGCTCTCCCGGTGACGTTTTACATTCACAGGAGTTTACCCGCATGTCATCCAACGCCGCTCCGGCCCGCATTGCTATCGTTATGGGTTCCAAAAGTGACTGGGCTACTATGCAGTTCACCGCGGATATCCTCACTGAACTGGCCGTGCCGTTCCACTGCGAAGTCGTTTCCGCGCACCGCACGCCGGATAAGCTGTTCAGCTTTGCCGAAACGGCGGCGGAAAACGGCTATCAGGTGATTATTGCGGGCGCGGGCGGCGCGGCGCACCTGCCGGGCATGCTGGCGGCAAAAACGCTGGTGCCGGTGCTGGGCGTGCCGGTGCAGAGCGCGGCGCTGAGCGGCGTCGACAGCCTCTACTCCATCGTACAGATGCCGCGCGGCATTCCGGTGGGTACGCTGGCGATCGGCAAAGCGGGCGCGGCCAACGCGGCCCTGCTGGCGGCGCAGATCCTGGCGTTGCACGACGCTGAGCTGGCGGCCCGCATGGCGGCCTGGCGTCAGGCGCAGACCGATGAGGTGCTGAACAACCCGGATCCGCAGGTGCAGGCATGAAACCGGTCTGCGTATTAGGAAACGGCCAGCTGGGCCGTATGCTGCGCCAGGCCGGTGAGCCGCTGGGCATCGCCGTGTATCCGGTGGGTCTGGACGCCGATCCGGCCGCGCTGCCGATCGCTTCCAGCGTGATCACCGCCGAGATCGAGCGCTGGCCGGAAACCGCGCTGACCCGCGAGCTGGCCAGCCATAGCGCCTTTGTGAACCGCGATATTTTCCCGCGGCTGGCCGACCGCCTGACGCAGAAGCAGCTGCTGGATCAGTTGGGCCTGGCGACCGCACCGTGGCAGCTGCTGTCTGACGCTGACCAGTGGGCGCAGGTGTTCACCACCCTCGGCGAGCTGGCGATCGTTAAGCGCCGCACCGGCGGCTACGACGGCCGCGGCCAGTGGCGGCTGCGCGCGGCGGATACCGCCACCCTGCCCGCCGAGTGCTACGGCGAGTGCATCGTGGAGCGCGGGATTAACTTCTCCGGTGAAGTGTCGCTGGTGGGCGCACGCGGCCACGACGGTAAAACGGTGTTCTATCCGCTGACCCATAACCTGCATCAGGACGGCATTCTGCGCACCAGCGTAATGCTGCCGGATGTGGATGCGGCGCACCAGCAGCAGGCTGAGAAGATGCTGTCGGCGATCATGAACGAGCTCAGCTACGTCGGCGTGATGGCGATGGAGTGCTTTGTGGTGCCGGAAGGCCTGCTGATCAACGAGCTGGCACCGCGCGTGCACAACAGCGGCCACTGGACGCAGAACGGCGCGTCGATCGGTCAGTTCGAGCTGCACCTGCGGGCGATCCTTGGCCTGCCGCTGCCGCAGCCGGTGGCCAATACGCCGGCGGTGATGGTTAACCTGATCGGCACCGACGTAAACCGGGACTGGCTGAACCAGCCGCTGGTGCATCTGCACTGGTACGAGAAAGAGGTGCGCCCGGGCCGTAAGGTCGGCCACCTTAACCTGGCCGATCGCAGCGCGGCCGCGCTGGCCGACGCGCTGAACGCGCTGGTGCCGATGCTGCCGGAAGAGTACGCCAGCGGCATTGCGTGGGCGGTGGAGAAGCTGGGGTAAATCCGGCCACCGTTCTGCTTAACAAAAAAACACCGCCACGGCGGTGTTTTTTTATAGTGAGCAGGCTATTGCGGGTAAAACTGGCTGTCCGTCAGCTGCTCATAGTCCCACGGGCAGTCGGCCGGAAAGGTCTGCGCTTCCAGGCCCGTCTCTCTTGATGCAGAGAGGATAGCATCCCCGTAGGCATCTGCCATCAGCTCCCCCAGTTCATTTTTAAGACTCGGGTTACGGCTGAGGCGACGCACTATTTTTCGCCGTTGCTCCGCAATAGTTAGCTGCAAGCTACGACCGCGATGAGAAGGCTGATACTGCCACTTCAGCAGATGCTGAAACAGCACTTCCAGGCGTGATTCCAGTTCACGTCGCTCACTGTTACCCATGCTCTCAATTTCCTCAAGCAGGTTCCGTGTGTCCAGCAAGTGCAGGTTACCCGAACGCAGCAAACCCGCCTGCTCCTGAGTCCAGCCATAAAAGTCGCTGTCATAACGTGTAGTCATTGTCGTCTCCGTTACATTGCAGCTAAACCGATTAGGGCAGTTTGTCAGAGAAGCCTCCCAACGTCAAAAGCCTCCTCATCCCGCATAATACCCGCGAAACAGCGCCTTGCCCTTCAGCAGCCGTACGCCGAGCCAGCCGCCGCACAGCGACAGCAGCAGCGCGCCGCTGAGCGGCAGCACCAGCCACAGCGTCCAGTCCGGCTGCCACGGGAAGTCGAACACCTTACGCTGCAGGCCCCACAGCGCCGCTTCCGCGCCGATGGCGGCGGCCACGCCGGAGACCACGCCGAGTAGCGCAAACTCGCACCACAGCGTGCCGCGCAGCAGCTTTTTGCCGGCACCGAGCGTGCGGTAGACCACCAGCTCCTGGCGACGCTGGCGCATGCCGACCTGGATCTGCGCCAGCAGCAGCAGCACGCCGCAGGCGGTGACCAGAATCACCATAACTTCCAGCGCCTGGCTGACCTGCGCCAGCACCTGACCAATCTGCTTCAGAATAGTGCCGATATCCAGCAGGCTGAGGGTCGGGAACGCGCGGTTAAGCTGCACCAGCGCGGCGTCGTTGCCCTCCATGCGGAAGCTGGTCAGCCAGCTTTGCGGCTGACCGTCCAGCGCGCCCGGCGGGAAGATAAAGAAGAAGTTCGGTTTCAGGCTCTCCCAGTCGACCTTACGCATGCTGGTGATCTTCGCGCTGAACGGCTGGGTATCGCCGGTGAACGTCACCGTATCACCCAGTTTCACCCCCAGCCGTCCGGCCAGCTCCTGCTCAATCGACACTTCACCCGCTTTCGGCGGCCACTGGCCTGCAGTGAGCGGGTTGTGATCCGGTAAATCCTGTTGCCAGGTCAGGTTCAGCTCGCGGTTCAGCGATTCGTCCTTCTCCGGGTCAGCCTGCTGACCGTTGATGCCGGTCAGGCGCACCCGCGCCACCGGATAAAACGTTTCCGGTGTCACCTGATGCTGTTCAAGGAAGGTTTTCACCTGCGGCACCTGCTCCGTGGTGATGTTCAGCAGGAAGTAGTTCGGGCTGCCCGGCGGCAGCTGCTGCTGCCAGCGGTCCAGCAGATCGCCGCGCATTACCAGCAGCAGCGCCAGCAGCATAAACGAGAGCGAGAACGCCGCCAGCTGGCTGAGGGTGGTCCACGGCTGGCGCAAGAGGCGGTTTACCGCCAGGCGGAAGGCGAGGTTACGCACGGTCAGGCGACGCAGCAGCAGCAGTCCGCCCCAGCCAATCGCCCCCAGCAGCAGCGACAGCAGCACGATGCCCGCCACCAGCGCCCACAGCAGTTTACTGCCGCCGACCAGCAGCGCCAGCAGGCCGATCACCACCAGCGCCATTACCGGCAGGTAGAACTTCAGCGGCCACAGGTTAGCCACCGTATCGCGCCGCAGCACGCGCAGCGGCTGGGTAGCCAGCAGCAGGCGGTAGGGGCGCAGACCCACCAGCAGCGAAATCACAAACAGTGAGCCGACCGCCCACAGCCACGGCCAGGCGCTGGCGGCGGGCAGTTCCCCCGGCAGCACCGGGCGCAGCATCCGCAACAGCAAGGCCTCAAAGCCCAGCCCGATGGCGCTGCCGGTGACGGCCGCCAGCAGCAGCACCGACAGCCACTGGCCGACGATCAGCTTACGCAGCGCCCGGCGGTTGGCGCCGAGCGTTTTCAGCACCGCCACCAGGTCGTAGCGGCTGCGGCAGTAGTGGTTCATCGCTACCGTTACCGCGGCAATCGCCAGCATCAGCGTCAGCAGCGCCGACAGCAGCAGGAACTGCTGGGCGCGCTGCATCGATTTACCCAGCGCATCCTCCGAGTTCTCGACGCTGATCCAGCGCTGATCGGCGGTCAGGCGGCTGGCGATCCAGCCGTCGTAACGCGCCAGCTGGTCGGGATTACCGGCAAATTTGTAACGCCAGGTGACGCGGCTGCCGGGCTGGATCGCCCCGGTCTTCTCCACGTCGGCCAGATTCATCAGCAGGCGCGGCGCGGTCTGGAACGGGTTAAAGCCGGCATCCGGCTCCTGAATCACCTCGCCGCTGATACGCAGCGTGGTATCTCCCACGTCGAGCTCATCCCCCGCCTTACGCCCCAGCAGCGCCAGCAGGCGCGGCGCGGCCAGCACCGTGCCCGCCGCCGGTTTCAGCCCGGCTGGCTGCGTGTCCAGCGTGCCAAACATCGGGTAGGCGTCGTCCACCGCCTTGACCGAGGCCAGCTGTGGCGTGTCACCGGCAAAGGTCATGGTCATAAAGGTGAGCTGTCGCGCCACCTGCAGGCCGTCATCACGCGCCTGCTGCAGCCACGCGTCCGGTACCGGCTTCGCGGTCTGCAGGGTGCGATCGCCGGCCATAAAGTCGCGGCTCTGCTGCGTCAGCCCCTTCTCCATGCGGTCGCTGAGCGAGCCGAGCGCCAGCACGCAGGCCACCGCCAGGGTCAGCGCCAGCCAGACGATCAGCAGCGAGGGGGATTTCCACTCGCGCCAGAACCAGCGCCAGATCATGCTTCCTCCCACAGCTTGCCGTCGCGCAGCCGCAGGCGGCGGTCGCAGCGCGCCGCCAGCTGCTCGTCGTGGGTCACCAGGATCAGCGTGGTGGCGAAGTCGCGGTTCATGGAGAACAGCAGGTCGGCGATGCGATCGCCGGTTTTACGATCGAGGTTGCCGGTGGGCTCATCGGCAAACAGCAGCGCCGGGCGGCCGTTAAAGGCGCGGGCCAGCGCCACGCGTTGCTGCTCACCGCCGGAGAGCTGCGCCGGCAGGTGGGTTAAGCGCTCACCAAGCCCCAGCTGGGCCAGCAGCGCCGCCGCCTGTTCGCGGCTCTGGCGATCTTTGTCGCCGCGCAGCAGGGCCGGTAGTTGCACGTTTTCTACGGCGTTGAGGGTGGGAACCAGCATAAACGACTGGAAGACAAAACCGACGTTCTGCGCGCGCAGCTCGGCCCGCTGCTCCTCATCCATCTGGTGCAGCGGCTGGCCCAGCAGGTGCACCTCGCCTTCGCTGCCGTCATCCAGCCCGGCAATAATTCCCAGCAGGGTCGACTTGCCGGAGCCGGACTCGCCGATCAGGGCAATCGTTTCTGCCGGTTTGACAACCAGCTCAACTCCGGTAAGGATGGAAAGCTGATGCTCACCCGAACCGACGGACTTACTAAGACGATGAACTTCAAGAATGTTTTCCGCTGGCATTACCCTGTCCTGTTGTTAATAGCGCTGATGTCGCTGCGTGCGACGGCAGCAGATACCCTGCTGGTGCTCGGTGACAGCCTGAGCGCCGGTTACCGGATGTCGGCCAGTGCCGCATGGCCGGCGCTGCTCAATGATAAGTGGCAAAAATCCCCTGCCGTGGTTAACGGTAGCATAAGTGGCGACACCGCGGCGCAGGGCCTGTCGCGCCTGCCCGCGCTGCTGAAGCAGCATCAGCCGCGCTGGGTGCTGATTGAACTCGGTGGCAACGATGGCCTGCGCGGCTTTCCGCCGCAGCAGCTGAAACAGACGCTGGACCAGGTAATTAGCCAGGTCAAAGCGGCGAAAGCCGAGCCGCTGCTGATGCAGGTGCGCCTGCCCGCCAACTATGGCCGCCGCTACACCGAGTCCTTTGCGGCGATTTACCCTGAGCTGGCGCAGCACTATTCAATTCCACTGGTGCCGTTTTTTATGGAGCAGGTCTATCTGAAACCGGAATGGATGCAGGATGACGGTATCCACCCGGCTCCTGCCGCGCAGCCGTTTATCGCCGATCTGCTGGCGAAGCAACTGACCCCCTTAGTTAACCATGAGTGACCCGGTTGTGAGCGGGCAGGCAGGTAAAGATATGCAAAAATCAGTCGTAATTACCGGCAGTTCCAGCGGTATCGGTCTGGCGGCTGCCAATGACCTGCTGCGCCGTGGCTATCATGTCATCGCCGCGTGCCGGAAACCGCAGGATGTGGAACGGATGGCTGAGCTGGGCTTTAGCGGCGTGCAGCTGGATCTGGATGATGAGCAGAGCGTGGCGCGGGCTGCCGCAGAGATCCTTACGCTGTGCGACGGGCGGCTGTTCGGGCTTTTTAACAACGGCGGCTTTGGTATTTACGGGCCATTGCAGCTGATTACCCGCCAGCAGCTGGAGCAGCAGTTCTCCACCAACCTGTTTGGCACCCACCAGCTGACCACCCTGCTGTTGCCCGCGCTGATCGCCAGCGGCGACGGGCGCATTATCAATACCAGCTCGGTGCTCGGACTGGTCTCCACCCCCGGTCGCGGTGCCTATGCGGCCAGTAAATACGCGCTGGAAGCCTGGTCCGATGCGTTGCGCATGGAGCTGCACGGCAGCGGCGTACGCGTCAGCCTGATCGAACCGGGGCCGATCGCCAGCCGTTTTACCGATAATGTCAGCCAGGCCGAGCAGGATAAGCCGGTGAAAAATCCCGGCATCGCCGCACGCTTTACCCTGCCGCCGGAGGCGGTGCTGCCTAAGCTGCGCCATGCGCTGGAGAGCCGCCGTCCGCGGCTGCGTTATCCGGTGACGCTGGTCGCACATCTGATGAGCGTGCTGAAACGCCTGCTGCCGGGCCGGATACTGGATCGTATTTTACGCCAGAAATAGCCGGCAGGGCTTGAAGCTGACGCCGCTGCCCCAATACAGTGAGAAACTCACGTGAAAAAGAGACGAATTCATGTCACCACAAGCTGTCATTGTTGATATTAACGAAACCAACCTGCACGCCACGCTGGAACAGTCGATGCAGGTACCGGTGCTGTTTTACTGCTGGTCTGCCCGCAGCCAGCATTGTCAGCAGCTGACCCCGCTCCTTGACCGCCTGGCGCAGGAGTATGCCGGGCAGTTTATTCTGGCAAAACTGGACTGCGACGCCGAACCGGCGGTCGCCCAGCAGTTTGGCCTGCGCTCGATCCCGACCGTCTATCTGTTCCAGAACGGTCAGCCGGTCGATGGCTTCCAGGGGCCACAGCCGGAAGAGGCGGTCCGTGCCCTGCTGGAAAAAGTGTTGCCGAAGGAAGAGGAGCTGAAAGCACAGCAGGCGATGCAGCTGATGGACGAAGGCAAGCTGATTGAGGCACTACCGCTGCTGAAAGATGCCTGGCAGCTGAGCAAGCAGCGCAGCGATATCGGCTTCCTGCTGGCGGAAGTGCTGATTGGCCTGAACCGCAGCGACGAGGCCGAAGCGGTGCTGAAGGTGGTGCCGCTGCAGGATCAGGATACCCGCTATCAGGGGCTGGTGGCGCAGATCGACCTGCTGAAGCAGGCAGCGGACAGCCCGGAGATCCAGCAGCTTCAGCAGCAGCATGAAGCCGATCCGGACAACGCGGCGCTGGCCACCCAGCTGGCGATCCAGCTGCAGCAGGTGGGCCGTAACGAAGAGGCGCTGGAGCTGCTGTTCAGCTACCTGAAGAAAGATCTTGGCGCTGCCGACGGCCAGGCACGTAAAACCCTGCAGGAGATCCTCGCGGCGCTGGGCACCGGCGACGCGCTGGCGGCTAAATATCGTCGTCAGCTCTATTCGCTGCTGTACTAAAATTAACTATCGCCCCTGTCCGCTCAGTTGGCCGCCGGCCGCGTGAGCGGGCCCTTGCTCTCCCATATAACAATCCGGAGGTTGTATGCTGGCTGTCATTCCCGTCATTGTCGTCCTGGCGCTTATTCTGGTCTGGTCGGGCATCAAGATCGTACCGCAGGGCTATCAGTGGACGGTGGAGCGCTTTGGCCGCTATACCACGACGCTGCAGCCGGGCCTGAACCTGGTGGTGCCGTTTATGGACCGCGTCGGCCGCAAAATTAATATGATGGAGCAGGTAGTCGATATCCCTTCCCAGGAGATCATCTCCAAGGATAACGCCAGCGTCACCATCGATGCGGTGTGCTTTATTCAGGTGGTCGACCCGGCGCGTGCCGCCTATGAGGTCAGCAATCTGCAGCTGGCGATCATCAACCTGACCATGACCAACATGCGTACCGTACTCGGCTCTATGGAGCTGGACGAGATGCTGTCGCAGCGCGACAACATCAATACCCGCCTGCTGCACATCGTCGATGAAGCGACTAATCCGTGGGGGGTGAAGATCACCCGTATTGAGATCCGCGACGTGCGGCCGCCGGCCGAGCTGATCGCCTCAATGAACGCGCAGATGAAGGCCGAACGCACCAAGCGCGCCGATATTCTGGAAGCGGAAGGGGTGCGCCAGGCGGCGATCCTGCGTGCAGAGGGCGAGAAGCAGTCGCAGATCCTTAAGGCGGAGGGTGAACGTCAGTCGGCGTTTCTGGCCGCTGAGGCGCGCGAGCGCGGGGCAGAAGCGGAAGCGCGGGCGACGAAAATGGTCTCTGAGGCGATTGCCGCCGGCGATATTCAGGCAATTAACTACTTTGTGGCGCAGAAGTACACCGATGCGCTGCAGCAGATCGGCTCGGCCAGCAACAGCAAGGTGGTGATGATGCCGCTGGAGGCCAGCAGCCTGATGGGCTCGATTGCCGGCATCAGCGAACTGCTGGGCGACAGCAAGCGCGAGCGTAACAAGGGATGATTGGTGAGCTGCTCTCTCACCCCTGGTGGCTGTGGCTGACGCTGGGCGGACTGCTGCTGGCCGCCGAGATGCTCGGCACCAGCGGCTACCTGCTGTGGAGCGGCGTGGCGGCGGTGCTGGTCGGGCTGCTGGTGTGGCTGGTACCGCTGGCGTGGGAGTGGCAGGGGCTGAGTTTTGCCGTCCTTACCGTGCTGGCGGCGCTGTGGTGGCACCGCTGGCTGAAGCACCGCGACCGCCGTCACCCCCCTTCCCAGCTTAACCAGCGCGGCCAGCAGCTGATTGGCCGCCAGCTGACGCTGGACGCACCGCTGGTGAACGGCTTCGGCCACGTGCGCGTCGGCGATGGCAACTGGCGGGTGCAGGCGGATGAGGGTCTGCCTGCCGGTAGCCTGGTGACCGTGGTGGCGGTGGAAGGGATTACGCTGCGTATCGTTCGCAGCCAGCCATAGCCTTCTTCCGCACTCCTGCCAGGCAGCATGTGCAGCCTCAGACACGCTGGCACCCCTGCCAGACACGATCGGCATCCTCAGGCGCGCAGGCAGTCCTGCCAGCGCCTGACCAGATAGTTGTGTTCGTCCATCACCGAGTTCCATACCGCAATATGGCTCATACGCTGTTCATAGCTGCCGCCGTCGCGAAGTTCGCCTTTGGCAATCAGCGGCTCGCCCCAGGCGTTGGGCAACGTTTCCCGCGCCGGCAATCCGCCGTACCAGAAGTCCCACTCGGCGGCGGACATATACGGCCTGCTGCGCTGCGGGTTGGAGATGTAATACCCCTGCCGCGCCATTACCGCCCCCGGCCAGCCGGACTGCCACCAGTTCAGGTAGTCATAGGCCGCATCACGAATTTTACCGCTGGCGCAGCGCGACAGCGACATGCCGCCGTACCAGGCACGATAACCTTCACGCGGCGTAGCCAGCTTATAACCGTGCTGGCGGAAATGATGGCGAAAATAGGTCGGTGCCCACAGGCTCTGCACGCCGACCTGCTGATTTTCGATCAGCTTGCAGGCCTGATCCTGGGTCGACCAGAAGGCGGCAAAGTGCCCCTGCCGCCGCAGCCGCGCCAGCTCGCCGGTCAGGCTGTCGATCTCCTCCAGCGTCAGATTCCCCACGTTGGCAAAGCGCTGTAGCCCGGCCCCCTGCACCGCCAGCGCCGCGTCCAGCCCCCCCATCGCCGCATCGTCCTGAAACGCCGCCTGCCCCGAGTAAGCCGGGTGCAGCAGCCAGCCCCAGCTCTCCTCCTCACCCTGCAGGCCGCGCGGCAGCCGGTCGGCGTGATAGGCAAAGCTGTCGGCGTTGTGGGTTAGCGGCAGCATGCTGATCAGCTCGCCCGGCAGGCAGCCGAGGCTGTTGTCGCGCTGCACGTAAAGCCGGTTGACCGGCACGCTGCCATCTCCCAGCCGGCCGCCGGGACGCAGGGTACCGGTTTTCGGCAGGCTGTTGATCTCATCCCAGTAGCTCAGGCGGGCGATCTCCAGCGGCTGGATCGCCCGCGCCGGCCAGACAAAATCGATATTGTGGAACCACTGATCGTAGAGATCGTAGCTTTCCGGCTCCATCACCGCGATGCGCTGCGCATCCTCGACGCTGCGCAGCAGGTAGTCGATTTTTATCCCCAGGTCCTGCTCGGCGCGCTCACGCAGCAGCTCCAGCAGGGTGACCGAGGTGCCAAGCACGCGCAGGGTAATGTTACTGGTGGCAACCGCCGCTGAAGTCATGGTGCTGTGTCCCCGGTTAAAAATGGCTGCTGGAAGCGCAGAAACGCCTGTTTCAGCCGCGAGGCCGACACGCCGCGCAGAATGAACACCAGCTGTGACTGCTGCAGTTCCCCCGGCCAGTCGTTAAGGTGCACCGGCGGGTGCAGGCTGTGCTGCACGCCGTGGATCGCGACCGGCGTCTGGCTTTCGCTGACCCGCAGAATGCCTTTCATACGTAAAATGCTGGCCCCGTGGCAATGTAACAGCATCGACAGCCAGACGGCAAAAGCCGGCCAGTTTATTTTATCCTGCAGCGTGATGACGCAGGTTTCGGTCAGCGGGTGCTGCAGGTGTGGCAGCTGCGGATGCCCCCCGGCGCTGACGTCGCCACTTTTCGCAACGGCACGCGCTGCCGCCACGGCCGGGGCCGGTCCCAGCCAGCGAAAACGCTGGCTGGCGCTGCCGTGCGTATAGCTCAGCCGGAACAGGTCAGCCAGTTCAGCCCCGGCTGGCAGCAGCTCTGCCAGCGGATTCAGCTGGCACAGGCGGTCTGCCAGCGCCTCTGTCTGCGTGGCGCTGACCCGGTCACGCTTGCTAATCAGCAGCCGGTCGGCGGCCGTCACCTGCGCCAGCCACTCCGGGTGCTGCTGCCCCTCGCTGAGCCCGTGCTCGGCATCCACCAGCGTGACCAGCGCGCCCTGCTTAAAGTGGAACTGCAGCTGGCGGTCGTGCAGCAGGGTGGAGAGGATCGGTGCCGGATCGGCCAGCCCGGTGGTTTCGAGGATCACCTGGCTGAACGGCGGCAGCTCACCGCGCTCGCGCCGCTCCCACAGATCCAGCAGCGCCTGTTTCAGCTCGCCGCGGATCTGGCAGCAGACGCAGCCACCGGGCAGCAGCACCGTGTCCGGCGCCACCTCATTTAACAGCAGATGGTCGATGCCCACCTCGCCAAACTCGTTAACCAGCAGCGCCACGTCGCTCAGCACCTGGCCCTGCAGCCAGCGTTTGAGCAGCGTGGTTTTGCCGCTGCCGAGAAAACCGCTCAGCACCTGCACCGGCAGCCGGCTATCGCCGTTCATCGCCCGCTCCCCCCATCCAGCGCCGCCAGATAAGCTTCGTCGAGTGGATCGACTGGCCGCCTGAGCATTTTTTCCGCCTCCTGCCAGATCTGCTGCAGGTTACTGACCAGCGCCTGCTGCCCGGTCGGCCCGGCCAGCAGCCAGCTGCTGTGGAAATCGCTCAGCTTCAGCCGGTACGGGGCCAGCGCCCGGTTAAGCATCGCCAGCTGTTGCAGCCGCAGCTGGCGGCGCGGCAGGGTCTGCTGCAGCGGATCGCTCCACTGCGGGCCGTCATCAAGTAAACCGCATACGCCACACATGGCAAATCTCCTAAGGCATGACGTCGCCGGAATTCGGCCCCAGCGTCTGGCCGGCAAACAGGTTGCCGCCCGGCTCGCTGGCCAGCAGCAGCGCCACCGGCGCAACCTCCTCCGCCAGGCCAAAGCGGCCGAGCGGCAGTTCAGCGGCTTTGGCCCGCTGCCACTGCGGATTGAGGCCGTCGATCAACGGCGTGGCGACAGGGCCTGGGGCGATGGCGTTGACCAGCACGTTGTCGGCCGAGACCTCCAGCGCCAGTGATTTGGTAAAGCCGATCACCCCGGCCTTGGCAGCGGCGTAGTGGCAGAGTTCTGCCCCACCCTTGATACCCAGCTGTGAGGCAATATTGATAATGCGCCCCCAGCGCTGCTGGCGCATCAGCGGCAGCGCCCGCTGCGAAGCGAGAAACACGCTGCGCAGATCCACCGCCAGCATCTGATCCCACATCGCCAGCGTAATCTCCTCGCAGCGCGCCTGGCTGAGCATGCCGGCATTGTTGACCAGCACGTCGATACCGCCGAAGCGCGCGACGCAGGCGTCCACGCCGGCCCGTGCGCCCGCCACCTCAGCCACGTCAGCGACCACGCCGTAACACTCGACGCCCTGCTCACGGCAGGCGCTAACCTGCCGTTGCAGCGTCTCTGCGTTGCGATCGCTTAACAGCAGCCGCGCCCCTTCACGGGCAAACAGCAGCGCAATCGCCGCGCCGATACCGCTGCCCGCTCCGCTGATCGCTACCCGTTTTTGCTCTAACTGCATGATGACCTCCCTAATCCGGCCAGCGTACCGTCAGGCCGCCGTCGATGACCAGGCTTTGCCCGGTGAGATAACTGCTCTGCGGACTGGTGAGGAAGCTAATCACCTCCGCCACTTCTTCCGCCCGCCCGACCCGCCCGAGCGGGATTGCCCGTGCGGCTTTGGCCAGTCCTTCCGGCCCCAGCGAGTTCTGTTTATCCAGCGACTGCGGCGTTTCGATCAGGCCAGGGATCACCGCGTTACAGCGCACGCCACGCGCCGCCAGCTCCACCGCCAGCGAACGGCACAGACCGGGGATCGCCGCTTTGGCCGCGGCGTAATGCGCGTGATCCTGCCAGCCGTAAACGCCACCGGCGATGGAGGAGACCGCCACCAGGCTGGCCCCCTCCGTCAGGTGCGGTGCAGCGGCGCGGAAGCAGCGCATGACGCCGCTGAGGTCGACGTTCAGCATCTCGTCCCAGCGCGCGTCGCTCATCTCCGCAATCGGCGCGCGGCGCAGTACCCCGGCGTTGGCCACCACGTAATCCAGCCGGCCGTAATGAGCCAGCCCGGCGCTGACCCACTGCTCCACCGATGCCGTGTTCGCCACGTCGAGCGGCAGCCACAGCGCGTCACCGCCTGCGGCTTCAACCTCTGCCGCCGCCTGCTGCGGGTCGTGCGGGTCGGCCGGGTAGTAACCGGCGACCACCCGTACGCCACGCCGGGCGTAGACCGTTGCCAGCGCCAGGCCAATACCGCTGGCCGCGCCGCTAATCAACGCCACCGGGGCGCTGGCTGAACCTTTATTCATGAGGAGCTCCTTGCAGTTGGGCATTAACCGGCGGCGTCACCGCGGCGGTGGTTTGCGGTAGCTGGCGCGCCAGCAGGATCACCATCCCGGAGATAAAGCACGGCAGCGCGCCGAACCACAGCGCCGCGTCCTGCCAGTTGCCGCCTTTGCTCAGAATGGTGGTGGTGCCGATGCCGGCAATGATCGCGCCGACCGGACCCATCGCGCCAATCAGCGAACCGGCGGTGGCGCGGATGGCGGTCGGGAAGCTTTCGCTGATAAACAGCAGCGCCGCCGCGTACGGGCCAATCAGGAAGAACAGGCCGAGGCTGTAGAGCACCACAATGGTGGCAAAGTTGTCCGGGCAGAACAGCATGCCGGTAAAGGCTACGCCGCCGAGCATCCAGCCGACCGCGATAGTGTTGCGGCGGCCAATACGGTCGCCCAGCCAGCCGTGCGCCAGGTAGCCACAGTAGCCGACCAGGTTAGACATGATCAGGATCAGCAGCGAGTTGTTGAACGAGATGGCGTGGGTTTTGGTGATCACCGTGGTGCCCAGCACGCTGAAGATCTGAATTGCAAACCAGTTGAGGAGCACCGCACCGCCGAGTACCAGCGTGGCGCGCAGCGCAGGCCCGCGGAATGCGGCCGCCAGGCCAGCGCTTTTATGCTCGTCATACTCCACCGCATAATCGCTGGCCACCTGACGGGCGTCGTTCTCGTTACCGGCTTCACGCAGCTGGCGAATATGCCGGTGCACCTCGAACTGCGGCGTCTCTTTCAGCTTCAGCGCCAGAAAGGCAATCACCAGCGACGGCAGCGCGGCAAAAACAAAGCTGCCCTGCCAGCCGATCAGCGGCATCAGGACCGCAGTCAGCGCCGAGGCCACCAGCGCCCCCACCGGCCAGCCGCCCTGCACCAGACTGTAGATAAAGCCTTTACGCTTGTTGAGCTTCGGATCGTCCAGCGCGGTATACAGCTCGGACAGGTAGGTGGCGTTGACGGTCTGCTCGGCATAGCCGAGGCCGGCCACTGAACGAATGGCGGTCAGCGCGCCTTTGCCCCAGGCACCGCCGACGGCTGTCAGCAGCGAACAGAGCGCCGCGCCGCCCACGGTGATCACAATGCCCATCCGTCGGCCAAGCCGGTCAACCAGCGGACCCACGGCCAGCGCGATCACCGCCCCGCCCACCGCCACCAGGGTGGCGATCTCCGACTGCTCCACTTCGCTCCAGCCAAAGTGTGCGCCGATCTCCGGCAGCAGCGTACCAAACAGAATAAAGTCATAGACGGCAAAGACCCACGCGAAGAAAGCAATCCAGGTTGCGAATGTTACGTCCCTGCGGGTCAGCTGCTGCGGCTGCCAGCCGTTGACACTGCGGCGTTTAAAGATGCTCATATTGCTCTCACTGTTCCGGGTTAGGGGGCGGTCAGCCGTGGCGCGGGTAGCGCTTCAGGTGGTCGTCGGCGATCTCATCGAAGGTGACAAAACGCACCCCTTCGTGGCTCTGGATGTGCTTAATCAGGCGTTCCAGCATCAGCAGCACCTGCGGGCGGCCGGAGACGTCGGGGTGAATGGTCATGGTGAACACCGCGAAATCATTTTCGCGATACACCCAGTCAAACTGATCGCGCCACATCTCTTCCAGATGGCGCGGGTTAACGAAGCCGTGGCTGTTGGGGGATTTTTTGATAAACATCATCGGCGGCAGATCGTCGAGATACCAGTTGGCGGGGATCTCCACCAGATCCGTCTCCTCTCCGCGCACCAGCGGCTTCATCCAGCTGTCCGGGTGCTGGCTGTAGTCGATTTTGGTCCAGCTGTCGCCAACGCGAACGTAGTAAGGGTGGAAGTCGTTGTGCATCAGGCTGTGATCGTACTTGATGCCTTTTTTCAGCAGCAGCTCGTTGGTGACGTTGCTGAACTCCCACCAGGGGGCCACGTAGCCGGTCGGCCGTTTACCAGCCAGCTCGGTGACCAGTTCGATGCTGCGATCGAGGATCGCCTCTTCCTGCGCCGGGGTCATGGCGATCGGATTTTCATGGCTGTAGCCATGAATGCCGATTTCATGGCCGGCCGCCGCCACCGCCTTCATCTGCTCCGGGAAGGTCTCGATGGAGTGGCCCGGAATAAACCAGGTGGTGCGCAGGTTATGCTCGGCAAACATCTTCAGCAGGCGAGGCGATCCGACCTCACCAGCGAACAGCCCGCGCGAAATATCGTCCGGTGAATCCTCACCGCCGTACGAGCCCAGCCAGCCCGCCACCGCATCCACATCGACGCCAAATGCACACAGAATTTCTTTAGCCATGATCTTCTCTCCGTCCGTCTGGGTAACGCTGGCCGGTGCCAGCAGATAATCGGTTATTATCTCACCCATAAAATGTATCTTTTTTTTAAATGTACATTTAGGCATTGCAATAGAGATGCCAGGTTGATCACGGTTAGCGCGAAAGGATCGCTCGAAATTGTGAAGATACCGGCAAATACCGACGGAGAAGCGTAATGAAATGCCCGCATGCACTGGCATAATTTCGCTGAGTGACTGGTTTTTTTGTCTGTTTATAATGAATTTTTGATTTAATGATCCAATACCGTGCAATGCTGCACCATCGACAGGCAGGCGGGTGAATTGATCGTACCCCGCCCCGGCGAGCGGCACGATATGTCATACTGCGCGTTATCAACCAGCAGGAGCGGCGATCCCCAGGATGCTTAACGACAGCGACGGAACTCAGACAGAAGCGCGTGCGGCCGCACGCTATGAGGTGATCCGCCAGGTACTGCAGCAGGCCATCGTCTCGCAGGCGGTACCGGACGGGCTGGTTTTACTGGAAGGGCCGCTGGCGCAGCTGTTTGGCACCAGCCGGGTGCCGGTGCGTCGCGCGCTGGGGCTGCTGCACGAGCAGGGGTTAATTGCCCGTTTTGAGGGGCGCGGCTTTATTGTCGCCGCAGACGGGCAGGACGTGGAGCCGCAGCGCATCGCCCTGACCCGCAGCGTGCTGGGACTCGACCAGGAGCGCGAGCTGGTTGACACCCGCAGCGCCGGGGAGCAGGTGCTGGAGAGCCTGCAGCAGGCGCTGTCGACCTGCATGGTGTTTGGCCACTATCAGCTCAACGAGGGGCTGGCCGCTGAGTTTTACAACATCAGCCGCAGCAGCATCCGCGAAAGCCTGATGCGCCTGCGTGACAAGGGGCTGGTCGAGAAAGAACCCTACGCGCAGTGGCTGTCCGGCCCGCTGACCGCCCGCGAGATCGCTGACCACTATGAGATCCGCGCCAGCCTGGAGCCTTTCGCCCTGCGCAAAGCCGCGCCGCTGATCCCGCAACGGCAGCTGCTCGATAATTTACAGCGGCTGTCGCAGTTGAAAGGGCACCAGATTACCGCCGCCACGCTGGAACAGGTGGAAGACGACCTGCACTTTGCCTGCCTGCAGCCGGCGGGCAACCGACCGATGCTGGAGATGCTGCGGCAGAGTCAGTCCCCGCTGATCGTGACGAGGATCTTCTACGAAGTGCTGGCGCTGCCGCTGGAGCAAACGGTGATCGATGAACACCGGCTGGTGTATGAAATGCTGCTGAAGGGCAGCTGGGACCTGGCGGCGATGAGCCTGCGTGAGCATCTGGAGCGCGCGCAGGCGCGAACGCTGCAAAAACTTAAGGTGCTGTCAGTACTGCCGGTCCCGCAGCTGCCGCCTTATCTGCACCGGCTAAGCTGAAAAAAGGGCTCCCCAGTTGCCCGGGAAGCCCTCTGTAAAAGCGCTTGTGCTGAACCAATATCATCAGCTGCCTGAAAAGGCGGGGTTTCCCCCGCCTCCAGGTTGCTACTTACCGGATCCGCAGACCATAAAGGCTGCCACCTCCCTGGTTTCATCCCGGTAACGGATTTCGCACAGCGATTTCCGCGTCAGGGCAGTGAATATCAACAGCGTTAAACACACCGTTAACACGCACCAGAACAGGGTACTGCGTGGCAGTTTCATGGTCGGCATCTCCTTGCCTTGCGGCAGGTAAGAGGCTATCCTGATGATGTGTGGTCATACAGGGGCCTCGGGGTTAATTGGAAAATTAACGTCGGGGCTTTCTGCATTCTGCCTCACATCCACTGACACTGTTGCCAGCAACCTGAGGCAGAAGCCTCAAGCGCCGCGCTGATTATACCGCCTTTATAATTCCAGTAATTGTCGTAAAAAATCCAAAAATCAGCGGTTCCGCCAGTTGAGCGGTGAGCCAAACTTCTCGACAAAAAAATCCACCGTTGCCCGTACCTTTAGCGGCAGGCGTCGCGATTTGGGCCAGACGGCGGCGATCTGCGGCTGCTCCAGGGTAGTCGCACACTCAAAGCCCTCCAGCAGATTAATCAGCCTGCCGCTGCTCAGGTGTTCACCACACATCCAGTCGGGGAACAGCACCATTCCCATGCCGTTCAACGCCGCCGTCAGCAACGTGTCGGCATTGTTCGAGGTCAACACCGGATTCAGGGGATAGTGCCGCCAGCTTTCCTGTCCACGGCGGAAGTACCAGCGGTTCAGCCCCTGCGGGCCGTTAAAGGCCAGGCTGCGGTGAGCGGCGAGATCCTCAGGCGTTTCCGGCCTGCCGTAGCGCGCTACGTAAGCGGGTGACGCCAGCAGCGAGTTGATCTGCGGGCCAAAGATCCTCGCCTGCAGGCCGGAGTCGGCCAGCACGCCAATGCGAAAAATCAGATCGGCCCCTTCACGATGCGGCTCGATATAGCTGTCGGTCTGGGTCAGATCGACGCGGATGCGCGGATAGCGCTGATAAAGCTCGGCCAGCCACGGCGCAATATGCCGCTGACCAAACACCACCGGCGCGTTAATGCGCACCAGACCAGACGGTTCGCTCTCTTTCTCCTGCAGTTCGGCCTGGGCGTCAGCGAGTTGTGCCAGCAGGGTGCGGGCATGGGCTGCAAAGATACTCCCAGCTTCCGTCGGCACCACCGCGCGGGTGTTACGGTGGAACAACTGCTGGCCCAGTGAGCTTTCCAGCTGGTTGATGGTACGCGTCACCAGCGACGCGGAAACGTCTTCCCTGCGGGCAACCAGTGAAAAACTTTGCAGGTCGAAAACGGCGACAAACAGGCGCAGCGCGCGGAAGTCGATCTGGTTTAGCATGTTCATCTCATCGGAATATGAAAAAGTATTTTCTGCATTATAGCGTTTTTCAACATAACCAGTTCGGCTACCCTACTGCTCCTTTTTGAGCGAAGACATTGTCCTGATGCAAATACTGTTAATTATTCTGGTGGTACTGGCCGGCATGGGTTTGTCGGTAGAAGGCGGCCTGCTTGGCCCGCTGGGTGGGGAGGTCGGGCATCTGTGGGCGACCTTCAGCATTTTTGGCATCGGCACCGCGCTGGCGTTTTTGCTGATGCTGTTTTTCGGCCCGCGCGACGCGCCCTCCTTCTTCTCCCGACCCGGCTGGCAACTTACCGGGGGGATTTTAGGCCCGGGGTATGTGGTGATCCTGACTCTCGCCTCACCGGTGATCGGACTGGCGATGACCATGATCGGCATTCTTGCCGGGCAGATTTTTAAGAGCCTGGCCATCGATCATTTTGGCTGGTTCGGCAGCCCGCGCAGGCCGGTTAACGCCAGAAGGCTGGTTGCTCTGCTGCTGATTGTTGTTGCGCTGGGGCTGATTGCCGGAGGTAAAGCATGATTTTACTGATGATCTTACTGAGCCTGGTGGGCGGTGCGCTGCTGAGTATTCAGGCCGCGATCAACGGCAGGCTGGGCAGCGCGGTAGGCACCTTCCGCAGCGCGTTTCTGACCTTTGCTATAGGTGCGCTGATCACCGCGCTGTTAATCGTCTTCTTTGAGCCCAAACAGACGGTGACGTTGCTGGATGTGCCGAAATGGCAGCTGCTCGGTGCGCTGTTCGGCGTACCCTATGTGGCAATTATGGCGTTTGCGGTGCCGCGCATCGGCTCAGCGGTGGCGACCGTGGCGGTGATTACCGGGCAGATTGCCATGAGCCTGATGATTGACAGCTTTGGCTGGCTGGGTAACGCGCAGATCCCGTTCTCTGGCAGTCGCGGGCTGGCGGTGCTCTGTCTGGTGCTGGCGCTGTGGTTTATCTACACCAGCAATACGACTAAGGAAAGCGAGGCCGACTGATGATTGAGAGGTCATTGACTTCAATCGGTAATCTGGAAGACAGAAAAAGGGCTTCCCGATGTTAAGAGAAGCCCTTTATAAAGACGCTTGTGACGCCCTGGCATCATCAGTTTCCTGAAAAGGCGGGGTTTCCCCCGCCTCCGGGTGGCTACTTACCGGATCCACAGGCCATGGATGCCGTCCCTGAAGCCATCTTTATAGCGGATTTCGCACAGCGACTTCCGCATCAGGCCGGTGAATATTAACAGCGTTAAACACACCATTAATACGCACCATAACAGGGTACTGCGTGGCAGTTTCATGGCAGGCTTCTCCTTGCCTTGCGGCAGGTAAGAGGCTATCCTGATGGTGTTTGGTCATACAGGGGCCTCGGGGTTAATGGGATAGATTAACTTCGGGGCTTTTCTGCATTCTGCCTCACACCAACCGGCACTGCTGCCAGCAGCCTGAGGCAGAAGCCTCAAGCGCCGCGCTGATTATACCGCCTTTAAGATTCCAGTAATCGTCGTAAAATATCCAAAAATAGCCGGCGTTCGGTTCGGCCTGACGTTCGTCACGTTGCTTTCTGGCAGCAGCCTGCCAGATGATTGATGATCGGGCAGTCGGCGCTGTCATCGCCGGGGCAGCTGGCGGCGAGATCCAGCAGGCGCTGGCGCATCTCTGTTAGCTGTTGGATATGGTTCTCAATTTCGCTGACTTTCTCCAGGGTGCGTGCCTTAACGTCGGCGCTGTGCCGGGCGGGATCGTTAAACAGCCCGACCATTTCGCGGCACTCGTCAAGGTTGAACCCCACCTGGCGCGCCTGGCGCAGCAGCGTCAGCTCTTCCAGATGTTTCGGCCCATAGGTACGGTAGCCGTTGTCGCCGCGCAGCGGCGGCGTGACCAGCCCCTTCTCTTCGTAGAAACGGATCGCTTTACTGGTTAATCCGGTCTTTTTCGCCACATCGCTGATATTCATCGCTTCTCCACAGGCTGGCCGTATCTCTGTCATCACTCTTATTCTACATATCCTCAGGTATCACGCACGCCTGCTGCCGCCGCTGGCAGACGCAGGCCTGATAGCCGCTGCCACGCCGAAAAAAACCAGACGCACACGTTGCTTACCCGGTTACTCAGCAACACTCGCCGCTGGCAGACCCGATGCCCGCAGCAGTGCAGGCAAACCCGCGGCATAGCGTGTGGATCCTGTTCTTCACGTTAACATTTGACCTTCCCCTTGCGGGAAGGTTTAACCTTGTCTGTGATGTCCCACTCACAGGAGAGAATTATGACCGATACCATTCATCTTGCGCTGGATGGCCTGACCTGCGGCCACTGCGTAAAACGCGTAAAAGAGGCGCTGGAAAAACGCGATGACGTGCAGCATGCAGACGTTACGGTCGATGCAGCGCAGGTAACCGGCAGTGCCAGCGGTGAAGCGCTGATCGCCGCGGTTGAATCCGCGGGTTATCACGCCACGCTGGCCACGGAGGCCGCGCGCCCAAAGGCTGACCCGCTGACAGAATCAGAATCTCAGCCGGAAGCGCTGACAGCGGCGGCGTCGAAGCTTCCGGCGAAAATGACCGGCATGCACAGCGCTGCAACGCAACCGCTGCGCGTTGTCGGCATCCAGCCCGCCGTGCGCGCGAAGCAGGCTGGTCGGGATGCGCTTTCTGCCAAAGCAGGCAAAACCGAAGAGAGCATTCAGGCCCCGGCGGCGGGGATAACCGACAGCAGCAGCCAGGCTAAGTCGGCGATGCCCGACGACAGCCACCAGCTGCTGATCGAGGGAATGAGCTGCGCCAGTTGCGTCAGCCGGGTGGAGAAGGCGTTAACAAACGTGCCCGGCGTCCGTCAGGCACGCGTCAATCTGGCCGAACGCAGCGCCCTGGTGCAGGGTACGGCCACGCCGGCCATGCTGACTGAGGCCGTGAGCCGCGCCGGCTACGGCGCGGAAATTATTGAAGATGAAGGCGAGCGCCGCGAGAAGCAGCAGCAGAGCGCGCTGGCGGCGATGCGCCGTTTCCGCTGGCAGGCGGCCCTCGCGTTAGCGCTGGGTATTCCACTGATGATCTGGGGGATGCTCGGCGACAATATGATGCTGACCGCCGACAACCGCAGCCTGTGGCTGGGGCTCGGCGTCCTGACGTTAATGGTGATGGTGGTAGCCGGTGGCCATTTCTACCGCAGCGCCTGGCGTAGCCTGCGCAACGGCGTGGCGACCATGGATACGCTGGTAGCACTGGGCACGGGCGCGGCCTGGCTCTACTCCTTCAGCGTTAACCTGTGGCCGCAGTGGTTCCCGATGGCGGCGCAAAACCTTTATTACGAAGCCAGCGCGATGATTATCGGGCTGATTAATCTTGGCCATATGCTCGAACAGCGGGCACGGCAGCGCTCCTCCAGGGCGCTGGAGCGGCTGCTGGATCTGACCCCGCCTGTCGCCCGCGTGGTGACGGAAAACGGTGAACGCAGCCTGCCGCTGAGCGAGGTGCAGCCGGGGATGACGCTGCGGGTCAATACCGGCGATCGCGTGCCGGTGGACGGCACCATCGTGCAGGGCGAGGCGTGGCTGGATGAGGCGATGCTGACCGGCGAAGCGCTACCGCAGCAGAAGGCGGCGGGCGATACGCTGCACGCGGGAACGGTGATGCAGGACGGCAGCGTGCTGTTTACCGCCGATGCCGTAGGTAAGAACACCACCCTGGCGCGAATTATTCAGCTGGTACGCCAGGCACAGAGCAGCAAGCCGGAAATCGGCAGGCTGGCGGACCGCATCTCGGCGGTGTTTGTGCCGGTGGTGGTGGCCATTGCGCTGGTCAGCGCGGCGGTCTGGTACCTGTCTGGCCCGGCACCCCAGCTGGTCTACACCCTGGTGGTTGCCACCACCGTGCTGATCATCGCCTGCCCCTGTGCACTCGGCCTGGCCACGCCGATGTCGATTATCGCCGGCGTCGGCCGCGCCGCCGAGTTTGGCGTGCTGGTGCGCGATGCCGACGCATTGCAGCAGGCCAGTACGCTGACCACGCTGGTGTTTGATAAAACCGGCACCCTGACCGAAGGGGCACCTAAAGTGGCCGAGGTGCTGCTGTTTAACGGTGCGGAGCTGTCGCAGGTGCAGCTTCAGGCCGCAGCGCTGGAGCAGGGCTCCGGCCACCCGCTGGCCCGGGCTATTCTCAGCCACGCCGGGCTGGCGACGCTGCCGGAGGTCGCTCAGTTCCGTACCCTGGCGGGCCTGGGCGTCAGCGGCTTACTTGACGGTGTGCCGCTGCTGCTGGGCAACCGGGCGCTGATGGAGCAGCAGCAGATAGACACCGCACCGGTTGCGGCCGCGCTGGAGCAGCAGGCCAGCCTGGGCGCGACGCCGGTGCTGCTGGCCGCCGCAGGGCGCATCGTGGCGCTGTTCGCCATCCGCGACCCGCTGCGCAGTGAGAGCGTTAACGCGCTGCGACGCCTGCACCAGCGTGGCTATCAGCTGGTAATGCTGACCGGCGACAATCAGCTGACCGCGCAGGCGGTGGCCCGTGAAGCCGGCATCGATCGGGTGATTGCCGGGGTGCTGCCGGACGGTAAAGCGCAGGCGATTCGCGAACTGCAGCAGCAGGGCCAGCGGGTGGCGATGATCGGCGACGGTATCAACGATGCCCCGGCGCTGGCGCAGGCCGACGTCGGCATCGCCATGGGCGGCGGCAGCGACGTGGCAATTGAAACCGCGGCGATCACGCTGATGCGCCAGGATCTGAATGCGGTGGTGGATGCGCTGGCGATCGCTAATGCCACGCTGCGTAATATGAAACAGAATCTGCTGGGCGCCTTTATCTATAACGCCTGCGGCATCCCGATCGCCGCCGGCGTGCTCTATCCACTGACCGGCACCCTGCTCAGCCCGGTGGTGGCCGGGGCGGCGATGGCGCTGTCGTCGATTACCGTGGTCAGCAACGCCAACCGCCTGCTGCGCTTCCGGCCGCCGCAGGATAAGGTGTAAAATCACGCGGTTGTAATCTGTCCATCAGTCACTTATCAGGCTAGCATGGGGGTTCCGGGGCTATAAGGTGGAAGAGAAGCGATGGGCAAATTTATCCGCGACCTGCGGGCGTGCTGGCGCAGGATCTGGCAGGAACCCTGTGGTTACCCTGCGCTGGATATTACCCTGCCCCACTGCCAGCTGCATCTGGTCGGCAGCATCCATATGGGCACCCGCACCATGCAGCCGCTGCCTGAGGCGCTGCTGGCCCGGCTGGCGCAGGCCGATGCGCTGATTGTGGAAGCCGATATCACCCACGCCGCCTCGCCGTTTTCTGAAGCCGAGGTCTGCGCGCCGCTCGCGGAGCGGCTGACGCCGCAGGCGTTCAGCGATCTGCAGCAGCGTTGTGAAGAGCTGGGGATCGACGCGGCCCGCGTGGAGACGCTGCCCGCCTGGCAGGTGGCGCTGATGCTGCAGGCGCAACAGGCGCAACGTCTCGGGCTGCATGCCGACTGCGGAATTGACTACCAGCTGCTGCGGGCTGCCCGGCAACAGCAAAAACCGATTATCGAGCTGGAAGGAGCAGAAACCCAGCTGGCGCTGCTGAAATCACTGTCGGATAACGGCTTACCGCTGCTGCTGGATACCCTGCAGCACTGGCAGGTGAACGCCCGCCTGCTACAAACTATGATCGGCTGGTGGCTGGCTACGCCGCCGCGGCACCGCGACCGCTTCGCCCTGCCGGATACGTTCAGCAGCGGGCTTAACGAGCTGCTGATGCACCAGCGCAACCGCCAGTGGCAACAGACGCTGCGCCAGCTGCCGCCGGGGCATTATGTGGTGGCGGTCGGGGCGCTGCATCTTTACGGGGACGGCAATCTGCCCGACCTGCTGCAGGAAAAATAAAAAAAATGGCCGGTATCACTACCGGCCAGTCAATAAGGAAATTTTTATGATTTTGGTTGTCAGCCAGCACGGGTGCTGACGCGGGGCAGATTGTCGCGCAAAGTGCACTTTTTCGCCAGTACTTTTATTCATCAAATCAAGACTTGTGACTCACCAGCATAAAAGAGGGATGACCGCGATGACGCCGGCAGTAAAACTTCTCGAAAAACATAAAATTAATTTCACCATCCACGCGTATGAGCACGACAGTAACGAAACCCATTTTGGTGAAGAGGCGGTACGGAAACTCAATCTGGACGCCGCGCAGGTGTACAAAACCCTGTTGGTGGCGCTGAACGGTGACAACAAAACCCTCGCAGTGGCGGTGACGCCGGTTGCCGGGCAGCTGGACCTGAAAAAGGTGGCGAAGGCGCTGGGCGCGAAAAAGGCCGAGATGGCCGATCCGCAGGCGGCGCAGCGCAGCACCGGCTACCTGCTGGGGGGCATCAGCCCGCTGGGGCAGAAAAAACGGCTGCCGACGGTGATTGACCAGCCGGCGCAGGCGTTTGCCACCCTGTTTATCTCCGGCGGCAAACGCGGGCTGGATCTCGAACTGGCCCCCGGCGATCTGGCGGCGCTGCTCGATGCGCGCTTTGCGGATATCGCTAAACACGATTAGTCAGCAGTCTGCGCAATCAGCTGGTCGATCATCCAGCGCCCGGCCGGGCCTGGCGGTGCGCGCCGGGACCAGGCAACGTCCACCTGGATGCGCTGCGGCCAGCCCGCCACCGGCAGCTCGCGCAGCTTCTGATGACCAAACTGTTCGTCCATCCAGCGCGGCAATACCGTCCAGCCAAATCCCTGCTCGGCCATCTCCAGCAGCAGCAGGTAGGAATCTGCCAGCCAGACCTTTCCACCGGATACCGGCACCGGCGCGGTCATCAGCCGCAGCCTGAGCTGCCGTTCGCGCTGCAGATCCGCTTCGCTGACCAGCGGCTGTTGCGCCAGCGGGTGGTCGCGGTGCAGGTAGATCGCCATCTGCGCTTCAACCTGCAGGCGCTGCACGCTGATATCGGCCGGATAGCGCGGCTGCACCCGTATCACGCCAACGTGCGCCCGCCCGCTCTGCAGCAGGTCAATCACATCGTCGTCTTCGGCAATCATGCACTCGAACTCAATCTCCGGGTAGCGGCTGGCCAGCCGCTGCAGCAGCCGTTCGTGGTGATCGGCCTGCCAGAAATCAGAAATCGCCAGCCGCAGGTGCGGCTCCACCTCGCCGGCCAGCCTTATCGCCAGGTCATCCAGCTTTGCCGACGCCGCGAGGATCGCCTGCACCTGGGCCAGCGTGCGCTGGCCGTTTTCGGTCAGCACCGGCGTGCGCGCCTCACGGTTAAACAGCGCGTAGCCGAGATCGCTTTCCAGGTTGGCGATGGCGGTGCTGATGGTCGACTGGCTTTTACGCAGCGCGCGGGCCGCGGCCGAAAAGGAACCGCTTTCAACGGTTTGCACAAAGGCTTCGAGAGATTCCGGGGAGTAGCGCATTAATGTATCGCTTTTATCGATGGATATTCATTTTATCTTAGCAGAAAAATCACAGAAAATAGCCGCTGTCACGGGCCGGAAGCGGGCCCGCCCAGGCAGGCGAAGTGAGAGTTAACAGACAGGAACGTCGCCGTCTGCCGTTAAACCTTAAGGAGTTACCATGTCTGTACGCACGCTGAAAGAGCGAATTTTACACGCGGTCGGTTTTGAAGCCGTCGCGCTGGCGATCGTTGCCCCCACCGCCGCCTGGCTGATGGATAAGCCCCTGTTTCAGATGGGTGCGCTGGCGATTATGCTGTCCACGGTGGCAATGCTGTGGAACATTATTTACAACGCCGGTTTCGATCGCCTGTGGCCGCGCGAGCGCGTTACCCGCGGCCTGAAGCTGCGCGTGGCCCATGCGCTGGGCTTTGAGGGCGGTTTTATTCTGATCGGCCTGCCGCTGGCCGCGTGGATGCTGGATATCGGCCTGCTGCAGGCGTTTATGATTGAGATCGGTTTCTTCCTGTTCTTCCTGCCGTATACCGTGGTGTACAACTGGGTGTATGACAAACTGCGCGACCGTCTGATCGGCGCGCGTCAGAAGCGCGCCGCCTGTCGGTCATAACGCCCGCGTGGCGTAATCAAAAACGGGTTCTCGTCATGGTGAAGAGAACCCGTTTTTTTATGCCCTTAGCAGCCGGTCATTGCGGCCTGTTCCGCATCCTAATCCGCCTGTTATTTTGCGGATGCCGTCGCGGCGTTGGCCGGACCATTCACCGGCGGTGAGGAGGTAGCAGGCAGATCGCTTTTCGCCGTTGCGTCCTGCCCGGATGCCGCACTCTCTGCCTGACGATAGACAATCTCCCCGTGCGGCTGGTAGTCGGCCGCCTTCAGCGGCGAGTGGCCCGCGATGTACTGCTTCAGCACTTCGGCATCAACAAAACCGGTATTAACGTAGCTGGGCTGTTTGTCGACCGCCGGCCAGCCGTCACCGCCGGTGGCGTTAAAGCTCAGCGTCGCCATGCGATAGGTTTTATCCGCCTGCAGCGGCTCACCGTTAATCTTCACTTCGCTGACCCCCTTGCCATCGGCCACCAGGCTGACACGGGCAAACTGGGCGTAAGCACCGGAATCCACCTGCTTGTTGGCCACCACCGCCAGATACTGCTCAACCTCGCGGCCGGTCATCTCCACGTACACCAGCGTATTACCAAACGGCTGCACCTTAAGCACGTCTTTGTAGGTGATATTCCCTTCGTCAATGGAATCACGCACGCCGCCGCCGCTCATCGCCGCAAAATCGGCGTTGGTCCGTTCAATCTGCCCCTCAAGGATCAGCCGCGCCATGTTGGTCTGCACAAAGCGCACTTTGCTGCGATCCCCCTCCAGCCGCCCGTCGGTGCTGCCGATTTTTACCCCCAGCTGCGCTTCACCCTTTTTCTGGAACGGGGTCAGCAGCTTCATCATCGCTGGATTTTTGGCAATTTCCGGCGTGTAGTTCACCCAGGTGGTGCTGCCGTCAGCGTTGGTGACCTTATGCCTGAGGTTGATCGGCACCAGCTCGTAGTGTTCAAGACTGAGCTTGCCGTTGCGGAAGGTGAAGTCCGCACGGCCAATGTATTTGCCCCACTCGTGCGCCTGTACGATCCAGGTGCCGTTCTGCCGGTCCGGCACACACGGGGTACCCGGCACGTAGTCGGCCTGTTTCACATTCTCTTTTGCCATGCAGACCGGGTCCTGCGAGTGGCCGCCGACGATCATATCCAGGTAACCTGCGGGCAGGGCACGTGCCATTTCAACGTCACCCGGTGCGTTAGAGCCATGGTTGCCGTTATCGTAGTGGCCCATATGGGTGGCGGCGATAATCACGTCCGGCTTCTCTTTTTTACGTAACGCCTCCACCACCTTTTTCGCCTCATCCGCCGGCTTATGGAATACGATGTCGGTGAAGTTTTCCGGATTGCCGATTTTGGCGGTGTCGTCGGTGGTCAGGCCGATCACCGCAATTTTCAGCCCCATGCGGTTAAACAGCGCATAGGGCTGGAACAGGCGCTTGCCGGTACTTTTTTCATAGATATTGGCCGAGAGCAGTGGAAACTTCGCCCATTTCTGCTGCTGGCGCAGCACCGACAGCGGGTTATCAAACTCATGGTTGCCGATCGCCATCGCGTCATAACCGATCAGGTTCATGCCGCGGAAATCCGGCTCGGCGTCCTGCAGGTCTGATTCCGGCACCCCGGTATTGATATCGCCGCCGGAGAGGATCAGCGTGGCCCCACCGTGCGCCTGCACCTCCATGCGGATCTGGTCCATCATGGTTTTCTGCGCGGCCAGGCCGTACTCGTCGCGTTCGTTGTTCCAGAAACGACCGTGGTGATCGTTGGTGTGCAATACGGTAAATTTATAGGTGCGATCTTTGACCCACGCCTGCGCCATTAGCGGGGCGCTCACCAGTGCCAACGCCAGCACGCTGAGGATCTGTTTTTTTACTGCCGCCATCTGCCTCTCCTTGTTGAATAACCGCGATTGCCCTGACCGGGCAGTGATGAAAAATCAGACAAACGGCCGCGCCGTTCATCAAGGGTGTAATTATGCCGCAGGCATAGATCAAAAAAGTCATTATCACGCACAAGATAGTTGGTTATAAAGGAAGATTCCCTGCAGTTCACCCATTAAAACAGATAACGATGACAGGTTAATTTTATGGCAAGCGAACGTACTCTCTCCTCCCCGCCCGCCGCACCGGCGCGGCGTACCGCCTTTGGCATTCTTGGCGCTATCAGCGTTGCCCACCTGCTGAACGATATGTTGCAGGCGCTGATCCTGGCGATCTACCCGCTGCTGCGCGCCGACTTTTCGCTGAGCTTTGTACAGATCGGCCTGATCACCCTGACCTTTCAGGTCACGGCCTCGCTGCTGCAACCGGTGATTGGCTGGTACACCGATAAACACCCGCAGCCGTGGTCACTGCCGATTGGCATGGGCTTTACCCTGGCCGGGCTGGCGCTGCTGGCCACCGCCGGCAGCTTCCCTATGATCCTGCTGGCGGCAGCACTGGTCGGCACCGGTTCGTCGGTGTTCCACCCGGAGTCGTCGCGGGTGGCCCGTATGGCCTCCGGCGGGCGTCACGGGCTGGCCCAGTCGCTGTTCCAGGTCGGCGGTAACGCCGGCAGCGCGCTCGGCCCGCTGCTGGCCGCGCTGGTGATTGCCCCTTACGGCCGCGGTAACGTCGGCTGGTTTACGCTGGCCGCGCTGCTGGCGATTGTGCTGCTGCTGCAAATCAGCCGCTGGTATCAGGCGCAGCACCGCGCGGTGAAGAGCCAGCCGGCACCGGCCGTCAGCCCGCTGCCGCGCCGCAAGGTAGCACAGGCGATTAGCATCCTGCTGCTGCTGGTATTCTCCAAGTACTTCTACCTCACCAGCCTGAGCAGCTATTACACTTTCTACCTGATGCAGAAATTCAGCCTGTCGGTGCAGAGCGCCCAGCTGCACCTGTTCGTGTTTCTGTTCGCCGTGGCGGCCGGTACGGTGATCGGTGGGCCGATCGGCGATAAGATTGGCCGTAAGCGGGTGATCTGGGCGTCGATTCTCGGCGTCGCCCCGTTTACCCTGCTGCTGCCGCACGTCGGATTGTGGTGGACCGGCGCGCTGTCGGTAATTATCGGCTTTGTGCTGGCGTCGGCCTTCTCGGCGATTCTGGTCTACGCCCAGGAGCTGATGCCGGCGCGTATCGGTATGGTTTCAGGGCTGTTTTTCGGTTTTGCCTTTGGTATGGGCGGCATCGGGGCGGCGGTGCTTGGCCTGGTAGCCGACCACACCGGTATCGAACGGGTCTATCAAATCTGCGCTTATCTGCCGCTTCTCGGCATTCTCACCGCTTTCCTGCCTGATAACCGCCATAAATAGTCCCTTACCGGTGCAAATGAGTGAAGTTTGCACCGGTTCATACGGCGGTAACATCAGTCCTGTTCGCCGATAAGTGGGAGAAATCGCACGTTCTGCCTGGTTTACCGCTGTGGCTGATATTTTTTTCGATTATGGCCAATTATTACAAGCGCCTCACCCGATTATGCCATACACTGAAAACTTACAACTGGACACAATTTTTGCTCCGATTAATTCCAGTTGCAGGAAAACGGCAAGCCCGTCAGTCCCGCGGGCACTCGCCAGTGCCTGTCATATTCAGCTCCCGGATGGGGCTGATTCGCCAGGTACCGCCAGCGTATCTGCAACGCGAAGTATGACGACCAGGCATTTAAAGGAGACAGGCATGCACCATACTACCCCGCTTATCACCACCATTGTCGGAGGCTTAGTTCTCGCCTTCCTCTTCGGTATGCTGGCTCACCGCCTGCGCATCTCTCCTCTAGTCGGTTATCTGCTGGCCGGCGTGCTGGCCGGCCCGTTTACGCCGGGTTTTGTCGCCGATACCAATCTGGCCCCCGAACTGGCCGAGCTGGGCGTGATCCTGCTGATGTTTGGCGTTGGTCTGCACTTCTCGCTAAAAGATCTGATGGCGGTAAAGTCGATTGCCATTCCCGGTGCTGTCGCCCAGATTGCGGGTGCCACGGTGCTGGGAATGGGGCTGTCATGGGCGCTGGGTTGGTCGATAATGACCGGGCTGGTGTTCGGGCTGTGCCTGTCCACCGCCAGTACCGTGGTGCTGCTACGTGCGCTGGAAGAACGGCAGCTTATTGACAGCCAGCGCGGACAGATCGCCATCGGCTGGCTGATTGTTGAAGACCTGGTGATGGTGCTGGCGTTAGTGCTGCTGCCTGCCATCGCCGGGATGTTCGAAGAGGGCAAGGCCAGCGTGACGCTGGTGCTGTGGGACCTGCTGCTGACCATCGGCAAGGTGGTGGCCTTTATGGTGCTGATGATGGTGGTGGGCCGCCGGGTGGTACCGTGGATCCTGGCGCGCAGCGCCGCCACCGGCTCGCGTGAGCTGTTTACCCTGGCGGTGCTGGCCCTAGCGCTGGGTATCGCTTTTGGCGCGGTGGAGTTCTTCGATGTTTCCTTTGCATTAGGTGCCTTCTTCGCGGGTATGGTGCTGAACGAGTCTGAGCTAAGCCACCGGGCGGCGCACGATACGCTGCCGCTGCGCGATGCGTTTGCCGTGCTGTTCTTTGTGTCGGTCGGCATGCTGTTCGACCCGATGATCCTGGTGCAGGAGCCGCTGGCGGTGCTGGGCGCGCTGGCGATTATCGTGCTGGGTAAGTCACTGATTGCCCTGTTCCTGGTACGGCTGTTTGGCCACTCCAGGCGCACAGCGTTGACCATCTCCGTCAGCCTGGCGCAGATCGGTGAGTTTGCATTTATTCTTGCCGGGCTCGGCGTCAGCCTTAATCTGCTGCCGGAAACCGGCCGTAACCTGGTGCTGGCCAGCGCCATCCTGTCGATCATGCTGAATCCGATTCTGTTTGCCCTGCTGGAACGCTATCTGCAGAAAGCCGAAACCGTCGAAGAGCAAACCCAGGAAGAAGCGATCGAGGAAGAGAAGCAGATCCCGGTTGACCTGTGCAACCATGCGGTGCTGGTCGGCTACGGCCGCGTCGGCAGCCTGCTGGGCAAGCGGCTGACGGAAGCCGGGATCCCAATGGTGGTGGTGGAGAACAGCCGCCCGCGCGTGGAAGCGCTGCGTGAGCAGGGTATCCGGGCGGTGCTGGGCAATGCCGCTCGCGAAGATACGATGGACCTGGCGCGACTCGACTGCGCGCGCTGGCTGCTGCTGACCATTCCTAACGGCTACGAAGCCGGGGAGATCGTCACCGCCGCCCGGCAAAAACGCCCCAACATTGAGATTATTGCCCGCGCCCATTACGACGACGAGGTCGACTATATTATGGAACGCGGTGCCGACCGCGTGGTGATGGGCGAGCGGGAAATTGCCAACAATATGCTCAATCTGATTCTGGTCGAGCCGGAAGAGACTAAAGCCAGCGAGTGCCCGATCTGACAGTCGCCGGATAACGGTTAAACGCGCCCCTGTGTTTAGCCGTTATCTGATGCCCGCCCGGGAAACGTGAACAGTACCTTCGTCGGTTGGGTGTCCAACCTTTAGGGTGCAATTCAGACGGGCGGGCCTCTGCGATTAACACGCTTACAGGGAAAAACGGCGCGCTTTACAGGCTTCGTTGATCCCCATGTCGATGCTTACCGTTCCCAGTAAGACTCTTCCAGGCTGTCTTCGCGCTCCGGCAGGCCGCGGGTCAGGCGCGGGGAGTGCTGGTTCAGCACCTGATAGCTGACGCGGTTGGCGTATTTACACACCTGGGCCAGCGACGAGTAGGTCAGGTAGCTGCGGCCATGCTTGCTCGAGTTGGGCACGTTGCTGCGGTGAAAGTTATTGGCGGTGATGTCGTGTAATAACGCCGCCAGCGCACCGTCCCCTGCCCCGTTGGTGTTCATGATCTTCTCCGGCCCGCCCATGTACGGCGCAATGTGCGAGTAGATGCGCAGCGGCTGCTCACAGTCCTGGTGGCGCATCGCGCGGCTGAACTCATACTGGTTAAACTCGGCAATCGCCCCCGGCAGCAGCGGGTGCTGGGTGGTGCGTTTGCCGGACTCTTCGGTAAAGCCCGCCATATACAGCCCGTTCGGCCCGGCGGTACAGAGCACCAGGTCAACCCAGTCGAGGGCGATATTGGCCGCCTGCAGCGGATCGCGCTCGCCGGTCAGCTCAAAGGCTTCATCCTCATTCATCGCCACGATCGAAACGTGGTCGCGCAGGAAATCACGCCAGAACTGCGGGTTGTCGGCAATCACGTATTTGGTGCCCAGCGTCAGCACCACCGGCACGTTATGCTTTTTGGCATAGCTAATCGCCTGCATGGTGGCGGCGGGCATCGGTTCGCCCGGTTTGCAGCGCACTAAATAGGAGGTCAGCACCAGCGCCGATGCGCCGGCGATCACCGCTTCCGGCACGCTCTCCGCCCGCAGCTGGTTCATCATCCCCGGACTGATGGCGAAGGTGCGTTCGCCGTTATCGCCAATCAGCGTAAAGCAGCGGCCGATAGCGCCGTCCACGCCCTGAAGGTAGTTAAGATCGGTACGGCTGGAGGTGTTGCACAGGTAACGGTAAGCATAGCCGCCGATCTGCACGTTATTGCACATCACGCCGAGCAGCACCGAGCGGTCGTCCGCCAGCACCGAGTAGTTATGCAGGGTGTTACCGATGGTGCCGCCGGCAAACTGGTGGGCAATCAGGTTTTCGCGCACCAGCTCGGCGTACAGCGCCTCGGCCACGTCATCTTCAATCACCAGCGAGTGGCCGAAGCTGAGGCCGTAGCGGGTGACGAAGTCATCGTCCACCTTCGCTTCAATATCCACGAGGATCTGGTCAATACCGACGATCCAGCTGCTGGCCGACTCGTTTTCCGGCTGGACCGGTTGCAGCAGCGGGTCGCGCGCGCTGACGGGGAAATAGTGTTTGGACTTACGTTTGCCGGGGAATTTCATAATTGCTGACTACGGGCAGGGAAACAGAGGGCGATGATAGCACAGTTGCGCAACGCGTTGACCGTCTCAGCAACCGGTCGGGCGGATTTGCGCAATCCGGTGGCGTTTCGCGGGCCGTAAGCAGGCCTCGGGGATTTGGCAGGTCTGCCAGGTCTGATTAATGCCTCTGGCACAGCGGTAACGGCAACAGGGCCGTTAACGCTTATCGCCGGTGAAAAGCCTGACTCAGCACAGACTGGCTTATCAGCTGCCGTTCACCGGCGGGGGCCGTCAACGGTAAGCGTTAACCAGCTCCAGCATCATGGTGATGTGTTCTTCGTCGTCGTTCAGCGCCGGAATATATTCAAAGCGCGTGCCGCCCGCGTGCAGGAAGATCTCGCGGTTTTCTCCGTTGATCTCTTCCAGCGTTTCCAGACAGTCAGAGGAGAAGCCCGGGCTCATAATCTGCACGTGCTTAATGCCTTTGGCCGGCAGCCCCTTCATGGTTTCGTCGGTGTACGGCATCAGCCAGGGTTCGCGGCCAAAGCGCGACTGGAAGGTGAGCATCGCTTCGCTTTCACCGAGGCCAAGCGCGGCCTTAAGCGCGTCGAAGGTGTCATAGCAGCGCTGCGGATAATCATCACCCTCGTCGGCAAAACGCTGCGGTATGCCGTGGAAGGAACCCACCAGCAGGTCCGGCTTGCCGTGTTGCGTAAACGAACGTTGCACTGAAGCGGCCAGCGCGGCGATATAGGCCGGATGCTCGGCGTAGTCGCGGATAAACTGCACGGTCGGCAGGCTACGATAGCCGGCAAAGACTTTTGTAATACCGTCCCAGACCGCGGCAACGGTGGAACAGGAGAACTGCGGGTAAAGCGGCAGCACGATCAGCCGGTTTACGCCCTGCGCCATCAGCTGATCCAGCGCGCTTTTCAGGCTCGGGTTGCCGTAAGACATCCCCAGCGCCACCGGCATGTCCAGCCGGGCGGCCAGCGCATCGCGCTGGCGCTTGCTGTAAACCAGCAGTGGCGAACCTTCTTCCGTCCACACCGAGGCGTAGAGCTTCGCTACGCGCGGTGAGCGAATCGGCAAAATACCGAGATTCAGAATCGGCCACCACAGCCAGCGGGGCGAATCCACCACGCGCGGGTCACTGAGGAACTGTTTCAGGTAGCGTTTGACGGCGGGCGTGGTGGGGGCATCAGGCGTGCCTAAATTCACCAGCAGTACACCGGGCTTATCTTGCCGCATGGTTCATCCTTTCATGGCAAACGGAGGAAATGAAAACGAGGCTTATTCTAGCGGAAAATGGCGGGGGATGTAGCTGTTGCTGTAACAGGGGCCGACAATCGTCGGCCCCGGAACGGATTAACCGAGGATTTTAGCCAGCTCGGCGCTGACTTCGGCTACCTTACGGGTGCCGTCGATCTTGTGGTACGCGGTGTTACCGGCGGCCGCTTCTTTGCTGTAGTAAGCAATCAGCGGTGCGGTCATCTGATGGTATTCCACCAGGCGCTTACGCACGGTCTCTTCCTGATCGTCCTTACGGGTGGTCAGCTCTTCGCCGGTCGCATCGTCTTTACCTTCAACCTTCGGTGGATTGAAGGTGACGTGGTAGACGCGGCCAGAAGGTGTGTGCACACGGCGGCCAATAATACGCTCAACGATCAGTTCGTCAGGTACCGCGAATTCCAGCACGTTGTCGACCCTGATACCGGCGTCCTTCATGGCATCCGCCTGAGGGATGGTGCGCGGGAAGCCGTCCAGCAGGAAACCGTTGCGGCAGTCTTCCTGAGCGATGCGCTCTTTGACCAGCGCAATCACCAGTTCGTCAGTCACCAGTTTACCGGCATCCATAATCTCTTTGGCCTGCAGCCCCAGTTCTGAGCCTGCTTTCACTGCAGCACGCAGCATGTCACCGGTGGAGATTTGCGGAATACCGTATTTCTCCATAATAAACTGGGCCTGAGTCCCCTTTCCTGCACCCGGAGCCCCGAGCAGAATAATACGCATTGCGTAAATCCCCTTGCGAATTGCTTTAAAGTTCATGATATCTGAGGGCAAGAACATACCATCATGCCCCGCGCATCACAAGGTAACAGGAACTTATCCCGCATCGGCCAGGCCCGCCGGCGCGCCCTGTCGGCGAACATGCAGGCTCTGTGAGATCACCGCGATGATAATGATGCCACCGCCAATAACTGCCTGAATCGTCGGCACTTCACCAAGGAACAGAAACATCCATAACGGTGCCAGCGCGGTTTCCAGCAGCAGGAACAGCCCGGCGTTGGCCGGTGAAACAAATCGCGTCGACAGCGTAATTAATCCCATCGCCAGCGGCATAACCAGCGCACCTTCGGCCACTACCCAGCCAACCTGCGCCGGGCTGAGCTGTTCCAGGCCGCTGACCAGCGTGCCGCCGGACCACAGTGCGATCAGGACCGAAGCCAGTACCGCACCCAGCGAAGGCAGCACCAGCGTTCCGCCGCTGACCCGCGAGCTGAAGATAAAGGCCAGCGCCATTGAGACCGCCGTACCCAGCGCAAACAGGTTGGCGACGGCGCTGTCATCAACGCCGCGGCCGGACATTACGATCGTCACCCCAGTCATTGCCGCCAGCGCGGCCAGCATGACGCTGCGGTCGCTTTTTATGCCGAAAAACAGCCGGGAAATAAGCGCAGAGATAAACGGCGTGGCGGAGATAATCACCAGCACGGTTGCCACGTTGCCGCGGTTCAGCGCGTTAACAAAGCAGGCCGATGAGACGCAAAAAAACAGCGTGGAGAGCACGTTGTCCCTGGTCAGCCAGGGCGAGCCAAGCATGCTACGGCTCTGCCGCCAGCAGCACCACACCAGCAGGCAGGTCCCCCACATCAGCACGCCTCTGAGGGCGACGATCAGCCAGGAGTCGGCAATACCCATCATGCGGATAAACACCGAATCGGTGCTGAGGATGATCCCACCCAGAATACCGATCATATTGCCGTTCAACGGCAGCATATTGCTCATTTTTCATCTCCCAAAATTCTCCCGATTTCCATTCCCGGCACGGCCGTGAAACGGCCGAAGGGACAGCAGGCTACGTTATTGTGCAGTGAACCTCCGCTGTACTGAGCGGAGATACACAGGACCCCCCTGTAACTTCAGATAACAGACTGACACAGTGCTACCCGTGATTCTCCTGTGAACGTGATGATAACCAGTTGAGAGTAGGGAAAACGGGCTGGACTTTAAAATGATATAAACAGACACTTACTGTGAATTTTTCTAACAGGGCAGGCCTATGCCAGGACTTCCATCACTGCGCGCGCTGCGCTATTTTCACCAGGCAGCGCTGCATCAAAGTTTCAGCCTGGCGGCGCAGTCGCTCAACGTGACGCACAGCGCGGTCAGCCATCAGATCAAGCTGCTGGAGGAGTGGCTGGGTAAACCGGTGTTTTTACGAACCAGTGGCCGGGTGCAGCTGACGTCGGACGGGGAGCGCCTGAAGGTGTGCTGCATGCAGACCTTCAGCCAGATTGAGACCACCTGTGAGAAGATCCGCGCGCGCAATCTGCACAGCCTGACCGTATCCTGCGCGCCGAGTTTTCTGGCGCAGTGGCTGATCCCGCGCATCAGCCGCTTCAGCGAGCGCCACGGTGAGATCGCGCTGACCTTTCAAACCCACGTCGATATCGATAAGGTACGCAGCGAACACACCGACGTGCTGATCCTCAGCCACGAGCAGGCGTTGCAGGAGGATATTGCCGCCACGCCGATCGCCGTCGATAGCATCGGCCCGGTGTGCGCCCCCTCCCTGGTTAAAGGCTTTACCGTTGAAACCGACTTCTCCACCCTGCCGCTGCTGCATGCCGATACCAAACCGCATGCGTGGGCCGAGTGGGCGAAAAAGACCGGTGCGCGCGGGGATTTCTGGGCCGGACGCCACTTTGATAACCTGACGCTGGCGATTCAGGCTGCGCGCAACGGCATGGGCATCATCATGACGCCGCAGATCCTGGTGAAGAAAGAGATCCGGGAAGGCACGCTGATTGCACCGCTGGGCTTTGCCGAAGTGGATCGCGCTACCTGGATGATGGTGAAAGCCTCGCGCAGCGAGGAGCGGGAGATCGGCCTGTTCCGCCGCTGGCTGCTGGAGGAGGCGGTGCTGGCGGGCTGAGTCACTGCAGGAATGCAGGCGGCAACGCCGCGAGGCGTCCAGAGCAGCAGGGAAAACGCTGCTGACATCAAACAGGGAGGTTGCGAAGGCATAAAAAAACCGCCGCTGAGCAGCCCCAGCGGCGGTTTTTATTGCCGACAGCGTAGCGGTCGGTTAGCCCAGCAGCAGCTGGTTCATGCGGCGGATAAACTGGTTAGGGTCATCCAGCGTGCCTTTCTCGGCTAACAGCGCCTGCTCCAGCAGCAGCTCGATCCACTCGGCGAAGCGCGCTTCATCCTGGGTATCGGCCGCGCGTTTCACCAGCGCGTGGTCCGGATTCAGCTCGAACAGGTATTTCACCTCAGGGACGTCCTGGCCCGCCGCGGCGAACAGCTTGGCCATCTGGGTGCTCATATCGCTGGCTTCGGTGGTAACGATAGCCGGGGTGTCGGTCAGACGGTGGGTCAGACGCACCTCTTTTACGCGCTCGCCCAGCAGCGTTTTCACACGCTCCACGAACGGCTCCAGCGCCTTACCGGCCTCTTTCTGCTCTTCGGTTTCGTCGTCCGCCAGCTTGTCCAGCGACTCGTCGGCCTTGCTCACCGACTGGAACGGCTTACCGTCGAACTCGGTCAGATAGCTCATCATCCATTCGTCGATGCGATCGGAGAGCAGCAGCACTTCGATGCCTTTCTTGCGGAACAGCTCCAGGTGCGGGCTGCTCTTGGCGGCGGCGTAGCTGTCAGCGGTGATGTAGTAGATTTTCTCCTGCCCTTCGACCATGCGGGTCAGGTAATCTTCCAGCGACACGGTCTGCGCCGCACCGTCGCTGCTGGTGGAGGCGAAGCGCAGCAGCTTAGCAATAGTTTCAATGTTAGCGCTGTCTTCCGCCGGGCCTTCCTTCAGCGCCAGGCCGAACTGCTGCCAGAACGACTGATACTTCTCTTCGTCATCCTTCGCCACTTTCTCCAGCATCTGCAGCGAGCGCTTAGTCAGTGCACCGCGCAGGGTCTGGGTGATACGGCTGTCCTGCAGGATTTCGCGGGAGACGTTGAGCGGCAGATCGCTGGAGTCGATCAGGCCTTTGACGAAGCGCAGGTAGTTCGGCATGAACTGCTCTGCGTCGTCCATGATAAACACGCGCTGCACGTAGAGCTTCAGGCCGTGCTTGTGATCGCGGTTCCACATGTCCCACGGCGCTTTGGCCGGGATATAGAGCAGGCTGGTGTATTCCTGCTTGCCTTCCACGCGGTTATGGCTCCAGGTCAGCGGGTCGCTGAAGTCGTGTGCCACGTGCTTGTAGAACTCTTTGTACTCGTCTTCGCTGACGTCAGACTTGTTACGCGTCCACAGCGCCTGTGCCTTGTTGATCTTCTCCCAGCTGGTGGTGTCTTCTTCTTCGTTGCGGGATTCGATCTCAACCGGCAGGGCGATGTGGTCTGAGTATTTGCTGATGATGCTGCGCACGCGCCAGGCGTCGAGGAACTCGTCTTCGCCTTCGCGCAGGTGCAGGGTGATCTCGGTGCCGCGATCGGCTTTTTCAATCTCTGCCAGGGTGTATTCGCCCTCGCCGGCGGACTCCCAGAACACGCCTTCATCCGCCGCTGCACCGGCCGCGCGGGTACGCACGGTCACTTTGTCCGCCACGATAAACGCCGAGTAGAAGCCAACGCCGAACTGGCCGATCAGCTGGCTGTCTTTCGCCTGGTCTGAACCCAGTGATTCGAGGAAGGATTTGGTGCCGGATTTGGCGATGGTGCCAAGGTTTTCAATGACTTCGTCACGACGCATACCGATGCCGTTATCGCTCAGCGTCAGGGTGCGTTTTTCCTTATCAACGGAAACCCGCACGCGCAGCTCACCGTCACCCTCGTAGAGATCCGGGGTGGACAACGCGCGGAAACGCAGCTTGTCGGCGGCGTCCGAGGCGTTGGAGATCAGCTCACGCAGGAAGATTTCTTTGTTTGAATAGAGCGAGTGGATCATCAGGTGCAGCAGCTGCTTCACTTCTGACTGGAAGCCACGGGTCTCTTGTCCTTTCATGGTCATTGCTACCTCAACTAAAAACAGGTTGATGAACGTTGAGACCAGAGATGGGGACGGGAAAAAACTATTTCAAGGCGGCACGAGAGCTCGTGCCGTTGATTGTTCAGAAAATCATCTTGCGACGACCGGCCAGCGAGTGCGACAGCGTGGTGCCGTCAACCATCTCCAGTTCGCCGCCCACCGGCACGCCGTGGGCGATGCGGCTGGCTTCCACGCCATACTGCTCACACAGGCTGGCGATGTAGTTGGCGGTTGCCTCCCCTTCCACCGTCGGGTTGGTGGCGAGGATCAGTTCCTGAATCGACTCACGCTCCAGCCGCTGCTCCAGCCTGTCCAGGCCGATATCGTTCGGACCGATACCGTCCAGCGGCGACAGGTGCCCCATCAGCACAAAGTAGCGGCCGGCAAACTGCCCGGTCTGCTCAATGGCATGAATGTCGGCCGGGGTTTCCACCACACAGATCAGGCCGTTCTGCTGCCGCCGCGGGTTAGCGCAGATGGTGCAGATCTCCTGTTCGGTGAAGGTGCGGCAGTCGGCGCAGTGGCCAATTTCGGACATGGCGCGGGTCAGCGCCTGCGCCAGCCGCATGCCGCCGCTGCGGTCCCGCTGCAGCAGCTGGAACGCCATACGCTGGGCCGATTTCGGCCCAACGCCCGGCAGGCAGCGCAGCGACTCCATTAAGGCTTCAAGGAGCGGGCTGGTCTGCATCAGAACGGCATCTTGAAGCCAGGCGGCAGCTGCATACCGGAAGAGACGCCGGCCATCTTCTCTTTCTGCGCTTCGGCTACGCGGCGTGCGGCGTCGTTAAATGCTGCGGCGACCAGGTCTTCCAGCATATCTTTGTCATCTTCCAGCAGGCTCGGGTCAACTTCCACGCGACGGCAGTTGTGCGCACCGTTGATGGTGACCTTAACCAGACCGGCACCGGACTCGCCGGTCACTTCCATCGCGGCGATCTCTTCCTGCACCTGCGCCATTTTGTCCTGCATCTGCTGGGCCTGCTTCATCAGGTTGCCCAATCCGCCTTTACCAAACATAGGTTCTCTCTCTTAAGCTCAGGCCACAGCAACGTTATGCTGCTGCGGCGGGTTACACAGGACGAATACTCTCTTCATCAACGTCAGCGTCGAAGAACCGCCGCAGCGTCTGAATATGCGTATCTGCACTAATCGACTGGCGCGCCTGCGCCAGCTTCTCTTCATAAATTTTTTGCCGCCACTCCAGCGGCGTCAGCACCGCCGGATTATCATCTTCCACCACGGTTAATTCAACCGGCGCTGCGCCCGACGCGTTTAACGCGTCGCTCAGCGCCTTTTGCGCCGACGGCGAGTTCAGGTGGCGCTGGCTGGAACGCAGGTGCAGGCAGATGCCCTGCTCCGTGACCTCTTTCCAGGCGTTCAGCGCCAGCTGTTGCACCAGACGCGGCATCGGCAGCGTGGCGATCTCGGCGGCCCAGGCGTCGCGCTGCTGCGCTTCTACCGTCAGCCGGGCGATCAGCTCCGGGGTCTTTTCATGTTCCAGCGCGGTGCGCAGCGCCTTGGGCGTGGCGACCGGCGCGGCTTTGATTTCGGTCGGCGTTAAGGCCTTCCAGCGGTAGGCCTCCTCTTTTACCGGAGCAGCCTCGCTGGCGGCCTGCTGCAACCGCTGCTGACCGCGCTCGGTAACGTTAGCCAGCCGTTCCAGGGCCGAACTCGCCGGCCGCGCACTTTGCGCTGCCGGCTCACTCTTTTTTGCTTTGTTTGCTCCCTGCTGGCGCAGCAGCTGAGTGCGCGCCTGCAGTAACTGACTGGTGGTCTCCGACAGCCCGCCGGGCGGTGGCTCAGCGGGTCTGGTCTGCGCGGTGGCAGGCGGCTGGCCGTGCGCGGGCTCAGCGGGTCTGGCCTGTGCGGCAGCAGACGGCTGACCGTGCGGCGGAGCGAAATCCGCCGGGCCATCGGCCTGGTCCACGGCCGGGCCGGCCGGCCGGGTCGCTAACGGGGGGGCCGACGGCGCAGCGGATGGACGGGCGGGTGCAGCGGGTGCTGAAGCGACGCCGGACGCACGCGCAGGTGGCGCTGCCGCCGCGGAATCAGCCGCTGGCGCAGGCACCACCTGCGCGACCAGCTGCGGACGCGCCACCGGTTCGGCGATGACCGCTTTCGGGTGAAACGCCAGCGCGCGCAGCAGGGTCATCTCAACCCCCATGCGCCGATCCGGTGCCAGCGGCAGCTCTTTACGGCCCACCAGCAGGGTTTGATAGAACAGCTGCACGTCGGCCGGCGGCAGCACGCGCGCCAGTTCACGCAGGCGTTGCTCAATCGCCGCCATCTCTTCACCGAGCGCCGAAGGCAGCAGCTGCACCATGGCAATGCGGTGCAGCAGGGTCAGCATCTCCACCAGCAGAGCCTCCCACTCCACGCCGCGGGCCGCCGCCTGGTTGAGCAGCGCCATCACCTGCGCGCCGTCGGCGGCGGTCAGCGCTTCAATCAGCGCCAGCGGCTGCTCATCATCCAGGGTACCGAGCATGTCGCTGACCGTGGCGGTGGTAACCTGCCCCTGCCCCATGGCGATCGCCTGATCGGTCAGGCTCAGCGCGTCACGCATGCTGCCGTCCGCGGCGCGGGCCAGCAGCTGCAGCGCGCGGGTTTCCGCCGCGATCTGCTCAGCCTGCAGCACGTGCTCCAGCTGGCCGCGGATCTGTACCTGATCGAGTGCTTTCAGATGAAACTGCAGGCACCGCGACAGGATGGTTACCGGCAGCTTCTGCGGATCGGTGGTGGCCAGCAGGAACTTAACGTGTTCCGGCGGCTCTTCCAGGGTTTTCAGCAGCGCATTGAAGCTGTGACGCGACAGCATATGCACTTCATCGATCAGATAGACTTTAAATCGGCCGCGCGCCGGTGCGTACTGCACGTTATCCAGCAGATCGCGGGTGTCTTCGACCTTGGTGCGCGAGGCGGCGTCGATCTCAATCAGGTCAACGAAGCGCCCCTGTTCGATTTCGCGACAGTTATCGCACTTGCCGCACGGCGTCGCGGTGATGCCAGTTTCACAGTTCAGCCCTTTTGCCAACAGGCGGGCAATGCTGGTTTTACCGACGCCACGGGTGCCGGAAAACAGATAAGCGTGGTGGATACGCCCCAGCGACAGGCCGTTAGCCAGTGCGGTCAGGACATGTTCCTGACCGACAACATCGGTAAACGCTTGTGGACGCCACTTGCGGGCCAGTACCTGATAGCTCATTCGGACTTCATCATTTTTTTACCCAGTTTAAGACGGATACTATAACAGAAACCCCACCTGGTCGTCGCGGTTCCTGTCACCGGCGGTGAGCCGGGCCGCAGCCGCCCGGCACGCTTGAAGGTTGCCGTAAAATAACGTCGCAGACCGGTTGATGACAAAAATCACATCGTGCTTATACCAATTATGAAAAGGTCCCCCTCATCGGGGATCTTTTTGCTTTATTTTCTTAAAATAATTCATCTGAAGAAAAATCACATTTAATGCAACAAAACCGCCTTAAAAACCCGCCAGATTTGCCGCCCGGCTTCATGCCTGATTTAACGATGAGACCCTCAAATGAAATTTGTCTTTACCCTTATCAGCCTGATGGTGCTGGCGCTCGGCTGGCTGTTCTGGCAGCAGAGGCACCCTGCCCCGGCGATCGCCCTGCTGGACATTGAGAAAGTAATCGCAGATTCCACGCCGGGTAAAGCCGGACGCGCGCATCTGGATAAACTGGCGCTGCATTTTCGTCAGGGGCTGCAACAGGTGCATAACGACTATCAGCAGTCGCCCGCGGCGGAACAGCAGCGGGTAATCGCTAATGCGGAGCAGATGCTTGATCAGCAGTTTGAGCGGGAGGAGCGGACGGTCAGCGACGATCTTAAAAAAATCATTCTGGACGAAGCAGAGAAATGGCGGAAAAAGCACGGTGCTGGCCTGGTACTGCCCGCGCAGCTGGCACTGGCCTCTGCAGGAGAGGAGAACTGTACAGAAGAGGTGTTGCAGGCGGTCAATCAGCGTGAGATTCGCTTTGCGCGGCTACCGCAGCTCGATTTTCTGCAGCCTGAAGGGATGGCCTCTCCTCAACCACCGCTGCCCGGACGTCAATGATAGTGCCCTGGGTTCAGGTCACATCCAACACCGGGGTACCGGGCTGGCCGTTCAGCGGGCCCGCCGGGGAAAACGGGCCAGCCACAGCAGGCCCGTTAACGGATCTTAGTGACCCGGGAAGTTGACCAGACTGTAGCTCTCTACGCCCAGCGCCTTCAGGCGCGATTCACCGGTCAGGTCAAACAGGTTGATAATGAAGGCGGCGTCCTTTACTTCACCGCCGGCGCGGCGGATCAGCTTGACGGTCGCTTCAATGGTGCCGCCGGTGGCCAGCAGGTCATCCACCACCAGCACCACGTCGCCCGGCTGGATGGCATCACAGTGCAGCTCCAGCTGGTCGGTGCCGTACTCCAGCTCGTAGCTTTCGGCGAAGGTTTTACGCGGCAGTTTACCCGGCTTACGCACCGGTACAAAGCCAACGCCCAGCGCCAGCGCTACCGGAGCACCGAACAGGAAGCCGCGTGCTTCGGTGCCCACCACTTTGGTGATGCCCGCGTGACGGTAGCGATCCACCAACAGTTCAATGCTCAGCGCATACGCTTTCGGGTCTTCCAGCAGGCTGGTAACGTCACGAAACAGGATACCCGGCTTAGGGTAATCCTGGATGCTTTTGATACTGTTTTCAATAATTTCAAGCTGCTGCGCAGTCGCGGTCATAATCTTGTGCCTGGTGAATACAAATCAATTTCGCGCAGCCTCTTTCACCCTGACCGGTATCCGGCGGAGTGAAATTCAAACGTTGAGGGGAAGCCGCGCACGAAAACGACCAAATCTATGCAAATCGTCGGGCAATTGCAACCATGTCAGGCAAAATCACCGCTTTTCTTGCGATTCATCAACCACCGGCAGGCGGATCATAAATACCAGCAGGACGCAGAGCATCGCCAGCAGCAGCAGGCGAACCCACAGTATCTTCACCATCCACAGCGAAAAGGCAAAGCTCACCAGGATCACCGCAATCGCGCGCCCTTTCGCCCCCGGCGGCATCGCCCGATGCTGCTGCCAGTGGCGCAGATAGCGGCCAAACGGCGAGCGGTGCAACAGCCAGTGATGAAAACGCGGCGAGGAGCGGGCAAAACACCAGGCGGCCAGCAGCAGAAACGGCGTGGTCGGCAACAGCGGCAGGATCACGCCCAGCGTTGCCAGCACTATCGCCAGCCAGCCAATAATCAGTAGAATGTAACGTTGCATCGTTGGGCCTTAGGCATCCGGCCTGAAAATCAGCCGGCCGAACCTGAATCAGCAGAGCCACCAGCGTATCATAGCCCGCAGACTGCCACGGAGACGAAAATGAAAAGTGCTGGTTTACTGCAGCAGCTTGACGCAAAGCTGGAACAGCTTGCCCAGGCCGTTGCGCCGCACGCCACGAAAAGTACCCGCAAGGCGCGCTTTGATGAGCAGCTGTTTCACAGCCACTCCACCCGGCTGGGAGATTATCTGGCGGAGATCCGTCAGACGCTGGCACAGCTGAAGCAGAGCGTACAGGATGGTCGTGCCGAACGCGTCGCGTGGATGGCGGAGCGGGTAGTGCTGCAGATGAGCGCGCTGCAGCGCGAGCTGGCGACGATGTCCCTGCGCGGTAAGGAAACTGCGCCGGTGAACGTTAAAGAGAACCTGTATGAGAAGCTGTCTGAACACCAGGGCTATGAGCGGCGGCTGCGCGGGATGATCGCCGATCGTGAAAGCCTGCTGGCGACGCAGGAGACGCTGGCACAGCAGCAACAGCTGCAGCGTGAGGTAGCGGCGCTGGAGGGCCGGCTGCAGCGCTGCCTGCAGGCGCTGAAACGCATTGAGCGCGCGATCGAAAACCGTGAGCGTCAGTCATAAGGGTGAAGCGTCATTCCCCTGTCACCTGATTACTGTAAAAAAGGAGAAGCGATGTCACTGGAAACCGCACCTCAAGAGGTAAGACTGGCCGTCGATTTGATTATGTTGCTGGAAGAAAACCAGATCGCACCGGCAACGGTGCTGGCGGCGCTGGAAATTGTCAAAAGAGATTTTGAGCGTAAGGTTGCTACACAGCCGTTGCTGCCGAGTGACCAATAACTGCCGGGGCTGTCAGTCAGGATTACTGCTTACGTACAGATCCTGTTCACCAGCCATATTAAGTGGATGACAGGGCCTCACTCAGGCCGGGCTGCAACCGGCTGGCGGATGCTTGTTAAAACGTTTGCTGTGTGGCCGGGGGCCAACGGGCGTTGAGCAGCCCGGCATGCTAACGGCCACCCGGCAGTTGCAGCGTCGGGCAATGCATCAGCATCTCAATCAGCGTATCCACAAGTTTCGGCACTTCAGCCGCGAGGTCGTAGCTGTCCGGCATAAACAACCAGTTTTCCATAATGCCGCTGATGTACCCACGCATTACGATCGCCGCCAGCCGGGTGTTGAGGTTGGCGGGCAGCAGCCCGGCGACAATACAGGCCTGTAAAACCTCTTCTATCTTCTCATAACACTCCAGATAGAGGTTCTGCTGCATCAGTTGCAGGGTGGTCATTTCACCGACAAACTCACACTTATGATAGATAATTTCCATCAGCGCCCGCCTGCGCGGGTCGGTGGCTGCGGCATCAAGCACATAGATAATCATTGAACGCATAACAGACAGTGGATCTGCCGGGTATTTTGCATAATACTCAAGTTCCAGCTCGGCCATCACCGACTCGGACTGCGCCCAGATTTCATTCAGTAAATCGGTTTTATTTTTAAAATGCCAGTAAATGGCACCCCGCGTAACCCCAGCGGCTGCCGCGATATCAGCGAGTGACGTTTTTGATACGCCATGTTCTGAAAAGCGCTCAATCGCCGCATCGATGATGTGATTGCGTGTTTCCTGCGCCTGCTGTTTGGTATTTCGTGCCATAGGGGTGACTTTTACAAAATGCCAGATTTACATACATTTCCGAATGTATGTACCATAGCACGACCATAATTTAAACGCAGCATGGCTTTGTGCGTTTGTGATCCACTGGACATTTGATACCGGACACGAGGTTTATTTATGAACAAAAACAGAGGGTTAACGCCTCTGGCGGCCGTTCTGATTCTCTCAGGCAGCTTAATGCTAACAGGATGTGACAATAAAAATGAGGGACAACAAGGCGGTCAGGGCCAGGCGCCTGAAGTCGGTATCGTCACGCTGAAAAGTGCTCCACTTACTATTACCACCGATCTGCCAGGCCGCACGTCGTCATTCCGCATCGCGGAAGTGCGCCCACAGGTCTCCGGTATTATTCTGAAACGTAACTTCGTTGAAGGCAGTGATATCCAGGCCGGCCAGTCACTTTATCAGATTGATCCGGCAACCTATCAGGCCGCCTACGCCAGTGCGAAAGGCGACCTCGCCCAGGCGCAGGCCAACGCACAGATTGCTGCCTTAACCGTCAAACGCTACAAGCCGCTGCTGGGCACCAAATATATCAGCCAGCAGGATTACGATACGGCTGCGGCCACCCAGAGCCAGACTGCTGCCGCCGTTCAGGCCGCACAGGCCGCTGTGGAAACGGCACGTATTAACCTTGCGTACACCAAAGTCACCTCTCCGATTAGCGGACGCGTAGGTAAGTCATCGGTCACCGAAGGCGCCCTGGTGCAGAGCGGTCAGACCAACGCGCTGGCTACAGTACAGCAACTTGACCCGATCTACGTTGACGTCACCCAGTCCAGCGAAGAATTTATGCGCCTGCGTGATGAACTGAACGCCGGTACGCTGCAGCAGGCTAACGGCAAGGCTCAGGTCAAACTGTTGATGCAGAATGGTAACGAGTTCGCGCAGAGCGGTACATTAGAATTCTCTGATGTGACCGTCGACGAAACGACCGGTTCTATCACCCTGCGTGCCGTGTTCCCTAACCCGGATCACAGCCTGCTGCCGGGCATGTTCGTGCGTGCGCGTCTGGAAGAAGGCACCAACCCGAATGCGCTGCTGGTTCCACAGCAGGGCGTGACCCGTACCCCGACCGGCCAGGCAACGGCAATGGTGGTAGGCGCGGATAACAAGGTTGAAGTGCGTAACCTGACCGCTGACCAGGCGATTGGCGACAAGTGGCTGGTGACCGGCGGGCTGAAAGACGGTGACAAAGTGATCGTTTCCGGCCTGCAACGCGTGAAGCCAGGCGCGGCAGTCACGCCACAGGAAGTGAGCGAAGACGGCGCTAAAGCGGATGCATCCAAGCCTCAGGCGCAGTCTGAACAACCGAAGTCTTAACAGGAGCCACTGATTCATGGCTAAGTTTTTTATCGATCGCCCCATCTTTGCCTGGGTAATCGCCATCATTATTATGCTGGCGGGTGCGTTGTCGATTCTTAAACTGCCGATCGAGCAATATCCTAACGTTGCTCCACCGGCGATTGAGGTCACGGCAAACTACCCAGGTGCCGATGCAAAAACCCTGCAGGACTCGGTCACGCAGGTTATTGAACAGAACATGAACGGCATCGACGGTCTGATGTACATGAGCTCAGCCAGTGACTCCAGCGGATCGCTGCAGCTTACGCTGACCTTCGAGTCCGGGACCAACGCCGATATCGCCCAGGTGCAGGTGCAGAACAAACTGCAGCTGGCGATGACGCTGCTGCCGCAGGAAGTACAGCAGCAGGGGATTCAGGTTAAAAAATCCTCCAGCAGCTTCCTGATGGTGGCCGGCTTCATCAACGATGACGGTACCATGACCCAGAATGACATCGCGGACTATGTCGGTTCGAACATTAAAGATCCGATCAGCCGCGTGCTTGGCGTGGGTGATACCCAGCTGTTTGGTTCGCAGTACGCGATGCGTATCTGGATGGATCCGCACAAGCTTAATAACTACTCGCTGACCCCGGTCGACGTGATCGCCGCAATTAATACTCAGAACGCCCAGGTGGCGGCGGGTCAGCTCGGTGGGTCACCTCCGGTTGCCGGCCAGCAGCTGAACGCCTCGATCATTGCGCAGACCCGTCTGACCTCGGCAGAAGAGTTCGGTAAGATCCTGTTGAAGGTGAACACCGACGGTTCCCGCGTGTTGCTGAAAGACGTCTCGCACATTGAGCTGGGGGGTGAAAACTACGACATTATTGCCCGTTACAATGGCAAACCGGCTTCCGGACTCGGCATCAAGCTGGCTACCGGTGCTAACGCACTGGACACCGCTGCCGCGGTGAAGGCTGAACTGACCAAACTGGAACCTTTCTTCCCGTCAGGGCTGAAGGTAGTTTACCCGTACGACACCACGCCATTCGTGCAGATCTCCATTAACGAAGTGGTGAAAACCCTCGTTGAAGCGATCGTGCTGGTGTTCCTGGTAATGTATCTGTTCCTGCAGAACTTCCGCGCTACGCTGATCCCGACCATTGCGGTACCGGTGGTACTGCTGGGCACCTTTGCCATTATCAGCGCCTTTGGTTACTCGATAAACACCCTGACCATGTTTGGTATGGTGCTGGCAATCGGGCTATTGGTTGATGACGCCATCGTGGTGGTGGAGAACGTTGAGCGTGTGATGGCCGAAGAGGGCCTGCCGCCAAAAGAAGCTACCCGTAAGTCGATGGATCAGATTCAGGGCGCGCTGGTCGGTATTGCCCTGGTGCTGTCTGCGGTATTTATCCCGATGGCCTTCTTCGGCGGCTCGACCGGGGTTATCTACCGTCAGTTCTCGATCACCATTGTTTCAGCGATGGTGCTGTCGGTGATTGTCGCCCTGGTGCTGACCCCAGCGCTCTGTGCCACCATGCTGAAGCCGATTGCTAAAGGCGACCACGGTAAAACCACCGGTTTCTTCGGCTGGTTCAACCGCATGTTTGATAAGAGTACCCATCACTATACCGATAGCGTGGGCCATATCATTCGCAGCACCGGCCGCTACCTGGTTCTCTATCTGCTGATCGTGGTGGGCATGGCGGTACTGTTTATGCGCCTGCCCTCCTCCTTCCTGCCGGAAGAAGATCAGGGTGTGTTCCTGACCATGGCCCAGCTGCCAGCGGGTGCGACGCAGGAGCGTACCCAGAAGGTGCTGGATCAGGTGACCGACTACTACCTGAACAAAGAAAAAGCCACCGTAAACTCCGTGTTTACCGTAAACGGCTTTGGCTTCGCGGGTCGTGGTCAGAACACCGGTATCGCCTTTGTCAGCCTGAAACCGTGGGAAGACCGACCAGGTGCCGAGAATAAAGTCCCGGCGATTGCCGGACGGGCATTTGGTGCGCTGTCGTCGATCCGCGATGCGATGGTGATTCCGTTCAACCTGCCGGCGATTATCGAGCTGGGCACGGCGACCGGTTTCGACTTCCAGCTGGTCGACCAGGGTGGCCTTGGCCATGAGAAGCTGACCGCAGCGCGTAACCAGCTGCTGGGCATGATTGCCGAGCATCCGGATACGCTGGTCGGCGTGCGTCCGAACGGTCTGGAAGATACGCCACAGTACAAACTGACTATCGATCAGGAAAAAGCGCAGGCGATGGGGGTATCACTGTCCGATATTAACACCACGCTGCGTTCGACCTGGGGTGGTTCGTACGTTAATGACTTTATTGACCGCGGCCGCGTGAAAAAAGTCTACGTGATGGGTGAAGCGCCGTACCGTATGCTGCCGAAAGATATCGGTAACTGGTATGTCCGCTCCAGCAGCGGTGAGATGGTCTCCTTCGATACCTTCGCCACCGGTAAGTGGATCTACGGTTCTCCGCGTCTGGAACGCTATAACGGCCTGCCTTCAATGGAGCTGTTAGGCCAGCCGGGCCCGGGCAAGAGCTCCGGCGATGCCATGAACCTGATGGAGCAACTGGCCGGCAAACTGCCTACCGGTATCGGCTACCAGTGGACCGGTATGTCCTATCAGGAACGCCTGTCCGGTAACCAGGCTCCGGCGCTGTATGCCATCTCGCTGATTGTGGTATTCCTGTGCCTGGCAGCGCTGTACGAGAGCTGGTCGATTCCGTTCTCGGTGATGCTGGTGGTACCGCTCGGGGTAGTTGGTGCGCTGATCTTTACCACGCTGCGTGGCCTGAGTAACGACGTCTACTTCGTGGTCGGGCTACTCACCACCATAGGGCTATCGGCGAAGAACGCCATCCTGATCGTCGAGTTCGCCAAGGACCTGATGGAGAAGGAAGGTAAAGGTCTGGTTGAGGCGACGCTGGAAGCCGTGCGTATGCGCCTGCGTCCGATCCTGATGACCTCACTGGCGTTTATCCTCGGGGTACTGCCGCTGACCATCAGCACCGGCGCCGGATCTGGCGCGCAGAACGCCGTCGGTACTGGCGTAATGGGCGGGATGGTGACCGCGACCGTGCTGGCGATCTTCTTCGTGCCAGTGTTCTTTGTGGTGGTTCGCCGCCGCTTTAGCAAGAATAAAGAAGACATTGAGCACAGCCATCCGGTGAAGCATCCGTAACCGTTGTCCGTCGCTTTGACTGAGAGGCCGCTTTTGCGGCCTCTTTTTTTTGGCCCGAAAACAGCGGTCTTTTTTGTCGTGCAGGGTAAATACGCCGATGACGAGGGGTTGCAATTACCTGTCGGGCGGCGCATACTATTGTTATAGTATAACATAACACACAATGTGGAGTGACCAATGAAACAGGGTATCCATCCTGCCTACCGCCAGGTGGTGTTCCATGACACCACCGCCGATGCTTACTTCGTGGTGGGTTCCACCATTAAAACTGACCGTACCGTCCAGCACGACGGTAAAGAGATGCCCTACGTGCCGCTGGACGTCTCTTCCGCCTCACATGTTTACTACACCGGTAAACAGAAAGAGTTTGCTAAAGAAGGCAGCGCCGCACGCTTCAGCCAGCGGTTTGGCGGTTTTCTTGGCGCGATGAAAAAATAAGGATCCGATCATGCAGGTACTGAGTTCTCTGGCTTCGGCCAAAAAGCGCCACAAAGATTGCAAAATCGTCCGCCGCCACGGCCGCGTATTTGTGATCTGCAAAAGTAACCCACGCTTTAAAGCGGTACAGGGTTAAAAAACAACGTTGATTGCAAAGCCATGTCGTCATCGCAAAGGGGGAAGCGCAAGCTTCCTCCTTTTTTTATGGGGCAGACGGGGCAGGTTCAGGCAACGGGGAGGCTTTCCGATCAAACAGGGGCGGCCTTCTGAGCCGCCCTCTGCGCTTACTTCATGCCCGCGACCATAGCATTGACGTTGTGCTTAAACGCCGCCACATAGCTGTCGGCTTTTCCTCCTTTTTCGCTCAGGGCTTCAGGATAGAGCTCGCCGCCGGACTTCGCCCCGGTCGCCGACGCGATCTGCTGCACCAGACGCGGATCGGTCTGGTTCTCGATAAAGTAGGTGTGAATATGCTCTTTCTTCAGCTGGGTAATCAGCCCGGCCACGTCAGACGCGCTGGCTTCAGATTCAGTAGAGAAGCCCACCGGGGAGAGGAAGCTGACGCCGTAGCGCTGGCCGAAGTAGCCAAACGCATCGTGGCTGGTCAGCACCTTACGTTGCTGCTGCGGCACCGCGGCCAGCGTCTGCTGCGCCCAGCTGTCCAGCTGTTGCAGTTGCTGAATATAGGCCTGCCCGCTTTTACGGATCGCCGCCGCATCGTCCGGATCGGCGGCAATCAGGGCGTTCATCACGTTAGTCGCGTAGACAACGCCGTTTTGCATGCTGTTCCAGGCGTGGGGATCGGTGATGGTCTGGCCATCCTCTTCCATTTTTCGCGTATCAATCCCGGTTGATGCCACCAGCGTCCTGCCTTTATAGCCTGAGGCGTTAATCAGGCGATCCATCCACCCTTCCAGCCCCAGCCCACTGACCACCACTAAATCAGCGCGCGCCAGCGCCTGGCTGTCCTTCGGCGTCGGTTCGAAGCTGTGCGGATCGCCGTTCGGGCCGACCAGGCTCTTCACCGCCACGTGTTCACCGCCGACGTTTTTTACGATGTCCGCCAGCACGGTAAAGCTGGCGACCACCTGCACGGTTTTCGCCATCACGCCCGGGGCAATTAACGCTGCAGACAGCGCCATCACGATTGGTAATTTTTTCATGTTTACTCCTTTGCCTTAAACAGGATACCGCGCGCGGTCAGAATGCCGCCGCAGGGTCCAAATAAAATGGAAATAAAGAACAGCAGCGCCGCCCCCAGCACCACCGCCGGGCCGGCAGGTAAAGAGAGCCAGAATGAGGCATACAGACCGCCGATGCTGGCGGTGACCGCCAGCATCATGGCGGCGGCCAGGGTACCGGAGAGATGACGGCTCCAGAAACGGGCGCTGGCCGCCGGTAACATCATCAGCCCTACGCTCATCAGGGTGCCCAGCACCTGGAAACCGGCCACCAGATTAATCACCACCAGCAGCAGAAAAACGCCGTGTACCAGCGCCGGAGTCCAGCGCCCCTGCGCCCGCAGAAAGGTCGGATCAAACACGTCAATCACCAGCGGGCGGTAGATCAGCGCCAGCGCCAGCAGCGTCAAGCTGCTGATGCCGCTGACCAGTTCGATGGAGGGGGTATCAACCGCCAGCAGGGAACCAAACAGCACGTGCAGCAGGTCAACGCTGGAGCCGCGTAGCGAGACCAGGGTGACGCCCAGCGCCAGCGATCCCAGGTAAAACCCGGCAAAGCTGGCATCTTCACGCAGCGGGGTAAAGCGGCTAACCGCGCCGGAGAGCAGCGCTACCGTCAGTCCGGCAATCGCGCCCCCCACGCCCATCGCCACCAGCGACAGCCCGGAGATCAGGTAGCCAATAGCGGCACCGGGTAGCACCGCGTGCGACAACGCGTCGCCGACCAGGCTCATACGTCGCAGCAGCAGAAAGACACCAAGCGGCGTGGCGCTGAGTGACAGGGCCACGCAGGCGACCAGCGCGCGGCGCATAAACCCGAACTCGATGAACGGCTGGATCAGCATCATGCGCAGGCCCCTCCGCGCGCCACCGGGCGTACACCGCTGCTGCCGTCATCGCGGCTGCGCCATTCGCCGCGATCGCTATGCAGCCTCAACACCTGCGGAAAATGCTCAGCCACGGTTGCCATATCATGCAGCACCACGATCAGCGTACATCCCGCGCGGTGGCGCTCGGCCAGCAGCGTCAGCAGCAGGGCGACGGTGTCGCTGTCGACGCCGCTGAAGGGTTCATCCAGCAACAGCAGTTCGGCATCCTGGATCAGCAGACGGGCAAACAGTATCCGCTGCAGTTGTCCCCCGGAAAGCGTCGCCGGTGACGCTCCGGCAAACGCGGTCATTCTGACCTGCTGCAGCGCCTGCATCACCTGCTCACGCTGTGCGCGGCTGATGCCGCCAAACCAGCCGCAGCGATGCCAGAACCCCATGGCCACCAGGTCGAAAACGGTTAAGGGCACGCTTTTTTCGATGTCGGCCTGCTGTGGCAGCCAGGCAATCTGCGGACGGGAACCGGTAAAGTTCAGAGAACCGCTGACCGGCGGCAGCATGCCGCACAGCGTTTTCAGCAGCGATGACTTGCCGCTGCCGTTAGCGCCGACCAGCGCGGTCATACTTCCGCGGATAAACTCACCGCTCAACGCCGGCGCAACTGCCTGACGCTGGTAGCCCACCATCAGACTGTTTAAGAGAATCACTGGGCGCCCGCCCAACGGGTCGCCAGCACCAGCACCAGAACAACGATCAACATCATTACGGCGCGAGCCCAGGCCGGGGCGCTGAGTAGCGTGCCGAAACGCATAAAGAAAGGGGGTCGGTTCATGTCAGAGTCAGACTAATATGTTATAACATAACAATAATGTACGCCCTTGTGGGACGCGGAGGAAAGATAAAAATGTATCCAGTTATTTCATTGCGTCTGCTACGATGCCGAATGGAGTAGTATTAACTCTATTCAAGTAAGTGAATAATCCCCCACAAAAATCGCCAGGCCGCAGCCGATAATCGAGTGTTAAATCATTAAGATAGGCTGGCACCGAGCCGACAATGCTCAGGATATTGCCAAATTAAACGTCGAGGGGTATTAGTAAAAATTAACCTTCAGGAGGGAAAATGCACAGAACTTTACCATTAGAATATCGTCAAACCCCAAGAACCCCGCTAGAATTAAAGCAGGAAATCGAACAGATTATTCCCAAAATTGAGAACGATTTGATCGGTTCACTTGCATGGTATTCATCTGATGCGCATTATGTTCCAAATAGTATAAAAATTATTTCGCTGGAACCGATCGACCAGACGCGATATAAAATGAATTACAGCTTTCGCTGGAACCTGTTTAACGGCTGTCTCGATATTGATGCAGAGGAATTGACCAACTTTTCGGTCAACGTTACCTGCCAGGCGAATGCGATGACCTTTGATTTTATCGACGACGATCGCAGCACGATGTCTGAAGAACTGTAATGATTCGTGTTTTGTTCAACCTTTTAATGCTGTTGTTTCAGCCGCATTAAAAATGCAGTAATTATCACTTCCTGCCATAACCTGTTTAAAAGCTCTGTTAAACGGCATGTTTCGCTCGCTGCGGAGGGGAAAACGATGGACGAATACTCACCGAAAAGGCATGATATTGCCCAGCTGAAATTCTTATGTGAAAACCTGTACGATGAAAGCATGGCAACATTGGGTGACAGTCATCACGGCTGGGTTAATGATCCCACTTCAGCAACCAATTTACAGCTTAACGAGCTGATTGAACATATTGCTGCATTTACAGTGAATTACAAAATCAAGCATGTGGAAGAGCATCTTCTGATTAGTCAGATTGATGAGTTTCTCGACGATACCTTTATGTTGTTCAGCAACTATGGCATTAATGTTCAGGATCTGCAGCGCTGGCAAAAATCGGCTAAACGACTGTTAAGCATTTTTGCAGAAGACGCAGCAGCCGGCCAGATACAACCTAGCCACTCTTTCTAGCAACTCCCTACTCTTTTTTACGGTTTAATAATGACTGACAAAATGTTAACAAAAACTGATTATCTGATGCGTCTGCGACGCTGCCGTTCGATTGATACGCTGGAACGCGTGATTGAAAAGAACAAGTACGAATTAACGGACGATGAACTGGCGGTATTTTATTCAGCGGCTGACCATCGTCTGGCTGAACTCACCATGAATAAGCTGTACGACAAAATACCCGTCGCGGTATGGAAGTTTGTTCGCTGAGGCGGACGCCAGGCAGAGAGTGACAACAGGCTGGCAAGGCAGAATTGGGTGGGGGCCCTGCCAGCTACATCCCGGCACACGCGTCATCTGTTACGGCTGCTTCCTTCCGGACCTGACCGAGTTCACAAATTAGCATTGCGGGAGAACCAACAGGGCCCCCATTGAGTGCCCCGGATAACCGAAGCGCAGGCATTATCAATGATACCCCCGGCAATTGCAAGCCAGCCCCGGATGACCGTTGTTTTCTTGCGCAATTAACCGCGATTCATCCTTAGGTTGCGCGTTATTACTTCAGGGTAGCCTGGCGTAGCCGCAGGCGATGGTTTATCGTTGCTGTTGTTTCCACCATGAGAATCGTGTCATGACCGCCCCCCACGACAGCTTTCAACACCGTGTCTATCAAATTGTGGCCGCTATTCCTTTCGGCCGGGTGACAACCTACGGTGAGATTGCCCATCTGGCCGGATCCCCGCGCGCTGCGCGTCAGGTCGGTGGCGTGCTGAAACGTTTGCCTGCAGGCAGTAAACTCCCCTGGTACCGCGTGGTTAACCGCAATGGCGCCATTTCGCTGGCAGGTGACGACCTCAACCGGCAGCGCCAGGCACTAATGGAGGAAGGCGTTGAGGTATCGGCGGACGGTATTATTGATTTGCACCGCTTCCGCTGGCAGCCATAAAAAAACGCCCCATCAGGGGCGTTGCAATAAGGCGTTAGCCGCGATGGATTACAGCGATGTCGGGGCCGGAACGGCGGACGACGGGGTCAGCATGGTCGGGGAAGTCGTTGGCACGGTGGACGTCGCCCCACTCTGGGTGTTGACAGGTACGGACGGCACCGGAACCAGCGTCAGATCCTGACGGGTGCCACCGCTGGTGATCACCTGCTTCACGTTGTCGGTGATAAATACCATTTTACCGTCAACGGTGACCGCAGCACTCAGCAGAATGCGCGCGTTAGGCTGGATCTCCGCCGGGTTAAACGGCAGTACAAACTGGAACGGGGCCTGTTTGCCATCCGTACGGTTAACCTGCTGTGAGAGCACCTTAGACGGTGCATCCGCCAGCGACGCGTCCGACAGGGTTACGGTAAGCACCGCGTTCGGCGGCAGCGCAATCTTTTGGCGGATCCACACCGTACCGCTCACGTTAGGCTGTTGAATTGCCGTCTGCTGTCCCTGAACCTGAGATCCCAGCGTCGGTGTTGCAATATCCCTACTTTTATCTGCACAACCCGCGATAGCCGCGACCAGCGCAGCGGTGCTAACTACATGCCAGAGTTTCATTGATAGTTTCTCCTTAAATCAATGCCTGCGGCGCATACTGCCGCGTGAAAACAGATCATAGCTGTTCTTCTGAATTTAATTCTGGCACAAGTTGCTGAAAATTTCCTGGAGACCTCCCGTTTGTTACATTTCACTCAGGACCGCCAATTGCCACAAACAATCGTTGACGCTAACTGGTCGGATCTCGCAAACTGTCAGCGATCCGACTACTGAGGAAGCCGTCTATGAGCCTGGCGTTACAAAATCTGTTAAATCTGCTGAATCTGGAAAGCCTGGAAGAAGGGTTGTTCCGCGGGCAAAGTGAAGATCTGGGTCTGCGCCAGGTATTCGGTGGCCAGGTGGTCGGACAGGCGCTGTACGCGGCCAAGCAGACCGTGCCGCCCGAACGCAGCATCCACTCGTTTCACAGCTATTTTCTGCGCCCCGGCGACAGCCAGAAGGCAATAATCTACGATGTGGAAAACCTGCGTGACGGGCAGAGTTTTAGCGCCCGCCGGGTGAAAGCCGTGCAGAACGGCAAACCGATCTTCTATATGACCGCCTCGTTCCAGGGGCCGGAAAGCGGTTTCGAGCATCAGAAAACCATGCCTGTGGTTAGCGGCCCGGACAACCTGCCCTCCGAGCATGAGATTGCTACCCGTCTGGCGCATCTGATCCCGGCCAGCATGCGCGATAAATTCCTCGCGGAGAAGCCGTTCGAGATCCGTCCGGTGACCTTCCATAATCCGCTGCAGGGGCATGTGGATGAACCGGTACGCCAGCTGTGGATCCGCGCCAACGGCCCGATGCCGCAGGACAGCCGCATCCATCAATACCTGCTTGGCTATGTGTCGGATTCCAACTTCCTGCCGGTTTCCCTCCAGCCGCATGGCAAAGGCTTCCTGGAGCCGGGTATGCAGGTGGCCACCATCGATCACTCAATGTGGTTCCACCGGCCTTTCGATCTCAACGACTGGCTGCTGTACAGCATTGAGAGTACCTCCGCTTCCGCCGCCCGCGGGTTTGTGCGCGGAGAATTCTACAATCAGCAGGGCACGCTGGTTGCCTCAACCGTGCAGGAGGGCGTGATCCGCCAGCGCCAGCCGTAAAGCAAAAAAAAGGCGGGCCACTCGGCCCGCCGTCATGCTTATTATTTTAGCGCACTACCCTTCTTTTCAATCACGTTACTGCATGAGAAAACTTACTGGTTGTAGGCATTCTCGCCGTGGCTGTTGACGTCCAGACCTTCACGCTCCTGCTCTTCCGGCACGCGCAATCCAACAATCATGTCTGCCACTTTGAAACCGATAAAGGCGACGACCGCGGTCCAGACGATGGTGACCAGCACGCTGAACAGCTGTACCCACACCTGATGGCCCATGGTCACGCCTTCCGCATAACCGACGCCGCCCAGAGAGGAGGAGGCGAATACGCCGGTCAGCAGGCAGCCGATAATACCGCAGACGCCGTGCACACCGAACACGTCGCATGGGTCATCCACGCGCAGCCATTTCTTCAGGGTGGTGACGCCCCAGATGCCGCCCAGGCCAGCGACCACACCGATAATCAGCGCACCGCCCACGCCGACATAACCACAGGCCGGGGTAATGCCCACCAGACCCGCAATCACACCGGAGCTGACGCCCAGCAGTGAAGGCTTACCGCGCAGCGCCCACTCACCAAAGGTCCAGCTCAGCATTGCGCCGGCGGTAGCGATAACGGTATTGAGGAACGCCAGGCCGGCGATTTCGTTAGCGGTACCGGCAGAGCCGGCGTTGAAACCGAACCAGCCAAAGTAAAGGATCGCCGTACCGGTGAACACCATCGGCAGGTTGTGCGGCTTGAAGGCTTCTTTACCAAACCCGGCACGTTTACCCAGCAGATAGGCACCAACCAGACCAGCCACCGCGGCGTTAATGTGCACGACGGTACCGCCGGCGAAGTCCAGCGCGCCGTCCAGCGCCAGGTAACCACCCGCCCACACCATGTGCGCAATCGGCAGGTAGGCGAAGGTCAGCCAGATCACCACAAAGATCAGCAGGGCTGAGAAGCGAATACGTTCGGCGATAGCGCCAACGATCAGGCCCACGGTGATACAGGCAAATGAAGCCTGGAAAGCCACGTGGATGTACTGATAGTAAGACCCCATCACTTCCGTCGGCGTGATGCCTTTCAGCATTGCCCAGTTAAAGCTGCCGAAGAAGGCGTTCCCTTCGCTGAAGGCGAGGGAGTAACCGTAAACCAGCCACAGCACGCAGACGATAGCAAAAGTCATCGCCACCTGGGTCAGTAGTGACAGTACGTTCTTGGCACGGATCAGGCCGCCGTAAAACAGCGCAATGCCGGGTATAGTCATAAACAGCACCAGCGCGGTGCAAATCATCATAAAGGCGTTGTCCGCTTTGTCCGCAACCGCCGGAGCGGCGGCGAAGGCCAGCGACGGTAACGCGGCGATGCCGGCAAGGCCAAACTGAGCAAGTTTTTTCATTTTATCTTTTCCCATCACAATGTTTAGCCAGGACTTACAGGGCGGCTTCGTCGGTTTCACCGGTACGGATGCGGATCACCCGCTGCAGCTCGGCAACGAAGATCTTACCGTCGCCGATTTTGCCGGTGTAGGCCGCTTTGCTGATCACATCAACCACTTCATCAATCTGATCGTCAGCGATCGCCACGTCAATTTTCACTTTCGGCAGGAAGTTCACGCTGTACTCTGCGCCACGATACAGCTCCGCATGCCCTTTCTGACGGCCAAACCCTTTTACTTCGGTAACGGTCAGCCCCTGAATGCCGATAGACGACAGCGCTTCCCGGACGTCTTCCAGCTTGAACGGTTTGATGACCACGGTAACCAGTTTCATTCGATCCCCTCCGGCAATTAGAAATTGTTTGTTTGTCAGACACGCTTTTAACTAAGCAAAGGCTATGCCAACAGTTGAAAATCAGAAATATCTGGAGGATTGGGCGTAGCAAACAGCCTGGTCAGGGTCTATGGCGGCGGAGAGAATGCGTCACTGAGTCAGTTGCTCAAAAAAAACGCACCAGAACGGTGCGTTATGCTTTAGACCAGTGCATTGATGGGGTAATGGCTATTTTTTCGCCTGCTGATGGTGCAACGCCAACGCCCCCTCACAGGGCGTTAGCGGCCGCCAGCTCTTCACCGGCCAGCTGCAGCTGATACATCTGCCAGTAACGTCCTTCGGCAGCCAGCAGCTGCTCATGGCTGCCTCGCTCCACGGCCTGCCCGCGATGCAGCACCAGAATGGTGTCGGCTTCGGTGATAGTGGAAAGCCGGTGGGCGATGACCACCAGCGTGGTGTGCCGCCGCACCGCCCGCAGTGCGCTCTGAATCGCCTGTTCGGTACCGGAGTCAATATTGGCCGTGGCTTCATCGAGGATCAGAATTTTAGGGGTGGCCACCAGCACCCGTGCCAGCGCCAGCAGCTGCTTCTGCCCCACCGACAGGTTGTTGCCCTGCTCGCCCAGCCGGCTGTGGATCCCCCCGGGCATGCTGCGGGCCAGCGTCGCCAGCTGCACCGTTTCCAGCGCCTGCCACACCGCCTCCTCACTGATATCACGCCCGAGGGTAACGTTAGCGAAGAAGGTGTCCGCCAGCACCACCGGATCCTGCTGCACCATCGCCACGCCATCGCGCAGCACGCCGTGGCTGAGGGAGGCGAGCGGACGGCCGTCGAGGCGAATGTCGCCCTGCTCCAGCGGATAGTAGCCCATCAGCAGGCTGGCAAGGGTGCTTTTACCGCTGCCGGTATGCCCGACCAGCGCGACAAAATGCCGCCCTTCGACCTGCAAATCGATATCATGCAGCACCGGTCGTCCGGGCTGGTAAGCAAAGGTCAGCCCCTCGATATCAATGCGTCCGCTGATCAGCGGCCGCGAATCGTCACCATAAGGCTGGCGCGGCGCGTCCATCAGTTCAAAAATACGTTCACCGGCGACCACCGCCTGCTGCAGCATTGACTGCTGGGTGGTCAGTTCGATTAACGGCTCGTTCAGGCGGCCAAGATAGTTGATAAACGCGTACAGCACGCCCACCTCAATCGACCCGGCTGACGAAAAGCCAAAAAGCAGCATCAGGCCACAGAGGATCATCGCCGAGAACAGGCTGAGCAGCGGGCGCAGCAGAAACCCATCCAGCTTCAGCGTCTGCATGCGGGCCAGGTAGTGCGAGCGGCTGGCGCCGCCGATCCGTTCACCAAAGCGCGCCTGCTGGCGGAACTGCTGGATCACGCTCATGCCGTTAATCACTTCGTTAAAACCGTTGTTGATGTCTGCCAGGTAGCTGCGCACCCGCCGCACGATCGGCGTGCTGTAGCGCTGGTAAATCAGCATCACTATCAGTACCGCCGGGAAAATAGCGATCGCCACCAGCGCCATTCGCCAGTCGAGGCTGAACATCGCCACCAGCATCGCCCCGACCAGCGCTGCGCTGCGCAGCACGGTGGCCACCACGGTGACGTAGAGATCGCGCACCACTTCGGTATCGTTAGTGACGCGGGAGATAATCTGGCCCACCGGTTGCGTGTCAAACGCGCTCAGCGGCTGGCGCAGCGCGGCATCCATCACGTCGGTGCGCAGACGCTGGACCACCCCCACCGCCGCCCGGTTGAACAGCAGCGCCTGCGCATAGTGCAGCCCCGCCGCCAGCAGCTGCAGCAACAGATAACAGGCCACCAGCCCGGCGGCCAGCCCCAGCGGCATCTGATGCTTCGCCACCATATTGTCAATAAAGTAGCTGACCAGTACCGGGCCAAGCACCTCTGCCGCCGCCGCGATCCACAGCATGCCCACCGCGAGGCCGAGCGATTTACGCCACGGTGCGCCGTAGGCCAGCAGCCGTTTCAGCGTAGGCCAAAGCTGAGCGCTACTCGCCATCTGTGTTCCCCTGTTCGGTTTCATCATCATCCAGCGCCGCTTCCAGCTGCTGATAGCGGTACATATCGCGATACCAGCCGGCTTCACCGCTCAGCTGCAGGTGATCGCCACGCTGGACCACCCTACCCTGTTGCAGGACCAGAATTTCGCTGGCTTCGGTCAGGGCCGACAGCCGGTGGGCGCTGATAATCACCGTACGGCCCTGCCCCCAGCTGCGCAGGTTGTGCAGGATCTGGTGCTCGGTGCGCCCATCAACCGCCGACAGCGCGTCGTCCAGCAGCAAAATTTCCGCATCCAGCAGCAGCGCGCGGGCGATCGAAATGCGCTGCTTCTGGCCACCGGAGAGCATCACGCCACGCTCGCCGACTTCGGTTTCATAGCCGCCCGGCAGGCGCAGAATGTCATCATGCACCGAGGCGAGCCTGGCGGCCTGTTCGATGTCGCTCTGCGTCGCACCGGGGCGGCCAAGGGCAATATTGTTAGCTACGGTGTCCGAGAACAGGAAAGGCGTCTGGCTGACTACCGCCAGCCGGCTACGCCAGCCGTCCAGCTGCAGCCGGGGCAGCGGAATATCGTGATAGCGGATCTCCCCCTGATCGCTATCAAAATGGCGCTGAATCAGACTCAGCAGGGTACTTTTCCCGGCACCGGTCGGGCCGCACAGGCCGAGCATCTGGCCGGGCTGCAGGCGAGTGGTCACCGCGTGCAGAGCCGGGATTTTCGCCCCGGGATAGGTAAATTCCCGCATAGCTATCTGCAGTGGACCGCGCCCGGCCGGCACCACTTCGCTGCCGTCGGTGACGGTCGGCGCTTCGGCCAGCAGCGACTGGATGCGGCTCCAGGCGGCGCTGCCGCGTTCAACGATGTTGAACATCCAGGCCAGCGCCAGCATCGGCCAGATCATCAGCCCGAGGTACATAACAAAGCTGGTCAGCTGCCCGAGCGTCAGGCTGCCGTGCCAGACCATCCAGCAACCGCCGCCGATCGCCAGCAGGTTAGACAAGCCGATCGCCACGTAGATGGTCGGATCAAAGCGGGCATCCACCCGCGCCACGCGCAGGTTTTTCTCGCCGGTGTCGCGGGCAATCCCGGCGAACTGCGCCGACTGGCGGTCTTCCAGTCCGAACGCTTTGATCATGCGGATGCTGGTCAGGCTCTCCTGAGTTTGATCGTTCAGTGACGAAAAGGCGGCCTGCGCCAGCTTAAAACGCTGGTGCAGCTGGTCACCGTAACGCTTAATCACCAGCGCCATCACCGGCATCGGCAGCAGCGCCAGCAGCGTGAGCTGCCAGCTGATTTGCGTACTCATCACGATCAGCACCGCGCAGCCCATCACCAGCGAGTCGACCAGCGTCAGCACCCCCTCTCCGGCGGCAAACACCACGCGATCCACGTCGTTGGTAGCGCGGGCGATCAGATCGCCGGTGCGGTGGCGCAGATAAAATTCAGGATGCTGGCGGCTGAGCTGACGGTAGAAGTCTTCGCGCAGCTCGACGGCCAGCTGATAAGAGGCTCCGAACAGCAGCACCCGCCAGACGTAACGCAGCAGATAGACCACCACCGCAGTAATCAGCATCACCGCAATCCACCACAGCACCTCGCTGCGGCCCATCTGTTGGTGGCTGACGCCGTCGACCAGCGTGCCGACCACCCGCGGTGGCAGCAGCTGCAGCAGCGCGATGAGGATCAGCAGCAACACTGCGCCCAGATAGCGGCGCCATTCACGCAGAAAATACCAGCTCAGTTGGCTAAAAAGTCGCACAAAAACATCCTGATTATTGACCGGAAAAGGGGAACGGCAGCCTGCTACGGGGCGACCGGCAGCGCGGTGGTGTATTTTATCTCTTCCATGGCAAAACTCGAAGTCACATCGGTAAGTCCGGGAATACCGTTGACCAGCCGCTTGTAGAACGCATCGTAACTTTTCATATCCGCCACCTGAACGCGCATCAGATAGTCGTACTCGCCCGCCATGCGGTAAAAGCCCATCACTTCCGGCATCGCCTGCACCAGCGCGACAAACTGCTGAAACCAGCTGCTACTGTGGTTCTGCGTTTTGATCACCACAAACGCCGTCAGTCCCAGTCCGAGCTTTTCACCGTCCAGCAGCGCAACCCGGCCGCGAATATAGCCCTCATCCTCCAGCCTTTTCAAGCGTTTCCAGCAGGGGGTGGTGGTCAGACTGACCGCATCGGCCAGCGCCTGCAAAGAGAGCGTACAGTCCTTCTGGAGCAGGTTTAGTAGCATACGGTCTTTTTTATCCAGCGACTCAGGTAGCATAATTTTCTCCACAGACAGTAAAACAGAGCATCAGTATAGTAACCTTTTCCCCGGCTAACTGGCTAATCTGGTTTCCTGACTTCTTACCTCAAGGATGACTGCGATGACCAGCCAACTGAAACGACAACTTTTGATCGCCGCGCTGTTTGCCGCCGTGGCGCTGACCTGGGGAACCACCTGGATGGCGATGAAAATTGCCGTGCAGACGGTACCGCCGGTGTTTGCTACCGGCCTGCGCTTTCTTTGCGCGGCACCGATCCTGCTGCTGCTGGCCCGCTGGCGCAAAGCGCCGCTGCTGTTTCCGGCCGGCCAGCGCGGCTTTCAGCTTTGCGTGACGCTGTTTTACTTTGCCATTCCCTTTACGCTGATGATCTACGGCGAGCGCTACACCTCTTCCAGCCTGGCGGCGATTATCTTCGCCACCATGCCGGCCGCGGTGCTGGCCGCCTCGCTGCTGTTTCTGCGTGAGCGGACCTCGCTGCAGCAACTGCTCGGGCTGCTGATCGCCATCGGCGCGCTCAGCACCATTCTGTGGCATGAGAGCCACGCCAGCGGCGGCAGCCAGATGAAGGGGATGCTGGCGCTGGTCGCGGCGGTGCTGATCCACGCCTTGATGTACGTACAGTGCAAAAAACGTTGCGCATCTATTTCAGTGCTGAGTTACAACGCCCTGCCCTGTCTGGGGGCCGGGGTGCTGCTGACGCTGGCCGGGCTGGCCGAGTCACCGCACTGGCAGAACATGGCTCCAGAGGCGCTGCTGGCGATCCTGTGGCTGGGGGTCATCGCCGGGGTGTTTGGCATTCTCTGTTACTTTGCCCTGCAACAGAACGCACGGCCCTTTCAGGCCTCGCTGGTGTTTCTGGTGTTTCCGTTGATTGCCATCGCCGTTGAGAACCAGTTCAGCGGCAGCAGCATCAGCAAGGAGTCACTGCTGTTGCTGCTGCCGTTCCTGCTTGGCCTGCTGCTCACGCTGTACCGCGGGCCGAAACTCGGCAGGCCGCCTGCCGCGAAAAAATACCCAACTGCTCACGCAGGCAGTACACTAAGCGGCAGAAAATAGACGGGATAACGGTATGAAACGTGCAGTAGTGGTATTCAGCGGTGGGCAGGATTCAACAACCTGCCTGATTCAGGCGTTACAGCAGTATGACGAGGTGCACTGCGTCACCTTTGATTACGGCCAGCGCCATCGCGCAGAGATCGACGTGGCGCAGCAGCTGTCACTGCAGCTCGGCGCACGCGCGCACAAGGTGCTGGACGTCACCCTGCTCAATGAGCTGGCGGTCAGCAGCCTGACCCGCGACAACATCCCGGTACCGGCTTACGATCCCAACGCCAGCGGCCTGCCGAGCACCTTTGTGCCGGGGCGCAATATCCTGTTCCTGACCCTCGCCGCCGTTTACGCGTATCAGGTGGAAGCGGAAGCGGTGATTACCGGCGTCTGTGAAACCGATTTTTCCGGCTATCCCGACTGCCGCGATGAGTTTGTAAAGGCGCTGAACCACGCGGTCACGCTGGGTATGGCCCGCAAGGTGCGCTTCGAAACGCCGCTGATGTGGCTGAACAAGGCGGAGACCTGGGCGCTGGCCGACTACTGGCAGCAGCTGCCGCTGGTGCGTAATGAGACCCTGACCTGCTATAACGCGGTCAAAGGCGACGGTTGTGGCGAATGCGCCGCCTGCCACCTGCGCGCCAACGGCCTGCGCGAGTATCAGCAGAACCCAACGGCGGTGATGCAGGCGATGAAGGCGAAATCGGCCTCGTCTGATAAGACTTAGCCTGCGCCGCCAGCCTGCTCAGCGTCTGGTGGCCATTCACGCAGTGCTTTAATCAACCAGCATGACCTGACCTTGTGCAGAGCTGTACCTGGCTCAGGCTCAGGCTCAGGCTCAGGCTCATGCAGGAGAACAGGACACTGCTCCCCTGGCGATTTACAGCATCATCTCCTGCAGCCGCAGCTTTAACTCCCCTTCCAGCGGCTGGGCTTTCTGGGTACGCAGATCGATACAGACAAAAGTCAGCTGCGCATCCGCTACCACCAGGCCGGTCGGCTGCAGTGTGATAGCCTGGCTGATTACGCCGCTTTTTCCCCCCAGCTCCAGCAGCTGGCTGTCGATATTGAGCACGTCGCCAAGCACCGCCGGACGGCGATAGTTAATATTGATATTGACCACGATAAAGGCCAGATGGTGGGTGGTCAGCCAGTGGAAAGAGGCCATCTGCTCCAGCCACGCCCAGCGCGCCTCTTCGAGGAACTCCAGGTAACGTGCGTTGTTGACGTGCTGAAAAACATCAAGATGGTAGCCACGAACTTTAAGGGTGGTCTGCATAAACGGATCTCCGGGTGAAAAAAGGCCACACCAACTGGTATGACCTCTTCAGAATAGCAGCGACGTGATACCGCCGCCGCAGCAGCTTAGCAACTCTGGATATGGGTCACAGTTTGATGCGCGACAGGTTGCGCTCGACTAAGGCATTCCCCATTCCCGGCACCTCTTTCAGCTGCTCAAGCTGGCTGAAAGGCCCGTACTTCTCGCGATAGCTAACGATCGATTCCGCCTTCTTCAGCCCGACGCCATTCAGCGCGGACGCCAGCTCCTGAGCACTTGCGTTGTTGATGCTCACCTGTTCCCCTCTTTTTTCCCCCACTGGCGGGCTTTTCTCTCCGCCAGTGCTGGCCGGACCTTTTTCCATCTGTACTGCCGCTTTGCCCTCTTTCGCCACGGATGAGCTGGCGACGGCGGGTAGGCTCAGCCCGATGGCCAGAGCCAGTGACGCGGCCTGTATAACTGATTTAATCATCGCTGTTTTCTCCTTGTGTTTGACAGCAAGGCGAGGTTACGGCGGGAAAAAAAGGGCTGCAAACGACAGGTTTCAAAAATGGAAAAGGCCGCATAAGCGGCCTTTGTTGTTGCAGTCGGTTGCAGTTAAATTGCGAGGCTTACTGCGCCTGCGCCGCTGCGCCGTACTTGATTTTCGCCTCTTTACGCAGGTTGCTCATCAGCGCTTCAAAGGCGATCTGCGCGTTGTTCTGCGTCACGCCCTGAATCAGCGCGGTCTTCTGCGCCTCCTGCAGGTTGCCGCTCTGGACTTTATCCAGCGCCAGCAGCACCACATTGCCCTGCATATCTTCGCTCACGCCGTAAGAGACTTTCCCTTCCGCCGGCAGCGGCAGCGCAAAGGCCGCCTGCGTCAGCGGGCTCTGGTCGGTACGCGCCAGCGTTTTCTGCTCACCGAAGTTCAGACCCGCCGCCTTCAGCGCCGCATCACCCTTACCGGCTTTTAGCTCGGCCAGCAGCTTATCGGCCTGCGCTTTCGCTTCTGCCTGGGCTTTCTGCAGCTTAAGCGTATCGGTAATCTGCGCGGTCACATCAGCCAGCGCTTTTGCCGCTTCAGGCTTGTGCGCGCTGATGCGCAGGACAAACGCACGGTCGCCATCAACGGTGATGACGTCGGAGTTACGGCCTGGGGCACCGTCGTTGCCGCCAAGGTTACCGCTAAAGATTGCCTCCTGCACCGGCTTGAAGTTCAGCTCGTTGGGCAGATTGTCATGACTAAACCAGTCGGTTTCCACCGCTTTCACACCGCCAGCCTGCTCTGCGCTGGCCAGGGATTCGGTATCGTTACTGGCGGCATCGCTGACTTTCTGCTGCAGCTTGAAGTAAGCATCGATGGCGTTTTCCTGCTTCACCTTCGCCGCAATCGCATCATGCACCTCGGCCAGCGTTTTCACCTGCTGCGGCTTGATGTCATCCAGACGGGCAACGATGTAACCCACGGAAGATTTGATCGCACCGGACAGCTGGCCTTTCTCTTTCAGGTCGGCACCTTTCAGCTCATCCGGGGTGGTTTCTGGTTCCAGCCAGCCCATGTCGCCGCCGTTACGGGCAGAGATAGGGTCAACCGACTTCTCTTTGGCCAGCGCGGCAAAATCACCACCCTCTTTCAGCGCTTTCAGCACCGCCTCGGCGTCCGCTTCGGTTTTGGTCTGAATGATGCTGTAGCGATTACGCTGTGGCTGGGTGTAATCCTGCTGATGGCTGTCATACCAGCCCTGGATATCGCTCTCGGTCACCGGCTTCTGCAGGCTGGCGGCATCCAGTTTGATGTAGCTGACGCGGAACTGCTCAGGCGTCATAAAGCTGTTTTTATTCTGCTGATAGTAGTTATTGATTTCGTCTGCGGTAACGCTCTGTTTCGCGGTCAGCGCATCGACGTTGATGGTCACCTCGCGCACCAGGCGCTGCTGAGAGACCAGCGCGGCCAGCGCATCGCCTTCGTTACCCAGCACGAAGTCCGTACCGGTTACCGATTTAATCAGCTGCTGAGTGGTCAGCTGCTTGCGCAGCGCCTGAGCATAGCGATCGGCGGTAAAGCCCATGTTGCCGATCAGCGCCAGATATTTGGCATTATCAAACTTACCGTCGGTCTGGAACGCGGGCTGGCTGAAGATGGCCTGCTTAATCTGCTCGTCGCTAATCGCCAGATGCAGCGATTTGGCATACTGATCCAGCAACAGCTCATCAATCAGCTGGGACAGCGCCTGCTGACGCATCTGCTGCAGATAGCCTTCATTGCCGGCCAGCGCAGAGAACTGCTCGCCCAGCATCTGCTGCTGACGCGCACGTTCATTGCTGAACGCCTGCTCGAGCTGAACACGGCTGATTTCATCACCGTTCACTTTGGCAGCGTAATCACCGCCACCACCGGTCAGGTAACCGCCCACGCCGGTCAGGACGAAAGACAGGATAATCAGACCCAGTATAATTTTGAGCACGACATGGTTCGACGCCGCGCGTAAATTGTCCATCATGGTGTGACAACACTCCGCTGTAATATGAATGTAAACCTTGCGCGTTCATCCCGGGTTCCTGGGGACGTGCAACGCCGGTGCATTACTGCAACTCCGGTAAAGCCGGAAACCCAGCGGAGTTACATCCTTCAGACAACCGCCCGCGGCGTTTGTCCCTGAAAAATAAAAAAAGGCACATCCTTTTGCTGATGTGCCCGTATGTTACATGAGAACGGCTCGCCGATCCTCACTCCGCCAAAGAAAACTGCTTTCGTCATCATTCAGCGCGTTTACCCGGCCGGTTTCAGACTGCTGGGATCCAGCGAGCCCACGCAGTGTGAAACCGTTGGGAATTTAGTTCACGGCATCTTTCAGCGCTTTACCGGCGCGGAAGCCCGGGACTTTACCCGCAGCAATGGTGATCTCTTTACCCGTCTGTGGGTTACGACCGGTACGCTCGGCACGCTCACGCACGGAGAAGGTACCAAAACCAACCAGCGCCACTTCATCACCAGCCTGCAGAGATTCAGTTACTGAAGCGATAAAAGCGTCTAATACACGTCCGGCGGCCGCTTTAGAGATATCCGCGTTGGCAGCAATACTGTCGATCAACTGTGACTTATTCACTTAATCATCCCCACGTTTATTTTCACATTCTGAACCGGCGCAGTGCCTGGCATTCAGGTGCTCTCATTGATTATGGCTGTTAGCCCCAGATTATCGCACCGCGACGGCCCGCATCCTGCCGCCACTGGCTGAATCGGGATCTAAATTAGCGGCACAAAAAAAAGCTGGCAAGTACCAATTCACCTGCCAGCCTGGGTTTTTATCTGATTTCGCCTTAAATCACTATTTGGCGGTCACAACCTGGATGCCGGACGGTTCATTCTGCAGCGCCAGCGCCAGCACTTCCTCGATGCGCTTAACCGGATGAATCACCAGATCGGCAATCACGTTATCCGGGATCTCTTCCAGATCGCGCTTGTTTTCATCCGGGATCAGCACGGTTTTGATGCCGCCACGGTGCGCCGCCAGCAGTTTTTCCTTCAGGCCACCGATTGGCAGTACCTGGCCCCGCAGGGTGATCTCACCGGTCATCGCCACGTCGGAACGCACCGGGTTACCGGTCAGGCAGGAAACCAGCGCGGTGCACATCGCAATACCGGCGCTCGGACCATCTTTCGGCGTTGCCCCTTCAGGCACGTGCACGTGGATGTCGCGTTTCTCGTAGAAGTCGCCGTTAATGCCCAGCTTCTCCGCACGTGCGCGCACCACGGTCAGCGCAGCCTGAATTGACTCCTGCATTACTTCGCCCAGCGAGCCGGTATAGGTCAGCTTGCCCTTACCCGGTACGCAGGCGGTTTCGATGGTCAGCAGATCGCCGCCCACTTCGGTCCACGCCAGGCCGGTGACCTGACCGACGCGGTTTTCCGTGTCGGCACGGCCGTAGTCGAAACGCTGCACGCCAAGGAAATCTTTCAGGTTGTCGCCGTTGATCTCAATGTGCTTCAGCTTTTTGTCCATCAGCAGCGACTTCACCGCTTTACGGCACAGCTTGGAGAGTTCGCGCTCGAGGCTACGCACGCCCGCTTCCCGTGTGTAGTAACGGATGATGCCCACAATCGCGCTGTCATCGACCGTCAGCTCGCTCGGCTTGAGAGCATTACGCTCGATCTGCTTTGGTAACAGGTGCTGTTTAGCAATGTTCAGCTTTTCATCTTCGGTGTAACCAGAAAGACGGATCACTTCCATACGGTCCAGCAGCGGTGCCGGGATGTTCATCGAGTTAGAGGTCGCCACAAACATCACGTCGGAGAGATCGTAATCCACTTCCAGATAGTGATCGTTAAAAGCGATGTTCTGCTCAGGATCTAACACCTCCAGCAGCGCCGATGCCGGATCGCCACGCATGTCCGAAGACATCTTGTCGATCTCATCCAGCAGGAACAGCGGGTTTTTCACCCCAACCTTAGCCATTTTTTGGATCAGCTTGCCCGGCATCGAACCAATATAGGTACGACGGTGGCCGCGAATTTCAGCTTCATCACGCACGCCGCCCAGCGCCATACGTACGTACTTACGCCCGGTGGCTTTAGCAATCGACTGGCCGAGCGAGGTTTTACCGACGCCCGGAGGCCCGACCAGGCAGAGGATCGGTCCTTTAATTTTGCTGACGCGGCTTTGAACCGCCAAATACTCAAGGATGCGATCCTTGACGCGTTCCAGACCGAAATGGTCGGTATCCAGCGTTTCCTGCGCCTTAACCAGGTCCTTTTTGACCTTGCTGCGCGCGTTCCAGGGTACCTGCACCATCCACTCGATATAGCCGCGGACGACGGTCGCCTCGGCGGACATCGGCGACATCATCTTCAGTTTCTGCAGTTCGGCTTCGGCTTTCTCATGCGCTTCTTTCGGCATTTTAGCCGCGTCGATTTTACGCTTCAGCGCTTCATTTTCGTCCGGCGCATCGTCCATCTCGCCGAGCTCTTTCTGAATCGCCTTCATCTGCTCGTTGAGGTAGTACTCGCGCTGGCTTTTTTCCATCTGCTTTTTGACGCGGTTACGGATACGTTTCTCAACCTGCAGCAGGTCGATTTCCGATTCCATCATCGCCATCAGGTATTCCAGACGCTCGTTGACGTCATACATTTCCAGCACCGACTGCTTATCTGCCAGCTTCAGTGGCATATGCGCCGCCACGGTATCTGCCAGGCGCGCGGCATCGTCAATGCTGTTGAGCGAAGTCAGGACTTCCGGCGGGATCTTTTTATTCAGTTTGATATAGCCTTCAAACTGATTGATCGCCGTGCGTACCAGCACTTCCTGCTCACGTTCTTCAATCTCCGGCGACGCCAGGTATTCAGCCTGAGCGGTAAAGTGGTCGCCGTTGTCAGCTAAGGTGGTGATGTGCGCACGCTGTAAACCTTCCACCAGCACTTTTACCGTACCGTCCGGCAGCTTCAGCATCTGCAGAATGGAGGCGACGGTCCCGACTGAAAACAGATCGTTAATACCCGGTTCATCCGTTGAAGCTTCTTTCTGAGCGACCAGCATGATCTTTTTATCATGATCCATGGCGGCTTCAAGGCAGCGAATAGACTTTTCACGACCCACGAACAACGGAATGACCATGTGCGGATAAACCACTACGTCACGCAACGGCAACACAGGGATTTCAATGCGTTCAGAACGCTCAGGATTCATAGAGCTCTCTCTTAGTTTAATTTCCGCCAGGGTGTGGGGGAACCACATCAATGAGAAAAGGTGTAGTTTTACCCACAGGTATTTGAGTATATGGGGATGAGCGGAACAGATTCAACGTTGGGGTAACGAGAAAAGTAAAAGGGGGAACATTTTCCCCCTTTTAAGATAACTAACTGGAATGATTTGGTTATTTATTCACCAGAAGCCTGCTGCGCTTCCTGCTGACCATAAATCAGCTTCGGCGCGCCGTTGCCGTCAATAACCGACTCATCCACCACCACTTTCTCCACACCGTCCAGCGACGGCAGATCGTACATGGTGTCCAGCAGCGCGGCTTCGACAATCGAACGCAGGCCACGGGCGCCGGTCTTACGCGACATCGCCTTCTTCGCGATGGCGTTCAGCGCCTCGTCACGGAACTCGAGGTCCACGCCTTCCAGGTTAAACAGCGCCTGGTACTGCTTGGTCARCGCGTTYTTCGGCTCGCGCAGGATCTGGATCAGCGCGTCTTCGCTCAGTTCGGTCAGCGTCGCCACCACCGGCAGACGRCCGATAAACTCAGGGATCAGGCCGAACTTGATCAGGTCCTCCGGCTCAACCTGCGCCAGCAGCTCCCCTTCCGTCGCCTTCTCCGCCTTGCCCTTCACCGTRGCGCCAAAGCCGATGCCGGAACCGGTGTCCACGCGCTGCGAGACCACCTTATCCAGGCCGGCAAACGCGCCGCCGCAGATAAACAGRATTTTCGAGGTGTCGACCTGCAGAAACTCCTGCTGCGGATGCTTGCGCCCGCCCTGCGGCGGCACCGCGGCCACCGTGCCTTCGATCAGCTTCAGCAGCGCCTGCTGCACGCCCTCACCGGA
>NZ_LMLK01000025.1:0-248982 GCF_001422605.1 Erwinia sp. Leaf53
ATCAGGCTTTACGGGCCGGGGCTTTGTGTACCAGGGTGTAGGCGTAATCAACGCCCATGCCGTAGGCGCCGCTGTGCTCGCGCACCAGGTCCATCACCGCGTCGTAGGTCTCTTTACGCGCCCAGTCACGCTGGTACTCCAGCAGCACCTGCTGCCAGGTCACCGGCACCGCACCCGCCTGCACCATGCGGTCAATCGAACGCTCGTGGGCATCCACGCTGGTGCCGCCKGACGTRTCGGTCACCACGTAYACCTCGAAGCCCTCTTTCAGCGCCATCAGCGCCGGGAAGGTCAGGCACACCTCGGTCCACAGGGCGGAGATAATCAGCTTCTTACGGCCGGTGGCTTTCACCGCCGCCACGAAGGCCGCATCTTCCCAGGAGTTCATCGARGTACGCTCAATCGGCTGCACCTCCGGGTGCACCGCCAGCAGCTCCGGCCAGATGTAGCCGCTGAAGCTTTCGGTTTCCACCGAGGTRTAAATGGTCGGAACGTTRAAAATYTTGCCCGCTTTGGCCAGCGCCACGGTRTTRTTTTTCAGCTGCTGGCGGTCGATGTTGGCGACGCCGAACGACATCTGCGGCTGATGGTCGATAAAGATCAGGGTGGAGTTCTGTGGGTCCAGCAGGTCGAATTTAGACATTTTGTTGTTTTTCAGCTGCTGGCGGTCGATGTTGGCGACGCCGAACGACATCTGCGGCTGATGGTCGATAAAGATCAGGGTGGAGTTCTGTGGGTCCAGCAGGTCGAATTTAGACATTTTCAGTTCCTCTTAAATTTTTTCAGTTTTCACATTTCTGTGTGGGTTTGTTGCTGCTGGAAATAAGATTACGTCGGGTTTAAAAAACGGGATAGCGGAAAGAATTTGCTAAGTTGTTGAGTTTTTTTTGACACGGTTTTTTTGCGGTATATAGAAGAATTTATCCATAAAATTCATGGCGGTAAGTCGTTCGAAATTTTCTGACAACTCGTTAAAAATATCCCCTTTTCATTCTCAGTAAATTACGACTACGCTTTTAATCACACCACGTAATCCACCTTTTGAGGAATGAACATGAGCACCTACAACACGCAGGACGGCACGCAGATTTATTACAAAGACTGGGGCAAGGGTAAGCCGGTACTGTTCAGCCACGGCTGGCCGCTGGACGCCGATATGTGGGACAGCCAGCTGAATTTCCTCGCCGAAAACGGCTACCGGGTGATCGCCTTTGACCGTCGCGGCTTTGGCCGTTCTGAGCAGCCGTGGGAGGGTTACAACTACGATACCTTCGCCTCTGACATCAACGACCTGATTAACCATCTGGATCTGCAGGACGTGACGCTGGTGGGCTTCTCAATGGGCGGCGGCGACGTGTCGCGCTACGTTGGCCGTTACGGTTCGGCGCGGGTTCGCGGCCTGGTGCTGCTGGGCGCGGTGACGCCGGCCTTTGGTCAGGCATCGGGCTTTGCAGGCGGGGTGGATGGCTCGGTATTTGACGGGATCCGCGACGGTCTGCGCAAAGATCGTGCACAGTTTATCAGTGATTTTGCCACCCCATTCTACGGGCTGAATGCCGGGCAGACGGTGTCTGAAGGCGTGCTGGCTCAGACGCTGAATATTGCGCTGCTGGCGTCGCTGAAGGGCACCATTGACTGTGTGACTGCCTTTGAGACCACCGATTTCCGTGGCGATCTGGCGAAGGTGGATGTGCCGACGCTGGTGATCCACGGTGATAATGATCAGGTGGTGCCGTTTGAGACCACCGGTAAGCTGGCGGCGCAGCAGATTAAGGGCGCGGCGCTGAAGGTGTATGAGAACGCGCCGCACGGCTTTGCGGTGACGCATCAGGATCGGCTGAACCAGGATCTGCTGGCGTTTCTGCAGACGTTGTAAGGGCTCGTTGTCTGGTTGATCGAGATTCACCGGGCCTGTCAGCGGGCGACCCTCCGCGGGTTACCCCGCTCCGGGCTCATCCCACTGCCCTCCCGAAAAATTGACTGTTTTTTGTCTGTGAACCTTAGGGCTCGTTGTCTGGTTGATCGGGATTCACCGGGCCTGTCAGCGGGCGACCCTGCGCGGGTTACCCCGCTTCGGGCTCATCCCACTGCCCTCCCGAAAAATTGACTGTTTTTTGTCTGTGAACCTTAGGGCTCGTTGTCTGGTTGATCGAGATTCACCGGGCCTGTCAGCGGGCGACCCTCCACGGGTTACCCCGCTCCGGGCTCATCCCACTGCCCCCCCCGAAAAATTGACGGCCTGGTTGACTGGGTGTTTTTAAACGCCTGTGAGCTGGCATAAATTGGCTGTGGAGGCTTGGCGGGCGGCTTTTAATGCCGTTGGGGGGTGGATTATTAATATCATTACTGTTTTAGATGTATTTTGAACATTAGGCTTATCCTGCGTTTTTATTAAGGTTATATGGCGATAACCTTAAAGTTTACCTGCTGAATAGTAAGAAAGATCTTATCGCCGTTTTAAGGCAAATCTGCGCGGTAAAACGGCAGAGTCAGGATGAATTTTACATGACGACCCGCTGGGCGAAGTGGCCGGACCAGCGCAGGGGTAAACCCCCGCTGAGGCCGCGTCAGATATGAGGAAAACGCAGTTTTTTGTAAAAAAATCTTCCGCGTGAAAGCGGCCTTTTTTATGCGATCGCTCAATAAATCATCAGCCTGGCGTCACCCCGGGCAATGCATTAACAACGTTGAACAAAATAAATTATTGAGGTCAGAACTAAAAAGCCATATATTGGCCGCGTTTTTTAGCCGATGAGCTTCATTTTTATTCATTTAATCAATTGCGGCGTGTTGAGCACGCTCGGTTGTAGGAGAGATATGATGACGGATAAAGTCCGTATTGATAGTTTGAATGTGAATTCTGTAGAGGGAAACAACGCGACCTTTTTAGCCAGACAGGCTGAATTTGAGTCGAATGTGAGGAGCTATCCGCGTAAGTTGCCGTTTGCAATTGCGAAAGCTCAGGGCGCGTGGATTACCGATGTTGAAGGTAATCAGTATCTTGACTGCCTGGCCGGTGCGGGAACGCTGGCGCTTGGACACAACCATCCTGATGTTCTGCAAAGCATCCAAAATGTCATTACCAGCGGCTTGCCGTTACATACTCTTGACCTGACGACGCCACTGAAGGACCAGTTCTCTGAGTATCTGCTCTCGTTACTGCCTGGAGCGGGTAAAGAGTACTGCCTGCAGTTCACCGGCCCTTCCGGCGCTGACGCCGTGGAAGCCGCGCTGAAGCTGGCGAAAAAAGTGACCGGCCGTGCCGGCGTGATCAGCTTCTCCGGCGGCTACCACGGTATGACTCACGGCGCACTGTCCGTGACCGGTAACCTGTCGCCGAAAGAAGCGGTAGACGGCATGATGCCGGAAGTGCAGTTTATGCCTTACCCGCACCTGTACCGCTGCCCGCTGGGTATCGGCGGTGAGGCTGGCGTGAAAGCGCTGACCTACTACTTCGAAAACCTGATCAACGACGTTGAGAGCGGCGTGCGCAAACCTGCGGCGGTGATTCTGGAAGCCGTTCAGGGTGAAGGCGGCGTGAACCCGGCGCCGGCCGAGTGGCTGCAGCGCATCCGTAAGGTGACCGAAGAGCACGGCATTCTGCTGATCATCGACGAAGTGCAGGCGGGCTTTGCCCGTACCGGTAAGTTCTTCGCCTTTGAACACGCCGGCATTCAGCCGGACATCATCGTGATGTCAAAAGCCGTTGGTGGCGGTCTGCCGCTGGCCGTGCTGGGTATCAAGAAGCAGTTCGACGCCTGGTCACCTGGCCACCACACCGGCACCTTCCGTGGCAACCAGCTGGCGATGGCCACCGGCCTGACCACGCTGAAGCTGCTGAAAGAGCACAATATTGCTGACAGCGTTGCCGAGAAAGGCGAATGGCTGAAGGGCAAACTGGGCGAGCTGCAGAAGCGCTACCCGGCGATCGGCCACGTGCGCGGTCTGGGCCTGATGCTCGGCATTGAGTTCGTTAAGCCGCAGGAAGCACAGGATCAGCTGGGTTGCTACCCGGCGGACGGCGATCTGTCTGCGCTGATTCAGAAAAAATGCTTCGAAAACGGTCTGATTCTGGAGCGTGGTGGTCGTCACGGTGCGGTACTGCGCCTGTTGCCATCCCTGCTGATCAGCAAAGAAGACCTGGGCGTGTTCCTGGATAAATTTGAACAGGCGATGTTAGCCGCTGGTGTAAAACCAGTCTGAGTGGAGTGAAGTTGATGTCCCGGACAAATCCAATTCTGGCGGCCTCCGCCGAGAGCACCGAGGCCTACCAGCAGGCGATTGCCCAGACCAGCGCGGCCGTGGTGCAGTGGCTGCAGCAGCCTGAGATGTATCAGGGTAAATCTGTTGCCGAGCTGCGCGAGCGCATTCAGCTTGATTTTAACGCTCAGGGCCTGGGTAACCAGGCCGCTATCGAGCGCGCGATTGAGTACTTCCTGAAGGACAGCCTGTCGGTGCACCACCCGCAGTGCGTGGCGCACCTGCACTGCCCGAGCCTGGTGATCAGCCAGGCCGCGGAAGTGTTGATCAACGCCACCAACCAGAGCATGGACTCATGGGACCAGAGCCCGTCAGCCACCATTATGGAAGTGAAGCTGATTGAGTGGCTGCGCACCCGCGTCGGTTACCAGGCCGGCGATGCCGGCGTGTTCACCAGCGGCGGCACCCAGAGCAACCTGATGGGCCTGATGCTGGCGCGTGACGCCTTCTTCGCCCGCCAGGGGCACTCGATCCAGCAGCATGGCCTGACCGGCGATCTGCGTAAGATTAAGGTGCTGTGCTCGGAAAACGCCCACTTCTCGGTGCAGAAAAACATGGCGCTGATGGGCCTCGGCTATCAGTCCGTGACCCTGGTGAAAACCGACGAATTCGCGCGGATGGACATCAACGATCTGCGTGAGAAAGTGGCGCAGGCGCAGGCCAACGGCGAGCAGATCCTGGCGATCGTCGCCACCGCCGGTACCACCGACGCCGGTGCGATCGACCCGCTGCGTGAAATTGCTCAGCTTGCGGCTGAACAGCAGATCTGGGTACACGTTGATGCGGCCTGGGGCGGCGCGCTGCTGATGTCTGAGCAGTATCGTCACTACCTGGACGGCATCGAGCTGGTGGATTCCATTACCCTGGACTTCCACAAGCAGTACTTCCAGACCATCAGCTGCGGTGCCTTCCTGCTGAAGGAAGCGCGCCACTACGAGCTGATGCGCTACCAGGCGGCTTACCTGAACTCTGAGTTCGACGAAGCGGCCGGCGTACCGAACCTGGTCTCCAAATCGCTGCAGACCACCCGCCGCTTCGACGCACTGAAGCTGTGGATGGGCCTGGAAGCGCTGGGTCAGGAGCAGTACGCGGCGATCATCGATCACGGCGTTACCCTGGCACAGCAGGTGGCGGGCTACGTCACTGAGCAGCCGGAGCTGGAGCTGGTGATGAAGCCGCAGCTGGCCAGCGTGCTGTTCCGCTTCCGCCCTGCGGCACTGGCGAACGCCAGCGACGCGGATATCGCGCTGCTGAACCAGAAGATCGGTGACAAGCTGCTGGAATCCGGCCGCGCCAACGTCGGCGTGACCGAAGCCAACGGCATCACCTGCCTGAAGGTGACGCTGCTCAACCCAACCGTGACCCTGCAGGACATCATCAAGCTGCTGGATCTGGTTGAGCTGACCGGGAATGAGCTGCTGGCGTAATCGCCCTGCTGCTACGCCTGAAAAAGCCGGTAACTCTGTTACCGGCTTTTTTATTGCTTAAAATCCGTCCAGAAGAAAATCAATCGCGGCTTTGATCTCATCGCGCTGCGCAGCCAGACTGCTGATCTCTTCACCCAGCATACTGCTGAGCACGCTGGCCATCTGATGCGTCATAACCAGATACTCTTTCCCTTCTATCTTCACGATCGGGCACAGCCTCACTGGCTGAGTTCCCTTAAAGCGATCGCGGGGAAAAAGCGGTATGACCATGCGGATATTCAGCTGGCCGATAATGTCGCTCTGTACGTCAAGCAGCCAGGGGTGGCTTTGCGATCCAGACTGGTTACGATAGACCCGGTACTGCATGATTAAAAGGCCCGGTAGCGATCGGACAACAGACCATTCTCTTCGGTAATCCGGTTGAGTTCATCTAGTCCCTGCTGATTTTCCTGCTGCCAGCGTCTGGCAGCCGTGGCGCGCAGCTCACTGAGTAAAGCAGTTGCCAGGGTGGCAGAGAGATTAATGCCTGCCCGGCGGGCCTCATCATAGAGGGCGGGATCGAGCGTCACGCTAACGGTTTTTTTCTGAGTTGCGGATGATGTGGACATAATTACCCCTGCAGTGAACACGTGTCATGACAAGGGTAATAGCATACAAAAATTAATCATCTGCGTACGAATTTTAATCTTCCGCTGCGGTCCCCCCCTCGCAGATTCTCACAGACGAGTTAACCGCCAGCTACCGTGCCGCCAGCCACACCGCATAGGCTTCATCCCAGATCGCCGCCGGGGTGCCGGCTTTGCCAAGGCCGAAGCCGTGGCCGCCGCGCGACAGCTGGATCTGCTGCACCGGCACGCCGACGCGGCGACAGGTCTCGGTCATGATCACGCTGTTTTCCGGGTCTGAGGTCGGGTCATCTTCCGCCTGGGCGATAAACAGCGGCGGATAGGCGCGGGTCACGTAGTTTTGTACCGACCAGCTGGCCTCTTCTGCCGCCGTGGGATGATTACCGACCATCATCAGGTGGGTATTGGTGTGGGTATAGGGTGGTTCCAGGGTGATCACCGGGTAGATTAGCCCCACGCTGTCGGCCTTTGGCACGATCTCGTCGATGCTATCCTGCGGCGCGTAGGTGGCAAAATCCGGCCGCGCCGCCGCCATCCCCAGCAGGTGCCCACCCGCCGAAAAGCCCAGCAGATGCACGCTGTTCTCCATCGAGCGCACCAGACGAATCGCCCGCTGGGCGTCCTGCAGCGCCACGCGGTTGCCATCCTGCCAGTGCTCCCCCGGCAGCCGGTAACTGAGCACGTAAGCCGTGTAGCCTTTGCTGTTCAGCCAGCGCGCCACCGGCCAGCCTTCGCGACCCATGCCGATCCAGCGGTAGCCGCCACCGGCGGCGATCAGCACCGCTTTACCGTTAGGCTGCTCAGGCAGAAAGCGCTGGATACCGGGGCTGACAATATTCGACCAGGAACCGTTAGATGAAATACGCAGCGCGCCGCTTGGCCCACCACCGCCGGGAGGTTCGTCCGGCCACAGCGGGAAAAAGTCCTGCCGTGCAAACAGATTGTCGGTGCTCATTGCCAGCAAAAATGCGCCGGAGCCCATTAACAGGCGGCGGCGGCTAATCATGGATCATGTCCGGTTTCTCAGGAGTAGGCAGAATCTGGTTACTGAGCGCCTGGGCGGCGGATCTCAGCGGCGAAATAGTATGCACATTGCCAGAGAAATGCTACAGGAGTCACAGTTTTATTATGCCTTAGCAAAATAAATTTGAAGAAAATGCACAACAGACTAGCGGAATGGTAAACGGGTAACCTGAGCGGAGAAAAAGTCGGCGGCAGCGGGCAGAGGCAGAAGGGGCAGCGGGCCCCGATCGCAGGGCCCGCGGGGCAATTACTTCGCGTTTTGCGTCGCGTACTGCGCAACGTTCTCTTTGGTGATCACCTGATAGGGGATCCACATAAAGCGATCTTTACTGGTGCCGTCGATCACCTGTTTCACCATGGTCACCGCGCCTCTGCCCTGCCCGGCCGCGTCCTGGAAGACGGTCAGCGCCAGCCGGCCGTTTTTAATAAACTGCAGCGCGTCCGGGGTGCCGTCGATGCCGGCCACCAGCACGTCTTTTCTGCCGCTCTGGTTGAGCGCCATAATCGCGCCGATTGCCATCTCATCGTTGTTGGCGGCAATCGCGTCGATCTTATTGCCGGAGAGCAGCCAGCCGGAGGTCACATCGACCGCTTCATTACGCATCCACTGGGCGGACTGCTTCTCGACCACCTTCATATCCTTATATTTGGCGATCACCTCTTCGGTGGCTTTGGTGCGCTGGCGCGCCTCTTCCGCCGACAGCGCGCCCATCAGGATCGCCACGTTGCCTTTGTAGTTCATGCGTTTGGCCAGCGCTTCCATCTCCATGCGCCCGCCGAGCAGTGAATCTGAACCGACATAGCCCATTTTGCCGGTCAGCTCCACTTCCGGCTTACGGTTGACGAAAATCAGCGGGATACTGGCTTTGCTGGCCGCATCCATCATGCGCTTCACACCCTGGGTATCCACCGGGTTAAGGATAATCGCATCGACGCCCTGGTTAATAAAGTTCTCCACCTGCTGCACCTGAACCGCCACGTCGCCCTTGGCGTCTTCAAACTGCCCCTGAATCTGCTCTTTTTTCATCTCCTCCGCCATCTGCGTGCGCAGAATGGAGATAAAGTTAAGGTCAAAGTTGGCCAGCGCCACGCCAACGCGCAGATCTTTCGCCTGGGTAGCGGGCGCCAGCGACAGCGCTAAAATTAACAGTCCGGCTTTTTTTGTGTTCATCGCGTTAATCCTGTAGGTATAGGTAAGTTATTATTTTATAAGGTGACAATAGGAAAATGGCCTGCAGATAACGGCCGGTAAGGCGTTGTAAAAAAGCGGCCAGGGCTGACCGCACTGAGATTTACTGCTGAAAATGCGCTGTTCAGACCGGGCACTACCGCTGCCCTCAGATGCCCGGCCTTCTGACGCAATACCCCCAACTCTTCATTACCCGTTGCCGGCGCTTAGCGATCGCCTGCCGCGGGATAAATCGTCGTACTGATGACATAGCAAAGGCTGTGCCAGGCGGCAGATCCCCGCAGGCCGCCGCTCTTACCGCCTCTCGCGCTCGAAAAATGAACATAAAAAGAACATGTCAACTTAACATGTCTATAAAATGGACACTCCGGACGGTGGGCAATGCGAATGTTGCAGATAACCCGGGCAGGGGGATTCGGGCCGGGTGTGGCGGTCAGCGGCGGCGGCCTGATGTCGGTGATGCCCGCGTCGGGCGGTATAACAGACTGAAAAGCTATGATCTGAGCGCCGGCACCTTCTGCGGTTAAGTCCGGCCCGGCGCGCGGCTTTCTGGCGGGAAATGCAAACGGGGAGCTGAAATCAGCTCCCCGTTTTGTCTGCTGCCACCTTAGTTGAGCGGCGTTTTATCTTTCTTCGACAGGCTGTCCAGCCAGCCCATCACAAACGCCGACAGCACAAAGGTCAGGTGAATAATCACGTACCACAGTAGCTTGTTATCCGGGATATTGCGCGCGTCCATAAACACCCGCAGCAGGTGAATCGACGAGATGGCGACGATCGAGGCGGCCACCTTGTTTTTCAGCGAGCCGGAGTCCATTTTGCCCAGCCAGCTGAGCTTCTCCTTATGCTCGGCGATATCCAGCTTGGAGACGAAGTTCTCGTAGCCGGAAAGCATCACCATCACCAGCAGCCCGCCGACCAGCGTCAGATCGATCATCGAAAGCAGCACCAGCACCAGATCGTTTTCCGCAATGCTCAACACGTTCGGCAGCAGATGGAAAACCTCCTGGAAAAACTTAATGGCCAGCGCCAGCAGCCCGATCGACAACCCAAGGTAGATCGGCGCCAGCAGCCAGCGCGAGGAGTAAATGAGATTTTCGACGAAACGTTCCATAGCATCCAGTTCACAGTTAAACAGGCGCGCATTATAACCGATCGCCGATGAACTTTTGCAGAAGGTGCGGGATGGCGGGGCAGAATTTAACGGTCTTCAACACAGGCGTTCAGAATGGAAGTTTGATTGCTGCCGCTCAGGCGGTGACGGTTACCCGACATCTGCCATTCTAACTGCGCTCAGCCCAGCCCCATGTACCCGTCACTTTCCGATCGCTTTCCCCTGCGGTTCCTGCTCCAACGGCAGCACATGATTCACCTGGCGCATTGCCTTATGCCGCTGCTGCTCATAGCCCCAGGGGCTGCTGCGGCCATCAGCAGTGGTCGCCTGGCTGGCTCTGTGTCCAGGGCTCGCCGCGGCCTGCACGCCTGTTGCCGCAAGGGTGCCGGACAACGCGGCGAGCAGCACTGCACGTTTTACGATATGCGGCATAACGGCCTCCGGCCTCAGTGATACTGACGGTGCTGAATACGGTAGTCGCGCGGGGTGATATTGAAATGCTTTTTAAACACCCGCTGGAAGCACTGCTGGGATGAGAAACCGAGATCCATCGAGATGGTCATAATACTTTTGGTCGAATCGATCAGGCACTGCGCGGCCTGCTCAAGGCGGCGGCTGCGAATAAAGGTCGCCAGGGTAATACCGCGCTGCTCTTTAAACGCGCGCTGCAGGTGCCATTTCGAGTAGCCGGACTTCGCCGCCACCGCCTCAATGTTCAGACCTTCCTCTAAATGCTGATCGATCCAGTCGACGATCACGTCCACGATTTCATTCTTCATTGTTGACTCTCCGCGATGACGGGCGTTGGCCGCCCCACTCCAAACCTAAAAGAAAGGATGATTATTGTTATGATTTTATTGAATTTATTGGGATATGAAAAAAATTGCAGAACATATCAAAAATTTATGGAAGGCATGGTATGCCCGCGCTTAAAATAGTTCAAATAGATAAAATAAATCTGTAACAATAGACAGGGGCTATATGTCTGCCAATATGGATCTGAACCTGGTGCGGGTATTTATCGCCATTTATGAAACGCAGAGCGTCAGCGCCGCCGCCGACCGCCTGTTTATCACCCAGCCCTCGGCCAGCTACGCGCTGGCACGGCTGCGGGCTGAGACCGGAAATGAGCTGTTTAAGCGCAGCCGTAAAGGCATGCTGCCCACCTCCACCGCCAGCCAGCTTTACCGGGTCTTTAAGGGGGCGCTGAGCGGCATTGAAAAGGCGGTGGCCGAAACCCGCAGCTTCTCTCCGGAAACATCCTCTCACAAATTCCGCCTCGCCCTCTCCGACCTCGGCGAGCTGCTGCTGCTGCCGCGGCTGGTGAAACACCTGCGTGAGGTGGCACCAAACGTGCGGCTGGAGGTAATACCGATTGAGATGCAGAAGCTGAACGAGTGGCTGCTGACCGGCAAGGTCGACGCGGCGCTGTGCAGCCGCAACGAGAACATTACCCTGGCACAGCGTGACCGGATTATGGATGAGCGCTACGTCTGCCTGCTGAACTGCCGCCATCCGCGCATCGGCGGCGAGATGACGCTGGAGCAGTATCTGGCCGAGCAGCATATTCTGGTGTCGGCCATCAGCGGCCATCAGTTGGTGGAAGAGCGGATCAGGGAGTATGGCGTGGAACGGAATATCGCGCTGGAGGTGCCGCACTTTGCGGCGCTGGGCGAGCTGATCGCCGCCAGCCATCTGCTGGCGACGCTGCCCTCCAGCGCGGCGGCGATCTACGCCGCACGCGGCAACGGCCGCATCGTCGAGCTGCCGTTCCAGGTTCCTAACCTGGAAGTGTGCCTGTACGGCCATACCGAAATTGGCGACATCACCGCCAAAAGCTGGTTCTACAATACGTTAAAGACCGCCTGCCCGCTGATTATGGATCGCAGCAACGTTACTTACGGCGCGGCCCCTGGCTCCAGTAGGCCATAAAGCTGATGGTCTCCTGCGCCAGCCCGCGCTCACCGATCAGGTAGCGGCGCAGATGCTTCACCGCGCTGGATTCGGCGGCCACCCAGCCGTGGAAGAGGCGGTTATCGCTGGCTGCGCGATCCCACAGCAGTTCGCCTTCGCCCTCTTCACGCACGTCCTGGCACACCTGCGCCTGCTCCGGCAGCCTGACGTGCTCTTTCACCGCCGCCAGCAGCGCTTCACCGTAGCGCAGCTCGCCGTGCTCGCGTGCCAGCCAGTGGGCCTCAACGAACGGGTACTCGCTGAGATCCAGCCAGTCACCGCGCGCCGGCATCTCAACAAACAGCTGCACCTGCGGCGGCTGCGGCCAGCCTGCCAGCTGTTCGATAATCGCTTTGGCGGCCGGTAAGGCGGTTTCATCCGCCACCACCAGCGCCTGCTGCACCTGCGGGTGCGGTGCCCACTCATAGCCGCCGCTGTCGGCCTCGTGGGCGCGGTTTGGCGCGGCGATTTGCAAGCTGTCGCCCGGTTGTGCGCCCAGCGCCCAGGCAGAGGCCGGGCCTTCGGTGCCGTGCATCACGAACTCCACGTCGATCTCACCGGCTTCGGCGTTAACGTTGCGCAGGGTGTAGGTGCGCAGGATCGGGCGATCTTCCGTCGGCATGGCGCAGACCCGCTCCCACCAGTGCACCTCTTCGTTAATCAGCCGGGAGGGTTTGCCGCTCAGCGACGGCAGCAGCAGCTTAATACGCTGGTCCGGCGCGTCGATTTTTATCTGCCGTAACTCTTCACCGCTGAACGTACAGCAGAGCATCGACGGAGAGAGTTCCCGTTTACGCGCCAGAACCACGTTAAATAAGCGATACGCCTGTACTGCTGCCATACATCACCTCTGAGACCGGAAAACGTCGCGCGAAGCACCGCGCAGGTAAGGGCAGCAAGGATAGCAAACACAAATGATAATGAGAATGAGTAATGATTCAGTGCGAGCCACCAGAAATACACAGAAGCATTGATCGCGGCGACAAAAGCGGTCAACGTAGGGGCTCTGCTGCCGCCAACCCGGAGTTCACCGATGTCGCTAACCCTTCTGACGCAGCTGGCCGATCTCCCGGCCAGTCAGTGGGACGCCCTGCTGCCCGACGATCAGCCCTTTATGCGCCACGCCTTTTTATCCAGCCTGGAAGAGAGCGGCTCGGTCAGCGCCGCCACCGGCTGGCAGCCGCAGCATCTGCTGTGGATCGAGGAGGGTCGCCCGCTGGCGGCGCTGCCCGGCTATATAAAAAGCCACTCGATGGGCGAATACGTTTTCGATCACGCGTGGGCCGACGCCTGCCAGCGGGCGGGCATCCCCTATTACCCGAAATGGCTGTCTGCGGTGCCGCTCAGCCCGGTGAGCGGCGCGCGGCTGGTAGGGGATGCGGCGGCGGGCGGGCGGCTGTTACAGGCGCTGCCCGGTTTTCTGGCACAGCAGCAGCTGTACAGCGGCCATATCAACTTCAGCGATGCCCGGCTGGCCGCAGAGCTGGCAGCAGACCCGCGCTGGCTGCCGCGCCTCGGCTGTCAGTATCACTGGCACAACCGCGGCTACCGCGACTTTCAGGACTTTCTTGATACGCTGACCTCGCGCAAGCGCAAGCAGCTGCGCAAGGAGCGTGAAGGGGTGGCAAAACAGGGCTTCAGCTTTGACTGGTATCAGGGCCATGAGCTGAATGAGGCGCAGTGGGACTTCGTTTACGCCTGCTACGCCAGCACCTACCGGGTGCGCGGCCGTCAGCCCTATCTGACCCGCACCTTCTTCAGCCTGCTGGCGGAGCGGATGCCCGCCGCGATCCGCGTGGTGATGGCCAGCCACGACGGGCAGCCGGTGGCGATGGCCTTCAGCCTGGTCGACGGCCAGACCTTCTACGGCCGCTACTGGGGCTGCCTGGCGGAGTTTAACCACCTGCACTTTGAAACCTGTTTCTATCAGGGAATGGAGTACGCGATTGCCCACGGGCTGCAGCGCTTTGACGCCGGAGCCCAGGGCGAACACAAGCTGATCCGCGGCTTTGAGCCGGTGCTTACCGACTCCTGGCACCTGCTGCGTCACCCCGGCCTGCAGGATGCGGTGGCGGACTTTCTGCAGCAGGAGCGTGACGGCGTGCGCGCCTGGGCAGAAGAGGCGCGGGAAGCGCTGCCTTACCGACAGACCCACGAGTAACGACCTGCTGCCGGCCCCTTTGTACGGCAGGCAGCCACCGGTGCCGCAGGCGGGAAACCCAGGCCTCTGCCCGCTGTCGCCGGATAACGGCAGCGGACCGCCATTAACGCCCTGTCCGGGGCGCCTTACGGGCGCGCCCTTAATCCCGCTGGCGGTGGCTTACTGCTCGCCAACAAACCCACCCGTCTGGTGCTGCCACAGCCGCGCATACAGCCCGCCCTGCGCCAGCAGTTCCGCGTGGCTGCCAATCTCGACGATGCGCCCCTGTTCCAGCACCACCAGCCGGTCCATCCGCGCAATGGTCGACAGCCGGTGGGCGATGGCGATCACCGTTTTATCGCCCATCAGCGTCTCCAGGCTCTCCTGGATCGCCGCCTCCACTTCCGAATCCAGCGCCGAGGTGGCCTCATCCATAATCAGGATCGGCGCATCCTTCAGCAGCACGCGGGCGATAGCGATGCGCTGGCGCTGGCCGCCGGAAAGCTTGACGCCGCGTTCGCCGACGTGGGCATCCAGCCCGCTGCGCCCCTGCGGATCGGCCAGCAGCGGGATAAACTCGTCGGCCTTCGCCTGATGAATAGCGCGCGTCAGTTCGGCTTCGCTGGCGTCCGGGCGGCCGTAGAGCAGGTTATCGCGGATGGAGCGGTGCAGCAGCGAGGTGTCCTGGGTGATCATACCAATCTGCGCGCGCAGGCTCTGCTGGCTGACGTCGGCAATGTCCTGGCCGTCGATCAGAATGCGCCCGCCGTTGAGGTCATACAGCCTTAGCAGCAGGTTGACCAGCGTCGATTTACCGGCGCCGGACGGGCCAATCAGGCCGATCTTCTCACCGGGGCGGATGGTCAGCTGCAGGCCGTCGATCACCCGGCGCTCGCCACCGTAGTTAAAGCGGATGGCGTCGAAGTGAATTTCACCGCGCGGCACGCGCAGCGCAGCGGACTGCGGCGTATCCTGCACGCTGACCGGCTGCGCGATGGTCTTCAGCCCGTCCTGCACCATGCCGATATTTTCAAAGATGCCGTTAACCACCCACATGATCCAGCCGGACATATTGACGATGCGAATAACCAGCCCGGTGGCCAGCGCAATGGCACCGACGCTGATCAGCGACTGGCTCCACAGCCACAGCGCCAGCCCGGTGGTGCTGACCATCAGCAGGCCGTTCAGCGTGGTCACTACCACGTCCATACCGGTCACCATGCGCCCCTGATGACGGGTTTTTTCGGTCAGATCGTCGATCGCCTCGCGGGCGTAACGGCTTTCCAGGTCGCCGTGGGCGAACAGCTTGAGGGTGGTGATGTTGGTGTAGCCATCGACCACGTTGCCCATCAGCCGCGAACGGGAGTCCGACGACGCTACCGAGCGCGCCTTGATGCGCGGCACAAAATAGCGCAGGCACAGCACGTAGCCGGCGATCCACACCACCAGCGGCATCGCCAGCCGCCAGTCGGCCTCGGCAAACAGCACCAGCGTGGTCACCGCGTAGATCAGCACGTGCCACAGCGCGTCCACCGCCTGCACCGCCGAGTCGCGCAGCGCGCTGCCGGTCTGCATAATGCGCTGGGCGATGCGCCCGGCAAAGTCGTTCTGGAAAAAGCTGACGCTCTGCCGCAGCACGTAGCTGTGGTTCTGCCAGCGGATCATATTGGTCATGCCGGGGTTAATAGTCTGGTGCACCAGCAGGTCGTGCAGGCCGATAAACAGCGGCCGCAGCAGCATCGCCACCGCCGCCATCCACAGCAGCTCACCGCTGTGATCGCGAAAGAAACTGGCCGCGCCGCCGGCGTTTACCAGGTCGATAATCCGGCTGAGGTAGCGAAACAGCGCCACCTCAATCAGCGAGGCGATCAGGCCGATCACCAGCAGCACGGCAAAGCCCGGCCACACCTGGCGCAGATAGTAGAGATAAAAACGCCAGACGCCGTCCGGCGGCGTGGCGTCCGGGGCGGGGCGAAACACATCGATCATCCTTTCAATACGGCTGAACAGCATAAGGCAGGCTCACTTATCCGGCGGGAAACCTCCATCTTAGTCGATCGCGGTTTAAGACAGCCGTCACCTGGTGCGGTTGTTGATGAAAAGTGCTGCCGCCGGTGTCAGGTTTTGCTGCCGCCTGCCGCCAGGAACTGCTTTAATAGCCGGACATTAACGCGGCACGGGGGCAAGGGGTGGAACGACTGGAGTGCGATCGCATGTTTGTGGCGGTGCTGGAGCTGGGCAGCTTTGCCGCCGCCGCCGCCCGGCTGGGCACCAGCAGCGGCCAGGCCTCGAAGCTGGTCTCTAAACTGGAGCGCGAGCTGGGGGTGCAGCTGCTGAAGCGCAGCACCCGGGCGCTGGCGGCCACCGAGGTTGGCCAGGCCTATTTTGAACAGGTGAAAAATCTGCTCGACGAGTGGGACGCGCTCGATGCCTCGGTGCGGCTGGCGGCGGGCCGCCCGTCGGGACGGCTGAAGATCAGCGCGCCGGTCTCGTTCGGCAGCGGTCCGCTGGCCCCTGCGCTGATCGCCTTTGCCCGCGAGTTCCCGGAGATCGCACTGGATGTCAGTTTCTCCGACCGGCTGGTCAATATCGTGGATGAAGGCTTCGATGTCGCGATCCGCATTGGCAAACTCAGCGACAGTAGCCTGATTGCCCGCTGCCTCAGTGATATCCGTGTGGTCACCGCCGCCAGCGACGACTATCTGCGCCAGTACGGCACCCCGCTCAGCTGCCAGCAGCTGGCCGATCACCACTGCATTATCGACACCAACTTTCGCGATCCGAACAACTGGACATTCAGCGTCGGCGGCGAACCGATCAGCCAGCCGGTACGGGGTCGCCTGCACTTTTCCAGCGCCGAAGCCAGCCTGACAGCGGCGAAAAGCGGGCTGGGCATCGCCCTGCTACCCACCTTTATCGCTGCCCCGGCGCTGCGCAGCGGCACGATCCGTACCGTGCTGGCAGCGCATGAAGTGCCTCCGCTCGGTCTGTATGCCGTCTACCCGCCGGCACGCCACCTCGCCCACAAAGTGCGGGCGCTGATCGACTTTCTGGTCAGCCATTTTGCCGGGCAGCCGGAGTGGGATCGGGGCTGGTAACGGAGGCCCGGCAGCGCCATTCAGCCAGTCCAGGCCAGAGCAGAGCTGCCACGGGCAGATTTTCTCTACGGCCGCCCGAAGCGGGCCGGGGCGGCAACGGATGTCCGGCACCACCCTTCGTCAAAAAAGGAGCGCACCGGCTTATTCCTTCCATTCCGGAAGGAATGTTTGCCATTCCGGGCGGATAATCAACCCTGTGGGATCCGTGTACAGTCTGCCTTATCAACTTCCGACTTCCTCTGCACAGGCGACATCACATGACTGATAACCGTACCGCTCCCCTGGCCGCGCCGACTGGCGACGGTAAATACGCGCTGAAAGCCTCGCTGCCCGCCGCAAAACGCCTGTAAGGAGCCCCTATGCTGGTTAACGGTAAGTGGACCGCCGAATGGCACCCGGTGCAGGCCACCGATGAACAGGGCGGCTTTGTCCGCCAGATCTCCAGCTTCCGCCACTGGGTAACGCCGGACGGCGCACCCGGCCCGACCGGAGACGGCGGTTTTATCGCCGAAGCGGATCGTTATCACCTGTATGTCGCGCTGATCTGCCCGTGGGCCTCACGCACGCTGATTGCCCGCAAGCTGAAGGGGCTGGAGCCGCTGATTAGCGTCTCGGTGGTGGAGCCGCAGCTGACCGACGAAGGCTGGCACTTTGGCGACTTCCCCGGCGCGGACCGCGATACGCTGAACGGCGCAGAGTACCTGCACCAGCTCTATACGCGCGCCGACGGCGGCTTTACCGGCCGCGCCACCGTGCCGGTGCTGTGGGATAAAAAAACCGGCACCATCGTCAGCAACGAGTCAGCGGATATCGTGCGTATGCTCAACAGCGGCTTCGGTACCCTGGCTGATAACAGCCTCGATCTCTACCCGGCCGCGCTGCGCGGGCAGATTGACGCGCTGAACGCGCAGGTCTACCCACGGCTGAATAACGGCGTATACCGCGCCGGTTTTGCCACCACGGCTGAAAGCTACCGCGAGGCATATCATGACGTGTTCGCTATGCTTGATGAGCTGGAAACACGGCTGACCGACGGCGGCCCGTGGCTGTTCGGCAACGCGCTAACAGAAGCCGATATCCGCCTGTTTGTCACGCTGATTCGCTTTGACGCCGCCTACCACGGTCTGTTTAAGTGCAACCAGCGCCAGCTGCGCGACTTCCCGGCGCTGAACGGCTATCTGCTGCGGATGCTGGAACTGCCCGGCGTGCGTGAGACGGTGAGCATCGCCCATATCAAGGCGGGCTACTACTCGATCAAAGCGCTGAACCCCAACGGCATCGTGCCGGTGGGACCGGATATGCGCGCTTACGGCTTTCAGGATTAACGTGGCTTAAGACGTCAGTTTATGACGGTAGCAAGGGTGTCGGGAGCCAGTGACCGGCTGGTGATAAAGGTGTTTCTTTAACAGCCGCGCCCCACTGCTGGCCTCTTTCGGCCGTGCCAGGCTGACTGGCTGACTGGCTGACTGGCTGACTGGCTGACTGGCTGACGATTTATGACTTAAGGAACAGGATAATGACAGACGGATTAGTGATTTTGCTGCACGGCGTGGGCAGCAGCGGCGACGATCTCGCCGGGCTTGGCGCGCACTGGGCGCAGACGCTGCCGGGGCTGCGCTTCGCCAGCCCCGATGCGCCCCACCATTTTGAGCACGGCGCGGGCTGGCAGTGGTTCAGCCTGGCGGGGGTCACGCCGGAAAACCGTCCGGCGCGGGTCGCCGCCGCCCGCGAGGCGTTTGACGCGACGATCGCGGCGATCCTCGAACAGCATCAGATGCAGGATCGTCTCGATCGCGTGGTGCTGGTTGGTTTCTCACAGGGATCGATTATGGCGCTCGACGCGCTGGTCAGCGGCCGCTGGCCGGTCGGTGGTATCGTTGCCTTCTCCGGACGGCTCTCCTCACCGCTGCCGCATACGCCGCCGTTAACAACGCCGGTACTGCTGATCCACGGCAGCGCGGACGGGGTGATCCCGCAGGCGGAAAGTGAAGCGGCGGTTGATAAGCTGAGCGCGCTGGGCGTACAGGTCAGCAGCCAGTTTGAGCCGGGGGTCGGGCATACCATTTCGGCGCAGGGCGCGAGACGGGCCGGGGAGTATATTGCCGAAGTACTGGAGATGGGCGCAGAACGGGTTTAGCTCACTGCAGCTGGCAACTTCTGTAAGTTTATCCCGCAGCCTTTCTTCTCTGCCGGGCTCTCTTTATTGCAGCTTCTTCGGCAAGCAGAGAGGCCGGTACCGGTCTGCCTTTAAACATCACGTATTCACCTGACGCGAGTTTTTCTTTTGCCGTGACTTCGGCTGCGTGTTTCAGCCGGCGATCCAGCCAGGCACAAAACGCTTCCATATCTATCGTGTCAGTAGTATCTGGTGATAATGGCATATCCTCTCCTTACCTGGCCTGTCTGGTTCAGCGTGACTATTCCCGGAATAAATTTTTGTCTGCTTTCTGGCTGTTTCCTGCAACCCAGCGCTCTGTCATAAAGTTTGACCAATTCAGGGCGCGCAGCATACCAGCAGTATAGTCCTGCCTTGGTCACGTTGTAATGGTCATAAACTGCGCAGGAAATCGCCGCGAACAGGTCTTTTCTGGCACGCTGCGTCAGCTGAACGCGCCTGAATTCCTGGCCCGCTCCTGACAGGTTAAAACTCACAACCCACCCGCCGCTCCCGGGAACGACCAGCTTTCATCCATGATAAAGAATCGGGCCACCCGTTATCCCGTCCAGCAGCGACTGACCGGTAATACGCAGCAGACCGAGGGTATAGCGAAATCCCTCCCCGGAACTGCCAACCCAGAAATCACGAGAGATGTATTCGCCGGTTGCGGTGCTGCTTACTGATGCATGAGGATCGAACTCATCAACCACCTCAGACTCAGTACGGTCGGTAAAATCATGCCATTCCCAGTGATGCACAATAAGCTCCTGCTCCGTGGATTGCGTATCACTATTTACTCACTCCTCCCGCCGGTGACAATCCTGTTTCAGGCCGAAATTTCCATCCTGCGTACTGCTACGCATAATCCGCAATCGCCGGCGGTTCGCTCAGCGGCAGAGTAATGAGAAACCTCGCCCCGCCCTCAGGCCGGTTCTCCGCGCGGATCTCGCCGTCGTGCAGGGTGACGATCGCCTGGCAGATCGCTAAGCCCAGACCGACCCCCGGCACCGCTGACTCTTTATCCCCGCGTGAGAACTTTTCAAAAATCATCCGCTGCTGGCCGTCGGCAATGCCCGGTCCGCTGTCCCACACCTCCAGCTGCAGCTGCTGCGGCACGGGCTGCGTGGCGCGAATACCGATCGTCGCCCCTGTTCCGGCATACTTCAGCGCGTTTTCCAGCAGGTTGACCAGCACCCGCTCCATCAGCGGGCCGTCCACCTCAATCAGCAGCATCTCTGGCGGCAGATCGAGGAGGATGTCGGCGCTGCCCGGTGCCGGAGCCAGCTGGCGCAGGGCGCTGCCGATCAGCTCGTCCAGCGCCATCCATTCGCGCTGCAGCAGGATGCCGCCGGACTGCAGCCGCGCCATATCCAGCAGGTTATTCACCAGCCGCACGGTGTTCAGCGCCTGGGCGCGCAGCGCGCTGGCCTGCGGCGCGTACGGCGAACCTTCGCTGGCCAGATCCAGCGTCAGGATCTCCGCCTGGCCGAACAGCACGGTCAGCGGGGTGCGCAGATCGTGCGACAGCGCCGCCAGCAGCGCGTTGCGCAGCTGTTCGCGCTCCGCTGCCAGCCGCGAGGCCGCCTCGCGCTGGCCGAGGGCGATGCGGTCCAGCGCGTTGGCGGCCAGCACGGTAAAGGTCTCCACCAGCCGCTGCTGCTCGGGGATCATCAGCTGTTGCAGGTTGACCGGTTCCAGAATCAGCAGGCCAAGGGTTTCCGTGGCGCTTTTCAGCGGCAGCATTTGCCAGGGCACGGCGGGCAGGGTGTCGGTTCCCGCCCCGGCGGGCTGGCCTTTGTCAAAACTCCAGCGCGTGATGGCGCGCTCCGGCTGGGCGCTGAGCCGTGGCTCCCCCACCGCCTGCAGCTCGCCCTGCGCGTCCGGCAGCCACAGCTCGCCACGCGCCTGCAGGGTATTCTCCACGCTGCGCTGGACGATAGCCGCGATATCGCGCGGGCTGCGCGCCCGGCTTAAGCCTTTCGCCAGCTCATACAGATGGTGTGCCCGCCGCTCGCGGTAGCGCGCCACCCGCGCCTGGTAACGCACCCCGGCGGTCAGGTTGCCGACGATCACCCCCACCGCCAGCATCACCGCAAAGGTCACCAGGTACTGCACGTCGGAGACCGCCATAGTGCCGGTGGGCATCACAAACACCAGGTCAAAGGCGACGATATTCAGCAGCGTGGCCAGCACCGACGGCCAGCGTCCCCAGCGCAGCGCGACGATCACCACCGCCAGCAGATAGACCATCACCAGGTTGGCGGAATCCACCCCCGGCAGCAGCCACAGCCCGGCCAGCGTCACGCCCGCGCACAGCAGCGCCGCCGCCGCGTAGCCGCGTAGCCGGCCAGGCCAGCGCGATTCCGCAGCGGGAACGCCCGCGGTCGGCGGCCGCGCCGCGTCCGTCGCGGGTTGATCAAGGGCGACAATCAGAATATCCAGTTCGGGAGCCAGCGCGACCAGCCGGTCGGCAAAGCGCTCGCGCCACGGGCGGCGCGAGGGGCGGCGGCCGGTGATAATTTTTCCGAGGTTATGTTCGCGGGCGTAGCGCAGCACCGCATGTGCTTCGCTGGGGTCGGAGAGGGTGGCGGTTTCCGCGCCCAGCTCCTGTGCCAGCTGCAGGGTGCGCAGAATGCCGCGACGTTTCACCTCCGGCAATCGCCACAGGCGCGGGGTTTCGACATACACGGCGTGCCAGACGCTGTCGAGGCGCGCCGCCAGCCGGGCGGCGGTACGTACCAGCTTCTCGCTACCGCTGTCGTCGCCAATACACAGCAGGATCGCGTCGCGGGTGTGCCAGACCTTCTCCGGCCCCTGGCCGTCGCGCCAGGCGCGCATCTGGTCGTCCACCTGGTCGGCGGTGCGCCTGAGCGCCAGCTCGCGCAACGCGATCAGGTTGCCCTTGCGGAAAAAGTTCTCGATCGCCCGTTCCGCCCCGGTGCCGATATAGACCTTGCCCTCCTTCAGCCGCTGGCGCAGGTCGTCCGGCGGCAGATCCACCAGCACGATCTCATCGGCGGCGTCAAAAAACGGGTCCGGCACCGTTTCGCGCACGCGGATGCCGGTGACGCCGCCGACCACGTCATTCAGGCTCTCCAGGTGCTGCACGTTGACGGTGGTCATCACGTCAATGCCGGCGTCGAGCAGCTCGTCGATATCCTGCCAGCGTTTAGGATGGCGCGAGCCGGGGGCGTTGCTGTGCGCCAGTTCATCGATCAGGATCACCGCCGGATGGCGCGCCAGCGCCGCGTCCAGATCGAACTCCGCGTGCCGCTGATGTGCGGTCGCGCGGCGCGGCAGCAGGGTCAGCCCGGCCAGCAGCGCGGCGGTCTCCGGGCGGTCGTGGGTTTCCACCACGCCGACCAGCACCTCCAGCCCCTGCGCCCGCAGCCGCCGTGCCTCCTGCAGCATCGCCCAGGTTTTCCCCACTCCGGCGCAGGCACCGAAGTAAATTTTCAGCTTGCCGCGCCGGCTCTCCGCCGTCTGGCGCAGCAGCGCGTCCGGATCGGGGCGCTGAATGTCATCGTTCATCGTCATCCTGTTAGCCCCTGTCAAAGGGTGATCTTCCTATGCTGGCAGCGCACTGAACATACCGTTCCGCACCGGCTGGATTGCGCAGAGCGCGCCACTGAGCCGACCATGATCCGCCTGCTCACCCCTTCCTGCACGGTTAGCCTGGTTGAGCCTGCTCGTCAGCGCGTCAGTGCGTCAGTGCGTCAGTGCGTCAGTGCGTCAGTGCGTCAGTGCGTCAGTGCGTCAGCTTATCCAGCGCCAGATTTAACTCAAGCACGTTGACCACCGGGTCGCCGATAAAGGCCGGGCGCGGCGTCACGGTATGTGCATCAATCAGCTGCTGCACCTGCTCCAGTGGCAGCTGGCGGGCAGCCGCCACCCGTGGAGCCTGCCAGTGCGCCGCCGCCGGGGAGATCTGCGGATCCAGCCCGCTGCCGGAGGCGGTCAGCAGATCCACCGGGATCGCGCCTTCCGCCTGCGGGTTCTGCGCCCGCAGCGCCTGTACCCGCCCGGCGATGGCCTGGTCCAGCGCCGGGTTGCTGGCCGCCAGGTTGCTGCCGGAGGAGGCCAGCGCATTGTACGGTGCGTCACCTGCCGCCGACGGGCGGCCGTGGAAATAGTCGGCGCGGACAAAGTTCTGGCCGATCGGCGCCGAGCCGCGCGTCTCTCCGGCCACCTCAATCAGCGAGCCGTTGGCCGGCAGCGGCAGCAGCCACTGCGCCAGCGCGGTGGTTAACAGAGGATAGAACACGCCGGTGACCAGCGTCAGCAGCAGCAGTAAAATCAGGGCAGGACGTAACTGACTCATAAGGGTTCCTCTTACACCAGGCCGCTGACGGTCAGCAGCAGGTCAATCAATTTGATGCCGATAAACGGCACCAGCAGCCCACCGACGCCGTACAGCCAGAGGTTGCGGCGCAGCAGCGCGGCGGCGCTCAGCGGACGATAGCTCACCCCCTTCAGCGCCAGCGGGATCAGAAACACGATCACCAGCGCGTTGAAGATCACCGCCGACAGGATCGCCGAGTCCGGCGAGTGCAGCCGCATCACGTTCAGGCTGTTCAGCTGCGGATAAGTGACCGCAAACGCCGCCGGGATAATGGCGAAGTACTTCGCCACGTCGTTGGCGATGCTGAAGGTGGTCAGCGAGCCGCGGGTCATCAGCATCTGCTTGCCGATATGCACCACCTCCAGCAGCTTGGTCGGGTTGGAGTCGAGGTCAACCATGTTGCCCGCCTCTTTCGCCGCCTGGGTGCCGGAGTTCATCGCCACCGCCACGTCGGCCTGCGCCAGCGCCGGGGCGTCGTTGGTGCCGTCGCCGGTCATCGCCACCAGCCGCCCCTCCGCCTGATACTGGCGGATCAGCGCCAGCTTGGCTTCCGGCGTCGCTTCCGACAGGAAGTCGTCGACGCCGGCTTCGGCGGCAATCGCCGCGGCGGTCAGCGGGTTATCGCCGGTGACCATCACCGTTTTGATGCCCATGCGGCGCAGTTCGGCAAAGCGCTCCTTAATGCCGCCTTTAACGATATCCTTTAACGCCACCACGCCCATCACCCGCGCGCCGTCACAGACCACCAGCGGCGTACCGCCGCCGCGCGCCACCTGCTCCACCAGCCCGTTCACCGCCGCCGGGAAGTCGCCGCCGTTGCTGTCGATATAGCGTTTTACCGCATCGACCGCCCCTTTACGGATCGCCCGCTCGCCGACGTTCACCCCGCTCATCCGCGTCTGCGCCGAGAACGGGATAAAGGTGGCGTTGAGGCTCAGCAGGTCGCGTTCGCGCAGGTTAAATTTCTGCTTGGCCAGCACCACGATGCTGCGCCCTTCCGGGGTTTCATCGGCCAGCGAGGCCAGCTGCGCCGCGTCGGCCAGCTGCTCTTCGGTCACGCCCGGCGCGGGCAGAAACTGCGACGCCTGGCGGTTGCCGAGGGTGATGGTGCCGGTTTTATCCAGCAGCAGCACGTCCACGTCCCCCGCCGCCTCCACCGCGCGGCCGCTGGTGGCAATCACGTTGGCCGCCAGCATGCGGCTCATGCCCGCTACGCCGATCGCCGACAGCAGGCCGCCGATGGTGGTGGGGATCAGGCACACCAGCAGCGCCACCAGCACGGTCACGCTGACCGCGTTGCCGCCCCAGGCGGTAAACGGCCACAGAGTGGCGGTCGCCAGCAGGAACACGATGGTCAGCGCCACCAGCAGAATGGTCAGCGCGATTTCGTTCGGCGTTTTACGCCGGGTTGCCCCTTCCACCATGGCAATCATCCGGTCAAGGAAGGTTTCACCGGGGTTGACGCTGCACTGCACCACCAGCCAGTCGGAGAGGATGCGCGTACCGCCGGTCACCGAGGAGAAGTCGCCGCCGGACTCGCGGATCACCGGCGCGGATTCGCCGGTAATCGCGCTCTCATCCACCGAGGCGCCCCCCTCCAGCACCTCACCATCGCAGGGGATCATGTCGCCGGCTTCCACCAGCACCCAGTCGCCCTTGCGCAGGGTGTCCGCTGCCACCGGCTGGTGCGCGGCACCGTACTTCGCCGCGGCCAGTTTTTTCGCCATGCTGGTCCTGGTGACGCCCTTCAGGCTGTTGGCCTGCGCCTTGCTGCGCCCTTCCGCCAGCGCTTCGGCGAAGTTGGCAAACAGCACGGTAAACCACAGCCACAGCGCGATAGCGGCGGTGAAGGCGGTATCGCCCGGCGTTTTACCTGCGGCCATCGCCGCCGCCAGCAGGCTGGTCAGCACGCTGCCCAGCCAGACGACAAACATCACCGGGTTGCGCAGCTGGGTGCGCGGGTCGAGCTTTTTCAGCGCGTCCAGCAGGGCGACGCGCAGCAGCGCAGCATCAAACAGTGCCTGTTGATTACGACTCATGGTTTTCTCCGCCCTTAACGACTGAGCATCTGCAGATGTTCCGCCACCGGCCCTAAGGCCAGCGCCGGGATAAAGGTCAGCGCACCGACCAGCAGCACGGTGCCGATCAGCAGCGCGACAAACAGCGCGCCGTGGGTCGGCAGCGTGCCGGAGCCGGCGGGCTGGACTTTTTTCAGCGCCAGCGATCCGGCAATCGCCAGCACCGGAATAATGATGCCGAAGCGGCCAGCCAGCATGCAGAACGCCAGCAGCAGGTTCCAGAACGGCGTACTGGCGCTGAGGCCACCGAAGGCGCTGCCGTTGTTGTTAGCCGCCGAGGAGACGGCGTACAGCACTTCGGAGAAGCCGTGCGGCCCCGGGTTGAGCATCGCGCTGCGCCCGGCGTCGGTCATCATCGCCAGCGCGGTGCCGAGCAGCACCAGGCACGGGGTGACGAGGATCGCCAGCGCGGTCATCTTCATCTCCCAGACGGTGATTTTTTTGCCGAGAAACTCCGGCGTGCGGCCGATCATCAGCCCGGCGATAAACACCGCCAGCAGCACGAACAGCAGCATGCCGTACAGCCCGGCCCCGACGCCGCCAAACACCACCTCACCGATCTGCATCAGCCACAGCGGCACCATGCCGCCCAGCGCGGTAAAGGAGTCATGCATGGCGTTGACCGCGCCGCAGGAGGCAGCGGTGGTGATCACCGCAAACAGGCTGGAGTTAAGGATGCCAAAGCGCGCCTCTTTGCCCTCCATATTGCTGGCGCTGTCCGCGCCGAGGCTGAGCAGGTGCGGGTTGCCGTTCAGTTCGGCCCACATCACCAGCGCCACCGCCGCGATAAACATCAGCGACATCGCCCACAGCAGCATATGGCCCTGACGACGGTCGCCCACCGCGTCGCCGAAGGCGAAGCAGAGCGCGGCCGGGATCAGCAGGATCGCCAGCATCTCGATCAGGTTGCTGACGATCGTCGGGTTCTCGAAGGGGTGCGCCGAGTTGGCGTTAAAGAAGCCGCCGCCGTTGGTGCCGAGCATTTTGATCGCCTCCTGCGAGGCCACCGGCCCCATCGGCAGCGTCTGCTTCGCCCCTTCCAGGGTGGTCAGGTCGACATAGCCGTGCAGGTTCTGAATCACCCCCTGGCTGACCAGCAGCAGCGCCATAATCAGCGACAGCGGCAGCAGCACACAGAGGGTGATGCGAGTGATATCGCGCCAGGCGTTGCCGAGATCGGCCAGCGCGCGCCGGGTAAAACCGCGGATCAGCGCAAAGGCCACGGCGATACCGGTGGCGGCAGAGAGGAAGTTCTGCACGGTTAAGCCGACCATCTGGCTGAAGTAGCTCAGGGTGCTTTCCCCGGCGTAGGCCTGCCAGTTGGTGTTGGTGACAAAGCTGACCGCGGTGTTAAGCGCCAGGTCCCAGCGGAGGTCCGGCAGCTGCTGCGGATTCAGCGGCAGGCTGGCCTGATTCATCAGTAGCACAAACAGCAGCAGCAGCCCGCCGGCGTTAAACAGCAGGATCGCCAGCAGATAGCGGGTCCAGTGCATACCGTCAGGGCCCACGCCGCTGACCCGCCACAGCATGCGCTCAACGCCCGCCAGACCGGCCAGCGGCCGGTCGTCAATCAGCCGTGCCAGCCCTTTCCCTAACGGGCGGGCCAGCAGCAGCAGCAGGACCAGATAGCTGGCCAGCAGTAAAGAGGCAGAAGCGGCCATCAGAATGCCTCCGCATTGATCAGTGCGTACACCAGGTACGCCAACAGCCCAGACACCAGCACCATGCCGGTAATTACAGCAGCGCTCACAACACACCTCCACAGGCGTTTTACGTTGCAGCTATTGTTGCGAGCGGCGTGCAAAGTTGATGTAAAAATGCAGGTGCGGGGCGTAAAAAAAGTATAAAAACGCTGAGAGAACGATTGAAATTTACGCTGCCGGTGGCGGAAAAAGGAGACATAATGACAACACAAATGACACCACAAAGGATCGCCCCGATGCCGACTATCCATTTCCGGATTGATGAAGCCACCAAACGCCTGGCTATGCAGGCTGCAGAACGGCTGAATATCAGCCTGACTGAGCTGATGCGCCAGCGCGCGGAACAGCTGGCTGCCGAAGAGCAGGCATATCAGGCCGAAAGCCATGAGCGCTGGCTGGAAGCGCAGATCGCTGAGGCCTTTGAGCGTTACGATGGTGGCGAGACGCAGTTTGTCAGTGATGAAGAGGCTAATAACCATATGGATCGGTTGAAGACGCTGGCAGCAAAGGGGGAGCTGTGAATTTCACCGTCCGCTGGGCAACGTCGGCGCTGGCTGACCGGGAAGGGATCTTTCGCTACCTTAACCGTGAAGCTGGGTTTCAGATTGCTCAGCAGACCGATGATAAATTCATCTCCATGAGCCGTTTACTGGCAGAGAACCCGCTCATGGGTGTTGCCACCGTAGCGGGTGAACACCGCCGCCGGTTAACCGTTGTCCATTTTTCCTTTATTATGGTTTATGCGATTGAAGCGCAGCAGATCGCAGTGCTGCGCGTACTGCACACCTCGCGCAGGGTGGCCGATTTTTATCGCTAACGGAAATCCGGCAGAAAGCGCTTCACGTCCACCTCCTGAAACTGACAGCGGCGGCTCAGGACCTGCTGTTCAGCTCACGGATTTGCGCTGCCGGTTTTGCCCCGCCGGTCACCAGCCACACCGCAACGATAATCACCAGCCCGCCGCTGATAAAGCCGCCGGAGAGCGTTTCGCCCAGGAACAGATAGCCCCACAGCACGCCAAACGGCGGGATCAGGAAGGTCACGGTCAGCGTTTTCAGCGGGCTGAGGCAGCCAAACAGGACGCGTAAAAAGGCGGTATTCACCGAACCAAACACCGGCGTGGCCACGCGCATAAACATAAAGCTGGCGCCCCGGATGGCGGCCAGCAGCAGCAGACGCCCGAAATCCCCTTGCTTCACAGAGTTCTCCTGATTTTTATTCACACGCGGGCAGCCCGGAAGTGGTCAGCCGTGCGGCAACACACTGTTACAGGCGGAGCGTATGACTGAACGCAAGCCGTTATCGGACGGGGAATTCGCCATGCGAAAGTGCGAGCTGTGTCGCGATCGGGAGATATGCGTGGGGCAAAGGCTTCTCTTGCCCTCTGCGGGGTGCTTAAATCGGCTGCTGATCACCAAACGGAGGTTTTATGCTGTCCTCACAAACCCTTAGCCTGGCCATCCACCGTAACTGGGTGGATCTGTACGAAACCATCTGGAAGCCGGAGTTTTTCCCGCGCTGGGCGTCCGGACTCAGCCAGGGGCCGCTGGTGCAGGAAGGCAACAGCTGGAAGGGTCAGGGGCCGCAGGGGGCCGTTAAGGTGCGTTTCACCGATCACAACCCGTTCTGCATTATGGATCACTGGATCGACGGCGGTTACAGCAAAGAGATCTTTGTGCCGATGCGCATCGTCGCCAACGAACAGGGTTCACAGGTGCTGATCACCGTCTTCCGCCAGCCGTTACTGTCAGATGAACGCTACGCGCAGGAGCTGGAGTGGGTGAAGCGCGATATGCAGGCGCTGCAAACGCTGCTGACCGGCTAGCCGGCCCCGTCGGCTGAGCTGGCAGGCGGGCCAGTGCTGGCAGCTGAGCTGGCCTGCAGGCAGACGCGTCGGGGCTGGCGGCTGAGCTGCAACCCGGTTTATTTACCTCTGCGGCCAGCCTGCTCTGTCGCCGCGTAATGCGGGCGTACGCCCGCACGATCTACCCGTTTCAGGATAAGGAGTGTCTGATGGAAAAGATTATTTTTGATACCGACATCGGCGTCGACGATGCCTTTGCCCTCGCTTATGCCGCGAAAAGCTGTGACATCCTCGGCATCACCTGCGTATTTGGTAACGTCGCCGTAGAGCAGGCGGTGCGTAACGCCCGCCTGTTCAGCCATAAAATCGGCCTCGATGTGCCGGTGTACCGCGGCAGTTCGCGGCCGCTGGCCCACCTGCCGACCCCGTCAGCCTGGGACGTACACGGCGCAGACGGGCTGGGCGGGGTGTTTGATAACCCGTGGAGCGGCGCGGCAGAAAACGCCATCGACTTTATTATCCAGAGCGTGCGCGATAATCCGGATGCGCTGACTATTGTGGCGATCGGCCCGCTGACCAATATCGCCGTGGCGATCAATCAGGCACCGGATATTATCCCGCAGATTAAACGGCTGGTGGTGATGGGCGGCGCCTTTGGCAGCCACGGCCACAGCGGCAACGTCACGCCCTTTGCCGAGTTTAATATCTGGAAAGACCCGCACGCCGCCGACCAGGTGCTGAGCTCGGCTATTCCGGTAGTGATGCTGCCGCTGGACGTGACGCTGGAGGTCACCGTCAGCGGTGACGATATTCGCAGCCTGAACCATCCGGTGCTGAGCACCATCTCTCAGGGCTACCTTGCTTACAGCAAACAGCACGGTGTCGAAGGCATGGCGCTGCACGATACCCTGACCATCGCTTACCTGAACCACCCGGAATGGTTTGGCGTCACCACGTCACCGGTACGGGTAGTCACCGACCGCATTAACCGCGGGCAGACGCTGCGCCAGCTTAACAGCCCGGCAACGCGGGACGACCCGTTTGCCGGCTGCCGCCCGCAGTCGCTGTGCCTCACCGTTGAGGCCGAGCACGTGAAAGCGCATTTTATGGCGGCGCTGCGCCAGTAAACCTGCTGCTGCGCGACAGCTGCAATATCGGCAGCGCCAGCAGCAGCACCAGCACCAGCAACATCAGATGCAGCAGCGGAGCAACTTGCGTGGCGTAACGCTAAGCCTGTACGCGCCGCAGCAGCCATAAAAACCACGGTGCCCCCAGCAGCGCGCAGACGATACCGGTGGACACCGGCCACGGCCAGGCGATATTGCGTCCCAGCCAGTCGGCCAGCACCATCAGCGTGGCCCCCAGCAGCGCCGCCAGCCCGGTCTGCGCCGCCACGCTGCGCGCGCCGCTGTAGCGCGCCAGCTGCGGTGCCATCAGGCCGACAAAACTGATCGGTCCGACCAGCAGGGTGCCGGCCGCCGTCAGCGCGGCCGCCAGCAGCAGAATCAGTAACGTACCCTGCCTGAGATTCACGCCCAGCGTGCGGGCCGTTGCCGCGCCCAGTCCCAGCAGCTGCAGCACGCGGCGCAACAGCAGCGCCAGCGGGATCAGCAGCAGCGCCTGCACCAGCCCCGTCACCGCCGCCGCCGCGCTGATACCGGCGGTAGAACCGGTACTCCAGCTGAGCAGCTGCAGCGCGCGCGGGTCGCCGCTCAGCATCAGCAGGCTGGTTAACGCCCCGCTGATGCTGGTGATGCACAGCCCGGTCAGCACCAGCCGCTGCGGCTGAAACCCGTTACGCCCGCCAAGCCACAGAATGGTTGCCGTAACCAGCAGACTGCCAGCCGCCGCCGCCGGAAACAGCAGCGGCAGCGGCTGGCTGACCAGCATAAACAGCAGCAGCACCGCCAGTGAGGCTCCGCTGCTGATGCCGAGCAGCTCCGGGCTGGCCAGCGGGTTGCGCGTCAGCCGTTGTACCAGCACCCCGGCCACCGCCAGCATGGCACCGGCGGCCAGTGACCCGACCATCCGTGGCCAGCGCCACGCCAGCAGCAGGCCGTCCGCTATCTGCCGGTTACAGCCCAGCGACAGCCCGACCGCCAGCAGCAGCAGGCCAGCTAACAGAATAACGCGCCCGGCGCTAAGCGACGCCCCGCAGGCGGGCACCGTCTCCGCCGCCTGCGGCAGACGGATAATGCGCTGGCGCGACAGCAGCAGCAGGATCAGCGGTGCGCTGAACAGCGCGGTGACCGCGCCGGTCGGCACGTCTCCGGCGGCGGGTGAGAGCGTCTGCGCCAGCCGATCGATAAGCCACAGCAGCAGCGCGCCAAACCCCGGCACCCACAGCAGCTGACGGCTGAAATGCCGTACCCCGAGCAGCCGCACCAGCGCCGGGGCCGCCAGGCCAATAAAGCTGATAATACCCAACTGACTGGTGACCAGTGCGCTGAGCACCACGGCGATCAGCAGCGCAAGCAGCCTGACGCGCACCGGCGAGGCACCAAGACTGGCGGCGCTCTGCTCCGACAGGCCGATTAATGCCAGCGGCCGCGCCAGCAGCAGACTCAGCCCGCCGCACAGCAGCAGCGGCAGCGTTAACATGCGCACGCTCTCCCAGCCGTTCTGGCTGAGCGAGCCGGCCTGCCAGCTGAACAGATCGCTGAGGTAGTCGTGGTTGAACAGCACCAGCAGCGTGGAGAGCGCCCCGGCGTACAGGCTCAGTACCATGCCGGCGAGGATCACCTGCAGCGTAGCCAGCCGCTGGCGCGCCACCAGCAACAGCAGCAGCGTGGTCACGCCCGCGCCCGTCAGCGCCACCGGTGCCAGCCCGAACGCCAGCAGGCCGGGGGCCAGTACCAGCACCAGCGCGACGGCAAGGTTGGCCCCGGCAGCCACGCCGAGGGTGGCCGGTTCCGCCAGCGGATTGTGCAGCACCTGCTGAAACAGCAGCCCCGCCAGCGCCAGCGCCCCGCCGGCCAGCAGGCTGACGGCCAGCCGTGGCAAAAAGCTGTAGATCAGCAGCAGGTGACCGCTGTGATGGTCTTGCAGCAGCGGCCGCAGCTGCTGTACGGTCAGCGCCAGCGCGGCCAGCAGCAGCAGTAAAAACAGTTTCAGCGGGGTCATGCGCAACATCAGGGCTCACTCAGCAGCCGCAGCGCCAGGCTGTCGGCAAGACGCAGGGCGGTATGCACCCCGCCAAACGGGAAAAAGGGCGGCAGCGCGACGACGTTGCCCTGCTGTACCAGCGGCAGATGCTGCCACAGCGCGCCGGACTGGCGTACTTTGCGCAGCCGGTCGGTGGTGGTCGGCAGCTCAACGTAAAACAGCCGGGCGTCCGTCAGCGAGGCCAGCCGGTCGAGACCGACGTTGGCCAGCCCCATGCTGCTGACCGGCTGCTGCCAGGCGTTAACCAGCCCCAGCCGGTCAAGCACCGCCTGCACCAGGCTGTGCTGCCCGTACACCGTGGCGTGTTTACCGTCCTGATTGAGTACCGCCACGCACACCGCCGGGCGCGGCCGCTGTGCCAGCTGCTGCCGGTAGTCCGCCAGCCGCCGTTCGCCGTGGGCGATCAGCTGCTGTGCCACGGCCAGCCGGTTAACCCGCTCACCAAGAGCAAGCAGATAGCGGCACAGCGACTGCCAGGCATCGTCCGCCGCCGGATATACCGTGACCACCTCCAGCGGGGCGATACGCTGCATCGCCGCCATCATCGCCGGTGCCAGCGCATCGCTGAGGATCAGCGAGGGCCGCAGCTGTGCCAGATACTCAAGGTTGGGTTCCCAGTACGGCCCGATATCCGCCACCGCCGCAGGCAGCGGCGGCTGCGGAATGCGCCGGCGAAAGTAGCCGCTGTCCGACAGCGCCAGCGGCGTAATTCCCAGCGCCAGCAGCAGCTCCGCCGCCACCCAGTTGATCGCCACAATCCGCTCTGCCGCCAGCGGCTGCCCGCGCACCGCGTGGCTGAACGCCAGCGGTGCCAGCAGCAGCGCCTGCAGGCAGTCCCGCCGCCGCCATGACCCCTGCTGCATCAGAAGTTGTATTTAACCGAACCGATCAGCGTGCGCTCCTGGCCCGGGTAACAGCTGGTGGCGTCGTCACAGGTACCGACGTAATGATGGTCCAGCAGGTTCTGTACGTTAACGCCAAAGGTCAGATGGTGATTCACCCTGTAAGAAGCACCGGCATCGACCAGCGCAAAGTTTTTCACCGGAATGGTGTTAGCGTTGTCGCCGTACATGCTGCCAACGTAGCGCGTACCGCCGTTCAGCGTCAGGCCATCCAGAACGCCGCGGGTGAAGTCGTAGCTTAGCCAGGCCGAGGCCATGTGTTTCGGTACGTTGGCCTGCTTGTTACCCTGGACGCCATCATTGCTGCGGGCGATCTCCGCATCGGTGAAGCTGTAAGAGGCCAGCGCGTGCAGATTCTCGCTCAGCTGCGCCTGCAGTTCCCACTCCACGCCGCGTGAACGCACTTCGCCGGACGCCACCTGATAACCAGTGGCCACGCCGTTGACCAGTTCGTTGGTCAGCACGTTGGTTTTGGTGATTTCAAACGCCGCCAGCGTCATCAGCAGGTCGGCATCCGGCTGGTACTTGATCCCCGCCTCATACTGGTGGGCCTTGCTCGGCGTGAAGGTCTGGTTGTCGCGGTTGGTACCGCTGTTTGGCGTAAAGGATTCAGCATAGCTGATGTACGGTGCCAGCCCGTTGCCCGCCAGCCAGGTCAGCCCGGCACGCCCGGTCCAGGCATCTTTATCCAGCCAGCTGGTGTTGCCGGTCAGGTTGTTCTGCGTGCGCATGCTGATATCGTCATGGCGGCCACCGAGGGTCAGCAGCCATGACGGGGTCAGGTGGATCTGATCCTGCAGGTAGACGCCGAGCTGAGAGGTGGTCTGATCGTTATTGTTCACCGCGTTGGTCGGATCGGCAATCGCCATGCCGTACTGCGGCTGCCAGACGTTCAGCACCGGTGCCGCCGCGCTGAACCGTTTGGCGTTACCGTCCAGCCAGCTGTAGTCGACGCCCCCCAGCAGGGTGTGGCTGAACGCGCCTGTATTGAAGTCGGCCTGCAGCTGGTTGTCGAGATTCAGCGTCTGCATATGCTCATCAAAACGGATGGCGTTGCGCGACTGCTGGCCGCTGGTGAAGTCGATGGCGCCCGGCAGCAGGTTGTTAAGGATGGTATCGGTCTGCCCGACGCGCAGATTCTGCCGCAGCTGGACTGTTTCTGTCAGCTGGTGGCTGAACTCGTAACCGGCGGTGAACTGTTCGTTACGGAAGTGGTTGTAGCTGTAGTCACCGAGCAGGGTATCCGTTACCTTGCCATCCGGCTGCGTCAGTACCGAGATAGTGCCACCAGAACTGTCGCGCAGGTAGTCCGCGCGCAGCGTCAGGCTGGTGTCTTCGTTCGGCAGCCAGCTGAACGACGGCGCGAGATAGAGGCGATCGTCTTTCACTTTCGGGCCGTTGGCATACTGGAACTGGGTGTTGCTGTCCCGCGCCACGCCGACCAGGCGGTAGAGATAGCGGCTGTCACCGTTGATTTTATCGCTGAAGTCGAACTGCAGCTGTCGGCGGTCGAAATTGCCAAGCTGGGCCTCCACCTCATGTACGCCCTGTGCGGTGGGCAGTTTGCTGACGCGGTTGATGATTCCACCGGCATCACCGAGGCCAAACAGCGTCGATGACGGGCCACGCACCACGTCGATGCGCTCCAGCGCGTAAGGCTCGGTGCGGAAATAGCTGTAGCTGTTGTTGAGCTGGCGCAGGCCGTCGCGATAGTCGTTGGTGGTCAGGGCGTTGAAGCCGCGGATGTAGATCCAGTCATAGCCTTTCGGGTCAACGCCGTAGGTTTCAGTCTTCACCCCCGGCACGTAGCGCAGCGCTTCGGTCACGCTCTGCACGTTCTGCCTGTCCATCTGCTGGCGGCCGATCACCGAGACGGACTGCGGCACCTCCAGCAGCGCGGTATGGGTTTTGGTGGCGCTGCTGGTCTGCTGCGGCACGCTGCCACCCAACGCCCCGCCACGGCCGGTCACCGTCAGGGTGTCACCCGCGTCACCCGCAGCGGGCGAGATGGTGATCATATCGTTTTGCCGCTGCCAGATCAGGCCGCTGCCCAGCAGCAGGCGATCGAGTGCACTCTCCAGCGTCATGGTGCCGCTGACCGCCGGGGCTGACTTATTTGCCACCGCCGCCGGTGCCACGATCAGCTGAACGCCGGCCTGTTGCGCCAGCGCATTCAGCGCCGGGGCCAGCGGCTGGGCGGGCAGCGACACGGCTACAGGGGCGGCAGCTACCGCCAGCACCGGCTGGGAACCCAGAGTGACAGCCAGGGCCAGCAGGCTGAATCTAAAGGTTTTTTCCACAGGTGAAGTTAAAGAAAACAGGGTCATGTATCGGTTCCCAAAGGTATGTAATAAGAATCATTACCTTTGAAGACGCTGTGACGGACAAAACCCTGACGTCAGGATGACGTTTTTTTTACGATTTTTTTTCCGCCGTGCTGCGCGGCACGATGAGCGTAGTGTCACCCTGCTTTTTCAGCGTGACCGGCAGCACGGCAGGCAGCGCCCGGGCAAAACTGTCCAGCCGCCCCAGCGCGAAGCTGCCGGTGATGCGCAGTTCCGCCACCCGGGGATCGGCCTGATAGTGCACGCTGCCGTAACGGGCGAACTCGGCCAGCGCCAGCGGCAGCGGGGTGTTGTCGAAACTGACCCGCGCCTGCTGCCACGAGGCCACCGCCTGCGGGGCGATTGCACTCTGCCCCGTCAGCAGGCCGCTGCCGTCACTCTGGCTCTGCTGACCGGCGCGCAGCACGCGCAGATGCGCATCGGTGCGGGCAATCCCCAGCCTGTTCACCAGCCGCCACCAGCCGTAGCGCCAGCCCGCCTGCGGCCCGACGCGCACCGCACCGGAACGCACCGCCACGCTGACGCCCTCTCCGCTCATCGAGTGCGGAATGTAGCGCACGCTGAATTCAGTGCCGAGAACCGTGACGCGCAACGTACCGCTGCGCACCGTCAGCGGGCGCTGCGCCTGATGGGCCACCTGGAAAAAAGCCTGTCCCTGCTCCAGCCAGATCTCGCGATGCTGCGGCCAGTACGCCACCCGCAACCGGGTTTCCGCATCCAGATTCAGTGTGCTGCCGTCCGGCAGGGCGATCAGGCGTTGCTCGCCGCGCTGCGTAGCGTAAACCTGCTCAAACTCTGCCGGCGCCAGCTGCCGCCACAGCGGCCAGATCAGCACCGCCAGCAGCAGTACCGCCAGCGCGGGCCACAGCAGGCGGCGCGGCCGCCGGGCAGGAGCGGCCAGCTCACGCCGCACCTGCTGACGCAGGCGCAGTTTCTCACTTTCGGGCAGTTCACCAAGCTGTTGCCACAGCGCCGTGGTACGGGCAAACGCGGCGGCATTGTCGCCCTGGGTCAGCCAGTGGTTAAACTGCTGTTGCTGTCCGGCGCGGAAACCGGCCTGCTGTCGCAGCAGCCAGGTTTCCGCGCTGTCAGCCTGTTCGGGCCGTAAGGCATCCGGGGTTTTCATCGCATTATCCTTTGCTGTCCTGCCCGCTGGCGCTGCCTTCCCGGCAGGCCACCATCGCCCGAATAATATGTTTCTCTACCATATTGGTGGAAATCCCCATCTGCTTTGCGACCTCGCTCTGCGACAGCCCGTCAATGCGGTGCAATACAAACGCCTGACGACAGCGCGGCGGCAGCGCCTCGATGATTGCCACCAGTCGGGCAGCGTGCTGGCTGCTCTCCGCCTGCGCCTCTGGCTGCCAGCTCCCGGGAGCGACAATAGAGGACTCATCGATATCCTCAAGATTTTCATGGGATTGTCGTTTACTGCTGCGGTAGCGGTCAATCAGCAGATTGCGCGCAATCTGATAGAGCAGGCCGCGGGGCGAGGCGACGTCCCCGCCGGGGGGCAGCGTTAACGCGCGGCTGAAGGTCTCCTGCGTCAGATCCTGAGCACTGTCGTGGTCACGCAGTTTACGCGTCAGAAAGCGCAGGACTTCAACGTAATACTGTTCAAACGCTGACACGATAACTTTTCTCAGGCGACAGGCAACGGATGGGCGAATGAGCGTAGCATCATGTTGAATGATTATCATTGTTATTTTAATGCTGCCCGCCACCCTTTTCAGCCCGGTAAACGGCCCGGATGTCAGCATTCTTCAGCCAACAGGCCTGAACGTAAATCAACGTCAGATATTGAACAAATTATTTGAATGATTTGAGCAAATCACTCCGCTATCAGAATCGCTTCAATGCGCCTATTATTGTTTTCAACGAAGGCAAACAGCCTTCTCCCAAACAAACTTACTGAAGGAATGACCCTATGAAATCTATCAAAACTATTGCTGCTGTTACCGTACTTTCTCTGGCCTCTTTCGGCGCATTCGCCCAGACCGTGGTCGCTACCGGTTCAACCATTGAGAGCGCAGAAGCCCAAATCGCCGCTCAGGCACAGCAGGCCGGCGCGTCTTACAAAATCATCGAAGCCAGCGGCAATAACACCGTGCATATGACCGCCGAACTGGTTAAATAAGCATCCGGCAATGCCCGAACCCTGCCAGACAGGGGACGGGCATGCCCGTTTTTCTGTACCTGCTGCCCCCCACCACTCACACCGTCCTGCCCTGCTCCGCGCGTACATTCCGCGGCTACCTGCCCGATACCTGAAGACTACCGCTAGCAAACGATCGTTGGCTCACACAGCACCGGGAAGTTCAGCGAATTAGCAATATAGCAAAGCGCATGCGCCTGATGATGCAACTGCCGGGCCTGTTCCAGGTCATTGCCTGCGGCAATGGTCACCTGCGGCCGCAACACCACCTGCGTAAAGCGGCCGGTTTTGCCTTCCACCATGGTTCCCTCTGCGTCGTCGCGGTAGGCCTGCACACGAATCCCGGCTTCCGCACACAGGTGCAGATACCATAATTTATGGCAGGCGGAGGCGGCAGCGACCAGCAGATCTTCCGGATTCCAGCGCAGCGGATCCCCTAAGAACGCCGGATCGGACGAACCAGCAATCGGTGGTTTCGCGCCCGCGTTAAGCACAAAATCCCGGCTGTAAGCCTTGTAGGAAGCCGTTCCCTGCCCTTTGTTGCCTGTCCATTCAACCGCAACCCGATAGTGATGTTCACGCTGTGCCATGATGCCTGCTCCGAAATAAGCTGAGAAAAATGCGCTTTGCTGTGGCGACGGATTGAGAAAGTAAAGCATATGGTATACCATTATTCCAAATGTTTTTCAGAGAACCTGTGATGCTGAATAAGCCAGACTCAACGGCGGAAGTGATTGCCGCTTCACTGCGCGAAATGATTAACCGGGGTGAACTTGCCGAGGGTACACGCCTGATCGAGCGTGAACTGGCCAGCCAGTTTTCAGTCAGCCGTATTCCGATGCGTGAGGCTATCCAGCAGCTGGAGAGGGAAGGTCTGGTCGAAAGCCAGCGTAACCGTGGTGCCGCCGTCAGCAGGCTGACCGCCCGTGACGTCAATGAAATCTATCAGCTGCGTGCGCTGGCAGAAGGGGAAGCGATCGCGCTCAGTGTGATGAACCGCAATGACGAAACGCTGGCACGCGCCGGGCTGGTACATCAGCTGCTGGAAACGGCGCAGACGCCGCAAAAACAGGGCGAGCTGAACCGCGAGTTTCACCACATTCTCTACCAGGGCTGCAATAACGGCAGGCTGCTGAAAATTATTGCCGAATTATGTGCCCAGATTGAGCGCTACGAACAGCTGCAACACCGGCTGCTGGCCGATACGCCGGTGTTTCAGCAACAGCATGCCGCCATTCTGGCGGCTTACCGCCAAGGGGATGCGCAGCTTGCCCGTGAAGAGACGGTGCGGCATCTTGCCTCTGCCCGGCAGCGGGTACTGGAAATCATTGCCCGCCAGCCCGGCTGACAGCGGTAAGTCGCTCCGGCGGCCCGGCGTCAGTGACCGCAGGTTCAGATCATCACCGGAACGAAATAATCGATCTTCAGCTGCCGCCCCTGATGCTGTTCAAACCAGCGTTGGTTGATGCGCTCAATATCGTGGCCGTCGCGGCGCACCGCGCGGGCCAGCGGTAGCGCATGCTCATAAATCAACCCGATAAATTCCGCATAGTGCTGTGATTCGCCGCAGTAGCTGAACTGCAGATAGGTCTGGCGCTCAAGGGTGACGTCTATCTGCGCCACCTCCGCCGACACGGCGGTGGCCGTCAGGCACGTCAGATACTGTAGCGTTGAATGCTCCTCCCCCGCCTTACCGCGCACCACGTTAATCAGCCCATACAGATCCTCCGGCGGCGCGGCCAGCGCGGCCAGCCGCGGCTGCCAGAACTGCTGGCGCTTCTGCCAGCAAAAGTCATCGATGGTGTGCAGCGTAAAGGGGAAGTGGTTGAGCTGGCCGCTGAGCGACAGCGCCTCCAGCTCGACCAGCTGCCCGCTGGGCACCGCCTGCGCGGTCAGGTTCACCGGCGGACACAGCCCGGCGCACGACCAGTCCACGGCATCGCGGTACTGCGCAGGGGTAACGTTAAAGTGGCGCTTAAAGGTTTTATGGAACACGTTGTGGCTGGAGAAGCCATGCTCGCTGCCCACCGTATCAATCTGTTTATCGAACAACCGCAGCATAAAGGCGGTGGAGGTCAGCCGCCGCTGGCGGGCGTAGGTGGCCAGCTTCTGCCCGGTCACTTCCTTAAAAATGCGCTGCAGGTGCCACTTGGAGTAACCGGATTTGGTGACAAAGTCATCGATGGTCAGCGGCGTCTGGATATTTCCCTCCAGCCACTGCAGCAGCTGTTGCACCACTTCTTCTTTGAACGTCATTTTCATATTTCACCGCTACGTCGGGTAGTGGCCAGAAGCCTTTCTCTCAGCGCCAGCGGCGCGCCAACGGCAGAGTGAAGTTTAAGGGAGTGCACCAGCCAGGCGCCGTCGGCGGCCAGCCTGGCTGTCTCATGCTGCGGGTCGCTATCGGTAGACTGATGACGCTGCAGGCGCCCGGCCAGCCACTTCGACCAGCGTTCACAAAGCTCCGCAGACGCCATCATCGACAGCGAAAGCGGCACGTGCAGACTGGCTTCTTCCTGCAAAATATCCCGAAAAGACATCATCACATAGGCACGGGTAAAGCTGCCCCAGGCCTCCTCATCAGCCGCCATCAGCCGGTCGATTTCCCGGTCATGTTCGGCTTTAAAGGCATCAAACACCGCATCCAGCAGCGCCTGCTTATGCGGGAAATGGTGGAAGAAGCCGCCCTTGGTCACCCCCGCCGCCTGCGCCACCGCCTGTACCGTCACGGCGGTCAGCCCCTGCTGCGCCGCCATTTCGGCAGCACACTGGATCAGCGCCGCCCGCACCTGCTCCGGCTGTTTTTTACGGTACCAGCCGCGCAGGCAGCATCGGCCGCCATCGTCATTTTCGTCAGTCGGGGGGAGTTTCGACATCATGTCCTCATAAAAGATACCGTACGGTATGTTTTGTGAAGATAGCATAAAGCCCCGCCGGTGAACGCAGCTTTTTTCTTCAGTTCAGGTAAATGTTGTACCGGCTAAATGGACAGTTTACCCATCGACACTGCCCCCCGAGGGTTTATAATAAGTTAACATTTAAATTTTTTATAAACCTGAGAGGCATCATGATTGGAGAACGCTTGCTACGCGCACGCTCAGCTGCAGGTCTGTCGATGCAGGCGTTGGGTGAAGCCGCAGGGGTCAGCGCCAACATGATCAAAAAGTATGAGCACAATCAGAATATGCCCTCTTCCGGCGTTCTGCTTAAGCTTGCAAAAGCATTAAATGTGCGTAGCGAATATTTTTTCCGCCCTTATCAGGTTGAACTTAAAGGGATTGAATATCGCAAACGGGTAGCAACACCCGTTGCGCTGCTAAAACGCATTGAGGCCGATGTTATCGACCAGGCCGAACGCTGGCTTGAACTGGCTAACCTGTGGCCAACGTTTCCGGTAACCCAGTTTGTCCCCCCGCGATACGAGCTGCAATATATCAATGACTGGGATGATATTGAGACACTCGCCGGGCAACTTCGCGACAGCTGGCAGTTGGGTTCAGCACCAATTGCAGATCTGATCGATCTGCTGGAAACACGCGGTATTTTAGTGATTGTTACCGATATCGGTAAACAAACCCGCTTCGACGGTTTGCAGGCAGACGTTGCCGGCAAACCCGCTATTATCGTTTCTTCAAACTGGCCGGGCGATCGTCAACGCTTCACGCTGGCACATGAACTCGGACATCTGCTGTTGCAGGGGCGTTTGTCTGCAGATATGGATGAAGAAAAAGCCTGTAATCGTTTCGCTGCTGCCTTTTTATTGCCAGCCTGCTGCGTTCGACAGCAGACAGGCCAGTATCGCCACCAGATTGAATTTCGTGAACTTTATCTGCTCAAGCAGGAATACGGCATCAGCATGGCCGCCTGCCTGTATCGACTGCTGAGTCTGGGTATTATCAGCCCTGCCCTGCATAAAAAATTAGTCATCCATTTTGCCCGCCAGGGTTGGCGCAGCACAGAACCCGGCACCCCGTACCCACAGGAGAATACCTTCCTGTTTCAGCAACTGGTTTACCGCGCACTGGGCGAAGACATTATTGGGGAAGCTAAAGCTGCCGAATTACTGGGTCTGTCATTAAGTTCATTCCATCAGGCACGCAAGCTGGAGCCCCCCCATGAGACTATTAATCAGTGACGCCAATATCATTATTGATCTGGAGGAAGGGGGTTGCTGGACGCCTTCTTCACCCTTCCCTGGCAGATCATGACGCCGGATATCCTGTTTTACGAAGAGCTTGAGGCATTCCACCCTACACTGCTGGCGAAAGGCCTTAAACTACAGGAGTTGCTCCCGGCAACGATGGAGTTTGCCTGGCAGCTAACTCAGCGGGTTACAGGCCCAGGCCGTCATGATTGCTTTGCCCTGGCACTGGCAAAGCAGGAAAAGTGCCCTCTGCTGACCGGCGACAGGGCGCTGAGGAAAGCTGCCGAGAGTGAAAAGCTGACCGTCATGGGATCCCTCTGGGTGGTAGAGCAACTTGTCCTGCTGGGGACCATCTCACCTGCACAGGCCAGAACGGCTTACCGACGAATGAAAGATGCGGGCAGGCGACTGCCATGGGATGAAGCCTTACTGCGTCTCGAACAGATTTCAACGATCTGACATCTCTGTTATCCAAAATGAAACATTTCACCTTCCTTCCTGCATAAATAAAAAAAATAATCTGACCTGCGTCATATCCTGATGCAGCCGGCATCCCGCCATACGCCGTAACATGATAGTTTTCTCTCAGTCCCGCTTGTTGAGAATTCTGTGATGAAAAAAACTACCCTGACCGATATTGCCCGCGAAGCCGGGGTCGGCGTTGCCACCGTTGACCGGGTGCTGAACCGCCGTGCGCCGGTGCGCCCGGATACTGAACAACGGGTGGTACAGGCGGCGGTGCGGCTGGGCTATCGCTTCGATCGCGATTTCCTCAGTGAAGTCGCGGCCGTCAGCCTCAACGGCGGGCCGCTGCGCATCGGTATTCTTCTGCTCTCCCGCGACCATTCGTTTTACGACAGCCTGGCCCGTGCGCTGGAGCGGGAAGCCGCGCCGTGGCTGCAGCCGGGTACGGCGATTGAGTTTGTCTTTCACGATATCCACGATATTGAAGCAGCGGCCGCAGACATTGAGCAGATGAGCCAGCGCATTAACGTGCTGGGCCTGATCGCGCTGGATAATGCCCGCATCCGCCACGCGGTGGAGAAGGCGGCACAGAAAGGGGTGAAGGTGTTCACTATTCTGTCCGATTTGTCCCCCTGCGGCCATGCCGGCTACGTCGGGCTGGATAACCGCAAGGCGGGCCGAACCGCCGCCTGGGCGGTACAGCGTCTGAGCGGTAAACCGGGGAAAGTGGGGGTGATCATCGGCGATAACCGCTTCCTGTGCCAGGAAACCTGCGAAATCAGCTTCCGCTCCTATCTGCGTGAGCACGCCACCGGCCATATCGTGCTGGAGCCGGTCAACAGCTTCGAAAATTACGACCGCGCATATCAGATAACCCAGACGCTGATCTGTGACCATGCGGATCTGTCGGTGATCTACGCCCCCTGCGGCGGCGTGGAAGGGGTGGTGGCGGCACTGCGTGACAGCGGCAGAAAGCAGGAGATTACCCTGATCTGTCACGGCCCGCTGAAGGATGAACAGCTGGCGCTGATTGATGGCACGCTCGATATTATCATCTCAAACCGGCTGGAGGAGTTGGCAGCGGCGGTGGTGCAGGCAATGCGTGAAGCGGTGGAGGAGAACCAGCGTGGCTTTAGCTCATCACACAGCAGCTTTGAATTGATAACAAAGGAAAATTTCTAAACCGCGCGGTCGGACCACTTCCCCGCATCGGTGGGGGTCACTCCGTCGGATAAGCGGCTGAAAACACGGGAATGATAGAATATCATCATAATTTTCTATCATAATTAGTGCGATCGCCATCAAAAAACAAACATTCCATCATTGATGATAATAGAATTTTTGTTTGATACTTCCTTCAAATAATAACTGAAGGATGTACCCTGTGCCCTTAACACCACCGAAACATAATATGGCCTATGTGATGGCCATCTGCGCGGTTGCCGCTCTCGGCGGGCTGTTGTTCGGCTATGACTCTTCGGTCATTTCCGGCGCCATTGAACCTATCGCCCACCACTACCGGCTCTCCGCCGCCGAAACCGGCTGGGCGGTATCTAACGTGATCATTGGCTGCGTGATTGGCTGCCTGGTCGCCGGCAAGCTGGCTGACCGCTACGGCCGCAAGTCGATGCTGATTATCACCGCCATTCTGTTTGTGGTCTCCGTTGCCGGCACCGCGCTGGCACCGGACTTCACCACCTTTGTGGTATTCCGCATGATTGGCGGGCTGGGCATCGGCCTTGCCTCGGTGATCTCGCCGATTTATATCGCCGAAGTGGCACCGAAAGACTACCGTGGCCGGGCGATGACCATGCACATGGTGTGCTGCGTCGGTGGCCAGGTGCTGGTACTGCTGACTAACTACCTGATTGCCAAAAATGCCGACCCCGAGTGGCTGAATGCCTACGGCTGGCGCTGGATGCTGGGCGCCGCCTTTGTACCCTGCGTGCTGTTCTTCCTGTTCGTTGGGTTTATCCCCGAGTCGCCGCGCTGGAACGTGATGGTCGGCCGCAACGAGCAGGCGCTGAAAACCCTGACCCGCATTTCATCTGCCGAGCACGCCAGACGCCTGATCGGCGAGATTCAGGACTCGCTGCAGCAGAAAGCCTCGCAGCAGGTGACCAGCGAACGCGCCCGCTTTACCCGTAAGACGTCGATTTTCCTGGTGATTGGTATCGGCCTGGCGATCTTCAACCAGCTGACCGGCATTAACGTCATTCAGTACTTCGGCCCGACCCTGCTGATGAACGTCACCCACAATATGCAGGAAGCAATGTATATGACCATCTGGCTGGCGGTACTGCAGTTTGCAGGCGTGATGGCCGGCATGATGCTGATCGACAGGATGGGGCGTAAATCTCTGCTGCTGATCGGTTCGCTGGGTTCTGCCGTATGTCTGCTGATCACCTTCTGGACCTTCTACAGCGGCATGACCGGCTGGGTGTCGGTGATCGGCCTGTTCGGCTTTATGTTCCTGTTCGGCGGTACCTGGGGCCAGGTGGTATGGACGGTGATTGGCGAGATCTTCCCTACCCGCCTGCGCGGTGCCGGGATGGGCTTCTCCATCTGTGCCATGTGGGCCGGTAACTTCTTTGTCAGCCAGTCGTTCCCGATGATGAACCAGAGCCAGTATCTCAACGAGACCTTTAACGGTGCCTTCCCGCTGCTGCTGTTCGCGGTGTGTTCACTGGCCTCCTGGTGGTTCGTTAAGGCGCTGCTGCCGGAAACCAGGGGCGTCTCGCTGGAAAAAATGGAAGCGCTGATTCTGGAACTCTTCGACACCACCCAACAACAACGCAAAACTGCAACCCACTGATTTTTGAGGACGCCAACATGACCATTCATATTGCTAACGCACCCTGCAGCTGGGGCGTGGATGACCCAAAAAACCCGCACCTGCCGCCGTATGAGAAGGTGCTGAAAGAGGCCGCCCAGGCCGGTTATAAAAGCATTGAGCTGGGGCCGTGGACCTATCTGCCCACCGACCCGGCGCTGCTGACCGAAAAGCTGAACCAGTACGGCCTGACGATTGTCGCCGGTACCATCTTTGATGACCTGGTCAGCGAGTCCAACTTCCCGGCGATGGTTGAGCTGACGCACAACCTGTGCCGCAACCTGGCAAAAGTGCCGACCGCCACGCCAGCCCACGGTGCGAATATTCCGGCACCGTACCTGGTGATTATCGACTTCGGCGATGCCGATCGCGCCCGTCTGGCCGGGCAGTATGATAAAGCCGAACGCCTGTCGGACGCCGACTGGCAGCGCATGATCGGCCATATCACCGAAATCAGCCGTATTGCCAAAGAGTACGGCGTGCGCCCGGTGATCCACCCGCACGCCGGTGGCAGCATTGAGTTTGCCGACGAACTGGAAAAGCTGGTGCAGGATATCCCGCACAGCGTGGCGGGCCTGTGCCTTGATACCGGCCACCTGTATTACGCCGGCATGGATCCGATCCCGGCGCTGGCACACTACTTTGACCGCATCGACTATCTGCACTTTAAAGACGTTAACGATGCCGTGTTCCGTGACGTAATTGCCCGCGGCATCGACTTCTTTACCGCCTGCGCCGAAGGGGTGATGTGCCCGATCGGCAAAGGCGCGATCGACTATCCGGCGGTGCGCACCTTTCTGGCAGAACGCAACTACCAGGGCTGGATCACCATCGAACAGGAACGCGACCCGCGCAATGCCGATGGCAGCCTGCACGACGTGACCGAGAGCCTGCGCTACCTGAACTCTGTTGGATTTTAATTTAAGGAACACATCATGATTAACGGCATCAAACCTCTCGATCGCTCCCTGCGCTGGGGCATGGTAGGCGGCGGCGGCACCAGCCAGATCGGCTATATTCACCGTTCCGCGGCGCTGCGCGACAGCACCTTTACCCTCGTTGCCGGAGCGTTCGATATCGATGCGGCCCGTGGCCGCGCCTTCGGCGAAAGCCTCGGCGTGGACGGCGACCGCTGCTACCCGGACTACCAGACCCTGTTTCAGCAGGAAGCAGAGCGGGCGGACGGCATTGAGGCGGTCTCCATCGCCACGCCAAACAACACCCACTTCGCCATCTGCAAAGCGGCGCTGGAAGCCGGCCTGCACGTGGTCTGTGAAAAGCCGCTGTGCTTCACCACTGCCGAAGCAAAAGAGCTGGAAGCGCTGAGCAAACAGCATAATAAAGTCATCGGCGTCACCTACGGCTATGCCGGTCACCAGCTGATCCAGCAGGCGCGCAGCCTGATTGCCGAAGGCGCGCTGGGTGAGATCCGCATCGTGAATATGTCGTTCTCCCACGGCTTCCATAACGAAGCGGTGGAGCTGGCGAACCCGAGCACCCGCTGGCGCGTTGACCCGAAATTTGTCGGGCCAAGCTACGTGCTGGGCGACCTGGCGACCCATCCGCTGTTCCTGGCCGAAACCATGCTGCCGGAGCTGAAGATCAAGCGCCTGATGTGTTCACGTCAGAGCTTCGTGAAAACCCGCGCGCCGCTGGAAGATAACGCCTTCGTGCTGATGGAGTACGATAACGGCGCGGTCGGATCGCTGTGGTGTTCGGCGGTGAACTGCGGATCGATGCACGGCCAGAAGATCCGCGTGATCGGTTCAAAAGCCAGCCTGGAGTGGTGGGACGAACAGCCAAACCAGCTGCGCTATGAAATTCAGGGCGAGCCGGTACGTATTCTGGAGCGCGGTATGGGCTACCTGGCCCCGCGCGCGCTGGAAGAGGACCGCATCGGCGGCGGCCACCCGGAGGGTCTGTTTGAAGCCTGGTCTAACCTGTACCGCCGCTTCGCCATCGCCATGGACGCCACCGATCGCGGTGACACCGCGCTGCTGGCCGACTTCTGGTACCCGGACGTCCACGCCGGCGTGGCAGGCGTGCAGTGGGTTGAGCGCTGTGTTGAATCGGCTGATGCCGGGGCAACCTGGGTCGATTTCGAGTAACCCGGCGCTAAACCGACCACGATGAATACAGGCAGCAGCCCCTGCGGCTGCTGCCTGTTGCTGTCTGACTTCTGACTTCTGACTTCTGACTTCTGCATCATGCCTTCTGCCTTCTGACTTCTGCATCATGCCTTCTGCCTTCTGACTTCTGCATCATGCCTGCTGCCTGGCGGCGAGTTTTACCCGATGCGTTACCTGCCTGCAGAATACGGCCCCTGTCTGAGACAGATGCCGCAACCCCGGTCACTGCAGAGCGACACTCGCTTCCGCCGCCGTCTGCAGCGTGACAAACGGCCCGGCCAGCGTGGCGTTATGGTGGGCGATAATCTGCTCCGCGCTTAACACGCCGCTGTCGGTGGTGCTGTGGGCATCGCTGACCAGCACCACCGTAAAGCCCAGATCCGCCGCCGCCCGGCAGGTGGTATCCACGCAGTATTCCGTTTTCATCCCGACAATCACCAGCCGTTTTACGCCTGCTTCCTGCAGTTGTGCCAGCAGCGTTGTTCCGGCAAAGCAGCTCGGGCGGGTTTTGTTAAAACAGCGGTCACTCTCCGCGCGCGGCAATTCAGCCGCCAGTTGCCACAGCGCGCTGCCCTCTTCGATCGGCGAGCCGGCCGGGCCCGTATGCTGTGCAAAAAACACCGGTGCCTGCTGCTGGTGCGCGGTACGGATCAGGTAGCTAACGTTAGCCAGCAGCGTCTGTTTACTGGCGGGAAGTTGCGGGCCGTGCAGCAGGCCAGCCTGCATATCAATCACCAACAGCGCGGAACGATCGGACATGTGTGACTCCTTTAATTACCGTTAACCGGTTACCACGGAGACACACTGCGCCCCGTCGGTAGCCGGCGGGACGAGGGGGAAGTTTGCTAACTACTCAGGCACGCAAACTCGCCACACGCCGCCGAAAGCGGTGGTGGTGGTTACGGTGGTGAGGAACAGCTGAGTCGTTTGCATCAGGTTAACTTCGCGCACAACGGGATAAATCGCAAGATTTTTTTAGCACAGAATGCCACCGTCGGGCCGTGGTGAAGGAATACCGGGAAGCAAGGCTTCCGCCGGTCATAAAGGATAAATAAACCGGCACAAGCTGAAGAGGTGATAACCATCGGTCCGATCCCTGGCCGTGGTTATCGAGGGTGTATCTGCTGGTGCTTAACGAACGGCACCTGGCGGCACGTGTTTATAGGTGTCTACATAAGCCTGAAACACGCACCTGAAGAAATTTTTCATGATTGCCTATTGCCAGTAAGGTGGAAAAACGCCAAAAAATTATACATGCAGGACGTTTTTCAGGCAATTTGTTTGAAGCAGATCACACTATTCGCCCTAATTATGCTAACTGAATGGTAAACGAATGCAAAACGACATCCGATTGATTCAGATTCATCATCTTGCGAAGTGGCTGGGACAGGCTGAAGAGCGATGGGTAAGCCGGGGTAGTTTTGCAGGAGCAGGGAACGAGGAGCGATGATCGTCGGCGACTGGCACAGATCCCGCAGATCGTCCGGCAGGATTTATGCCGCCGCGCCCAGATGTTCAATCAGGATGCTGGTGCCGATGCCGATCAGCACCACGCCGCCGAAGATCTCCGCCCATTTGCCCAGCACCGGGCCGATAAAGCGCCCCAGCAGAATGCCTGCGGTCGCCATAATCATCGTTGATGCACCAATCGCCAGCGCGGTGGTGACGATATTCACCTGCAGGAAGGCGAGGCCAACGCCGACCGCCATCGCGTCGAGGCTGGTGGCAATCGCGGTGCACACCAGCAGCCAGAAGCCGTGGCGGGTCGGTGCGTGTTCCGGCTCGCAGGCTTTTTTACGCATCCCTTCCATCACCATCCGCCCGCCGAGGATCAACAGCAGGCCAAACGCCACCCAGTGGTCCCACGCCATCACGTACTGGCTGGCCGCCAGGCCGATCGCCCAGCCAATCAGCGGGGTCAGCGCCTCAATCACGCCGAAGATCAGACCGGTACGCAGGGCTTCTTTCAGGCCCGGACGATGCAGGCTGGCACCTTTGCCGAGCGCCGCCGCGAAGGCGTCCATCGACATAGCAAAAGCCAGAATCAGGGTTGCGTAGAGGTTCATTGGTTTTATCCCGGTCTGAAGCGGCACGGACCGTCTGAAGCGTTAAAAAAGGGCTTATGTTGTAAAAATAACCACAGGCCAGCTCAATTGAAGCGCATCCTAGCATGCAAGCCTGAGGAAAAAAAGACAGTAAAATCATGGATTTGAGTATAGCCTTGGCTATACTTTTTAACAGATGCTATTTTTTCTGCAAAAAAGAACGCGGAAACTCTAAAAGAATTACCGCGTTACACAGAGTGTGGGGTTTTATAACCCCGCAGGGGGTGGGGAAAAAATCGGCAAATTACGACCCGTTTTGCCCGCAGAATTTACACAGCCCGGCGTCAGGCACGCCGCCTGTGGGCGCTGTTGCAGTTACCAGACGCGGTAGACGCGGCCGGTCTCCACGCCGTCCACGCTGCGGCGATAGGCCAGCGCCACCCGGCTGGCCGGGGCGCTTTCAAAGCCGGGGAAGAACGGACCGTAGCTCGCCAGTGCTTCGGTGAGCACCGTCGGGCTGACCGCGTTAATACGCAGGCCGGGCAGTTCGTTGGCCGCCGCCAGCACAAACCCCTCAATCGCCGCGTTAACCGCGGTGGCGTTAACCCCGGTGCGGATCGGCTGCTGCGCCAGAATGCCGCTGGTCAGGGTGAAGGAGCCGCCCGGATTGACGAACTCCCTGCCGATCAGCACCAGCCGCACCTGGCCCAGCAGCTTATCCTGCAGCCCACGGTTGAACTGCTCGCTGCTCATCTCCGCCAGCGGACCAAAATGCACGCCGCCGGTGGCGGAGATCACCGCATCCACCCTGCCGGTTTGCGCAAACAGGTCGCGCACGCTCTCTTCGCAGGTCAGATCCACCTGGTAGTCGCCACGGGTGTGGCCGACGGTAATCACCTGATGGTCGCGGCCCAGTTCGTTAACGATGCCCTGCCCCACGGTGCCGGTGGCGCCAGTCACTAAAATTTTCATCTCTGTTCTCCGTTACGCGTTAAGGCCACCATTGTGGCGCAGTGCGTCCGGCGGAAAAATGCGCGATACTTTCGGGAACTCCAAACTCTGGGTTTGTAATCATGGATAAATTACGCAGTATCGAGGCTTTTATCTGCGCGGTGGAGAGCGGCAACTTTAGCGAGGCCGCCCGCCGGCTGGACATCACCGCGGTGATGGTCGGCAAGCACGTCCGCCAGCTGGAACAGGCGCTGGATGCGCGCCTGCTGCAGCGCAACACCCGCCGCCAGAGCCTGACCGAGGCCGGCGAGCGCTACTACCGGCAGTGCAAAGCCGCGCTGTTACAGCTGCGGCAGGCGGAAGAGAGCGTGGAGCAGATGAAGGGCACTCCGTCCGGCCTGCTGCGCATCAGCGCCCCGCTCAACCTCGGGGCCAGCGCGGTGGCCGGGGTAGTGGCCGCTTACCAGCGGCGCTATCCGCAGGTGAAGATTGAGCTGGATCTCAGCGATGAGTTTGTCGACCTGGTCGGCGAAGGCTTTGATTTTGCCCTGCGCGTCGGCAGGCTGAACGCCGGCGACGGGCTGGTCGCCCAGCATCTGGGCGACTATCAGATGGTGGTGTGTGCCACGCCGGACTATCTGGCGCAGCACGGTACCCCGCAGACGCCGCAGGATCTGTACCAGCACCGCTGCCTGTGCAATATGGCGTGGAACAAAAGCAACGCCTGGCAGTTTGCCGGTATTCCGTGGCCGACCGACGGCAGCTTTGTCTGCAACGACGGCCAGGCGCTGCGCCAGGCGGCGCTGGCCGGAGCCGGGCTGATCCTGCAGCCGCGTATTCTGCTGGCGGAGGATATCGCCGCCGGGCGGCTGGTGGAGCTGCTACAGCCGTGGCGACAGAGCAGCCGGCCGATCCATCTGCTGTGGCGGCAGGATCTCAGTCCGTCAGAGAAGCGCCGCAGTTTTATCAGCTGGATGCGTGAGCAGCTGCCCGCGGCGCTGGCGGTTTAATGATTGAACCCGACTGAGCTTTCACCGAAAATAGCGCCAACTGCACGGGGCCAGCGCGCCCCACCCGATGGAATAATGATGAAAAGTCCGTTTTTAACCTTTCTGATGCCGATGGCCACGCTGCTGCTCGGCTTTCTCTCCGCGCTGCTGCTGCCCGCGCCCAGCTTTGGCCTGACGCTGGCCCGCAGGCTGGTCGACACCTTCCATCTGGAGGATATCGGCCAGCTCTATACGCTGGTGTTCTGCCTGTGGTTTTTAGTGCTGGGCGCGGTGGAGTACTACGTTATCCGCTTTATTTACCTGCGCTTTATTCGGCCATAGCCCTGCGGCACCCCGCGCCAGCGGTCGGCCGCAACGCTCCCTGTCGCGGCGCGTTCTCACTGGATCAGAACCACTGGCCAAAACGGCGCATATAGAGGGTTTTCACCCCCTGAGTGAGCAGGCAGTAGCCCAGCAGCGTCGCCAGCAGCCACGGGAAGTAGCTCAGCGGCAGCGGCACCAGCCCGAAGGCGCTGCCCAGCGGGGTGAACGGTATCAGCACGCCCACCACCATCACCAGCCCGGTCATCAGCATTACCGGCAGCGCGGCGCGGCTGCGGATAAACGGAATTTTCCCGGTGCGTAGCATATGCACCACCAGCGTTTGCGACAGCAGCCCCTCGACAAACCAGCCGGAGTGGAACAGCGCCTGCGCCTCGACGCTGTTGGCGGCAAACACGTGCCACATCAGCCAGAAGGTGGTGATATCAAACACCGACGAGGTCGGCCCCATCCACAGCATAAAGCGACCGATGTTTTTCGCATCCCACTTGCGCGGCTGACGCAGAAATTCGCGGTCCATCTTGTCCCACGGCAGCGCCAGCTGCGACAGATCGTACAGCAGGTTCTGCAGCAGCAGCTGTACCGCCAGCATCGGCAGGAACGGCAGAAAAGCGCTGGCCACCAGCACCGAGAACACGTTGCCAAAGTTGGAGCTGGCGGTCATGTTCAGGTACTTAATGATATTGCCAAAGGTCTGCCGACCGACGATCGCCCCCTGCTCCAGCACCAGCAGGCTCTTCTCCAGCAGGATGATATCGGCGGACTCTTTAGCGATATCGCTGGCGCTATCGACCGAGATGCCAACATCCGCCGCGCGCAGCGCCGGCGCATCGTTAATGCCGTCACCGAGAAAGCCGACGGTGTGACCATTGTTCTGCAGCGCCTGCACCACGCGGGTTTTCTGCTGCGGGCTGAGGCGGCAGAACAGCGTGGTGTCGGCCACCCGCAGCGCCAGCCGCGCGTCGCTCAGGGTAGCGATCTCGCTGCCGCACAGCGGATCGCCCGGATCCAGCCCGACGTCCCGGCAGATTTTTCGGCTGATGGTCAGGTTGTCGCCGGTGAGGATTTTCACCGTTACGCCATTTTCCCGCAGCGCGGCCAGCGCGGCGGCGGCGCTCTCTTTCGGCGGGTCGAGGAAGGTCAGCAGCCCGCCGAGTACCAGATCGCGCTCGTCATCAAGGGTCAGCGGCCGCGCCGGTTCTGCCAGCGAACGGCTGGCGACCAGCAGCACGCGGAAGCCCTGCTGCTGGTAGCGCTCGGCCAGCAGGCGGATGCGTTGCCGCGCCGCCGCATCCAGCGGCCGCACGACATCACCATCCTGCCAGTAAGCGGCCACCGCCAGCATCTCCTCCACCGCGCCTTTGCAAATCAGCTGCTGCTGCTGCCCTTCGGCCACCAGCACCGACAGGCGACGGCGCTCAAAATCAAACGGCAGTTCGTCGATTTTTCGCCAGCGCCACAGGGAGGCCAGCGCCGGGTTGCCCTGGCCGTGCGCGAGGATCGCCCGGTCCATCAGGTTTTTCACCCCGTTCTGATGACGGCTGTTCAGCCACGCCAGCTGCAGCACCCGCGCATCGGTCTGGCCGTGCAGGTTCAGGTGCCGGTCGAGGCTAATGTTATCCTCGGTCAGGGTGCCGGTTTTATCGCTGCACAGCACGTCCATCGCGCCAAAGTTCTGGATCGCATTCAGCCGTTTCACCACCACTTTGCGTTTTGCCAGCGCGATCGCCCCCTTCGCCAGGTTGGAGCTGACGATCATCGGCAGCATTTCCGGCGTCAGCCCGACCGCCACCGCCAGCGCGAACAGCAGCGCATCGCGCCAGTCGCCGTTGCTGAAGCCATTAATCAGCAGCACCACCGGCACCATCACCAGCATAAAGCGGATCAGCAGCCAGCTGACGCTGTTCACGCCGCGGTCAAACGCCGTCTGCGGGCGCGCACCGAGCAGCGAGCTGGCCAGCTGACCAAACCAGGTGTCGCTGCCGGTGGCCACCACTACCGCCGTAGCGCTGCCGCTGGCCACCACCGTGCCCATCAGGCAGATACCGGGCAGGCTGAGCAGCGCCTGCTCGTCCAGTTCGCTGGCCGCATGCAGCCCCTGCGGGTGGCTGTCGGTGTCATATTTTTCCAGCGGCAGCGCCTCGCCGCTCAGCGCCGCCTGGCTGACAAACAGCGCGCGGGTGCTGAGCAGCCGCACGTCTGCCGGGATCAGGTCGCCCGCTGAAAACTGCACGATATCGCCGGGCACCACGTCCTGCAAAGGCACTTCAACCGCCTGAGATTCGCCGGTTTCATCGTGGCGGCGCAGCACGGTGGCGGTGGTCCGCACCAGCGACTTCAGCGCGTCTGCCGCCTTACTGGTGCGGTACTCCTGGCCGAAGCGCAGCAGCCCGCTGAGGCCGACCATCACCAGCAGGATGGTCACCCCGGTCAGCGAGGTCGGCTCTCCCTGGTGCAGCGGCAGCAGGTAGTCGGTAAAGAAGCCGATCGCCGCCAGCGCCATCAGCACCCAGATAAACGGATTATTGAAGGCCTGCAGCAGCTGGATCGCCGCCGCCGGTGCGCGATCGCGCGCGACCTGGTTAGGACCATACTGCTGCAGCCGTTCGGCGGCCTGCCGCCCGGTCAGGCCCTCGCGCTGGCTGTTGAGAGACGCCAGAGTGCGCTCGGGGCTTGCACTGGCCGCGCTGACGATCGCCAGGTCCTGGGCCATTTTTAGGTTGGCTTTATGCATTTTCATTAGCCAGCTCCTTGAATCAGATGTTTTTTTACGCGCAGGAATGGGCTCCTGCAGACGAGGATTTTTCAGCATATTCAGGGGGGAGGCGGAGCGGGCAGGCGGAACGGAACGCAGAATTACGGCATCGGTCTCCTTCCGGTATGCGCGCCCGGCCTCTCTCGTGACGGAGGTTCTTTCATCGACAGGTCCTTGCGATAAACGGGTTAACAACGCCCGCACGCCAGCGGCGTTAGCGCGGCGCGGGGGCAGCAAAAGGGGGGATGAGACAGCTCGGATTAGGAGGTGAAACAACGCCCGCCGGGTGACGGCAGGCGCACAACGGATGCAGGCCTGCCGTTAAAACATGTCGGTTACAGGGTGACTGTCCAATTGTGTGCTCCATAAAAGAAAGTGGCGAAATTCTAAGCCTGCGACGAGGGTGTTGTAAACCGCCGTGATGGTTACCTTCATCAACCTTTACTCAACGAACTACGAATTCTCCGATCCTCCCGCCGAGGTTGCCACCCACTGCGCTGGTCAGAAAAACCACCCGTTCCTCGGCCGCCGCCGCCGCGTAAATGGAGGGCAGCCGCCGTAAAAGCAGCTTAAAATCGCGATTAGCGCTGAAAAAAGCAGCAATTGTCAGCATTTATCGCTGACTGTAAACTTTTATTTGGCCGTTTTGCAGTGAATCACGCCAAAAAATGTCGCTTTAGCCCTGCCATATTCCTGCAAATATCGCGTATCGAACATTATCCTCTTTTCGCACCGTCACCCGGCCCCGTGCGGCTTTTACCCCCATTGAATGGGCGTAAGGCTGTGGGTAGTATTTTGGGTTCACTGAATAAAATATAAGAATCCATTATGCCAGCCACCATCGCACCCTCCATCGACACCGAACCCGACGCCACGCCCGTAAACTCACGCGGTAAAGTGGTGGTCGCTTCGCTGGTCGGAACCGCTATCGAATTTTTCGACTTCTATATTTATGCCACGGCGGCGGTGATCGTCTTCCCGCATATCTTCTTCCCGCAGGGGGATGCCACCGTCGCCACGCTACAGTCGCTGGCCACCTTTGCCATCGCCTTCGTTGCCCGCCCGATCGGCTCCGCGCTGTTTGGTCACTTCGGCGACCGCGCCGGGCGTAAGGTGACGCTGGTCGCTTCGCTGCTGACCATGGGCATCTCAACGGTGGCGATCGGCCTGCTGCCGACCTACGAGACCATCGGCGTGTTTGCGCCGCTGCTGCTGGCGCTGGCGCGCTTTGGTCAGGGCCTCGGCCTCGGCGGTGAGTGGGGCGGCGCGGCGCTGCTGGCCACTGAAAATGCCCCGGCGAAGAAACGTGCGCTGTACGGCTCCTTCCCGCAGCTGGGCGCGCCGATCGGCTTCTTCTTTGCCAACGGCACCTTCCTGCTGCTCTCCGCGATACTGACCGACGAGCAGTTTATGAGCTGGGGCTGGCGCGTGCCGTTTGTGCTCTCTGCGGTGCTGGTGCTGATCGGCCTCTACGTGCGCGTGTCGCTGCACGAGTCGCCGGTGTTTGCCAAAGTGCAGAAGGAGAAGAAGCAGGTTAAGGTGCCGATCGGTACGCTGCTGAGCAAGCATCTGGGTACCACCATCATCGGCACCTTTATCATGCTGGCGACCTACACGCTGTTCTACATTATGACCGTCTACTCGATGACCTACGGCACCACGCCGGCGCCAAACGGGCTGGGCATTCCGCGTAACAGCTTCCTGTGGATGCTGATGCTGGCGGTGATCGGCTTTGGGGTGATGGTGCCGATTGCCGGGCTGCTGGCCGACCGCTTTGGCCGCCGCAGGACGATGATCGTCATTACCCTGCTGATTATTGGCTTCTCGCTGCTGTTCCCGTCACTGCTCGGTTCCGGCAACCAGACGCTGATTATGGCCTTCCTGGTCTGTGGCCTGAGCATTATGGGGCTGACCTTCGGTCCGATGGGCGCGCTGCTGCCGGAGCTGTTCCCGACCGAGGTGCGTTATACCGGGGCATCGTTCTCCTATAACCTGTCGTCGATTCTCGGGGCATCCGTAGCACCTTACATTGCCACCTGGCTGGCACACACGGCTGTTCTACGTCGGCCTCTACCTGGCCGCGATGGCCTGCCTGACGCTGATTGCGCTGATCCTGTGTAAAGAGACCCGTAACCAGTCGCTGTTTGACTAACCTCCCGGGCGGCCCACCGCGTGGCCGCCCGCATTTTTTTGTCACTCCCCCTTCCTTGCATACTTTTTTTCAGCGCCACATTCCTGCCTGAAATCGTCGCCATCGACAAAAAAACCGTTCAGTTTATGCTCAAATATAGATTACACTCTATCAGGGAGCATAACCATGTGGACGGTGCTGACCACCGAACTGTTTGAGCAATGGCTGTGGAAACAGGATGTCGCCATACGTAATAAGACGCTGGCTACCCTCAGCCTGTTACAGAAAAGTGGCCCGGTACTCGGCAGGCCGCTGGTCGATAGCGTTAAAGGCTCCGCATTTATCAATATGAAAGAACTGCGAATACAGGTTAGCGGCGTGCCGTGGCGCGCATTTTTTGCATTCGATCCGCTACGCCGTGCAGTCATCCTTACCGCGGGGTGCAAAAAAGGTGATGAAAAGCGCTTTTACAGCCGGATGGTTCGCATCGCCGATGCACAATTTCAACTGCATTTAAACTCTATGGAAGGCCAACAAGATGGGCAGAACACTGAATGAAATACTGGCGCAGCTTCCTGATGAAGACCGCCAGGAAATCAACGACCTGACCCGCCAGCTGGAACTTGAGTACCACCTTTACCAGCTGCGTGAACGGCTTAATCTGACCCAGCGCGATCTGGCGCAGCAGATGGGCATCAGCCAGCCGACCGTGGCGGCGATGGAAAAACGCGGGCAGGATCTCAAGCTGATCACCCTGAAACGCTACGTGGAAGCGCTGGGCGGTGAGGTGAAGGTGGATGTCAGGCTGGCGGATGGCGAGCACTTTATCTTCGCCTTATAAGGGCAGAGCGGCCAGCCAGAAGACCGCTCTGCCCGCCCGCTACTTCCCGCTTTTCATCTGCTGCAGTACCCGCGTGCACTGGTTGTCGTCGTTATCGCTGGGGGAGATCAGCGCCAGCAGCGCGGCGGCCGGCGCCACTACCGCACCGAGCGCCACGGCGGCGGCACCGCGGGCGATCAGCGGCCCGGCTTTCACCCCGGCGTCCGGATTTTTAAAGGTGCCGCGCACGTAGAGCGGCGAGCGCAGGGTAATAATGCGGATGCCTTTGCTGTCCGGGTTGATGTTCAGATCCAGCCGTTCGTTAGCAAAGTTGGCGGTACCGGCGATGTTGATGATGGCGTTCTCGGTATCAAAGACAAACAGCCGGGTGGCGGCCAGCCCGTTATTCACCTGCAGGCTGGCCGCCGCACAGTTGATCTTAACCTCATCGTCGCCAAACAGCTTGCCGACCACGTAGTTGCCGACGTTCAGGCCGACGATCTCCATCAGGCTGCGGCTGATCACGCCGTCATTCATCAGCAGCTTCAGGTCGCCGTTGCTGGTCGCCAGCAGGTCGGCCACCGAGTTACCGCGCCCGCTCAGCGTCGCGTCGCCGTTCATCTGCCCGAGCGCGTTCTGCATCGCCTGCACGTCCGGCATCAGCTGGCGCAGCTTCAGCCCGCGGGCGTGAATATCCGCGCGCCCCTGCATCGGTGACTTATCCCCCGCAAGGTGGATGGTGGAATTGATGCTGCCGCCTGCCATGCCGAAGCGCAGCGGATCGAGGCGCAGATCGCCGTTTTTCAGCGTCAGATGGGTGGAGAGATCGCTTAGCGGCAGCGAGGTGCTGTGCTCAATGCGCTTGCCGCTGAAGCGCACGTCGGCGTCCATCACGTCCCAGTTTTTGGTGTCGAACTTATCATGCGGCAGTACGCGATCGGCCGGCTGGCCGGAGGCATCGCCGCGCTTCGCCTTCGCCCGTTCGGTTTTGTCACTGCCCTTACCGGAATTCACGCCGATCAGCGGGCCAAGGTCGGCCATCCGCAGCTGCTTCGACTCCAGCGACCCTTCCAGCTTGGGTCGTGGTTTGATCTGGCTGTAGGTCAGCGAGCCGTGAATGTCGCTGTCGCCAATGTGGCCGTTGAAGTTCTGATAGCGGAATACCGGCCCGCCCTTGTCGCGGAAGCGGGCGCTGAGCTGGCCATCGGTTTCATACGGCGGGGTATCCGGCAGCAGCACGCCGGTCAGGCCATAGAGGTTGGCCAGGGTATCGCCGGAGAAGCGCAGACGCAGGTCGATGCCGCCGAGGTTGAGCGGGTCCTGCACCGTGCCGCTAAGCCGCACGCGGGTGGTGCCGCTGCGCAGGTCGGCCTGAATCGGGAACGGCGTGGTCTGGCTGCGCAGCGACAGCATGCCGCCGATTTTGCCGTCACCGCTCAGCCGCTCGTTTTTATAAGTGCCGCTGGCCTTCCAGCCGAAGACAAAGTCCGCCGCGCCCTTCTCATCGTCCTTACCACCCGCCAGCTGCGCGTAAGGTACCGGTTTGCCCAGCGGGTTAACGGTGACCTGCACGTTGGCTTTATTGATCGCGTCGCGATAGCCGAGGGTGCCTTCGTCAAAGACGATATTGTCGAGGCGGAAGGACCAGGCGGAAGGGGTTTTAGCGGCGTCTTTATCGTCGCTACCGGCGAGGGTAAAGGACCAGTTATTTTTACCGTCGGCGGTCTGAACCAGCTTCGCCTGCGGCTGTTGCAGTTTGATCCACGGCAGATAAACCTGTTTGCCCAGCAGCGCCAGCGGCGACAGCGTGGCGTCCACCCGTGCCAGGTGCGCCATGGTGACGTCGGCAATTTCCGGCGGGTTGCCCAGCATAATATCCTGGGCATGAACCTGCGGCCACGGCACCCAGCGCCGCCAGCCCGGTTCGCTGCGGTTACGCTGCCAGCTGACGTCCAGATCGCCACGAATGGCAAACGGACGGTTCAGCTCGGCGGAAACCTTGCGGTTGATGGTCGGTTTCAGCCGGTTCCAGTCAAAGGTGGCAATCACCACCACGATGACCGCTACCAGCAGCACCAGAATGGCCGCTACCCAACTCACTACCTTGCCGCTACGAGACATTCCTGTTCCTCACACTGGCTCAACGCTTATGTAAAGATAGTCGAAAAGGGCGTAACGGCTATTTAATGAAGGTCAGCGGCAGCGTCTCCAGCTGCGCAAAAGGGGCCGGCCGGGCAAAGAAATAGCCCTGTGCGGCATAGGCGGGCGAGTTACGCACGGCTTCCCACTCCTCCGCGGTTTCCACCCCTTCGACGATCACCCCTTTGCAGTAGCGGTTGATCAGCGCCAGCAGCATGTTGAACAGGCTGCGCCCTTCATCGCTCTCACGCAGCATAATAAACAGCTCGCGCGCCAGCTTGATGTAGTCATATTTCAGTTCGGTCAGGGCCGAGAAGTTAGCCATCCCCGAACCAAAGTCATCCAGCCACAGCGGCCCCAGCTCCGGCATCTGTGCGACGATCACTTCCTGCGGCAGCACGTGGTGTTCCACCAGCTCGAAGCGCACCCACGGGCAGCGGGCAATCAGCTGGCGCACTTTCCGGTCATGCTGAATCGCCAGCAGCGTCGGCCCGTCAATATTGAGCGAAGCTACCGTATTGCTGGCGATAAAGACTTTTTCCCATTGGAGCAGCAGTTCAAGCTGCTCGGCGACAATCAGCAGGCGTTGAGGGATCTCAAGCGTTGCAAAGTAAAGCTCCGGCGATACTCGTTGGTTCGGGGCGGTGGGGTGAAACACCGCCGTCAGCAGCTCTATCGCCATCAGGCTACCGTCAATGCGGTAGATCGGCTGGAAGTTATAGGCGCGCTGGCACTGATGCCAGTAGGCACGCTCCTGAAGCTGCTGTTGAACGGCAATTGAGGACGGAAGCCGGTGGCTGAGTTGATCCAGCACCATGGTTAAGATCCTTAGGGTTGAGTCCGCCTTCGTTGGCATCCCGTGTGGCAAGTATCGGCACTGCACTGCGGAACTTTATGCACACTGTGATCACATATACCCCCCGATGGTAACAACCCCTGCGCGATTCAATCGCTGTAACAGACGCCTTTTAGGGCGTTTTATCATCATTTGGCCGCGGCTGAGCGCGGGCAAAGCGCGGCACCGACAGCAGCCAGGTTTCGCGCAGAGCGGCCTGTGTGGCTCCGCGGGCGGCCCCGGCCGGCGGCAGCGTCCAGTCCGCCTGTCCGATCTCACGACGGTAGCGATCGCCGCCCGTCGCGTCAGCGGCCTGCGCCAGCAGCGGAATCAGGCGTACCGCGATACGGTCGCGGTTTTTGTACGGCCACGGCCGGCCGGCGTCACTCCAGGGAGCCATAAAGTCCAGTGCGCTCAGCAGCCCCGGCTGCCCCGCCGCGCTGCTCTGCCACAGGTCACCGTTACCGCTGCGCGCAGCCAGCCCGGCCAGCGCGGTCAGCGCCTGTAAATTGAACCAGCTGTAGTGGAAAGAGCGGGTACGCGCCAGCTCCAGCGGCTGGCTGCCGTCGGCGGCAAGCTGACCGTTAAGGCGCTGCCGCGCCTGGCTGACCATTTCACGTACGATCTCAGGCCGCTGCAGGTACCAGGCGATGCCCGCCACCTGGGTACTGTACCAGCTGCCGTGATTGTTTTTCGCCGCGGCTTCGCCCAGCGCCCGTTTGCTGGTTAACAGCCAGTCGAGGTAGTCGCTCAGCCAGCGCCGCATCTGCCGTTCATCGGCCGCCTGCCAGCCGGGGGCCTGGCGCAGCATCACCAGCGCGTCGACCAGCCGGGTGGCAAAGTAGCGGCCGTCGAGCACGCCGGTGTGGCGGCCCGCGGCGATGCCGGGCACCCCCTGGGCAAAGTTCAGATTGGGGTTCATGCGGCTGGCCGGGTCAATAAACCAGTGGCGGATCAGTTCGATGGCGCGGGTGGCGTAGCGGGCATCGCCGGAGAAGTACCAGGCGAGAGTGAGTACCTGCACACGTGAGGTAAAGGTGGCCAGCCGCACGCCGTCGCTGTCGTCGTTTTTGCTGGCCGGGTTCACCTGCCCGTCACGCTGCCGCCAGGGGAGGCCGTCCGCTTTTTCCGGATCCGGCCACCAGTAGGCGCCCAGGCTGAGGTAGTCATGTTTTGTCCCGCCCGGAGGGGTCAGTCGCTTATCCGTCACGCTCAGCAGCGGCTGTTTCAGCGCCTTATCCGCCTCGTGCTGCAGCTGCTGCCAGGCGGTCAGGGTCAGCCCGGGGGCGTTGTGCTGCGCCAGCCGCTGACGGTTGAGCGCCAGGTCGGCAGCGTTAAGAAACGCGAACGACTCAGCCTGGCAGGCCAGGCTGAACAGCAGGCCGGCCAGCAGCAGCAGTCGACGTATCGGGCGGATAAGCGGGTTCATGGTGGACTCTCCGGACGGGTGGGACCGGTCGCCGGAGATGCGCGGGCGGGCGATGGTGCTGCAGACCTGCGCAGACCGGCGGTCAGGATGCAGGTGGCCTGAACGGCCACCTGCTACGGCTCACGCGAGTGAGCGTTGACTTACTGCGCGGCGCTGCTCTCGGCGGGTGCGGTGGCGTGGCCATCGTCAGCCGCCGCCGGGGCAGCGTCAGCGACCGGGGCCATCACTTTCTGCCAGTTCTGCTGCAGCAGCCTGACGTTGGTTTCCGGCTCGCCCGGTGGCTGCATCAGCACCATGGTCATATCCTGGCTTAGCTGCTGGCGCAGCTCCTGATTAAGCATCGGAAGCGTCAGGCCGGCGAGGAACGCCTGGCGCAGCTTCTGATACTGTTCCGGAGCGATATCCACCACCGCATTCTGCTGCGAACGCAGGCGCTGGCTCATCAGCACGTCCGTATCGGTGCGGGCATAGGTGGCAAACAGCTTGTTCAGCTCGTTAGTTTTCTGTGCCATCAGCTGATCGAACTCCGCCTGGCTCAGCCCTTTGTCACGCACGCTGGCCATCTCTTTTGCCAGCAGGTCGGTGGCGCTGACCAGCGCCGCGTTGTCGGCGTCCACATTAATGGCGCACTGCGCGCGCTGGTAGAGCACCCGGCAGTCGAAACCAACCTGCACGCCCTGGGTCTTATTCTCACCCAGGGTACGCTGTACGTGCCAGAACAGCGCTTCCCTTGCCAGGTCACTCTGCCAGTAACGCAGCAGGTTTTGTGATTCGCGGATCGGCGGCCACGGGTTATCCCATACCAGCGACAGGCGATCCTGGCCGATGGCGTTATTCACCAGGTTGACCGGCTGGGTCGGCAGCGGAGAGAGCGTCGGCAGCGCCGACGGCTGATCGCGTTTGCCTGACAGCGGCGAGAAGGTTTTGGTAATCTGCTCGGCCAGGCTGCGGCTGTCGACGTTGCCGACCACGATCAGCGTCATCGCATCCGGCGTGTACCACTGCCTGTAGAAGGCGGTGAGCTGCGCCATATCAACCGGGGTTTTGACCGCCGCGGCCGGTTCATGGCCCAGCAGGGCCGAGCCTTTCAGGCGATAGCGCCACCAGACGTCCTGCGGGTTGGCCGGCCAGGTAGCAATCGGGTCGTCCGCGTTGAGCGCGGTGTTGACCACCTGCTCGTTAATGGTCATTTTGCCCACGGTGGCGGCCAGCCAGCTGAGGGCTTCTTTCACCATTTCCGGGCGGTTGTTGGGCAGGCTGAGGTTGTACTGGGTGTAGTCATAAGAAGTCACGGCCGGCGGCAGCGGATGCTGCGGGTCGATGGCCTGCTGCCACAGCGAGCGCTGTTGGGCCGGGTCGAGGGTGGCGTTATGCACCAGCGCCAGGCGCGGCAGCAGATGGCTGTAACCCGCCTGCTGAGCGCTCTCTACCAGCGATCCGGTGTTAACGATCAGCCGAACCTCGACGCGGTCGCTCGGGCGCTGTGGCGTGGTTAACAGCTGCCAGCTAAAACCGTTTTCCAGTTTTCCCTGCTGCCAGGCGGGATCGGGCTGGAGTGTCTCCGCCTGTGCCGCGCCGCCTGCCAGCGCCAGCACTGTCCCACCGATCCAAAGACGCATTCTGGTGCCCTGCATGTGAACCCCTACTCAATCACAAACCAAAAAAAAATCACTGGCGATATGCTTCCTGCTGTACCTGATGTCATCCGGCGGCTGATGCCTTTTGCCCGGTGGTGTTCAGCAAACAGCTTTTTAGACCACGCATTGGCGAGGATGTCACACAGCGGAATAAAAAATCATAAAAAAACCTGGGGTTATTATGCAAATGCCCGCCGCGAGGGCAAGTCGCGGCGGGCATTTGTCGGCTATTTTGATGAATTAACAGCGTAAATTACGATTTCACAGCGCTTTTTCCGCCGTTTTGTCACCTTTCAGCGTCGCCTGCAGCTGCTCTTCGTCGAGATGGCCAACCCATTTTGCCACCACCACGGTCGCCACCCCGTTACCAATCAGGTTGGTCAGCGCGCGCGCCTCTGACATAAAGCGGTCAATGCCGAGGATCAGCGCCAGCCCGGCCACCGGCAGATGGCCGACCGCAGAGAGCGTAGCCGCCAGCACGATAAAGCCGCTGCCGGTGACGCCAGCCGCCCCTTTCGAGGACAGCAGCAGCACCACCAGCAGGGTTATCTGATGCCAGATGTCCATATGGCTGTTGGTTGCCTGGGCGATAAACACCGCGGCCATCGTCAGATAGATGGACGTGCCGTCGAGGTTAAACGAGTAACCGGTCGGGATGACCAGACCCACCACCGATTTCTTGCAGCCAAGCTTCTCCATCTTATCCAGCATGCGCGGCAGCGCGGACTCGGAGGAGGAGGTCCCCAGCACGATCAGCAGCTCTTCTTTGATGTAAGCGATAAACTTGAAGATATTGAAGCCGGCCAGCCGGGCGATCAGCCCCAGCACCAGCACTACAAACAGCACGCAGGTGATATAGAAGCAGATAATCAGCTGGCCGAGCTGCACCAGCGAACCGACGCCGTACTTGCCGATGGTGAAGGCCATCGCACCGAACGCCCCGATCGGTGCCAGGCGCATAATCATATTGATGATGCCGAAGATCACTTTGGCGAAGCTGTCGATAAAGTTGAACACCAGCGTGCCTTTATCGCCGAGTCGGTGTAGCGCAAAGCCGAACAGCACCGCAAACAGCAGCACCTGCAGGATATTACCGCTGGCAAAGGCGCCGATCACGCTGCCCGGGATCACGTCCAGCAGGAAGGCGACGATCCCCTGCTGCTCGGCCTGCTGGGCGTAGACCGCCACCGCTTTGGCATCCAGCGTCGACGGGTCAACGTTCATGCCCGCCCCCGGCTGCAGCAGGTTCACCACCACCAGCCCGATAATCAGCGCAATGGTACTGACCACTTCGAAGTAGAGCAGCGCTACCGCACCGGTGCGGCCAACCGCCTTCATGCTCTCCATGCCGGCAATGCCGGTGACCACGGTACAGAAGATCACCGGGGCAATAATCATTTTAATCAGTTTGACGAAGGCATCGCCCAGCGGTTTCATCTGGGCACCTAACTCGGGGTAAAAGTGGCCGAGCAGCACCCCGACGGCGATCGCGGTGAGCACCTGGAAGTACAGACTTTTGAACAGGGATGTTTTCATTGAGTATCCGGTTTACGACGTGGTGGTTGCGCATATTCTGCCGGAGCGGAGCGGCGTGCACGCTGGCGGCCGCACCCGTTCGGCGAATAATTATTTATAATTTTGTGTTGGAACAGCGCGAAAATAACACCCGGTTAACAGGATTAATACCCGTGGTCGACCAGATCGGCCAGCGTTGTACTGATTTTATGAACTGAATCACGTCAGCAGATAATTTTACCCAAAAGGTTCAATTATCGCTGATTGCTGAGGAGTGCGAAAAGTAGCGGCGGTCAAAAACGGCCGGAGGCAGCGCCTCGGCAAACAGGAAGCCCTGGCCAACCGTAAGGCCGAGCGCCAGCAGCGCATCACGCTGCTGCGGCGTTTCCACGCCTTCGGCGACCACGTCCAGCTCAATGATGCCGGCAATCGCCGCGATAATGCGCACCATCACATCGTCCGCCGGCAGGGTGGCGACAAAGCTGCGGTCAATTTTGATTTTACTCACCGGCAGCGTTTTGAACTGGCTTAGCAGGTCAAGGTTGGCATAACCCATACCGAAGTCATCCAGCGCCACCGACAGCCCGCTCTGACGCAGCTGACGCAGCAGCTGCAGCGCATGGCCCAGCTCGCCGACCTGCGCGGTTTCGGTGATCTCCAGCATCAGGCTGCCGGGGGCGATCGGGTAGCGCTGCAGCAGCGACTGCAGATGCTCAATTACCAGCGGGTCCCTGAGCTGAATCACCGACAGGTTGGCGCTCAGCGGCAGCGTAATCCCCGCCTGCTGCCAGCCGGTCAGCAGCCGGCAGGACTCTTCCAGCACCCAGCGCCCGAGCGGGCGGATCTCGCCGTTCTGCTCGGCACAGGCGATCAGGTCTTCGGGCAGGCTCCAGCTGCCGTCAGGCTGCTGCAGGCGCAGCAGCGCTTCTGCACCGACCAGCTCGCCGCTGCGCATATCGATCTGCGGCTGCAGCCACAGGGCAAATCTCCCGGCGGCCAGCAGGCCGACGATATCATAGTTGTCCGCCAGCGGTGACGACAGCGCCGCCAGCTGGCGTTGATTACGGTTGTAGTGGCGAATCAACAGGCCGAGCTCATCGTTGCGGTGATAGCGTGGCAGCTCCAGCTGATGGCCTGCCAGCGCCTGTGCCGGCAGGTCGCGCAGCTCATGGGCGATTTTACGCAGTGGCCGCACCATCAGCCGGTTGATGCACCAGCTGATGGCGATCGACAGGATCAGCGCCAGCAGCAGAAAGGTGGTGACCATCGTCGACATGGCACTGAGGATAAACTGATAGACGCGCCAGGAGTCCGCCTGCAGCACCAGCATCGCCAGCGGCTTCGGGTTGGCGGGTTCGACCGAGTAGAGCGGCACGGTAATCTGTACCGGCAGCTCGAACAGCCGGGCGACGAACCGCGGCACCGGTTTTTCCGGCTCGAAGTCGGTGTGTAGCGCCTGCAGGCCGTTCGGCAGCACCACTTCGGCGCGGGCGAGGATCCCGGCCGGGCGCAGCGAGTTAAGAATGCGTTCCGCCTGCGGGATATCGGCCTTCAGCACCGCCTGAGACAGCGGCTGGCGCACCGTGTGGGCGACATTCTCCATCTGCTGGGCGTAGTCAATCCTGCGCTGTTGCACAAAGTGGAAAAGCTGGATGACGATAAAAATACAGATGGTGACTACCGCAACGCCTGACACCGTCGCCATCTGCTTAATCGTTAATGATCGACTGATGCGCAAACCTGCTCTCCGAATCCCTGACTACCCGATCCCAAACACCTCGGGCCTACCAGCCCAGAGTATACCTGAAACGCGGGCAGGTAGCGGGACAGCCTGCGGATATCCCACCGGCCGGGCCGATTTCACGACTTACGTTATCACGCCTGATGAGGATTGGTTTAAGGCTTTTCTTAAAGATTCACGCGCGGTGGCGGCATTTACGTTGTAAGGTATGCGGACTGATAAGAGTTTATCTCATTCTTGTTAAGGACAGTCAGACCTCATAACCGAACATCCGTGATGCGAACACGATTATGACGATTTCATTTACCTTAGGGCTGAGTCAACTTCAGAATGAATTAATACTGATGCAATCGCCGGGCTGCTACTGGGTCACGGTGGATCGTCAGGAGGACGCACGCCTGCTGGTACGGCAAATCGTCGCCGCGCAGCCGATGCTGGCGCTGATCGGTACGGTGGCCGAACCGCCTGAGCTGCTGCTGCCGGACGGGCTGGTCAACAGCGCGGATGTGGCGTTCTTTGCTTTGCCTGAAACGCCTGATGCCCTGCAGCAGCTGACCGATATGCTGTCACGCGGCCTGACATCTGCCCCGCGATTTCTTTTATTTTATCATTCGGCTTCGCTGTGGCAAAAAATAGCGCCCGGGGCGTTAACCCGCTGGCTGCAGAATGTAAAAAACTGGTTATCAGCACGACAGTCAACCCTATTAATCATCACCCGCGAAACGGAAGGTCCCCCCCTGCGTGACCGGCTGCAAACGCTGCACAGCCACATTGATGGACTCTCTCAGCTGGATAAGCAGCCACATGACTGGGAATACCGGATCCGCTGGTGGCGCTATCAGGGCGGGGAGCTGCAGGATAAGACCTTTGCGCTGACCACCGACAGCCACGGATTCACCCTGCACAGGGAGGCGGCGCCGGTGATCAACGATGACCTGCTGTTTTTAGCCAGCAGGCATGCCGTCGCCGATATTCTGCCGCGTGGCAGCCAGTGGACGCTGTTCGAAGATAACCACCAGCTGGCACGCGCCGCTGGCCACCTCAGCGCCGCCACGGTGGTGTTCAGCGTTGAGCACAACAGCCAGGTGGTGGAGCTTGCCAGCCACGTTCATGCGCTGCGCTGCCAGCGCGGCAGCGCACTGAAGATGGCGATCAGAGAGACGCGTACCGCACTGCGCTACAGCGATGAACGTCTGCTGCTGGCCTGTGGCGTCAACGCCGTGATCCCGTTCAATACGCCGGACAACCGTTTTCTTGCCGTGCTGGACGATCTGCAGGGGCAGATGTTTAACCGTTTTGTCCCTGCACAGATCGACGTGCTGTTAAAATCAATCCAGCCGCTGAAGGAGAAGGGGTTATTGCCGACGGCGGCTTTTTGCCGGGCGGTACACGGCTTACTGCACAGCTCGGCGCTGCCTGTTGACGGTAAAGGCCTGCTGGTCGCGCTGCAGCCGGTCAGCGGGATGAGCCTGGCAGAGGTGCTGCCACAGTGCCAGCCACGCCGCTTTGGCGATCTGCTGACCACCGCAGACGATCTAATTTATCTGTTCCTGTCATCCTGCCGCTTCAGCGATCTGAGCATCGCGCTGAAATTTATCTTCCGCCGCCCCCATGCCGAGCTGGTGGCGCTGCAGAGCGTCTGGTATGGCGATGCGCAGATCGCCGATGAACTGCGCCAGCTGGAAACCGCAGAGTGACCTGAGGCAGGCCGTACCATGCGGCCTGCCCTTAACGCACCGTTTCCCTAGCGAGCTTTATACGCCAGCCAGGTCAGCAGATGCAGGCTGGAGGAGTAGTAATCTTCCGTTGGCGCCAGCGTATCGTTGAGATAGCCGGTTTCATTCAGCGTCAGATCGCGCACCGCCAGCAGCCCACCGGCCATATTGTAGGTGGCCTTGTTGTTGCTCATCACATCGATCCACGCCGGGGTTTGCAGGCGTGAGAAGTTCATCCAGAAGCGCTGGAACGGCACCAGCTGCAGGCTCTGAGGGTCATACCAGGCGAGATAGAGCGGAATGCGCACCGCATCGTAGCTGAAGCGCGGCGGCCAGGCGGTAGCCGGGGCCAGGCTGCCGTCGGCGTTCAGTACCACCCAGTCCAGCGGCAGGTTGCTGTCGCCAAAGTGCATGTCACCCAGCAGCGCCAGGCCGTCGCTAATCAGCTGATTCCACACCTGCAGATGGCTGCGGCGGGCGAAATCCTGCCAGGCGGGAAAGATAAAGTAGGACGGATTGAGGATCACGTAGGTGTTTTTATTAAACCCCTGCTCGCCGGGCAGCATCACCGTGCGGTTACCGAAGGTGGTGACGTTACGCGCCAGGATCTCACGCTGAATGGCGTCAGACGCCTTCAGCCACGCGGGCACCTGCCATTTTTCACCGGCTTTCAGCAGCGCCCAGGCGATCAGTACATCACCGTCCGAGGCGTTGTTTCTGTCGGCGATCGGATCGGCGGCCGCGGGCTGATAGCGCCAGTAAAACAGCCCGTTAGCCGGGTTTTTCAGGTGGGTTTCGGTCCAGCCCCACAGCTGTTCAAAGCTGCTGCGATCGTTGTAAAACACCGCCATCAGCATGGCATAACCCTGCCCTTCGGTATGGCTGATGTTCTTGTTACCGGTGTCCTGAATACGACCATCGCTGGTCAGAAAACGCGTTTTAAAACTGCTCCAGCCGTCTGCAGCGCTGGCCTGAGCCGCGCCCAGCACCATCGCCAGTGCCAATACCATCACCCTCAACATGCCCTGATAATCCTCTTAAACCTGATAACGAAAGCGCAGCGCGGTTTCGCCGCTGGCTTCAACGGCCAGCGCAACGTGCTCACGCCCGCCCTGCTCGCGCAGCCAGCGCGCGTAAAGGCCCAGCAGCACCGCAGCAAACGCCTGCTGCCACTGCTCCGGCGACAGCAGGCTGTCCCCCGGCGGCAGCGCGACGTGATCGATAACCATCGCCGTCTCATACGGCTGAATGTCGATCACCCCCCAGCCAAACCGCGCCAGCACCTGATTAGCCCGTGCCTCCAGCTCGCTGACGGTGGCGGCGCGGCCCAGCGGATAGCGGCGGGCCAGGTTATCGCCCATCTGCTGTAAAAATGCCTGGCTTTCGCGCTCGCCGGCGTTGTGCAGCATGCCGTGAATCATCACGCTCAGCAGATCAAACCAGCCGGGCTGAACCTGCTGCTGGCGATAGTAGTTCAGGGTGCGATCCGGTAACTGACTCATGCTTATTTGCCTCCCAGCATGTAGCGGAAATAGAGTTGCGCCGTACTTTCGTTATATTCACCAAAGGTGTCATAGCCGATCTGGCCGCCGATGGTGACGTCTTTATTAATTTTGTAGTCCGCGCCGGCGTGCAGATTATAGCCGATGCCGCTTTTGCTGCCGCCGGAGTAGTAAGCCTCTTTGGCGAAACCGGCGGTGGCCGCCGCCTCCAGCGCCGACTGCCAGTCAGCGTTGTTCGGGAAGTAGGCGCTGCGGTCCTGGGTATAGGACTGATAGCCCGCCGAGCCGCCGACGCGCACGCTCAGATCATCATAGGTCTGCGAATAGTCGACCGGGAACGAGACGCTGACGAAGTTCTGCGGGCTGAAGTAGCCGCCCTGACCGTAGCTGTAGTAGCTGAGATTTTTCGAGAAATCCATCCAGCTGATGCTGATACCGGTCTTCAGCTCGCGATCGTTATAGTGGAACGGCCGCACGTAGGCACCGGCGTTGCCCACCAGCCCTTTGTTACTGGCCACGTTCTCACCGAGGTAGCTGTAAACGCCGCCGCCGACGTAGAAGCCGGCGTCACCGTCGTCGTAGCTTAACAGCGCGTTACCGCCGTTTTTGGTCACCCGGCCCCAGCTCTTGCCGGAGAGGCGATCTTTGGTGCCAACGTAGGAGAGCAGGCTGTCGGTGACCGCCCGGCGCTCGCCGGTCAGGATCAGCGTCAGGTAGTCGGTGAGTTTCGGCGCCCACTTCACCCCACCGACCAGGGTGCTGAGATCCTGGCCGAGCGGCGTGCTGCCGAGGTCGATTTTGTAGTTGCTGCCGGTCAGCGCCAGGTTCAGCTCGACGCCGGTGGCGCTCTGCGAATCGCTGGAGCTGTTCATCGCCGTTTCGGTGTTCGGCTTACGCGATGACGCCACCAGATAGTTTTTCAGCGCGGTGTTGTTGTTCAGGCTGGTCAGGTTGTTCAGCCCGGTCAAGGTCAGCGGGTTGAGGTCGTCAAACCTGACGCTGCCCAGCGCGGTCAGCGCCGTCGCCACGCCCGGATTCGCCGCGTTAAAGGTGGCCAGATCGGTGGCGTTCAGCGTCGCCAGGTAGGCCTGCTCGCTTTTGATGGTGGTGATCAGGTTGGAGATCGCCTGCTCGCCCGCGCCGCTGCCGAGGCGGCGGTAGGCGTCGCCGCTGGCGCTGCCCGCACTCAGGGTGATCGGCGTGACGGTAAAGTCAAAGCGTGCGTCGCCCAGCGGGGCGCTGGACCAGGTGAGCGGCGCTTTGGCTTCGGTCAGCTTGCTCAGGCCGTTCTCGCCGTCGCGCCCGCGGATCTGGATGCCGGCCTGTGCCCAGGTGCCGGTATCTTTCTCCATCTCCGCCATCATGGTGTCGATCTGATGCAGCGTCTGGTTCTGCTGCGTCGCCACCTCTGTGCCACCGTTCAGCGGTACGCCGTCAATATTGCGGTAATCGCGGTAGTTCGGCGACTGCTGCCACGGCATGGTGCTGCCATAAGCGGAAGGCGACGGACGCGGCGACAGCGTGGTGCGGTTGATAAACGGGTTATCGGAGGCCAGCAGGCCGCCTACCGACGGATTGCTGCCGGTCTGTGCCCCTTGCAGACCAATCATCTTGCCGCGCGCGGTGCGCAGGTAGCTGAGCGCCTGGTTATGGTCGCCCTCGGCTTCGGAGACGCGGGCCAGCAGCAGCAGGCGCTGCGGCGTCTGTTCACCGCGCAGGCCGCCGGCCAGCGCGCGGGCTTTCGGCACGTCGTCCAGCGCCAGCGCCACGTTGACCGCCCCTTCGCGGGCGTCCTGGGTTGGCGTATCGCGGGTCATCAGGTAGTCATAGACCACCCCCGCCTCTTTATTCATCTTGCCGGACTGATACAGGCGCGCCATGGCAAACATCAGATCGGTGTTCTGCGGATCGTTCTGCACCGCCGAGATCAGCTTGTCATACGCCGCCGCATACTGTTTCTGCTCGCGCAGGCGGTCGGCTTCCTGAATCACCCCGCCGTTACGCAGGCTGGCCAGCTGTGCCGGGGTGCTGCGCGACTGCAGCTCCGGGCTGCTGAGGAAGCTCTGCCCTTCGGCGCCGAGCCCGGCCTGGTTCAGCACGTCCACCTGCGCCGCATAGTCGCCGGCGTTACCCTGCACGCCGCGGCGCATGTTGCCGCGCACCACCGCTACCGCGCTGGCCATATCGCCGGACTGCGCCAGCGCTTTCGCCAGGTTACCGGCGTCTGCCGGGGCGGAGGGCGGGTTAGCCGCCAGCGCCTTCAGCGTGTTAGCCGCCGCCGCGTTGGAGCCCTGGTCGAGATACTGCTTCGCCACGCTCATCTGCTGATTGAAGTTAACCCGCTGCGCCAGCGTGCGCATGTCGGCATTCTGGCTGCGCGCCGGAATGCGCGCCAGCAGGCTGTTGGCCTGCGCCCAGGCCCCGCTTTCGCTGGCAAACAGCGCCGCCGCGTAGACTTCGTTGCTGCTGGCGCCGTTACGGTAAGCAGGCTGCATCACGCCCGAGGCGGCAGCAGCGTCACCCTGCTGCTGATAGATGCGCGCCAGGTCGAGGCGCAGCCAGGCATCATTAGGGAAGCGCTGCATCCCCTGCTGCAGAAGGGTGATGGCGCGCTGCGGGTTGCCGGCGGCCAGCGCCTGTTTCGCGTCACGGCGCACCGGATCGCTGGTGGCCAGCGGGCGCGGCGTTACCGCCTCGCGCACGCTGGCGGGCAGCGAGGCCAGCAGAGTGTTGGCCTCTGCCGTGCGGTTCTGCTGACGCAGCACGTAGAACAGCCCCTCTTTCGCCGGGCGGTTGTCGGCGTCAGCGGCCAGCACGCTGCGGTAAGTCTGCTCGGCCTGGTCCAGCTGGTTGTTGCGGCGCAGCACGTCGGCGCGGAACAGCTTCGCCGCCTCGCCCTTCTCACCGCTGGCCTGCACCAGCGGCTCGCTCAGCGCCAGCGCTTTAGCACTGTCGCCGGCTTTCATCGCCTGCTGTGCAGTCGCCAGCTGGCCGTAGAAGCGCGCATCGTCCGCCTGCTGCTGGCGCTGCTGGCTGTCGTTGCCGCCGAGCTTCGCCGCCCGCTCCAGGTAGTCAGCCGCCTGGGCATAGTTACCGCTGCGCTGCGCCACGTAGCCGAGGCCGGCCAGCGCGTCGGCATCCTGTGGGTTGGTCTGCAGCACCTGGTTAAAGGCGCTCTGCGCGCTGGAGACGTCGCCGCTGTTCAGGGCGGTAAAGCCCTGGCCTTTCGCCGCGCCGCCGACGTTTTTACGGAAGTGGTTCATCACCTCCGTATCCTGCGGGTGGCGCTGCTGGAAATTCTGGTACAGCGTGCTGTCGGCGGGCTGCGGGCCCAGCCACAGCAGCGCCTGCCGCAGTGAACGGTCGGCGTCCGCACTGCCGCCGGCCATGCTTTCCAGCATCTGCACACCTTCGCGACGCGTCGACTCCTGGTAGGTCAGTGCCTTACCCAGCGCCAGCCGCGCGGCGTTGTCCTGCGGGTTCTGCGCGCTGAACTGGCGCAGGTTATCCACCGCCTGCGGCAGCAGGGTGCGGTCCCCGGCCATGGTCAGATAGTACTCTGCCGCCACGCTCGGCGGCGGCACGTTGCCGCTGAAGGTGTTACGCCAGGTCTGCAGCGCGGCGGCGGTGTTGCCGCTGCGCGCCTGCTGACGGGCCAGCGACAGCTGCGCCGCCGGGATGGTCTGCAGCTGGCGGGCGTTATCCAGCTCGACCAGCCGCGGATCGTTCGGCGACAGCGCGCTGAGCCGTTCACGCCATTTGGCCCCGGCGGCGTTGTCGCCGTTCTGCTGCGACCACAGCGACATCAGGTAGATGGCTTCGGTGTTATTCGCATCCACCATCAGCACCTTCTGCAGCGCCTCACGCGCCAGATCGTCGTGCGATTTCTGGTGCCAGTAGTTGGCCTGGGCGAACAGCGCCTGCACCGCCGGGTTTGCGTCTGCCGCCAGCGCGGGCAGGCTGAGCAGCGACAGCGCCAGGCTGCCGCCCGTGATCCAGCTCTGACGTATTCTGGCATTTAACAGCGTGAGGGACGTTTTCATCATTCTTTATCCTCGCCAGAGTCTCGGGAAGGGTTCTGCGGGTGCAGACGCCGCCAGGCGTGACGCTTCAGCAGCGCACAGGTACTGAGTCCGATTAGCAGGGCGCTGAACAGCGCCAGCAGCGCCAGCAGCACCGCGTGCTGGTTGGCGTACCACACCACCATCATGTACCACGGCATCTGGCCGCTCGGGAACTGTGGCCCGACGCGGAAGCTGCGGATACCGGTCTCATCGGTGATCACCGCGGTGTCGCCGCGGATGCCGGCGTTAATGCGCGGCTGGGTCAGATCGTTCTGCAGACGCGCCAGCTGATCGTCATCGGTGGCGACGGTCATCACCACCAGCCGGCTGCTGTTCCACGGCGAGCGATAGCTGACAAAGCCGCGCCAGTCCTCGTTCGAGGAGAAGTAGCGATCGGCATCCAGCGTCTGCTGGGTCCAGTCACCGGTCAGCCAGGCGCGCGCCTTGTCCAGCGTGCCCGGCACCTTCACCCCCAGCGTATGGTTCTGCACTTCGTACGGCGAAGCGGAGAGCATCTCCTGGTTAAAGGCGGTCTGTTTCAGGGTCGAGACCGACAGCACGTCGCTGTTCTCCAGCCGCTCGCGCAGGGTGCCGCCGCTCGGGATGCCAAACAGCACGTTGTTATGACTCAGCGCCACGCCGGTGGCGTTACCGGAACGGCCTGCCAGATCCAGCAGCGTGCTGATTTCGGCGTTAGCCGGATGCTCCGGCAGCATCAATACGGTTTGCGAGTAGTCCGCCAGCCGCGAGAACGGGAAGGAGGCACCGACAAAGTAAGAGAGGTTCGGCAACAGAGTGAAGTGCCGGGTGTTGCTCAGGTCGATATACGAATCTTCATCAATCCGGCTCTTGATGTTGTTGTTGCTCAGCACGCTGCACGGCGCGCTGGCCTTCGGTTTGATATTGAAATAGAGCTGCAGCTGGTTATCACCGTAAATCAGATACGGGTCGAGCTTCAGGGTGTATTTCTCCTGGCGCGCGTCGCCGCCCAGCCGGTGCCAGATGTTCTCCAGCAGGCCGATTTTGTTTACCGTCAGGTTGCGCAGGAAGGTGCCGTTCAGCGTGACGTTCAGCACCGAGTTATCTTCATCGATCCAGCTTTCCGACGGGAAACGGTAATTAAGCTGCACCGGCAGGGTGTCGCCGTCCCACAGGAACAGGTCCGGCGCCGCACGGAAGTTGACGCGCAGCGCATCGTGCCAGATGCCGTTGGTGGTCAGGTTCTGATCCTGGCGCAGCAGTTCGCTGAGGCGCACCGGGCGTTCGGTATTGATCCAGCGCGGCGCATCGTAAGGTTTACGCACCGGCATGGTTTGTGAGGCCACATCCAGCTGCGGCCGATCGTCGTTGAACGGCTGCATTAAACGCCAGGCCGCCTGGCGCATCTGCGCGTCGTCTTTACCGACCACCAGCAACAGCTTATAGACCGGGTTATCCGGGTTATCGACGATCTGCAGCAGCGGCGTGCTGGCCGCCGGCAGCGTCAGGTTACCGATCTTCTCGCCGGGGCGGCCAAACACCACGCCGTTTTTCTCCGGCAGCTGGCCGCGTAGCACCGGGAAGCTGATGCCGCGGTAGTCGGCCTGAATGCCCATCCACGAGGCGAGGATCGCCGCCGCCGAAACGTCACCCGGGTTAACGTTGTCGCTGAAGATCATCGGCACGCTGGCCGGGTTCATGCGCAGCGGGTCGATAAACGGCCGCGGGAAGTTACGCAGGCTGGTACCGATATTCAGCTGCTGGCCTTCCAGCGCCAGGGTGGTGGCGGGCAGGATGGTGACCTGATACTGCTCGGCGCTGTCGCGCTCGCACATCAGCTGGTCGGCGTCGTTGATTTTAAAGCTGAGGTTGTTGTTGGAGACCACCATCGCCGCCGGGATATCCAGCTGGAAATCTTCAGTGTTGCGATCCGAGGCGCTGAGCGGCAGGGTGCCCAACGGCTGGCCGTTCAGCATCAGCTGCAGCGAGGTGTTGCGCGCCGCCAGCGCCTGCGACACCTTCAGCGACAGGTTCAGGCGGGCGTTAGTGATCACCTCATCGGTCGGCAGGGTAAAGACGATGCCGGACTGCAGCTGGCCGCCGGTCAGGGTCACACCCTGCGGCTGACCCATCTGCGCCACGCTGACCTGGCTGCTGAGCGGCTGGTTGATCGACATGCCGGCCAGCGACGGCGCGCTGCTGGTCGGGGTGGCATCTACCGGCGCAGGCAGCGGCGGCAGGCCGGGAATATCGCTGACGCTGGCCGGTGGCAGCGCCGCATCGTCACCGGACGGCAGGCCCTGCTGCCCGCTGTCATCAGCCGGGGCACCAGATCCCGCGCTGGCGGCAGCGTCCGGGGCCGCGCCGGTTGCGGCAGCATTACCGTTTGGCCAGGCCGCATTGCCGCTGGCGGTTGAGTTACCGCCAGCCGCGTTGCCCGCAGCGCTACTGTCATTCGCCGGCCAGGCCGGTGCGGCGCTGCCGCCAGCCGTGGTATTACCGGTGGCAGCAGCATTACCCGCAGCGCTACTGTCGTTCGCCGGCCACGCCGGAGCCGCGTTGCCGCCAGCCGTGGTATTACCGGTGGCAGCAGCATTGCCCGCAGCGCTACTGTCATTCGCCGGCCAGGCCGGAGCCGCGTTACCGCCAGCCGTGGTATTACCGGTGGCAGCAGCATTGCCCGCAGCGCTACTGTCATTCGTCGGCCACGCCGGTGCGGCGTTGCCGCCAGCCGTGGTATTACCGGCAGCAGCAGCGCTGCCGCCAGCCGGTGTACTACCGCCGTTAGCGGCGGCGGCCGGGTCACTCTCCTGCCCCTGCGGCATAAAGCTGCGCAGCAGGTCATTGTCCGCGCTGCGGTCAGCCGGGGTCGCCTGGGCGCTGCCGAGGGTCAGTGCGGTGACGAGGCAAAGCGCGCGCCATACCAGTTTCTTCATGCCACGCCATCCTCTTCCGCTTTCAGCTTATTTTTCTTGTTCGATCGGCCATCTTTCCAGCTCAGCCAGAACAGTTCGAAGACGGTGCGAATAATGGTCATCAGCGAGCGCAGCGGATTGTCCTTGCGGCCCGGCGGGTTGATCCAGGCATCGGCGCGCGACAGCACCACCCGCACCAGCTCACGGCGGCGCGACAGCGGAATATCCTGGAACTGCAGGCGAATAATGCCGGCACTGGCGTCGATCAGGTGCACCGGAATCGAGATTGCGCCGGTCTGCAACATCAGGTCGACCGCTTCGATCTGATCGTCTTCATGACGACGATCCGGCGCCTTCAGCTGCACGCCGCCCATCGACAGGTTGATGGTCTGGCTGCGCGAGGAGATGCCGCTGGCGTAGTGGACAACCACCGGAATACTGACGTCGATACGGATGGTTTTACGCACCTGCTTGGTTTCACGCGCCACGGCGATCGCCGCCATCAGAATAATCAGGCTGAACAGCGCCCAGCCAACGTTAAGCGCGATCACGTAAGGGTCCACGCCGAAGTAGTCATGGGCGAAGGCGCGCACCAGTCCGCTGATCACCCCGGCGGTCAGCAGCAGCGCGCAGATGACGTGCGGGCGCACGATGTTGAAGTCGAAGAAGCCGACGTCGAGCAGGCCGCCCTTATCGGTCACGTTAAACTTACCGTGCTTCGGCGAAATCATGGTCAGCAGCGTTGGGATCACCAGGTGGAAGGCCATCACCGTTTCGTAGATCTCCCCCCAGAAGGTGGCGCGGAAGCGGCCGTTCATCCGTGAGTTGACGTACAGCGACATCACCAGGTGCGGCAGCACGTAAGAGAAGATCAGGCTGGCCGAAGAGTGAATGATATTCAGGTTAAACAGCAGGTACGCCAGCGGCGCGGTGAGGAAGATAACCCTCGGCAGGCCGAACTGGAAGTGCAGCATGGCGTTGAGGTAGCACAGGCGCTGCTGCCACTTGAGGCCGCGCCCCAGCAGCGGGTTATCAACGCGGAAAATCTGCGTCATGCCGCGCGCCCAGCGGGTACGCTGCACGATATGCAGGCCGAGACGCTCGGTGGCCAGCCCCGCCGCCAGCGGGATCGCCAGGAAAGCCGAGCCCCAGCCGAGGCGCTGCATTTTCAGCGCGGTATGCGCATCTTCGGTGACGGTTTCCACCGCAAAGCCGCCGATCTCTTCCAGCGCCGAGCGGCGGATCACCGCACAGGAGCCGCAGAAGAAGGTGGCGTTCCAGTTATCGTTGCCCTGCTGCACCGGGCCGTAGAACAGCGCCCCTTCGTTGGGGATTTCGCGTGCCGCCTTCAGGTTACGTTCAAACGGATCCGGCGAGTAGAAGTAGTGCGGCGTCTGCAGCAGCGCCAGCTTGTCGTCTTTCAGGAACGCGCCAACGGTGGCCTGCAGGAAGGTTCGGGTGGCGACGTGGTCGCAGTCAAACACGCAGATCAGCTCACCTTTGGTGATCTTCATCGCGTGGTTGAGGTTGCCGGCCTTGGCGTGGCGGTTGTCATCACGGGTGATGTAGCCGACGCCCACGTCGGCGGCAAAGCGGGCAAATTCGCTGCGCTTGCCGTCATCCAGCAGGTAGATTTTCAGCTTGTCACGCGGGTAGTCGATGCACTGCGCCGCCAGTACCGTGTCGCGCACCACGTCGAGGCTTTCGTTATAGCTGGGGACGTAGACGTCCACCGTCGGCCACAGGCTGACGTCATCCGGCAGCGGCTCGATGTTGCGCTTCAGCGGCCACGAGGTCTGCAGATAGCCGAGGATCAGGATCAGCCACACGTACAGCTCGGCGATAAACAGGCCGATCCCGAGGATCGCCTCGACTTCCGAGTTGAAGTGCAGCGTTTCGGTAGCCCGCCACCAGATATAGCGCGTCGACATCATGGCGGAGAGAAACACCATGATCATCGACACTTTCTGGCTTTTAATCCGGCCGAGCAGAAACAGAATGGCGATAGAGATCAGACCGAAGGTGTACTGTTTCTGGCTATCCATCGGGGTAATGATGATCACCGCAACCACCGGAGCCAGCAGCAGTAGCAGCAGATAGAACAGGGCTTTTTTCATAAGGTCATCCTGAACACGAACAGGCATTCATTTCGTAGTGGCGACACCACGCGTATTCAGGCATCCCTGCCCGGCATCAGTGCTGATGGTTAACGTGATTTCAGCGGTGCACTCATTTCGCCATCGCCGACTTTGATATCCAGCAGGGCGGAGAGGCGTTTGGCGATCAGTTCAATATCAAAGGCCGCCGCAGAAACCGGGCTGAAATCAAAAATCGACTGCTGGGAGGCGTTAGCTTCGGCCACGCTCTCATCGCGGTTGACCACCCCGACCAGCTTGTCGCCCAGCCGCTGCTGCATAAATGCCGTGACGTCGCGGCTGATATGGCGGCGGCTGTCGCTCTGGTTGAGCACGAAATAGTGGCCGCCACGGTGGTTCAGCGCACCGCCGATCATTTTTTCGTTCTCAACCTGCGGCAGCAGCGACAGCGAGGCGGTATCCGCCAGCATCACCACCAGATGCATATCGGCCAGCGCCGCCATGGCTTTAAGCGCCGGACCCGGGCCCGGAGGAAAATCGGCGATGATCACCAGCCCCGGGTAGTTAAGGACGGTATTCAGCCCACGCACGAGGAAGTTGGGATCGTGGGAGAGATTATTTTCAAACTCCATTCGCTGATCTTCGCTGACGTCGCCGTACGGCAGTACGAAGATATTGCCGCCGGTGGTCAGGATTGACTGACTCCAGTCAGAGGCCTCTGACGACTTCGCCACATAGCCCCGCCCGTCGGACAGCGGCACGCCAAAGTGCAGGCGCAGCGCGTTCTGCACGTCGAAATCAATTGCCAGCACTTTGCTGCCCCCGCGCGCCAGCGCATGGGCAAGGTTGGCTGCCATAGTGGTTTTACCCACACCGCCTTTAGGGGAACAGACGCAGACTAACGGCATGAGGCAATTTTCTCCAACAGGGGTTGTAATAAACTCTCTTTGGATACCGCGCGGGCAGCGGCACCGGCGGAACCAAATAACTGCTTATAGTGGATATCCGCGCTACCGCTCTGCGGCGGGACGTTCCACGCCGGAGGGGTGGCCGCTTCCCGCGCATCGGCGGTGCTCTGCACCCAGCCCGTTGCCGGAGCCGCTGCCGGCTGGGCGGCGGCCGGCGGGAACAGCCCGTGCGGCGAGGGTGGCACGCTGGCAGAGACGCTGCTGAGCGGTGCCACAGGCTGCTGCGATGGCACAGACTGCGGCGTGCTCTGCTGCTGTAACTGTGCGATAAGCGGCGTGCTCTGCTGCTGTAGTGGTGCACTGTGCGGCTCAACCGGCGCGGCGGCCGATGCGCCCAACGTCGTGGCCGGGGCCTGAGCAGGCGCGGCAACCGCCACAGCCGCCTGCAGCGGCGTCACCGATGCGGCGGCGCGCGGCGGCGTCTGTGCCGCCAGCTGTTCAAACAGCGAACTGCCCGCCGCCGAGGTGATTTGTGCCACCGGCGCCGGGCGCAGGGCCGCCGACTCCGCCGCCGTTTCCGCCGGGGTTAAACCCGGGTGCTGGGCATGCGCGGCGGAGGCCATTGCGGGTGGCGCAGTAACCGGTGCAGCGGCCGCGGCGGTGGCCGATTTCAGCGATGAAGAGATGCTGTCGAGCAGTGAACTGCCGCTGGCCGCCGTGGTGGTGGCAAAGGACTGCACCGCCGGTTTAGCGGGCGCGGCGGCCACCGGCGCAGCCGGGGGCGCAAACGACGAAGGATCGATCGGCTGCGGTGCCGCCACGTCGATACGCTGGCTTTTTTCCAGCACCGAACCTGCGTCATCATTCAGTAACTGTTTGATTATCGCCCAGTTAGTGGTATCTGAATTAAGCGACTGCTCCGACATGTCTTTGAACTCAATATGGTCCGTTTGCGTTTTTTCTTTAAAACGCTGCAAGTCATCATAGCTTTTCATGAGAATGATCGCGCAGGTTGTGGATTTTTCGCAATATAACACACTCTAATAAAGAGTTAAGAGAGTTCTGATGGCATATTCACATTATTTTTGTCAATGAAATGAACGACACTAAGTGAAATTATTCATTGCAGATGTTATTTATCATCTGTGTAATTATCGGTTGGAGTTTATTAATTACGTGAGGGGAATCTTAGGCTTTCGAAATATCTTACGGTTAATTTTCACATTACCGTTATTCCGCTAGCGTTAATGAAAATTTCAGCTAAGGCGACCTCCCTGTCCCCTTAGCCGAACCTTACGGCGTCGGCAGCGTTGCCTCATCCTGCTCAACGGCAAAACAGGCCACCTGCTGTTCACCAAAACGTTTCAGCTGTGGCTGTAGCTGGGTGCAGCTGCTCATCCGCCGGCGGCAGCGGGCGTTAAACGCACAGCCCGGCGGCGGATTCAGCGGGCTGGGCAGCTCGCCGGTCAGCTTAATACGCTCACGCCGATCGTCCGGGTTGAGGCGCGGGGTGGCGGAGAGCAGCGCCTGGGTATAGGGATGGCGCGGGTTGGCGAAAATCGCCTCCTTACTGCCCTGCTCCACGCAGCGGCCGAGATACATCACCATCACTTCATCAGCAATGTGTTCGACCACCGACAGATCGTGGGAGATAAACACGTATGAGAGCCCCAGCTCCTGCTGCAAATCCATCATCAGGTTCAGCACCTGGGCACGCACCGACACGTCGAGCGCCGACACCGGCTCATCGGCGATCAGCACGTCCGGGTCCAGCATCAGCCCGCGGGCAATGGCGATACGCTGCCGCTGGCCGCCGGAGAACATATGCGGATAGCGGTCATAGTGTTCGGTTTTCAGCCCGACTTTGGCCATCATCTCCAGCGTTTTCTCGCGGCGTTCCGCCCGGCTCAGCGAGGTATTAATCATCAGCGGCTCTTCCAGAATCTGGCTGACTTTCTTACGCGGGTTCAGTGAACCATAAGGGTTCTGAAAGACGATCTGAATTTTCTGTCGGCGCAGCTGCTGTGCCTTAGGGTCGGGCTGCAGCAGATCCTGGCCCTGGTAATAGAGCTGGCCCTCGGTGGGCGTTTCAATCATGGTCAGCAGGCGGCCCAGCGTCGACTTGCCGCAGCCGGACTCGCCGACCACCGCCAGCGTTTTGCCGCGTTCCAGGTTAAACGAGACGCCGTCCAGCGCCTTGACCAGCCGCTCCTGGCCGAAGAGGCCCTTTTTCACCGGGTAGTGTTTTTTCAGGTCGATCGCCTGCATCAGCAGCGCCGGGTTGAGATTTTCAGGCTTCATAGACGGGTCTCCCGGCATCATCCAGTGGGAAATGGCATTTCGCATAACGTCCGGCCAGCTCATGCATGGCCGGCTCTTCGGTACGACAGCGTTGGGTGGCGTACGGGCAGCGCGGGTTAAGCAGGCAGCCGTCGGGGCGGTCATATTTGCCCGGCACCACGCCCGGCAGGGACGCCAGCCGCGCTTTGTCGCTGGAGAACTCCGGCAGCGCGCGCAGCAGCGCCTGGGTGTACGGATGGCGCGGTGCCTTAAACAGCTGCGCCGCCGGCCCGGTTTCCACCACCTGCCCGGCGTACATCACGATGATGTGCTGCGCGGCCTCGGCCACCAGCGCCAGATCGTGGGTGATCAGGATCAGCGCCATATTCTCCTGACGCTGCAGATCCAGCAGCAGCTCGATGATCTGCGCCTGGATGGTCACGTCGAGCGCGGTGGTCGGCTCATCGGCAATCAGCAGCTTCGGCCGGCAGGCGATGGCCATGGCGATCATCACGCGCTGGCTCATGCCGCCGGAGAGCTGGTGCGGGTAAACGTCCAGCCGCGAGGCCGGATCGGGAATGCCCACCTGGGTCAGCAGGTCAATCGCCCGCTGACGCCGGGTGCGGCGGTTGCCGCCCTGGTGCACCTTGATCGCTTCCATAATCTGGAAGCCGACGGTGTAACAGGGGTTGAGGCTGGTCATCGGGTCCTGGAAAATCATCGCCACTTCCGAGCCGACCAGCTGGCGGCGCTCTTTTTCGGAGATGCGCTGCAGATCGCGCTGGTTAAACACCAGCTGCTCGGCCATCACCCGGCCGGGATAGTCAATCAGGCCCATGATCGCCAGCGAGCTGACCGATTTACCGGAGCCGGACTCGCCGACGATGCCGACCACCTGCCCCTGCTCAACCTGATAGCTGATGCGGTCGACGGCGCGGAAGGGTGCCTTTTCGTCACCGAAGTGCACCGAAAGTTGGTTTACTGTTAAGAGTGCCATCGCGCTGCCTACTGTTTGAGTTTCGGGTCGAGAGCGTCGCGTAATCCGTCGCCCATCAGGTTAAACGCCAGTACCGTCAGCAGTATCGCCACGCCAGGGAAGGTTACCACCCACCAGGCGCTCTGCGCGTACTGCAATACGTCGGAGAGCATGGTGCCCCACTCCGGCGTCGGCGGCTGTGCGCCCATTCCCAGGAAACCCAGCGCGGCCATATCGAGGATCGCGTTGGAGAAGCCCAATGACGCCTGCACGATCAGCGGTGCCAGGCAGTTAGGTAAGATATTGATAAACATCTGCCGCAGCGGCCCGGCCCCGGCCACGCGCGAGGCGGTGACGTAGTCGCGGGTGGTCTCCACCAGCACCGCGGCGCGGGTCAGGCGGATGTAGTGCGGCAGGGCGACAAAGGTCAGCGCCAGCGAGGCGTTAACGATCGACGGGCCGAAAATCGCCACCAGCACCAGCGCCAGCAGCAGGCTCGGCAGCGCCAGCATGATGTCGACTAAACGCATAATCGCCGCGTCAACCGCCCCGCCGACGTAGCCAGCCAGCAGGCCAAACACCACGCCCATCACCAGCGACAGCACCACCACCAGGCAGCCGACCAGCAGCGACAGCCGCGCGCCGTACATCAGGCGCGACAGCACGTCACGGCCGACGTCATCGGTGCCCAGCAGGAACTGCCAGCTGCCGTTTTCATGCCACACCGGCGGCTGCAGCAGCGCCTGGCGGAACTGCTCGGACGGCGCGTGCGGTGCCAGCACGTTGGCAAAAATGGCGATTAACATCATCAGAACCACGTACACCAGGCCGATCACCGCGCCTTTATTACGCTTAAAGTAGTGCCAGAATTCCTGTAACGGGGTCATCGGCTTGGGGGCAGCAGCGGCGCTGCCCGAATTGATCACAGACATATGGCCCCCTATTTTCTGTGGCGAATGCGCGGGTTAACCACGCCGTAAAGCAGGTCAACCAGCAGGTTGACGAGGATAATCAGCGTGGCCACCATCAGCACGCCGCCCTGCACCACCGGATAGTCGCGGCGTTGCAGCGCGTCGATCAGCCAGCGGCCAAGGCCCGGCCACGAGAAGATGGTTTCGGTGAGGATCGCCCCGGCCAGCAGCGTACCCACCTGCAGACCAATCACCGTGACCACCGGCAGCATGGCGTTACGCAGCCCGTGCACCACGATCACCCGCAGCGGCGTCAGCCCTTTGGCGCGCGCGGTGCGGATGTAGTCTTCGCTGAGCACTTCCAGCATCGAAGAGCGGGTCATACGCACGATCACCGCCAGCGGGATGGTGCCGAGCACGATGGCGGGCAGGATCATATGCATCACCGCGTCTTCGAAGTCGCCCGGCTCGCCCCAGATCAGGGTATCGATCAGCATAAAGCCGGTCAGCGGCTGGCTGTCATCAAGAAACACGGTATCGCCGATGCGGCCGGAGACCGGCGTCAGGTTCAGCTGCACCGAGACCAGCATGATCAGCATCATGCCCCACCAGAAGATCGGCATCGAATAGCCGGTCAGCGAGATGCCGACGGCGGTGTGATCGAAAATGGAACCGCGTTTGACCGCCGCCAGCACGCCTACCGGGATACCGACGGCGATAGCAAACAGCATCGCGCAGACGCCCAGCTCCAGCGTGGCCTTAAAGCGCGGTACGAACTCGTCCCACACCGGCACGCGGCTTTTCAGCGACAGGCCTAAATCGCCGTGCAGCACGCCGTTGATATAGGTGATGTACTGCTGCCACAGCGGCTTATCCAGCCCCAGCTGGGCCATCAGTTCGGCGTGACGTTCAGGGGAGATCCCGCGTTCGCCGACCATAATCATCACCGGGTCACCGGGGATCATGTGGACAAACGCAAAGGTTAACAGGGTGATACCAATAAACGTTGGGATGACAAGTCCCAGACGTCGGAGTATGAACTGCAGCATAATCCGGATTCTCTTGTGTTCCCGCCGACCGTAGCCAACGGGATTATTATTGCTCACATCCTGCGGCGGCGTGAACGCCTCCGCGACGCAGCGGACTGCGCCTTGACGACCTGGTTTTGCTTCCGGGCAAAGGGGCCACGCGGCGGCCCCGGCAGAAAGTCCTCAGGACCGGTTCTCACCGGCCCTGAGCATTACTCCTGGATGTCCACGTTATCGAAGTGGTGTTTGCCCAGTGGATCGACTACGTAGCCAGACACTTTTTTGCTGACCGGCTCATAGACGGTGGAGTGGGCAACGATCAGCGCCGGCGCCTGGTCGTGCATCACCACCTGCGCCTGCTTGTAGTACTCAATGCGCTTGTTGTGATCGGCTTCGGCACGCGCCGGCTGGATCAGGTCTTCAAACGGTTTGTAGCACCAGCGTGAATAGTTGGAGCCGTCTTTTGCCGCGGCGCAGCTGAACAGGGTCGCGAAGAAGTTGTCCGGGTCCCCGTTGTCGCCGGTCCAGCCCATCATTACCGTCTGGTGCTCACCGGCTTTGGCGCGTTTCAGGTACTCGCCCCACTCATAGGTGACGATTTTGGCCTTCACGCCGATTTTCGCCCAGTCGCTCTGGATCATCTCGGCCATGCGGCGCGCGTTCGGGTTATACGGACGCTGCACCGGCATCGCCCACAGGTCGATGGCGAAACCGTCCGCCTTGCCCGCTTCTTTCAGCAGCGCTTTGGCTTTTTCGACGTCGTAGCTGTAGTCCTTAACGCTGTCGTTGTAGCCCCACATGGTCGGTGGGATCAGGTTTTTCGCTGCCTGGCCCGCGCCCTGGTAAACCGCGTCGATGATCGCCTGCTTGTTAACGGCCAGCGTCAGCGCCTGGCGCACCTTGACCTCGTCCAGCGGCTTCTTCTCGGTGTTGAACGAGACGTAACCGACGTTCAGGCCCGGCATCTGCATCAGGTTGATGTTTTTATCTTCCTTCATGCGCGCGATATCGGCCGGGTTCGGGTACGGCATCACCTGGCACTCGCCCTTCTGCATTTTGGCATAGCGCACCGAGGCGTCCGGGGTGATCGAGAACACCAGGCGGTCAATCTTCGGCTTGCTGCCCCAGTAGTCCGGGTTGGCCTTATACAGAATGCGGGAGTCTTTCTGGTACTGCAGCAGCTGGAACGGGCCGGTACCGACCGGGTTCAGGTCAAGTTTGTCCTGGGTGCCGGCTTTCAGCATGTTGTCGGCATATTCGGCGGAGAGGATTGAAGCGAAGTCCATGCCCAGATCGGCGAGGAACGGCGCTTCCGGGCGGGTCAGAACAAAGCGAACGGTGTGATCGTCCACCTTCTCAATTTTGCTGATCAGCTTCGGCATATCCATGCCTTCGAAGTACTCGTAGCTGCCGCCGGAGACGTTGTGATACTTGTTGTTTTTATCCAGCTGGCGCTCAAACGAGAACACCACGTCATCGGCGTTAAACTCGCGGGTTGGCTTAAAATCTTTGGTGGTCTGCCACTTCACGCCTTTACGCAGGTGGAAGGTGTAGGTTTTACCGTCTTCACTGACGTCCCATTTCTCCGCCAGGCCCGGAACCAGTTCGGTGGTGCCGGTCTTGAACTCCAGCAGGCGGTTATAGATCGGCACCGAGCTGGCGTCATAGGTGGTGCCCGAGGTAAACAGCTGCGGGTTAAAACCCTCCGGCGAACCTTCAGAACAGTACACCAGCGTTTTGGCCTGCACGCCAGCGGTGATCAGCAGCGCAATGGCGCTAAGGCCGACCTTTAGCATGGCGGATTTTTTGGCGGAGTGGGTCATTCGTGTGCTCCAGTAGTCATGTGATGTTGTGTTGTTGTTTGCTGTACGCCGATCGTTTTTTTTGAGTGATCTGTGCGTGGTGCCTTGCGGCGTCACCAGGATTAGTCGGAATTACATTCCCTTACCTTTTGTAGTGAGGCTCCAATTTGGCAACTGTTGCAGGTAACGTCAATACAAACGAAGGGTATTTACGCAGAGTGTGAGTCACTGCAAGCAACGATAAAAAAAACAATTCGAGCACATTTTTAGCGTTACCGTTTTAAAATATTAAAATAAACGCTATTTCATGCTGGATATTTAGCGACAAACCAGTCAGTTTCATTGCGAAAAAACGCCAAAATTAATCTCTATGTGGTGCGTTATGGCGCGATAAAGTTGTCCATATGGCTAACTTATAGATAAAAATGCTGCAACAGTCGCTGTATTTTCATATATACAACGCAACATTGAGCAGAGTAATACGCGATGCGAAATAAGTGACTGATTACTGGCGGGTTGCCGCTTTTACGCGGTAAATCAGTGCGCCACGCGCGGGGAAGCAGGGCAAAGGAGATACCGGCATGCAGCATAATCTACGGTGATGACCGATCGCAGGGGATCGCGGCTTACCAGGGAAGGACCCGGCCCGTCAGGGCCGGGGTCATACGGAGATCAGGGCTTCGCGGGGGCGGCTTTCGCCTGCGGATCGGCACACCAGTTGTTGGCCGGATTAATGCCGCCGTTCGGCGAGGTGTAACCCAGGCAACCCAGAATGGTGTCATACAGCTCGACGTGGCGGTGCGTGGCCCCGGCGCGCTGCTGCGCCCGCAGGCGATCGAACGCCTGCTGGTTCGTCGGCTCGGCCAGCCAGCTGTCGGAGGCCCAGACGATCATCGGCACGCGGAACTGCTCCGGCGGCGCCATCTGCCGCGGCGTGCCGTGCAGGTGCATATTCTCACTGATTGACTCACCGTGGTCGGCGGCGTAGAACACGATGGCTTTCTTATCGCGCAGCTGGTCAAACACGCTGTCGAGCACCGAGTCGGTATATAGCACCGAGTTATCGAAGGCGTTAATCAGCATCGCTTTGCTGCAGGTATCGTCCACGCCCATGCACTCAGGCTGGTAGCGGGCGAACTCACGCGGATAGCGCTGGGAGTAGAGGTAGTGCGAGCCTTTGGTGTGCAGCACCACCAGGTGTTTACCCTGCGGGTGCCGGTCGACCGAGGCCTTCAGCTCCGGCACCAGCAGCATATCGTCGACCGATTTACCCTGGTTGCGCTTTTCGGAACCAATCTGTTCGCGGAACGAATAGCTGTCGGCGTCGGTGTTGTTGTAGAACCACACCTCGCTCTGCATGGCGAACAGCTCCGAGCTGAAGCCCAGCTCTTTCAGCACCGCAAACACGTTCTGCTCCTTCAGCGTGCGGCCCGGGTTATCCATGGTGCCGCCTTCGCGCACAAACATGCAGCGCAGCGACAGCTTGGTGGCGGTGTCGCAGGACTCGCCGCGGAACGCCACCAGGTTTTTCTCCCGCGCCATCTTCGGCGTGGTATCACGGTCGTAGCCCAGCAGGCCCATATGGTCCCAGCGGGTGGTTTCACCGATCACAAACACCACGTAGGTATCATCAATCCCGGCCGGGGCCTGATAGGTAAAGTTTTTCGCCGGGTCGAACAGCGACTCGCCGTGCATCTTCTCGTCATAGGTGGTGTAAGCGAACAGCCCGAGCGCCGACAGCCAGTTAGACGGCAGGTAAGAGTGCGCCACCACCCCGCCGTAGCTGGGCAGGTCGACGTTGGTCAGCTTCTCGTTGGCGCTTTGTGTGCGGTCAAAGTAGCGGATCGGCAGCCAGACCAGCGCCACCGCCAGCAGCAGGGTCAGCAGCGGTTTCAGCCGCTGACCGCGGGTTTTCAGCTGTGCCAGCAGCGTCATCTGCTGCGGGTTGAGCCACAGCAGCAGCAGCGGCAGCACGCTGCCCAGCACCATCCACAGCACGAAGTGCAGACCGATCACCTCTTTCGACAGATCGACGTCGGTGGTCATCACCGAGGCGACGATGCCGTAGCCGATCACCACGTTAAAGTTGGCGATGTAGTAGCTGGCCGAGACCGAGACCAGCACCAGTACGCTGGCGGTCAGCCGGTAGAACCAGCGCCCGCCCAGCGACAGCACGCGCAGCAGCACGAAGGTCAGCAGGGTTGCCGCCAGCACTTCGGCCAGCGCCGACAGCCACTGCATGGCTTTAAATTCAGCAAGATAGGGTTCAAAACGACGGTAAAAAACCGGCAGGTTGAGCAAAATACCAATATAGAAGGCCAGCAGCAGACAGACCTTCTGCTGGCTAAGAGACTTTATAAAATTCATGCGAGCATAATCCTGGCGTAATCTGAACAAAACCCAAACACGATCTAAACGCTAGTCAGACCCTGATGCCGCTTCAGAGTTCGACCGGAGAGCCGATTATCCGCAAGGCCGTCGATTACCAGAGTGTTCTGATGACGAAAGTGGGGGTGTTTCCTGAAAGCAGGGCGCCAGTTAAGCACAGCGGCGGAAATTAGTCTGTCAAAGGCTGTAAAAACATTTTAAAAAGTCAGGATTTCGCAAAAAAGACGATATTTTCCGTTCATGGTCACGCCAGCGGTAATCCGCCCCGGACGGGGGACAGCCCGCCCGGGGTCGGTGAACGGGCCAGTCGCGGCGGCAAAGGCGGGTACGCTGAATCCGCAGCCTTTGCTGAAGGCAACCCGGCAGCGCTGGCGGGTACGCCGGTATCCTCAGGGCAGGATGAGCCGGCGGCCCGCCGCCGGGGCTGGGGCGGGCGTTCGCGGTGTCAGCGCAGGATGTTCAGCGTGACGTCGATATTGCCGCGGGTGGCGTTGGAGTACGGGCAGACGATATGCGCTGCATCAACCAGACGCTGAGCCTCGGCCTCATCCATTCCCGGCAGGTGGATATCCAGCTGCGCCTCAATGCCAAAGCCGGTAGGGATCGGACCAATGCCGACCTGACCTTCGATAAATGCCTCTTTAGGCATGGCAATCTTGTCGCGACCGGCGACAAACTTCATCGCGCCCAGGAAGCAGGCCGAGTAACCGGCGGCAAACAGCTGCTCCGGGTTGGTCACTTCGCCGCCCAGACCGCCCATCTCTTTCGGCACGCCCAGTTTGACGTCCAGTACGCCGTCGGACGAGGTGGCACGGCCATCACGGCCGCCGGTGGCTTTCGCTTTTGCACGGTAAACGACTTTTTCTAATGACATGGTATAGCCCTCTGTAAGTGAATCAGGAATATATTTTGCGATTAAATCGCGCACTACATAAATAACAAAACCTGTCTCTGATGCAGGCAGCGGGATCCCCCCCTGCCTCATTAACCCTGCAGATTATCGCGCAGCGATTCCAGCTGGCCCTTCAGCGACTGCAGCTGTTCCAGATCGCAGGCTGACGCGCAGCGTACCGAATCCGGAATCGATAATGCCTTATCCCGCAGGCCGCGCCCGGCGTCGGTCAGCGTCACCGCCACCTGACGTTCATCCTGACGCGAACGCTGCCGCAGCAGCAGGCCGGCGCTTTCCAGTCGTTTTAACAGCGGGGTCAGCGTGGCAGAATCGAGAAAAAGACGCTTGCCAATCTGCGAAACCGTTACGTCATCCTGCTGCCACAGCACCATCATCACCAGGTACTGCGGATAGGTGATCTCCAGCGGAGCCAGCAGTTGCCGGTACAGCTTGTGCAGCGCCAGGTTGGCCGAATAGAGCGCGAAGCACAGCTGCTGGTCGAGCAACAGTGGCGCATCTGCCGGTTGTTTGTCATCTTTATCTGTAGTCATGAGAGAAAATATAAATAGTGCACTATACAATTGCAAGCAATTTTATTTCAGGGGAGAAAACCATGCAATCACTGGAAGAACGCGCGCGGCGCTACGCCAGCAAAGCCCATGCGGATGCGGGGCAGCGGCGCAAATATACCGATGAACCCTATATCGTTCATCCGGCGGCGGTAGTCGAGCTGGTGCGCAGCGTCAGCGATGATGAGCAGATGCTGGCCGCGGCCTGGCTGCACGACACGGTAGAGGATACCACCAGCACCGGGGGCGATCTTAGCAGCCATTTTGGCGAGCGGGTGGCCGCTCTGGTCGCCGAGCTGACCAACAGCGGCGACAGGCCCGGCCAGAACCGCACGGCGCGCAAAGTCGCACATTTTGAACACACCGCGCACGCTTCACCGGCGGCACAGACCATCAAACTGGCGGATATTATTGACAATACCCGCGCGATTATCGATTTCGATCCCCACTTCGCGCGCATTTATCTGGTGGAAAAGCGTCTGCAAATTGCCCTGCTGACCAAGGGCGATCGCCAGCTGTTTAACCAGGCATCGCAGATCGTTGAGCAGGGTATCGCCCGGCTCAGCCAGCCACCCTACAACGTGCCGCCGGCGTGGTTCGACCGTCAGGCCGAAAAATATCGCCAGCTTGCGCACAAAATCGGCGAATAAGCGACGAAACGCGACGATAAAAACGCCTTAACACGCATTTTGTGCGGTTGCCGGTTGCAGGGCATAGAATGCGAGGAATTGAGCGCTCAATTGCCTACACTCCCCCGTTTTGCCAGCGTAACGGGGAAAATTATGTCGACCGATTTGAAAATTATCAGAAACACCACCATCACCTTTCTGGCCTTTGCCGCCTTTCTTAGCGCGATGATGGGGCTGGTATTTATTGATGTGGTGTGGATGCACAACGCGCTGCATGAAACCTCATTTACCGAAATCACCCAGGAGCTGATCCTCGCGGTCATCGCCCTGCTGTTTTATCGCCGCGCCAGGCGTCTGCCGGCCGAACGCCCGCTGCTGCTGCTGGTGGCCGGCTTCTTCGGCTGTATGCTGATCCGCGAGCTGGATTTCCTGTTCGATCTGCTGCACCACGGCAGCTGGTTCTGGTTTGCGCTGACCCTGACCCTGGTCAGCCTGCTGCTGGCGTGCCGCCAGCCGCGTCTGCTGATCGCCGGGCTGGCTGACTTTATGCGCGCTCCCGGCTGGGGCATGATGTCGGCAGGTATGCTGACGATTCTGGTGTTTTCACGCTTTTTCGGCATGCATGAGCTATGGCAGACCCTGATGCTGGACGGCTACAACCGCACGGTAAAAAACATGGCCGAAGAGGGCAGCGAACTGCTGGGCTACAGCCTGTGCCTGTTTGCTACGCTGATCTACGTCTGCCCGTGCCTGACAATAAAAAGGCAACCGGCTTAAGCGGTTGCCTGATGATGGAGCAGGCAGCGTTCAGGCTGCCTGTGACGTTACCCGACGATGCTAGCGCCATTTCACACGTTGTACCCATATTTCCCGAGAGATCCGTTGCGCCCCTTCAGATTTGACCTTTCTCACCTGCAGCTGAATGCGATCGCTTTTTTGCGTCAGATAGGAAACCTGAAACGACGCGCGTCGCTCGGTGATCTCAAACACGGATGAAATAGTTTTATGATCCACCCACCTTTTCTGCTTCCAGCACCACAAGGCGATCAGCATATATAAGGGCTGGCCGGCATATCTGGCCAGTTCGGCAGGAATACGGCTACCTTCATGGTTACGTTGCTGCACCACTTTGGCGATTCTGCCAGGTTTGGCAACAGAAGGGGTCTTACCGGCATCATTCATCGTTCTCCATCCCTGATAAGTGTCTCGCCCTCCCTGCGGATAGAAAGGCCCCCGCAGTCTGAAGAGCGCGGGGGCGTTTTCATTACCAGGAGTAATTGACGCCAACGTTAGCCTGCCATGGGCGCTCAATATCATTGCCCTTGGTATAGGTGAAGCTGGCGTAGCCGCCGACGTTTTGCATCAGCTTAACTTCAGCCCCGGTCCCAATCTGGAAGGCCGCGTTATCAATGCTGTTGTTGAAGGTATGGTTGTTGATTTTCATCTCATTGCTGTCAGCAAACTCGTTGATCGCCGCCAGGTGCAGATAGGGTTTAACGTAGCCCTGCTGAATTTCAAACGTGTAGCCCACATCGGCACCGATTTCGCCCTGCAGTGACTTATAGTCGTCCCCTTTCACCACCATGCCGTTATTCATGGTGTAGTGCATGCCGTCAAAGGTACGTCCGGTTGCTTTGATGTACGGGTCAGCAAAGAAGCCTTCGTACTGCCAGGCATAACCGATCTTCATCCCCAGGCCGTAGCCGTTGGTGGAGAAGTCTGAACGGGAACGCTGGCCGTCAAGCATGTGGGCGTCGCCACTGTTGCTGAAGTGGGTGAACTGCGCCGCGGTATCAACAAAAACACCGTTCTCAAAACGACGTGACAGGTAGAACTGCGCACCGTAGCTGTCGAGATCGCCGCTGCTGTTCATCACCTTAACGTCTGAACGGGCAGATGAGAATGCCAGGCCGCCCAGCCAGCTGCCGCCGCCTTTGGCGTCAAACAGGTTATCGACACCGACCATCACACCGTTGGTCCGCACATCGTAAGCGGCACCGGCGTTGGTTTTATTATCAGACTTGCCGCCGAAATAGCTGACCCACACGCCACCTTCATCCCTGGCGTGGCGTGACGCGTTGAAATGCTGGTTCAGCGCATCGCTCTCCTGCTCGGCAACGTTAACCTGTGACGCCGCCATGCTCAGCGCTGTGGCCGCGCTGTTCGACAGCTCACCGGTTTTTTTAAAGTACACGTTACGTTCGCCGTGCACGGTGTCGTTGCTGACATCCGCTGCCGCATACTGCCAGGCACCCAGTTCGGTTCTGCCGGTGAAGTGGGCATCGCTGCCCTTCTCCAGGTAGTTGACGAAGCTGTGCGGGCTGGTTTCACCCGGGCTCGCCACCAGGCCATTCAGCGCATGTGGCTCAACGCCCGAGCTGGCAACGCGCAGCTGGTAGTTACCCTGCGCCGTACCGCGCACCTGCATCGAGCCCCAGACATAGTCACCGCCAAGGTTGATCAACGGATCGACCACCGCTTTACCGATATTGATGACAGAACCCTGATACTGGCCTTTGGCGTCTTTATCCTGGGTCAGGTTGCCGTGCACGGTCACACGCGCGCTGCTCAGATCCTGATAACGTCCGCGATCGCCCAGCGTGGCGGTGCGTTCATCCAGGTTGACCAGGTTCAGCGTCGAGCCGGACAGGTTCAGGTCGTGCACGTGGCTCTGCACCAGGCCGCCCTTGCCGGTTGCCGCCGCGTTCCATACCGCGCCATTTTTCACGCTGAGATCGGGATTCATCGAGATCACCGCGCTGCCATCCGGCTGAGCGACGCGGGTAATGCCGCTGACGCTGCCATTCAGCGTGCTGTGATCCAGTGCCACGCTCACTGGCGTCCAGGCATTTCCGCTATTGGTGATTAGCGTCTGGTTGATGCTGTTGATCGCGTTGTTATAGATACCGTTCGCGCTCGGAGAGCCGCTGACCTCCTGCGGAGTAAGGATTACCACCGCCTTCGGATCGGTCACATCGGTGAGTTGCACCGCGTAAGCGGTATCGCCGCCGGCATAGATATTGCCGTTCACCACGCTGTTATTGGTGATATTCAGCGCGGTACCGTTATGGGTGCGGTCCAGCGGCGACGCACCGGCCACAGAGGCTCCGGTAGCCGTATAGTCGCCCGTTTTGGCATCCTTTTGCACGGTCACGTTGATCACCGGCTGATAGCCGTCGTGTAACACCTGCACATCACCGTTCAGGGTCGAGCTGTTGACGTCTACCCGGTTAGCATGGCCGTTAATTTTCAGTGCATAGCCGGCATTATTCACGCCACCGGTCAGCACCGAGTTATTTTTAACCGAGGCAAAAAGTCCGGAACCGCTGATAAAGACCGCGGTGGAATTTTTGTCGGCATCGTATCGATAGCTGCCGTCGTTTTTATAGCCTGGCCCCCTGTCGTGGTTATCACTACGAACGGCAGCCAGGTTCTGTGCGATAACCTGGGTATTATCCAGTATAATATTGGGCGCTGTGGCGACCTGATGAGTCAGTACCTGTTTCCCGGCAATAACCTTGCCGGCGCTATCCACACCGTAGTCCACGCTGTTGCTAATAATGCTCAGCCCGGTGGCAAAAGGACATTTCGAGTAGTCGTGCTCATCGCTAAATTTATGGCCGTTATTTTCCTTACCGGAGCCGGATGCACCCAGCCGCTCCGCATCGCTATTCAGCGTATTATCGATCAGGCTATTTTTAATCGTCAGCACATCCCGCGCACGATCGTTAATCGTATTTTCCTGCAGATTACCCTCTACAGCCACGGCTCCAACAAGATGATTGATGCTTTTCACCTGCGAGTAAATTTTTGCATCCTGCAGACCAAACTGACCACCACCCTGCGAAACAGGGTTGATAAAGACATCGGGATCCTGATCCAGCACCAGAGTTTTACTGACCGTCAGCGGGATTTTATGGCCGCTTTTATCTGTGACAAAATTACCTTTAGCATCTTTCTGATATTGAATGACGCCGCTGGCATCCCGCTGGTACAGAGTCACCGTTTGGGTCTTCTGGTAACGGGTATCTTTATTACCCATTTTCAGGCCGTTAACCATACCGACCGGTTGAGATGTTTTATCCGCACCAACCGCATGAACAAGCCGTTCACCGTGCAGGGCCCGTTGATAAGTTTCATTCAGAGGATAATTATCGTCTCCTTCAAGAGTCGGGTTGGCCGGGTCGAGGTAACCTGTGTAACCGCTGCTTTCCACCAGCGTTTTGAAACCGGCGGTATCGGTATTAATCGCCAACCAACCATCGCCCGCAGCTAAATTACCCTTCGGTGGCAGGTAACTCCCGCCAATCGCCACCATACCGCCACCGTTATACTCACCCTTCACGTTCTGACTCAGCTTAACCGTGTCCTGGGCCGCCGGTACGGCTTTTGCCAACGCCGCACCGCTAAAGCAAACCATTACCGATACGGTTAATGCATTCAATTTGAATTTTTTCTTGTTCATCACTGCCATTCCTTATTATCGAATAAAAACCAACAGCCCGCCTTCTCTGGCTGCCGTTTTCTATGAAAATATTCAGACGCGCTTACTACAGAAGTAAGGATTATTATTTCTGTCAATTAAAAAAACCTTAACGCCGAATTTACTCTTCTCAGGCTCCACCCCTTAAATTAAATAAAATTGAATGCAGTGAAGTTTGTTGATTGCAGGTATTCCCTGTAAAACAAAAAAAGATTATCGCCATGACAACCTAAATCAATCAGTAGGTTATTGCAGGGTGTGTCACAACAAATTTTACCCATTCCCACTTGCATTTCTATAAACTAAAAATGTCGCGAGATTTAAAATACATAATGGCGTTTTATTTAAAATAAAATATCGCATTAAAATATGGACTAAAATCCATTATTTTTTTCAGGTTGTCTTACGGTAATAACATTAGTGCAGCGTTTAACGGGTTGGCTTAATGCGCAGGCGGTGGGACGAAAACCGGGCAGGCTAACGGACAGGAGCACAGCAGGGGCAGCAGGTGAGTATCAGATAAACAGGTTTTTACGTACACAAGCAGTCAGGCCGACGGGGAGAGAGAAAGAGGCAGGCAGAGTGGGCCAAAAGCACCGCGCGATAAAAGCGATCGGGCAGCGCCTCCGGTCAGAAAAAAAGGACGGGGCGGGTGCCCCGTACGTTGTCAGTTTACAGCGCGAGCTCCGCGCGCAAGCTGGCCAGCAGCGGATCGCTGGCCGAAGGGCGTGAGAACAGCCCCAGCAGTGCCTGGGTGGTGGCGGTGATTTTCTCCGCCTGAGCCGCCGTGTAGTGGTCACTGCGGTAAGTCATCATCAGACGCAGCGATTTTTCACCGGCCTCCCACTCTTCCATGATCTCAAACTGCAGGCCGAGGATCGACTCACTCTTCTCGCCGTCCACCTGGCGCCAGGCAATCTGCCGGCCGTCCGGCAGCGTGAAGGCACCGTTCAACTTGATGCGCGAATGGATCTGGATAAACGCCTCAAACATATGCGCATCCTCGCGGGCGCCCTCACCCAGCAGCGCCTCTTCCACCATGTCGATCGGCACATCGGTGTGCGGCATTGAGTCGTTGATGGTGCTTTTCACCTGGGCTACCAGCGCGGCCAGCGTTGGCGCACGGTCAAAGCGCAGCCGGTGCGCTACCACGGTGGTGAAGTAGCCCACCGTGTCAAAGTAGCGTGCGTCGTTACGCCCGGAAGCCGAGGTTCCGATGACCATATCCGCCGGTCCGCCGAGGAAGTGCAGCGTGCTGGCGATACCGGCATAGACCACGTTAAACAGCGAGGCGCTGTGGCGCTTGCTCAGCGCATACAGGCCGGCGGTCACCTCCGACGGCAGGGTGAATTCCAGGTTGCTGCCAGAGAGATCGGTAGTGGTATCAATGATCTGGCTGTCTGCCGCCTGGCCGGAGAAGATCGGTTTACCCAGCGGCACGCCGCGCAGGGTCTCCAGCCAGTAGTTCAGATGCTGCTGGCCAAGGCCCGACTGATGCTGGCCGATGGCAAACTCATGGAACGGGATTGCCGCTTCCTGCCACTGCGGCAGACGGTCAGCGGCACGTGCCTGGTAGGCCTGCTGCAGATCGTCCATCATCAGGTTGAGCGACCATTCGTCCAGCACCATATGGTGGAACAGCAGCGACAGCAGCTGCTCGCCGCTGGCGGCGTCACGGGTAAAGCGCAGGCGCAGCGGCAGCTCGTGAGCCAGATCAAAGAGATGCGCAGCTTCCTGTTTCAGCAGCGTCGCGGCGGGTTTCTGTTCAGCGGCAGAAGGCCAGAACCAGCGATAGTTGCCCAGCTCAGCGGCCGGTACGATACGCTGGCGCACCCCCTCACCGGTGGTCATAAACAGCGTGCGCAGCCCGGCGTGACGCACCAGCACATCGTGCATCGCCTGATGCAGCAGCTCTTCATCGACCTCATCCACAAAACGCAGCACAAACGGCAGGTTGAAGATGTCGCCATAGCCCATCGCCGCGTAGATTTTCCACAGCGACTGCTGCGCCAGCGACAGCGGGGCAGACTTTTCATTAAAGGGCGTTACCGCCGTGGCCGCCGCAGCGGCGGCAGGCTGGTGCTGTTTCGCCTGGGCAGCCAGCGCCTGCGCGGTCGGGTAGCTGAACAGATCGTTAATGCTCACCTCAATCTGATGCAGGCTCAGCAGCCGGCCGATCACCCGGGTGGCAATCAGCGAGTGGCCGCCCTGGTCGAAGAAGTCATCTTCGGCGCGCATCTGCGGCATCGCCAGCGCGTCGCGGAATTCAGTGAGGATTGCCGTCACGATGGCGGCGTTATCAGCGGCTACCGGCGGGGCTTCCGCCGGAGAAGCGACGGCGGCCAGCGCCAGCGGCTGGCTGATGACGCCTGCAAGCGTCAGCGCAACGTGCTGACCGGAGGTCGCCAGGTCGCAACCCGCTGCCGCCGGACCGTTCAGCTGCGCGGGCTGCTGCTGATACGCCGCCGACAGCGCAGCGCTGAGCGCGTCCCACGACAGCTGCTCCGCCAGGATCTGGTGCGCAATCACGGCCAGAATCGCTTCGCCGGACGCCAGGCTGAACAGCATAAAGCGCACCGGCGAGGTATGGTGAAGATCGAACGCGCTGGCCTGCTGCAGCGTTACGGCGTCCAGCGCCTGCTGCACGCTGCTGGCCGGATGACGCGACACCGGCGGCAGCGCGGCGGCGTCGGTGGTTTTAATCAGGCCGCTGCGATCGTCAAAGCGGTAGCGCAGGCTGAAGCAGGGGTTGGCGGCAACCAGTGCCACCAGCCCGCGTTCCAGCTGGTTGAGATCCAGCGCAGCATCCAGCTGCCAGGCCAGCGCATGCTGCACCGGCGGGATCTGCTGCTGGTGGATAAACCACTCCTGCTGTTCAAAGTCACTTGGTTGGATGAGATCGCCGTTCACGTTGTTCTCCTGTTAGCGGCTGGTGCCAGCGGACTGGCCGGAAAAGAGGTCGGGGAGCGCAGGGCTCCCCGGGGGTCGGACGCGGTGTGTCAGAAGTTAAATTCGACGGTGGTACCGACTAAGCGATCGCGCAGCGTGATTGGCACGTTACGGTCGTTAGAGACGATGTTGGTAGAGTGATCGTTATCAAACAGGTTCTGCGCATACAGGGTGGCGCGACCATACTGGAAGGTCCATGCCAGCTGCGCATTTGAGGTCCAGAACGGCGATATGCGGCCGCGATTGTCGTTATCATAGGCGGAGTAGTAAGCGCCACTCCACTTAACGTTGCCGCTCAGTTCCCAGCCCGGGAACAGCATATACCTGGCACCCAGGTTAGCGGTGTAACCCGGGGCACGCGGCAGAGAGTTGCCCTCATTCAGGCTGCCGCTGAACTCTTTGATTTCCGTTTTCAGCAGGCCCACGCCGCCGTTCAGTTCGAAGTCAAAGGTCGGCTTCCATACCGCCCCCAGCTCAGCGCCATAGGTGACGACTTTATCCGCATTACGGATCACCGTCGAGCCCGATGCCAGACTGTATGGCAACTGCATATCTTTGTAATCGTTATAGAAGATGTTACTGGTCAAATCGAGGTTTGCCGCGTCGATATGATGACGGGAGTACAGCTCGTAGTTCCAGACGTATTCCGCACCATAACTGTAAGTAACGATCGGCGCGGCGAAGGTCACGCCCGCGCCACCTGCGTTATAACCGCGCGCGACTTTTGCACCGTAGGTCTGGCCCTCGGTCGGGTGCCAGGCCAGGTCCAGCTTAGGCAGGAACACATCGTATGTTTCATCAAAATCAACGGCGGATGCACTGCCAATACCGTAACGGCGACGGTGCTCACGCTCAATACGGCTGGAGCCGGTCAGCTCCCACTGTGGATTGAAGGCATACGTCAGCTCGGCGAACGCCGCTTGAGTTTGCGTTTCATCCCGGAAGTTGGCCCCACCGGCGAAGAACGAGGCGAGGTTCACAAACTCGTCCTGGCTGGCGCGGAAAAAGTTCAGCCCTGCCAGACCACGCCAGGTATTGTCATCTGTAGCAAAGTTCACCAGCGGCGAGGTCTGGAACTCGTGACCATCCACTTTGGCACTGACGCCACCCAGCGAATCGGCGATATGGTGACGATGCTGGTTGAAGTCGGTATAAATCATTTTGTTTGAGAGTTTCAGCTGCTCGGATTGCTCCCAGCTGATATCCCAGATGGTGCTGTTGTACTGGCTCTGGAACACCGCGCGGCGACGATCGTATCGGGCCACGTTCGGATTCGTTTCCGGACTCAGCGCTTCATTCTGTGGTGCCACGCTGTCGAAATGGTTAAACGTCAGCATGGTGCTGAGTTCACGCAGGGAAGACGGGTTATACAGCAGCTTCATACGCGCGGTGTTGGTTTCGATCTCTTTAACCTTGTGCGGATACGGCTCATAGTCAACCAGATCAACAAAGCTCAGACGACGCTGACGATCGGCGCTGACGCGGAAGGCCAGCTCATCCTCGACCAGCGGGCCGGAGACCATCGCCGCCATCTGTGAGCTGTGCTGGTTGCCCCAGCCGCCTTTTACCGCGCTCTCCCACTCAAAGGTCGGGTTACGGGTGGTCATGACCACCGCACCTGCGATGGCATTACGCCCCTGCACGTAGCTCTGCGGGCCAAGGAAGACTTCGGCACGATCCATATCCCACAGCGACTGGCTGCTGTAGGCCATTTCGTTGTAGCCAAGAGAACGGCCATCGACGGACATATTGATACGCGGACGGTTACCGGTGACAAACGCACCTGCACCCGTCGCCGGGCCGGAGCCGTCCAGGCCGCGCACGGTCGGCAGATCGTTACCCGGACCTACGTCGGTAATATTGGGGATCTGCTGCATGATGTCGCGGATTTCTACCGCGTGCGGCAGTGCGTCGATGGCGTTTTTATCAAAGACCTTCACGCTGGAGCCGGTGTCGTAAATTGAGCGGTTGGATTTCTCACCGGTGACGATCAGCGTGCCGTCCACCGGGGCTTTTTTATCCTGCTCTGCGGCGTCCGCCTGCTTAGCGTCGGTCGCGGCGGCGGTTTCCGCTGCTGCGGCACTGCCTGCGCCAAAAATGCACAGACTAATCAGCATTGATGAAACTGTTCTTTTGACCACCAGGCCTGCTGCCGGGTGTCCTTGAGCCTTTAAGCGCTCAGCCATGTGTCCTTCTCCTGTCCCAGATGCGCACTGCTTTTTGTTGTTTTGAAAGGTTAAAACGACAATATCATTCACATTACTAATGGCTTTACCGGCCATCATGGCCTGATTTACTGCATATCCCTGCTAATCCGCCAGAGCGTTACCGCCAGCTGATACCAAAACCATTGCGCACTGTGTGGCTTAGCGCATCGTCATGCCGCTTTTTCGGGGTAAGCGGCAGGAAGATGGTCTGGCAACAGAACGTAAAAATTCGTTAAGGAGGATAATGATTTGCACATGCTAATGCAAATCATTATCAGAGAGATTTCGGGGAAATTTTGAACTTCGCATGAAATGCCCGTTCTAACGGGCACTTATGTGAGTCAGATTTGTCGCGTGCGGGTCAGCAGCCACAGCAGATACAGGCCGCCGATGATGCCGGTCATGCGGCCAACCGGCACGGTCAGCCCGGCGGGCAGCAGCTGGATCAGCAGGTCGGCCAGCATCAGCAGGCAGGCCCCCATCAGCGCCGCGCCCATTACCGGGATGCCCTGGCTGCGGGTCAGGCGTACCACCAGCTGCGGTGCCGCCAGCGCCACAAAGGCGATCGGCCCGGTGGCGCTGGTGGCCACCGCGGCCAGCAGCACCCCGGCAAACAGCATCAGCGCGCGCATCCGCTCGACCGGAATACCCAGCTGGCTGGAGAGGTCGTCGCCCATCTCCATCATTTTCAGCCGCCGGGCGCCGATCAGTATCAGCGGCAGCAGCAGCACGAAGCCGGCCATCACCGGCAGCGCGTGATCCCAGCTGCGCGCGGCGGTGGTGCCCGCCAGCCACAGGTTGGCCGACACCGAGTTATCGAGATCGCCCTTGACCAGCAGCAGGCCGTTAAGGGCATGCAGGATCGCCCCGACGCCGATGCCGGTGAGGATCAGCTGATAGCCGCGCAGCGTGCCGTTCTGCCGCGCCAGCAGCCAGACCACCAGCGCGGTGAACAGCCCGCCGCACAGCGCCCACAGCACCACCTGCAGGGTGCCGCCGTCAAACAGCACGATCTGCAGCAGCGCGCCGCTGGCCGCGCCGGTGGTAAAGCCGATGATATCCGGCGAACCGAGCACGTTGCGCGAAATCGACTGAAACAGCGCGCCGGAGACCCCCAGCGCCGCGCCGACAAACAGCGCCACCAGCACCCGCGGCAGGCGGATATTGCGCACGATATGGTCGCGCATGCCGCCGTCGCCGTGGCCGCTTAACGCCGAAAACAGCTGGCCCGCGCTAATCGGCAGCCGCCCGACGGTCATTGCATAGCAGCCCATCACCAGCGCCAGCAGCAGCAGCGCGGCGCACACCGTCACGTTGCGCGCCGAATAGCGCAGTGACACTCCCCGCCAGCGCAGCACGCTGCCGGAAACCGTCCATTCCTGTTTCATGGCTGAACCCTCTTCCAGCGCCGTACCAGGCCGATAAACACCGGCCCGCCGAGCAGCGCCACCATAATGCCAACGCTGATCTCGCCGGGGTAACCGACCAGCCGCCCCAGCGTATCCGCCGCGACGATCAGCAGCGCCGACAGCAGCATCGCGTACGGCAGCAGCCAGCGGTGGTCGTTACCGGCGAAAGCGCGGGCGAAGTGCGGTGCGGTCAGGCCGATAAAGCCGATCGGTCCGGCCGCCGCGGTGGCCGCGCCGGACAGCAGCACGATCGCCAGCGCGGCCAGCAGCCAGACGCGCAGCGGATTGACCCCCAGCGATTTGCCGAGATCCACCCCCAGCGCCAGCGTGTCCAGCGCCGGGGCCAGCAGCAGCGCCAGCCCGATGCCCAGCGCCACCAGCAGCGTGGTCGGCAGCAGCACGTCGTAGCCGCGCCCCTGCAGCGAGCCCACCGCCCAGTGGCGGAAGCGATCGAAGATCGCCTCATCGCTGTTGACGGTAATCAGCGAGGTCAGCGCCAGCAGCACGATCGACAGCGCCGCCCCGGCCAGCACCATGCGTACCGGGTTATTGCCGCGCAGGCCGCCCAGCGCGCACACCGCAGCACCGGTCAGCGCCGCGCCGCCCAGCGCAAACCAGATGTACTGGTTGATATCCACCAGCCCGAGAAAGGCGATCGCCATCACGCAGGCCAGCGTCGCCCCGGCGTTGACCCCGAGAATGCCCGGATCGGCCAGCGGGTTGCGGGTCAGCGCCTGCATCACCGTTCCTGCCGCGCCGAGCGCGATGCCAACCACCAGCCCCAGCAGCGCGCGCGGCAGGCGCAGGTAGTGCACCAGCAGATGCTCGCTGTTACGGCCGTCAACCTGCCACAGCGCCTGCCAGGTGACCGATGGTGCGATCGGCCGCGAGCCGATAAAGACGCTGCCCAGCGCCAGCAGCAGCAGCAGGATCAGGCCGCAGAGAAATCCCGCGCGGCGCAGCCGGGCGGGCAGGATCGGGGTCATTGCGCGCCGTTTTCCGCAGGCTTAGCGAAGTTTTTCACCACGTCGCGCACGATCTCGTTCGCGCTGTAATAATCCACGCGGAACGAGTTAATCCCGAGGCTATAGACCCGCCTGCTCTTCACCGACGGCAGATTGGCCAGCATCGGATCGTGCAGGAAAGCGTCCACACGCTCCTGCGGCGCGCGCAGCAGGAAGCTGGTTTCGGCGGTGAGCTGGGTCAGGTTTTCATAGGTGGCCCAGACAAAATCATTCTGCGCCTTGATGGTGGTCTGCCAGGCCGGGTTCGGGTCTTCCATGGTGAAACCGAGGGACGCCAGCAGGCGGCTGTGCACGCCGCGCGCGGTGGCGATCGGGTTAGGGATACCGGCACCGTTGAAGCTGATGATATTGGCTTTGCCCGGCGGCACGCTGATTTTAGCGCGCGCCTGCTGCACGGTCTGGTCAAATTCGGCAATTCGCGCTGCCGCGTTCTGCTCGTGGCCGGTGGCGACGCCCAGCTTCTCTGCCAGCTTCTGCCAGGTCTGGCCGCCGTAGTCGACGACGATGGTCGGGGCGATTTTACGGAACTCCGCCAGCTGCGCCTTCGCCGAGTCGGCCCCGCCGGTGGAGACCACGATCAGGTCCGGTGCCACCGCATAGGCCTGCTCCAGATCGACGCTGCCGGCCGGCCACAGTTTCTCCAGCTTTTTGGCCTTCGCCACGCTGTCCCACTGCGCATACCAGTCGTTGTTCGAGCCGGTGGCGCTGCCCGCCAGCGGCGCGTCAATCGCCAGCAGCGTGCCGGTGACGGTCACCGAAGTGGAGAGCACCCGCTTTGGCTGCGCCGGAATGCTGGTGGTGGTGCCGTCGGCATTTTTAAACTCACGTGGCCAGCCTTCTGCCGCCTGCGCCTGCCCCTGGAACGCCAGCAGCAGCAGCGCCAGCGGCATAATAAACCGCGATAACAGATTAGTCTTACTCATATTTCCCTTCGCTCTTCAGGGTTAATCCATGCAGCGCCGCAGCCCTGCTCCATTGCGAAATCCTCAAACGACGGGCAGTATATTCCCCGAGCAACGCGACAACAACAGCAGTATTTGCAAGGATATAAGGAGAGTGCAATGGGTCACAACAGGCAGTTATGCGTAGGATTATCACTGGCCGTCACCTGGCTGACGGGCAACGGCTGGCGCCGTAACGACAGTAACGTGGAAGGAATTTACTCAAGCGAATTTTATCTTGATCTCGCGCGTCGCGCCGAAGCGGCGAAAATGGATTTCCTGTTCCGCCCGGACGCCATGTGGCTGTCCCGCCAGGGCGCAGTGGAGTCGCCGCACTTCAGCAGCGTCGATCCGACCCTGCTGATGGCCTCGATCGCCAGCCAGACAAGCCATATCGGCCTGGTCTCTACCGCCTCCACCACCTTCATGACGCCGTTCCTGGTGGCGCGCCAGTTCCAGTCGCTGAACCAGCTGAGCCGCGGCCGCGCGGGCTGGAACGTGGTCACCTCGCTGGCCGGGAATCTCAACTTTGGCCTCAGCGAGATGCCGCCGTCCGAACAGCGCTATGCGCAGGCACGCGAATTTGTTGAGGTGGTGCGCAAGCTGTGGGCCAGCTACCCGAGCGACGCGGTACGCATCGATCGCGAGGCGGCGATTTACGCCGACTTCGACAGGCTGCAGCCGATCGACCACGCTGGCGAGTACTTCAGCGTCGAGGGCCCGCTAAACGTGCCGGCGTGGAACGGCCCGCGCATTCCGCTGTTCCAGGCCGGTGCCTCCGATACCGGGCGTGACTTCGCCGCCAGCACCGCCGATGCGATCTTTGCCGCCACCCCGGACCTGGCCGCCGGCGTGGAGCTGCGTAACGATCTGCGCCGCCGTGCGGTGGCCCACGGCCGCCAGGCCGACGATATCCGCCTGATCCCCGGCGTCAGCCTGTACCTGGCCAACACCCGCGAAGAGGCGCGCGAACTCTACCGCGCCACCCACGCCGGGCTGAACCCGGAGCGCACTTACGCCCGCGCCAGCGAGCTGCTGGGGATTAACCTGCGCGAGCTGTCGCCGGACCAGCGTATCACCCCGGAGATGCTGCCGCCGCCGGGCAAGGTCTTCAGCCAGACCCACGCCATCCTGCTGCGTCGCCTGATCGAACGCGATCAGCCGCTGCTCAGCGATCTGATGACCCGCCCGGAAGTGGTCGGCTCCGCCTACTGGCAGGTGATCGGCACGGTGGAGGACGCGGTAAGCGAGATCCGCCGGCACCACGAGGCCGGCGCGCTGGACGGCTTTATCGCCTGCCCTGGCGGTTCACCGGGCAGTATGGATCTGACGCTGGCGGAGCTGATGCCGCGCCTGAGCGAAGAGGGGCTGCTGCGCAGCGAATACACCAGCAGCACGCTGGGCGGCCATCTCGGTATCGAATAAGTTCAGGTGGTTTAAGGGGATTCTTATTTGGCATGAATGTAATAAGAATCATTTTCATTTAGTTTCGTATTAGCATATATTCGGGCAGTCTTCGTCACTTAATCATGAGGGAATCTGATGAAAGCGCTGACTGCCATGCAAGCCGCCTCCTGGGTTGGCCGGCAATCTGAACCGCATCTCGGGGGCGTTGCCGCCCATCTTTACGCCGAATTCGACGGCCACGCGCTGGACGCCGGCCGGCTGCGGCAGGCGGTGGAGGCGCTGTATCAGGTTCACCCGATGCTGCGCCTGCGCATTAACGCCGACGGCCAGCAGCATACCGACGGCCCGCTGCCCGCCACCCTGCTGCGGGTGGACGACCTGCGCGCCGCTACCCCCACAGAATGTGAAGCCTTTCTTGCCGAACGCCGCCTGCACGGCAACACGCGCCTGCCCGATCTGACCGCGGGCGAGGCCTGTGAGATCGGCCTGACGCAATTATCCGACGATCGCAGCCGTTTACACGTCGGCCTTGATATGATCGCCGGCGATGCCGAAAGTTTCCGCCTGCTGGTGGAGGATCTGGCGCGCTTTTATCATCATCCCCGGCTGGCGATCGCCGCCACGGAGAACCGCTTTTTCCACTGGCTGGAACAGCACCAGCAGGCGACAAACCTGCAGCAGCGCGACCGCGATCGCGACTGGTGGCGGGCACGTCTGCCATCGATTCCCCCGGCGCCGCCGGTGCCGATTCAGGACGCCCGCTGCCATATCGACCGGCTGGCGGTCAGGCTCGACGCACAGCAGAAGCAGGCGTTAACCGCGCTGGCGCGGCAACAGCATCTGACCCTCAGCGCGCTGTTCCTCGCGCTGTTTGCCGCCACGCTGGCCGAAGGCTGGGCGCTGCCGCGCTTCCGCCTCAACGTGCCGTTGTTCCATCGTGACGACTACGGCAGCAAAAATGACGACATCATCGGCGATTTCACCAATCTGCTGATCTTCAATGCCGAGCCCGATCCGGCAGCCAGCGTGGTGCAGTACGGCCAGCAGGTGATGGCGCAGCTGGGCGAGCTGATTAGCCACGCCGCCTGGCCGGGGGTGAACGTGATGCGCGATCTGTCGCGCCATCACGGCAGCCTGCAGTTCTCGCCGGTGGTGTTTACCGCCGGTTTTGGCATCGACGGTGACGAACTCTGGTCTGAGCAGGTGCAGCGCACCTTCGGCAGCATGAACTGGGTGATCTCCCAGGGGCCGCAGGTGGCGCTGGACGCCCAGGTGGCGACCTGCGACGGCGGCATTCTGATCAACTGGGACCTGCGCCGGGATGCGTTCCCTGCAGGCAGTATCGACGGCCTGTTCGATCGCTACCACCAGCTGCTCAGCCAGCTGGCGGCCGAACCTGAACGCGCTACGCAGCCGCTGGCCGCGCTGCTGCCGGGGCTGGGTGACGATCGGGCGGCAGATGCAAACGGTGCTGCGGCGGCGGGCCGGGCGGCCTTATCCTCAGCCAGTCACGCCGGCGGTAACGCGGCACAGGGTTCAGACGGACACCCCGGCGGCAACGGTGCGCACGGCTCAGCCGGTGGAGCGGCCAGCAGCGGCAATACGGCCGGACTGGCACAGCCCGGTGCGGCGCGGGCGATGGCGACACCCTCCGGCGTGAGCGGCCGGCCAGCGGCAGCCGACGGCAGCACGCCGCTGACCCCGCTGCAGCAGGCCTACCTGATGGGCCGCAGCGAGCTGTGGTCGCTGGGCGGCGTGGCGATGCACGAATTCCGCGAATACCGCGGCCACGCCGATCCGGCGGCGTTACGCGCCCGGCTGGAGCAGCTGGTGGCGCACTACGCCGCGCTGCGCACCTGCATTGACAGCGACCGCCTGACCCAGCGCGTGCTGCCTGCGGCAGAGGCGCGGCTGCAGGTGGTGGATCTGCGCCATCTTGAGCGTGCGGCGGCCCTGGCGCAGGTCGATACCCTCCGTGAACAGCACTCGCACAACCGTCACGATCCGGCGCAGCCGCCGTACGGCATCGTGCTGGTGCAGCTGGCGGACGGGCCGTTTGATACGGTGATTTTCACCAGCTTTGACGCGCTGATCCTCGACGGCGAGGGCATTTCAGCCATCATCACCCGGCTGTTTGACGACGCGCCGCTGGCTGCTGCTGCCACACCGGCAACCGTCGCAGCGCCGCCGGTGGACGCGGCAAAACGGCTGGCGGATCAGCACTACTGGCAGCAGAAGCTGCAGGACGTCAGCTCGCCGTCGCGGCTGCCGTGGAGCGCGCCGCTGGAGTCGATCCGCCGCTCGCGCTACCGCCGCCAGACCCTGACCGTCTCACGCGAGCAGCTGAAGGCGCTGTCGAAAGTCGGCTCGGCGCAGAAGCTGTTCCGCAACACCACCCTGTCGGCGATTATCCTCGATACGCTGGCGCTGTGGACGCCGGACGGCGAGATCTGCGTCGGCGTGCCGGTGGCCTTCCCGGCGGCGGGCGGCAACCTGACCAACGCCTCGACCTTTATCGTCGCCCCGTGGCGGCGCGATGCCGCTGCCCCGCTGCTGGCACAGGCGGCGGCGTTCCAGCAGGATCTGCTGACCTCACTGGATCATCTGGCGTTCTCCGGCGTCGATCTCTCCAGGCTGCTGCTGAATAAAGAGAGCAGCGCGCCGGGGCTGCCGGTTATCCTGACCAACTGCCTGTCGTGGACCAACCTGCCCGCCGATGCGCCGGTGCGTTTCCACGACGGCCTGACGCAGACGCCGCAGGTGGCGATGGATATCCGCCTGAATCTCGATCAGCACAAAAACCTGCTGCTGAATATCGACTACGCCGAGCAGGCGCTGGATGACGCGATGATTACCGCGCTGCTCGCCGCCATTGGCGAACGCGTGCAGCGGCTGTGCAGCGGCCAGCCCGCCGACCTCGCCGCCGAATTCCTGCCGTGCGATCACTACCGCCATAACGGCGATGAGCAGCAGGTGGCGGCGTATCCGTTCCTCGCGGTGCTGGCCGGTAACCTGTTCGGCGGCCAGCTGAATAACACCGCGCTGATCTGCGGCGAACGCCGCTACAGCTACCTGCAGCTGGGGGAGGCGGTGCATACCGCCATCAGCCAGCTGCAGCAGCGCGACGTGCAGCCCGGCGAAGTGATTGCCCTCCACCTGCCGCGCGGCCCGGAGATGATCATCAGCCAGCTGGCCTGCGCACTGCTGGGGGCGGTCTGGCTGCCGATCGACATCAACTCGCCGCCGGAGCGCCGCCACTATCTGCTGGAGAACAGCCAGCCGCGCTGGGTGGTCAGCCAGGATATCAGCGGGCTGGCCAACGGCATCACCCCGCAGCAGCTGCTGACGCCGGTGGCGGAGCACGGCCACTGTCCGGGGGCCGCAGAGCTGATCGCCCGCAGCCGCAGCAGCGAACCGGCCTACTTCCTCTACACCTCCGGCACCACCGGCAGGCCGAAGTGCGTGGTGCTGAACAACCGCGCCACCGCCAACGTGCTGGCACACACGATCCAACGCTGGCAGGTGACGGCGGAGGACGTGCTGATCTCGGTAACGCCGCCGCACCACGATATGTCGCTGTTCGACCTGTTCGGCGCGCTGTGCAGCGGTGCGACGCTGGTGCTGCCGGCGGCGGACCAGGAGAAGGACGCCATTGCCTGGAACCGGCTGGTGGAGCAGCACCGCGTCAGCCTGTGGTGCTCGGTGCCGGCGATTCTGGAGATGCTGCTGGCCTGTAAAGCGGAAGGCGGCCTTAAGTCGCTGCGGCTGATTGCCCAGGGCGGTGACTATATTAAACCGGCCACGGTGGCCACCCTGCGCACCCTGCCCGGCCAGCCGCGCCTGTTCTCGCTCGGCGGGCCGACGGAGACCACCATCTGGAGCATCTGGCATGAGATTGAAGCCGGTGATACCGGCCAGGTGCCGTACGGCCAGCCGCTGCCGGGGGTGCAGTACTTTATCTGCAACGAGCAGGGCGAGCACTGCCCGCCGGGCGTCACCGGACGCATCCATACCGCCGGGGCCGGGCTGGCGCTGGGCTATCTGGAGGCAGGGCAGCTGATGCAGCACGACTTTGTCGAGGTGACGACGCCGCAGGGTGAATCGGTGCGGGCGTTTAAAACCGGGGATGAAGGGTACTACCGTACGGACGGCACCATTATGTTTGCCAGCCGCATCAACGGTTACGTGAAGATCCGCGGCATCCGCGTGTCGCTGCCGGAGGTGGAAGAGGCGCTGAAGCAGCACCCGGCGATCCGCGATCTGGTGGTGGTCGACTTTATGGCTGAGGCGCGCAGCGAAGCCAGCCTCGGCCTGATGTACCTGACGCGGGACGACCGGCCGCTGACGCAGAGCGCCCTGCGGGACTTTGCCGCGCGCTTCCTGCCGGCCAGCCATATCCCGACCCGGCTGATCCACGCCACCGCGCTGCCGCTCTCCAGCAACGGCAAAACCGATCGCCATCAGATCCGCCAGCAGTGCATCGCCGCCGCCCCGGCCGCCACCGGTGAAACGCCGCTGCAGAAGGTGCTGAGCATCTGTCAGCAGCATGCTGGCGCCAGCGCCGCATGGGATGAGAACAGCGTGTTTATCAGCATGGGGATGAAGCTGCCGCAGATGCAGGCGATCGCCGCCGATATCAATCAGGCGTTCGGCCGCCAGCTGGCGACCCTGGCACTGATTAAGTGTCGGACGCCGAAGGAGGTGGTGGCGCTGGTGACGGAGTAACGGGGTACACAGCAGACGCTTAAGCGCGTCTGCTGCCTGCACCGTGGCACGGTTTAAACAGGCCGGATAACCCTTTCCGGCCTGATGCCCATTATTTTTACAACAGCTCTGCCAGCCGCCGCTGCAACGCCCCTTTCTCCAGCGCCCGCCCGATAAACGCCAGCAGCTCTCCCCATTGTTCCTCCAGCTCAGCCGCGTTAAACAGCGCCGGTGACGCGTCCAGATCCAGTTCCAGCCCGCTGCCGTCGGTGCGCGCGCGCCAGCTGAGGTTGCAGCCGTCGACGTTGCCGCTGGCCATTACCGAACGCACGGTGTCGCAGCCGAAGAAGGTCGGCGGGTCAAACGGCATCACGTTAATCAGCGGCGCATAAAGGAAGCGCGATCCCTGGGCCAGGCCGCAGTCGGCGGCCAGCCTCTCAATGCGGTAGCGCCCGCAGGCGCGCAGGCGCTGCAGATCGCCCGCCACCTCTGCCAGCCAGTCGGCCAGCGTCTGCTCAGGGTGCAGCTGTAACCGCAGCGGCAGGGTATTCACCGCCAGCGCCGGTACGTAGCCCGCCACCCGCCCGCGGCGGTTCATCAACGGCACCCAGGCGGTAAACGGCGCGTAGGGCTCATCGCGCCGCGCCGGCAGCGCCTGGCTCAGCCAGGCGGCGCTCAGCGCCAGCAGCAGATCCGGCCAGCCGGTATCGCAGCGCAGGGCCAGCTGCTGCAGCCCGGCGCTCAGCTGCGCGGACGGCTGGCCTGCGGCGTGCAGCGGCGCAATGCAGTAGTCGTCGCGATCGGTACTGAGCACCGGCAGCGCGACACCCGCCACCCGCTCCTGCCAGTAGCGGCGATCCTTCACGCAGCGCGGGCTGGCGTCGTAGGTCAGCTCCTCGTCAAGAAACGCGGGAAAGGCGTTCAGACGCTCGCCCGCCGCGCCCTCGCCCAGCGCGTGGCGGTAGAGCGTGGCGCAGCGGTGTTCAATCAGCGACATGGCGAAGCCGTCGATAATGATGTGATGGGCGCGGATGTACCAGATAACGCGTTCAGGGGCGAGCCGGATCAGCCAGCTGGCGGCCAGCGGATCGTGCAGCAGGTCTAACGGCTTATCGATATCCTGCTGCATCAGATGACGGGCGGCGTGCCCGGGATGCTCGCAGTGCTGCAGATCGAGGATCTGCAGCGCCGGGCGACGTTGCGGGTTGACCCGCTGCTGCGGCAGGCTGGCCCCTTTGGGTAGCCGCAGCTCCAGCGCGAACACGTCGGTCTCCTGCAGGGTGGTGGCGATCGCCTGCTGCAGCGCCTGCACCTGTACGCCGTCGCCAAACTCCACGAAGTGGGCCACGGTGGAAAGCGCCCGATCGCGGTGGCAGAGAAACTCCTGCCAGAAGTCGGCCTGAGCGAGGCTCAGCGGCAGCCAGTCACTGGCTGAATCGTGTTGCGGCATAATCCCTACCTCCGTTAAGCCCCCACCCCGCCGGGTGAAGGGTAAGCGCTTCTGCTGTATTTTACTGCAAATGATAATAACACTTATTATCATCATTGCCCGCGTTGATCGACCCTCCGGCGGTTTTTCTGCCCGCCAGCGTCCGGCAGCCGGCGGGATCGCAAACGTCATCCGCCGTTAATAAAAGCGTCATCCGCGCCCGGCAGGATAGGCGCAACTTTTATTCAGCCGATAAGCCGCCCGATGAGTGACCTCTCCCTGCACCAGATCCACAAAGCCTGGGGCCCGAAAATTGCGCTGAACAACATCAGCTTCTCCGTCGCTCCGGGTGAGTTTGTCGCCCTGCTCGGCCCCTCCGGCTGCGGAAAATCCACCCTGCTGCGCACCGTGGCCGGGCTGGAACAGGCCGACGGCGGGCGCATTCTGTTCCAGCAGACCGACGTCACCCGGCTGCCGCCGGCGCAGCGCAAGCTGTCGATGGTATTCCAGTCCTACGCGCTGTTTCCGCACCTCAGCGTGCGCGAGAACCTGCTGTTCGGCCTGCGCGCCCGTGGTGAAGACGCCCGTCAGTTCCCGGCACGGCTGGCGGAGGTCAGCCGGCTGATGGAGCTGGAGCCGCTGCTCGACCGGCTGCCGTCACAGCTCTCCGGCGGCCAGCAGCAGCGCGTGGCGCTGGGGCGGGCGGTGATCGCCAACAACCGGCTGTGCCTGATGGACGAACCGCTCTCTAACCTCGACGCCAAGCTGCGCCAGAGCATGCGCCGCGAGATCCGCGCCATTCAGCAGAAGCTTGGGCTGACCATGCTCTACGTCACCCACGATCAGACCGAAGCGATGAGCATGGCCGACCGCATCATCCTGCTTAACGATGGCCGCATCGAACAGCACGACACGCCGCAGCAGATGTACAACAACCCGGCCAGCGTGTTTGCCGCGCAGTTTATCGGCGCGCCGCCGATGAACATCATCCCGCTGCTGCGCCAGGGCCAACACCACTACCTCGGCGAAATGCCGCTGCCGGTGCTGGAGCACGGCGGTGAGCAGGATCTCAGCCTCGGCCTGCGCGCGGAGGATATTCGGGTCATCGCCAGCGAACACGCGGCGCTGAGCGGCATGGTGCTCAGCGTGGAATATATGGGCGCCGATACGCTGGTGGTTTGCCAGATCGGCGCCTGCGCCCAGCCGGTGACGATCAAGGTGCCGGGCATGCAGCATTTCAGCGCCGGCAGCCGCATTGGCCTGCAGTGGTCGACCGCGGCACAGTACTTTTTCACCACCGGCGATGGCCGGCGCTGCCGGCCGGCGGAGCAACGTATTCTGCCGCTGGATGCGCGGGTTGCCGTTTAACCTTCTCTACTTTTTGCACGTTTACTCAGGGGTTTACTATGTCTTTTGCACCGCGTTTCTCCCGCCTGGCGTCCGCCATGCTGCTCTGCTCGACGGCCTCCGCCTTTGCCGCACCGGTGTCGCTGCAGATGTACTACCCGATCGCCGTCGGCGGTAAGGTCAGCCACACCGTCGAGGCGCTGGTGGCCGACTTTGAGAAGGTTCACCCGGAGATTGAGATCAAACCGGTCTATACCGGCGACTACGCCACCACGGTGACCAAAGCGCTGACCGCGTTTCGCGGCGGTAACGCGCCGCAGCTGGCGGTGATCGGCGATATCGAGGCCTACTCGCTGATCGACGCCGGGGCGATCGCCGCCGCCAGCGATCTGGCAAACGACGCCGGGGGTAAAAAGTGGATCGAGGGCTTCTATCCGGCCTTCCTGCGCCACATTCAGGACAAGGTGTGGGGCATTCCGTTCCAGCGCTCAACGGTGGTGATGTACTGGAATAAAGAGGCGTTCAGCAAGGCCGGTCTCGACGGCGAAACCCCGCCGGCCAGCTGGCAGCAGGTGGTTGATTTCGGTAAAAAGCTGGTGGTGAAGGATGCGCAGGGTGCGGTTTCTCAGTGGGGCATTGAGATCCCGTCGACCCCGAACGGCTACTGGAACTTCCAGGGCCTGGCCGCCACCAACGGCAGCCGGCTGGATAACGGCAAGGGCACCGCCGTCACCTTTAACACCCCGGCCAATATCGAGACGCTGCAGTGGCTGACCGATCTTGGCCAGAAAGAGAATGTCTCACCGAAAGGCGCGATCGCCTGGGGCACCACGCCGCAGGACTTTATCAGCGGCAAAACCGCGATGATGGTCACCACCACCGGCAACCTGACCACGGTGCGTGAGAACGCAAAATTCCCGTTCGGCGTGGCGATGCTGCCGCAGAAAACCCAGCGCGGCAGCCCGACCGGCGGCGGCAACCTCTACGTGTTCAGCAGCGCCTCGGCGGAGCAGAAGAAAGCGGCGATGGAATTTATCCGCTGGGTCTCTTCCCCGGAGCAGGCGGCGCGCTGGAGCATCGCCACCGGCTACGTCGCCACCTCCCCGGCCGCGTGGGACACCCAGGTGATGCAGGATTACGTGAAGCAGGTGCCGCAGGCGCTGGTGGCCCGCGAACAGCTGAAATACTCGCAGCCGGAGCTGTCGACCTATAACAGCGTGCAGATCCAGGAAGCGCTGAACCACGCGATTGAAGCGGCGGTGACCGGCGCGCAGACGCCAGCCCAGGCGCTGGAATCGGCACAGAAGCAGGCCGATCGCCTGCTCAAACCTTACCAGTAACGGCCTCTTATGAGCTCACTGCATACCGTGGATAATGTTGCCCGCCGCCGTGGCCTGTCGCTGCAGCTGTGTGGTTACCTGCTGATTTTACCGGCGCTGGGGTTTCTGCTGCTGTTTACCCACTATCCGGCGCTGGCCACGGTATGGGAGAGCCTGTTCAGCGCGGCGCGCGGCGGGCATCCGGCGCAGTTTGTCGGCCTGGATAACTACCGCGCCCTGCTGGATGACGACATCTTTATGCTGTCGCTGCGCAATAACCTGCTCTACGCGGCGGTGACCATTCCGCTGGCGGTGGCGCTGGCGCTGCTGATGGCGCTGGCGGTGAACCGCCGCCTGCGCGGCAACGCGATGGTGCGGGCCGCGTTCTTTATTCCGTCGCTGCTGCCGATGATCGCCATCGCCAACCTGTGGCTGTTCTTCTACACGCCGCAGCTCGGGCTGCTGAACAAGCTGCTGGCGCTGTTCTCGCTGCCCGCCGTCAACTGGCTGGGGGACCCGGACAGCGCGCTGTGGTGCCTGATGGCGATTTCGGTGTGGCGCGAGGCGGGGTTCTTTATGATCTTCTACCTTGCGGCGCTGCAGCAGATCGACCCGCGGCTGGCGGAGGCCGCCGAGATTGAAGGGGCCTCACGCCGCTACTTCTTCCGCCGCGTGCAGTGGCCGCTGCTGATGCCGACCACGCTGTTTATTCTGATTAACGCCTCGATGAACGCCTTCCGCATCGTCGACCAGGTGATCGCGCTGACCAACGGCGGGCCGAACAACAGCAGCAGCCTGCTGCTGTTCTATATCTACCGCACCGCATTCAGCTACTGGGACCTGCCTGCCGCCTCGGCGATGACCGTGGTGCTGCTGGCGATCCTCGCCGTGGTTGCGCTGATTAAATTCACCCTGCTGGATAAGCGAGCGCATTACCAATGAGTATCAGCCTGTCCGTTCCTGCCACCCGCACCTTCAGCGTCGGCCGCCTGTGCCTGAACGCGCTGATCTGGCTGGCGGCGCTGCTGTGGCTGCTGCCGGTGCTGGTGGCCGTCTGGGTCGCCATTCACCCGGCCAGCGATCAGGGCAGCTTTATCCTGTTCTCGCCGCTGACCGCGCAGAACTTTATCGACGCCTGGCACGCCGCGCCGTTTGGCCGCTATTTTATCAACACCGCGCTGCTGGTGGTGATGATCGTGGTGGTGCAGCTGGTGCTGGCGACGCTGGCCGCCTACGCGCTGGTGCGCTTCCGGCTAAAGCTCTCCGGGCTGCTGTTTGCGCTGATCCTGCTGCAGCTGATGATCAGCCCCGACGTGCTGATCCTCAACAACTACAAAACCATCGGCGCGCTCGGCCTGCGCGACACCCTGACCGGCATCGCGCTGCCCTACTTCGCCTCGGCGTTTGCCATTTTCCTGCTGCGCCAGACCTTTAAAAGCATCCCGCTGGTGCTGGAGGAGGCGGCGACCGTCGAAGGGGCCAGCCGCTTCTTTATCCTGCGCAAGATTTACATCCCGCTGGCCAAACCGGTCTACGTCGCGTTTGCGCTGGTTTCAATCAGCTTCCACTGGAACGACTTCCTGTGGCCGCTGGTGATCACCGACTCAGTCACCGTGCGCCCGCTCACCGTCGGCCTGCAGCTGTTTTCTGCCCCGGAACAGGGGGTGCAGTGGGCGCTGGTGGGCGCCGCCACGCTGATGACCTCGCTGCCGCTGCTGCTGCTGTTTTTGCTGTTCCAGCGCCAGTTTGTGCAGTCGTTTATGCGCGCCGGCATACGTTAACGGAGTTTATGATGGCTTTTGAATCCACCCCGCACCCGCTCTCGCCCCTGCAGCTGCAGGCCCTTGGCCCGGTCAGCGCGCTGTATGCCCCGCCGCAGCTGCGCGGCAGCGCCCCGGCCGACCGCACGCTGCGCTTCGGGCTGATCGCCGACCCGCAGTACGCCGACGTTGACGCCGACGTGGCGAAAAACCTCTACTACCGCCACGCGCTGCACAAGCTGCCGCGCGCCATCGCCGCCCTCAACGCCCAGCCGCTGGATTTTGTCATGACGCTGGGGGATATGGTCGACCGGCACTGGGCCAGCTACCGCGCGCTGCTGCCGCTGTATGACAAACTGCACCACCCGCACGGGTTTGTGATCGGCAACCACGACGCGCAGACGCTGGCCGACCGGCTGAGCGCGGCGCAGTCGCCGCCCGCCGGCCTGCCGAAAAGCTACTATCAGTTCCGCCTGGCGGGCTGGCGCTTTATCGTCTTTGACGGCAACGACATCAGCCTCTACTGCAACGCAGGCAACGGCGACGACTGCCAGCAGGCGATGGCGATGCTGGACGATCTGCGTTCCCGCGCCCAGCCGCAGGCGCAGCCGTGGAACGGCGCGGTCGGCCCCGCACAGATGAAATGGATTGAGCAGCAGCTGGCGGAAGCGCAGGCGATCGGCGAAAGCGTGGTGGTGTTTGGCCACTACCCGCTGGCACCGCACACCGGCCATATCCTGCTGAACGGCGGCGAGCTGGCGCAGCTGCTGGCACGCTACCGGGTGCGCGCCTGCTTCACCGGCCACGACCACCGCGGCGGCTACGCGCGGCTGGACGGCACCGACTTTATTACCCTGAAAGGCATGCTCGACGGCGCGGACGACACGCCGTTTGCGGTGGTGGAGCTGCTGGACGGCGTGCTGCGGGTGAAGGGCTACGGCCCGGAGGTCAGCCGTGTTTTACCGTTAAAAGAGGCCGCCCCTGCCCGGATGAAACAGCCCTCTTAACGCCAATCACAGAGACAATCTGCTCTAATTAGAACGCCAGCCGGATGACGCTGGCGTTCTGCTTTTTGCTGTGGATAATTGTGCTGAAAGCATAATAATTCGCCGTTATTTACTCTCTTTTTAATCAGGGAATCGCTATGAACAGGGACCATCCGCTCGCGACCGGCCGCCCCGCTGCCCGCCCCGCCCGTGCATTTATTGCGCAGCTGGTGACGTTCGTTATCAACCCCGCCATCCGCAACGGCCGCGATGAAGCCGCACCGCTGCGCGACGCCGCATGGAACTTTATCGCCTCGGTGTGCCTGGTGGCGCTGCTCACCGGCGGGCTGGGCGCGCTGCTGAACGCGTCTGACATCAGCGGATTCAGCGGCGCGATCAGGCCGGGCTTCCTCACCCTGTTGCTGGCTGCTTATGCGCTGATCTTCGCCATGCTGTTCTGGCTGCTCACCACGGCCGTAATCTCAGTCAGAAAGCGCGGGCTGCACCTGCTCAGCTTTATGCAGGTGCTGCAGAGCTGGGCGGCGCTGAACCTGTTTGTGGTGCTGCTGTGCTGGGCAGCGCTGGATCGGCTGCTGGTTGCCAGTGACGATAAGCCGCTGAGCCTGGTGTATCTGGCGCTGGGCGGCGTGGCCGGCCTGGCGCTGCTGATACTGGCGGCGCGCCTGCTGTTACTGCCGGTGATCCACTATCTGAGCCGCTATTTAAATCTCCCTGCCGCCGCCGTTATGACCCTGGCGATCGCCTGCGTCAGCGTTTACCTGAGCGCACAGCTGATCCGCCCGTTCAGCGCAGTGGCCTTCGATGCGCAGGCGACCTGCCAGGCGCTGAACCTCAGCCGCAATGCGCCGGGCACACCGGGCCAGATGCCGGAGAAGATGTTTACCGACAGCTGCCTGGCGCAGTTCCGGTGATAGGGTGAGGGCGGGCGTGGCTTGCCCGTCAGAGTTGACGATGACTGACTGAGCAAAAGGTTTCTGCAGGTTTCACGCCGCGACGGCACTGCTCAACGCTGATGCCTTCTGCCGGTCATCGTTCAGGCAGCCAGTACTGTTTCTGACGAATAAATCATCAGCCCGCCTGTAGTATTTTTACGATTGAGCGTTAAACTGAGCACAAATTAATCCGCGGGCGGCACACGCCGCCAGCCCGGCTTTACGCCATCACTGACAGGGAACCGTCAACCCCATGCACGATACGCTTACGCTTTCCGCTTATCTGATCCTCGCCGTCACCCTGCTGGTGGCCTACGTGATTTTCGGCATTGCCGGCTTTGGCAGCGCGCTGATCGCCAGCCCGGTGATGGCGCTGTACCTGCCGCTGTCGCAGATCGTGCCGCTGCTGGCGCTGCTGGATCTCTGCGCAGCCATCATCAACGTCAGCCGCGACGGCCGTAACGCCGCCTGGCCGGAGCTGAGGCGGCTGGTGCCGCTGATGGTGGCCGGCAGCCTGGTCGGTGCCACTATCCTGCTGACCACCCGCCCGGAGATCCTGCTGCTGGCGCTGGGCGTATTTGTTATCGGCTACGCGCTGTGGTCGCTGATCGGCCGTAAACCGGCGCACGCCTTTCCACCCGCTGCCGTGGTGCCCTTTGGCCTGGTCGGCGGCGTGTTCAGCGCGCTGTTCGGCAGCGGCGGCTTTATCTATGCCATCTGGCTCGGCGGGCGGCTGCCGCAGAAAGAGGCGTTCCGCATCACCCAGACTACGATAATCGGCCTCAGCACCCTGACCCGGGTGATTATCTTCGCTGTCGCCGGGGTGTATATGGACTGGCACCTGCTGCTGCTGGCGCTGACCCTGCTGCCTGGGATGATTATCGGCATCACGCTGGGGCGTTTCTTCACCCTGAAAATGTCACGCGAGCAGTTTCTGCGGATGATTAATCTGATTTTGCTGGCGTCCGGGGTGATGCTGGTGGGGCGGTATTTTGGCTAAAGGGGGTGACCTTTGATGAACCTGTAAGTTGGTCTTACAGGTTGCGTTTTATACAGCCGCGCCCTGGTAAAGGATAGCGCTTACAGCCTGCCTGGCGGCTACCAGTAGCTGTAGAGGGTTTTACAGGCGACCGGACGATAAAATCTACTGCACGGAAGCAACTGCTGGTTGAGTTTTTAGCTTTAGGGCAATGTCCTGCATTCCGGAAACCCTTCTGAGCGCACGTTTCGTTTGTTTCGATTATTGTTATTTTCGTCTATTTCGATTAATCTTGCAGTGACTCACCGACAAAGGTAATCATTATGGCAACGCCATTAATCCCTCTTAACCTTCCCGATCCCTTTGAAAGCGAAGTGGCACAGCGCGGGCAACGGGAACTGGCAGCTTTCCTCTCCACCCGACTGGAAACCCAGCGAATTTCAATCGTCGGCGAAGATAATCAGTCCCACAGTATTGAACTGCCTGCCCGGGCACTGAACCTGCTGGTTGAGGTGCTCGGGGAGCTGGCCGTGGGCAACGCAGTGCAGATCGTGCCAGTGCAGGCCGAACTGACCACTCAGGAAGCCGCCAATATCCTCAACGTTTCCCGTCCGCATATGGTGAAGTTGCTCGAAGAAGGCAAGCTACCGTTTCATAAAACCGGACGCCATCGCCGGGTGCTGTTTGCCGATCTGCTGAACTATAAACAACAGCGTGAACAGCAGAGTCTGGAGGCGATGCAGGCCCTGGCGGATCAGGGGCAAAATTTAGGAATCTATTAATCAGGGAAGTTTAATCATGGGACACTCACCTTATCCGGTGGTACTGGATGCCTGTGTACTCTACCCGGCACGCTTACGGGATCTGCTGATGCATCTTGGAATTGTTGGGCTGTATCAGCCTAAATGGAGCAGCCGTATCCACGATGAATGGTGTCGCAACCTGTTAGCTAATCGGGTGGATATAAAACCTGATGCGCTCAGACACACCGTTCAGTTGATGAATACGGCACTGCCAGATGCCAACATATCAGGGTTTGAATCACTGATTGAAAGATTAAGCCTGCCAGACAGCGATGACCGGCACGTTCTTGCAACGGCTATACGGGCTAAAGCCGAAGTGATTGTTACGCTCAATCAGCGCGACTTCCCATCGGAAATCCTCGCTTCTTATCATATGGAGGCACTGCACCCTGACGAGTTTATCTCCGACCTTTTTGACCTCAACCATGCTCTGGCACTCAAAGCGGTCAGAAGACAACGACAATCACTTCGCCACCCGCCGCTGGCAGTAAAAGAGTTTCTGGAGATGCTGTTTAAGCAGGGTTTACCACTGACGGTCAGGGCGCTGGAGAAATATCAGTATGCGATCTGATCGGCGCTACAAGACCGATCACGGGATGGCGTACAGTTTGATGTGACTTGTTCGGTAAAACCGAACAAGTCAGCGTTTTATAAACGTTACAAGAGTGAGAGATTTTGAGCAGATCAGCAATGTAAGTATCTATTTAAAATGTATTATTCACTTCTCCAGACCTCCCTGATTCTTTTATCAAGATCTATAAACTTCCCCCTACCTCGCGAACCTGTCCCTTGCAACCTCAATCCCGTCCTTTTCTGGCCTTCTCCCCCTCCCCAATCCCGTAGATCATAGCCCTAACCCCACCTCATAAGGAGTCCCAAAATGACCGACACCGTACTGTTAGTGATTGACGCGCAGCAATCCTTCTATCATCGTGGCTACCGTGAGACGCCGGAAACCCCGGCGTTTGAGCAGGCGTTGAGTGCGCTGGTTGCCGGCTGCCAGCAGCGCGGGATTGCGGTGGTGGACGTGCTGCATGAGGATGATGACGAGGCGTTCAGGCCGGAGTCCGGGCTGGTGACCCGCCTGCCGTTTCTCAGCCACCAGCCGGTTGCCACCTTCCATAAGCGGGTGCATAACGCGCTGACTGAATCGGGTTTGCAGCAGTGGCTGGAGCAGCAGCAGGTGAAGCACGTGATCATCAGCGGGCTGCGCAGCGAGCAGTGCTGTGAAACCACCGCCCGCGTGGCATCGGATTTCGGTTATCAGGTGACTTACGTAACGGAAGCGACACTAACCTTCCCGATCACCCATAACGGCATTACCCTGAGCGTGGCCGATCTTCGCCACCGTACTGAGAGCGTGCTGATCAACCGCTTTGCGGATATTGCCACCGTCGAACAGTGTCTGCATAAGCTGGGCTGATGCCAGCGTCAGCATTGTTATCACCGACCTCAAACTTTTCTGTCCGCAGGAGGCTGTCTGCTATGACCATCCCGGTTTATTTTGTCACCCTCCCCGGCGTGATGACGCTGGATATCACCGGCCCGGCAGAGACGCTGGCGCTGGCCGGTGATGCCTTTGCGCTGCGCTATATCGGGCCGGATGAGACGGTGCTGAGTTCCACTCAGATGTTTATCAGCCGCATTGAACCACTGCCGGAGACGCTGCCCGACGGCTGTCTGCTGGTGCTGCCCGGCGTCAGCGACTCGACAGTGTGGTTCGATACGCCGCAGGCGCTAGCGGCGCGCCACTGGCTGATGCGTATGCAGCCCGCCATTCACGCGCAGCGCATTACGCTGGTGTGCATCTGTTCCGGTTCGCTGCTGGCGGCGAAAGCCGGGCTGCTGCACGGCGTACAGTGCACCACCCATCATGAGGTCATCGACCGACTCAAGGTGGCGGAACCGGCGGCGATGGTCAGAGAAAACCGGATTTTCGTGGAAGATCGTGGCATCTGGACCAGCGCGGGCATTACGGCGGGCATCGACCTGGCGCTGCATCTGATTAACCGGCTGTGCGGGCCACGGGTGGCGCTGGAGGTGGCGCGGGAAATGGTGGTTTATTTCCGCCGCTCGGGGGAGGATCCGCAGCTGTCGCCGTTTCTGCGCTACCGTAACCATCTGCACCCGGCGATCCACCGCGCGCAGGATCTGCTGGTGTTACAACCGGAGCAGGCGTGGCCGCTGGAGGAGATCGCCGGCCGGGTGCACGTAAGCCCGCGCCATCTCACCCGGCTGTTCCGCGACCATCTCGGCATCAGCGTGCGCGACTACCACGAGCAGCTGCGGCTGACGCTGGCGCAGCAGCGGCTGCAGCAGGGGGAAGGTAACGAGCGGGCGGCGCTGGCGGCAGGGTTCTCCTCCGCCCGCCAGCTAAGGCGGGCCTTACAACGCTGGCAGGAAGACGCCGGCTTACAGAACCACTAACAGATCATCCCCGCTGAACAATCCGTAGTGCCGATTAATGGCTGAGTACCTCCAGCCCGGCGCTGTTCTCTGTAAGCAACGGTTCTGTTTACGTCACTCTGCACCGTCGGCATTTCAGCTGGCGGTCGAACGGTCATGCCTGTGGACAAGCGGTCCTAAGATGCAGCAGCCCCCTTTTCTCAGCTCACCCATCCCCGCGTATCAATTTTCTTCAGCCCGATCGCCAGCAGCAGGCTGCCGCCGAGGGTGATACTGAAGATCAGCGGGATATCCAGCCACGGCCGGTCGGTGTTGTCCAGGTCGTGGGTGCGCATAAAGTGGATAAACAGCGCGTGAAAGCCGTAGATCGGCAGCGAGTTGCGGGAAATCAGCGCCATAAACGCCGGTACGCGGTCGTTACAGCAGTTTTTAAACAGCACCAGCAGGCTGACCGCGGCGATAAACACCGCCGGGCCGCAGTAGAGGTACCAGGTATCGGCGAAGGCACCGTTAATCGCGAACTGGCGTTTGGTGCCGAAAGCGATCGCCGCCACGCAGGCCGCAAAAACCAGCCCGGCCAGCCAGCCGGTGCGGCGTCCGCCGGTTGCCATCATGCCGATCGCCCGGCCAAACAGCGCATAGAGCAGGTAGTAGATGGTGTCGCCGCTGATATAAAGGTTGATCGGCAGCCAGTGGAAGCGGGCGATGGAGCCGTCAACGGTGTTCGGGTTGGCAACGATCGCCAGCACCAGCGTCACCACCGCCAGATAGCGGGCGCGCACCGGCTTGACCTGGATCAGCGGCGAGAACAGGTAAATCACGATAATCGCGAAGAAGAACCACAGGTGGTAAAACACCGGCTTCTGCAGCAGGTGCGCCAGCGATTTACTCTCGTTAATCGGCGTCAGCAGGGTGATATAAATCAGCGCCACCGCGCTGTAGAACAGCAGGCACAGCACCACGCGGGCAAAGTGGCGCGCCTGGGCGCTGCGCTCGCCGAAAAACAGGTAGCCGGAGATCATAAAGAAGATCGGTACGCAGACGCGGGAAGCGGAGTTCAGCAGGTTCGACATATCCCAGCTGTGCTCACCCACCGACATGCCGGTGGTGACGTACCAGGTGGTGGTGTGGATCATAATCACCATCAGGCAGGCCAGGGCGCGTAAGTTATCTATCCATCCGATTTTCTGCGACATTTCATCCTCATTGTTCGCCAGTTCAGCAGGCTGCGTGTCAGAGCGTAGCCAGGCGGCCGGGCTTCAACAACCTGATGCGGGAAAATTCAGACCGGGATGAGCGGGTTATGCGGCAGGGGCAGCAAAATTAGCCGGGGATAAACGCGCTTACCGCCCGTCAGCACTTTGGTAATCAGCCCGCTCAAAGGGTATACTGACGCCCACTTTTTATAACCACTTCATCGCGTGCGACATCAACATGCAAAAGTTTGATACCAAGACCTTTCAGGGGCTGATCCTGACCTTACAGGATTACTGGGCGCGACAGGGTTGCACCATCATCCAACCGCTGGATATGGAAGTCGGTGCCGGGACGTCTCACCCGATGACCTGTCTGCGCGCTATCGGCCCGGAGCCAACCGCCGTTGCCTACGTGCAGCCCTCACGCCGCCCGACCGATGGCCGCTACGGTGAAAACCCGAACCGCCTGCAGCACTACTATCAGTTCCAGGTGATCATCAAGCCGTCACCGGACAATATTCAGGAGCTGTACCTCGGCTCGCTGAAAGAGCTGGGCATGGACCCGACCATTCACGACATCCGCTTCGTGGAAGATAACTGGGAAAACCCGACGCTGGGCGCCTGGGGCCTCGGCTGGGAAGTGTGGCTGAACGGGATGGAAGTGACGCAGTTCACCTACTTCCAGCAGGTCGGCGGCCTGGAGTGTAAGCCGGTCACCGGCGAGATCACCTACGGCCTCGAGCGCCTGGCGATGTATATCCAGGGCGTGGACAGCGTGTACGATCTGGTGTGGAGCGACGGTCCGCTGGGTAAAACCACCTACGGTGACGTGTTCCATCAGAACGAAGTCGAGCAGTCGACCTACAACTTCGAATACGCCGACGTCGATTTCCTGTTCAGCTGCTTCGAGCAGTACGAGAAAGAGGCGCAGAGCCTGCTGGCGCTGGAAAAACCGCTGCCGCTGCCAGCCTATGAACGTATTCTGAAAGCCGCGCACAGCTTCAACCTGCTGGACGCGCGCAAGGCGATCTCGGTCACCGAGCGTCAGCGCTATATTCTGCGCATCCGTACCCTGACTAAAGCCGTGGCTGAAGCCTACTACGCCTCCCGCGAGGCGCTGGGCTTCCCGATGTGCAACAAGAATAACTAAGAGGCAGCCATGACTGAACAAACCTTCCTGGTGGAGATCGGCACCGAAGAGCTGCCGCCGAAAGCCCTGCGCAGCCTGGCCGAGTCCTTTGCTGCTAACCTGACCGCCGAGCTGGATGCTGCGGGCCTCGCCCACGGTGACGTGAAGTGGTTTGCCGCGCCGCGCCGTCTGGCGCTGAAAGTCGCCGCGCTGAGCGCCGCGCAGCCGGATCGCGAAGTAGAAAAACGTGGCCCGGCGATTCAGGCCGCGTTTGATGCCAGCGGTGCGCCAACCAAAGCGGCCGAAGGCTGGGCGCGCGGCTGTGGCATTACCGTTGATCAGGCCGAGCGTCTGAGCACCGATAAAGGCGAATGGCTGGTGCATCGCGCTAAAGTGACCGGTGAAAGCGCGCAGGCGCTGCTGCCGGCGATGATCGCCACCTCGCTGGCGAAGCTGCCGATCCCGAAACTGATGCGCTGGGGCGCGTCCGAGGTGCAGTTCGTGCGCCCGGTACACACCGTGACCCTGCTGCTGGGCGATGAACTGATCCCGGCGAAGATTCTGGGCATCGACTCCGCCCGTACGATTCGCGGCCACCGCTTTATGGGCGAGCCGGAGTTCACCATCGATAACGCCGATCAGTATCCGCAGATCCTGCTGGAGCGCGGCCGCGTGCAGGCCGACTTTGAGGTGCGTAAAGCCACCATCAAGGCCGATGCCGAAGCCGCCGCGCGCCAGATTGGCGGCGTCGCCGACCTCAGCGAAAGCCTGCTGGAAGAGGTGACCTCGCTGGTCGAGTGGCCGGTGGTGCTGACCGCCACCTTTGAAGAGAAGTTCCTCGCGGTGCCGGCGGAAGCGCTGGTCTACACCATGAAGGGCGACCAGAAGTACTTCCCGGTGTACGACGCCGCGGGCAAGCTGCTGCCTAACTTTATCTTCGTCACCAACATCGAGTCGAAAGATCCGCAGCAGATTATTTCCGGTAACGAGAAGGTGGTGCGCCCGCGCCTCGCCGACGCCGAGTTCTTCTTTAACAGCGACCGTAAGCGTCGTCTGGAAGATAACCTGCCGCGCCTGGAGACCGTGCTGTTCCAGAAACAGCTGGGTACGCTGCGTGACAAAACCGACCGTATTCAGGCGCTGGCCGGCTGGATCGCCGCGCAGATCGGTGCAGACGTCAACCACGCCACCCGCGCGGGCCTGCTGTCCAAGTGTGACCTGATGACCAATATGGTGTTCGAGTTCACCGACACCCAGGGCGTGATGGGCATGCACTACGCGCGTCACGACGGCGAAGCCGAAGACGTGGCGGTCGCGCTGAACGAGCAGTATCAGCCGCGCTTTGCCGGCGATGCGCTGCCGTCTAACCCGATCGCCTGCGCGCTGGCGATCGCCGATAAGATGGATACCCTGGCCGGCATCTTCGGCATCGGGCAGCATCCGAAAGGCGATAAAGATCCGTTCGCACTGCGCCGTGCGGCGCTGGGCGTGCTGCGTATCATCGTTGAGAAGAACCTGCCGCTGGATCTGCAGACCCTGACCGAAGAGGCCGCGCGCCTGTACGGCAGCAAGCTGACCAACGCGAAGGTGGTGGATGAGGTGGTCGACTTTATGCTCGGCCGTTTCCGTAGCTGGTACCAGGAAGCGGGCCACAGCGTGGATACCATCCAGGCCGTGCTGGCACGCCGCCCGACCCGCCCGGCGGATTTCGACGCGCGTATGAAGGCGGTATCGCACTTCCGTACGCTGGAGCAGGCTGCCAGCCTGGCGGCCGCCAACAAGCGCGTCTCCAATATTCTCGCCAAGTCCGACGAGCCGCTGAACGACAGCGTGCAGGCGTCGCTGCTGAAAGAGAATGAAGAGATCAAGCTGGCGACCTACGTTTCAGCGCTGACCAGCAAGCTGGCACCGTACTTCGCCGAAGGCCGCTACCAGGATGCGCTGATCGAGCTGGCCGAGCTGCGTGAAGCGGTGGACAACTTCTTTGACAAGGTGATGGTCAACGCCGACGACAGAGAGATCCGTCTAAACCGCCTGACGCTGCTGGCGAAGCTGCGCGCGCTGTTCCTGCAGGTAGCGGATATCTCGCTGCTGCAGTAGGTGCTACAGTGGTGGCTGCCTGCGGCTGCTATTGCGCGCAGGCAGCGCCGATCGCTGGCTGCTGCCATTGTGCGCGGGCAGCGTAAGCGCTGTGTGTCCTCCCTGCGCTTCAGCGGTGCCGAGTAGGCGTCTGAACCGGGCAGCGGGTTTACCGGCTGTCCGGTTCGGGTCTCTGAAACAGGTTTCCAGACACCCCCCTTTACAATTCCACCTTGCCCCTGACGCCTTAAATCCCTACCCTGTGCCGTTTTTGCCAACCAGGCTGAGACATCAATGCAATCTTACGGATTCGCTGCCAAAGCAGCTAACACCCCGCTGGAACCCTTCACCTTTACCCGTCGCGAGCTGCAGGCCGGTGACGTACACATTGATATTCACTACTGCGGCGTCTGCCACTCTGACCTGCATATGGCGCGTAACGAGTGGGGCGTCAGCCAGTTCCCGCTGGTGCCGGGCCACGAAATCGTTGGTCGCGTGGTCGCCACCGGCAGCGCGGTCTCCGCCTTTAAGCCCGGCGATCTGGTCGGCGTCGGCGTGATGGTCGACTCCTGCGGCCACTGCGCGCAGTGCCATGACGGCGAAGAGCAGTATTGTGAAGCCGGCTTTACCGCCACCTATAACGGCGAGGAAAAGGTGATCGGCGGCAAAACCTTCGGCGGTTATGCCGACAATATCGTGGTCGACAGCAGGTTTGTGGTTTCGGTACCGGAGAACCTGCCGCTGGCCGCGGTGGCACCGCTGCTGTGTGCCGGCGTGACAACCTGGTCGCCGCTGCAGCACTGGAACGTGCAGCCAGGCCAGCGTGTGGGCGTGATTGGCCTCGGTGGCCTCGGCCATATGGCGGTGAAGCTGGCCCGTGCGCTGGGCGCGGAAGTGGTGCTGTTTACCACCTCTCCGGCAAAAGGTGCGGATGCGCTGCGCCTCGGAGCCAGCGAAGTGGTGGTATCGAAGGACGCTGAGCAGATGGCAGGCGTGAAGAACAGCCTGGATATGATCCTCGACTGCGTGGCGGCACCGCACGATCTCGACCCGTACCTCGCCGCGCTGAAGACCAACGGCCACCTGGTGCTGGTCGGCATCCCTGACGCGCCGCACAAGTCGCCGGACGTGACGCCGATCGTCTTTAAGCGCCTGAGCATCTCCGGAACCTCGATCGGCAGCATCAGAGAGACTCAGCAGATGCTGGATTTCTGCGGTGAGCACCAGATCGTGTCTGAGGTGGAAGTGATTCGTCTGGATCAGGTCGAGCAGGCGTTTGAACGGATGCTGAAGGGTGACGTGAAGTACCGCTTTGTGATCGATATGAAGGCGCAGGCCGCCCTGTAAAACAAAAACCCGCCAGATGGCGGGTTTGTTCTTTTATCCCAGCAGCTGTCTGCTGAGACACGGATTCGAATGAATCAACTGCATCAGTTTTTGTGCACTGCCTGACGGACGGGTCTTCTTCGCTTCCCAACTCTTCACCGAGGAAACGCTAACGCCCATTGCCAGGGCAAACTCATCAATCTGCATGCCGGTAATCTCCCGGATGCGTTTGGGTTCAGGCAGTAAAACGTCGTCCTTCAGAATCGGGGACAGGGCGATCGTCTGACGGGTAATCACGATCTGTTCCAGACTCGATAGCAGTTCATGCATTGGATCTTTTGTTTCCATTAATTCCATCAGTGCACCTCATTCAACTCACGTAACGTGAACAACAAGAGGATGTAGAACCTGAAGCTCAGGTTCTGAATGCTGGCGAACAGCAGCCGCTGGCGGCCTCAAAGTCGGGCCCACAGGGCAAGCACCAGGAACCTAAATACTAGTCAATCCCGTGTGATTTGGGTCATATTTTTTGATTATTTTTCAGTTCTGCTGAAAATCTCAGCCGCGATTGATCGACGTCAATTAATCAGCCGGTCCGATCATTGCAGGCAGGGGCGCGGGTAAAAAAAAAGGGCCGCACAACGGCGGCCCAGGCAGACAGGATGCCTTGTATAACTCAGGCAAATTGTTGCCTCCAGCCTGCCAGCGAGGCCTTACCATCAAACCCCATATTGTTCAGAAACCCGGTCATCCCCCGGTTGATCTCAGGGTTCGATAGATATCGGTCCAGTGTTCATGATGTTAGCGTTTTTTAGGTATTAAAATCGTTGCGGCGGGTGAGCAATGATGGCTACCTTTAAAAATGCAGTTCGACTATTCTTAGTCGCGGTAGCAATCTTAAAATCACCCGTTTTAAACAGGAGTTTGTTCTTATGACCACAGGACCTGCGCGTGTCTGGATGCGTCTGCTGGTGCCATTTATGGCGCTGTTTTTGGTGCTGCAGCTGACCGCCTGCGGTGATAAAGAAGGAGATCAGCGCAAAGCGTTTATCGACTTCCTGCAAAATACCGTGATGCGCAGCGGCGAGCATCTGCCGAGCCTGAGCGAAGACCAGAAGCAGAAGTTCGGCAACTATGTCAGCGATTACGCGATTCTTTACGGCTTCTCACAGCAGGTCAATAAAGCGGTGGAATCGGGTATGAAGCCGGTAGTGGATGAACTGTCTGCCATTCGTACCCCGCAGGATTACCTGACGCGCCGCGACTCTCTGCGCCAGGCCAGCGGTGCGCTTGGCGTGCTGGCCCAGCAGATTCAGTCCGCTAAAACCCAGGCGGACAGCAGCAAAGGGACGCTGAAACAGCCGGAGGATCTGAAAACGGTCTATGACAACGTCTATAACAAGGTGGTTTCTCAGCCAGCGGCTTCACTGATCCCGCTATTGCCGGCACTACAGACCCTGAGCCAGGATGCGGTACAGACCGGCGATTTTCTGCAGCAGCAGGGATCGCAGGTAAGCTTTAACGGCGCGGCCGTACAGTTCCCGACCCAGCAGCAGGCGACCCAGTACAATACGCTGATGAGCAATCTGAGCGCCAATACCCAGGCGCTGACCCGGGCGCAGAGTGCACTGCAGGGCGGATTCCAGTAAGTCACCGCAGGGGGTACCGCGGTGCCCCCACATAACGCCCCCTGTCGTCCGCCACCCATTTCTGCTGGCGTCCTGCCCCCTGCAGGCCCTTAGCGACTTCATATGGCACGTTTTATCGGACTATATCGCTTCGATAGATCCGCGTCACAGAAACGCGACGGATCAATAATCAGCGAAATTCACCCTGAAATTTATTGTGATCTTCATCACACAAATGACACGTAACGCACGTCATCATTTGTGATAAGCATCACAAAAATGAGCGTTTCGCGACGATTTTACATACAGAAAGAGGCGTTCTCACTGCATAAACGTGATCATAATCACTAAAACAACCTGGTTCACCCCACCCATATAGTGACTTAGATCACACTTTATCCGCACGCATCGCAAGCGTCATATTCGCGTGATAGAGTCCGCCTGCATACAGTGATACTGACGGCGTCGCCGTAACGTCTCCAACAAAAATCAACGCGCTCTCTTACTGGGTCAGCGCGTACTCATAAGGGGTGTGTTTATATGTCCTCATCAGATTTTAAGATCAAAGTGCAGAGCTTTGGTCGCTTTCTGAGCAACATGGTGATGCCAAATATCGGGGCATTTATTGCCTGGGGGATCATCACCGCGCTGTTTATCCCAACCGGCTGGCTGCCAAACGAAACGCTGGCCAGGCTGGTCGGCCCGATGATCACCTACCTGCTGCCGCTGCTGATCGGCTTTACCGGTGGCCGCCTGGTCGGCGGTGACCGCGGCGGCGTGGTCGGTGCGATCACCACCATGGGCGTGATCGTCGGTGCCGATATGCCGATGTTCCTCGGCGCGATGATTGCCGGTCCGCTGGGCGGCTGGGCGATCAAATCTTTTGACCGCGCGATCGACGGTAAGATTAAAAGCGGCTTCGAGATGCTGGTTAACAACTTCTCTGCCGGTATTATCGGCATGCTGCTGGCCATCATTGCCTTCCTGGCGATCGGGCCACTGGTTGAGGGCCTGTCGCACATTCTGGCGGCCGGCGTAAATCTGATGGTGCAGAACAACCTGCTGCCGCTGACCTCGATCTTTGTTGAACCGGCGAAAATCCTGTTCCTCAATAACGCCATTAACCACGGTATCTTCTCGCCGCTGGGTATCCAGCAGGCCAGCGAAGCCGGTAAGTCGATCTTCTTCCTGATTGAAGCCAACCCGGGCCCGGGCATGGGCGTACTGATGGCCTATATGTTCTTCGGCCGTGGCAATGCGAAGCAGTCTGCCGGTGGTGCCGCGATTATCCACTTCCTCGGCGGTATTCACGAAATCTACTTCCCGTACGTGCTGATGAACCCGCGCCTGATTCTGGCGGTGATCCTCGGCGGTATGACCGGCGTGTTCACCCTGACCCTGCTGAACGGTGGCCTGGTGTCTCCGGCTTCTCCGGGTTCAATCCTCGCCGTGCTGGCGATGACGCCAAAAGGTGCCTACTTCGCTAACATCGCGGCGATTGTGGCGGCCTTCGCGGTCTCCTTTGTCGTCTCTGCCGTGCTGCTGAAAACCAGCAAAGTGAAAGAAGATGACGATATCGAAGCGGCAACCCGCCGTATGCAGGAGATGAAGTCGCAGTCTAAAGGCCAGACCGGCGCTACTGCCGCTGAAGGCCTGCACGGCGATCTGAGCCACGTGCGTAAAATCATCGTTGCCTGTGACGCGGGCATGGGTTCCAGCGCCATGGGCGCCGGCGTGCTGCGTAAGAAGGTGGCCGATGCCGGCCTGAGCAACATCTCGGTGACCAACTCGGCGATTAACAGCCTGCCGGGCGACGTTGACCTGGTGATTACCCACCGCGATCTGACCGAGCGCGCGATGCGCCAGGCACCCCATGCGCAGCATATTTCGCTGAGCAACTTCCTCGACAGCGGCCTGTATAACGATCTGACCGCGCGCCTGGTGGAAGCCAACCGCAGCGAACAGCACCGTGAAAAGGTCAATGCCACGCTGAACGACAGCTATGATGACGGCCAGGCCAACCTGTTCAAACTGAGCGCCGCCAACGTGTTCCTCGGCAATCACGCCGCGGACAAAGAGCAGGCGATCCGCTTTGCCGGTGAGCAGCTGGTGAAAGGTGGCTACGTTGAGCCGGATTACGTGGAAGCGATGCTGGCCCGTGAAAAGCTGACGCCAACCTATCTGGGTGAGTCGATCGCCGTCCCACACGGCACCATCGAAGCGAAAGATCGCGTGCTGAAAACCGGCATCGTCTTCTGCCAGTATCCGAACGGCGTGAAGTTCGGGGATGATGAAGACGCCATCGCCCGGTTAGTGATCGGCATTGCCGCACGCAACAACGAGCATATTCAGGTGATTACCGCCCTGACCAATGCGCTGGATGATGACTCGGTGATTGAACGGCTGGCCACCACCAGCAACGTGCAGGACGTGCTGGATCTGTTGTCCGGTGACGCGCGCGCCTGATCCATAAGCCATTCGTTGATTTCGCCCCAGGGGCCGGGCTTGCCCGGCCCCTGTTTATTGGCTCGTTGACTCTGTAAGAAGGGATTAATTATGAAAGCTCTGCATTTTGGCGCGGGTAATATTGGCCGCGGTTTTATCGGCAAACTGCTGGCCGATGCCGGTATTCAGCTCACCTTTGCCGATGTTAATCAGGCGGTGCTCGACGCGCTGAACGCGCGCCATCAGTACCCGGTACAGGTGGTCGGTGAGCAGGCGAAGACCGAGATCGTCACCGGGGTTGATGCGATTAACAGCACCAGCGACGAGGTTATCGATCGGGTGGCTGAGGTTGATATCGTTACCACGGCGGTTGGCCCACAGATCCTTGAGCGCATTGCGGGCAGCATTGCGAAAGGGCTGGCTAAACGCAGTGATAACGCTAATACCCGTCCGCTGAACATTATCGCCTGTGAAAACATGGTGCGTGGCACCACTCAGCTGAAGGGCCACGTGCTGAAGGCGCTGCCGGAGCAGTATCACGCCTGGCTCGAAGAGCATGTCGGCTTCGTCGACTCCGCCGTTGACCGTATTGTTCCGCCGACAGAAGCCGGCAGCAGCGATCCGCTGGAAGTGACCGTAGAGACCTTCAGCGAATGGATCGTCGATCAGACCCAGTTTAAAGGCCCGCTGCCGCAGATTGCCGGCATGGAGCTGACCGACAACCTGATGGCCTTTGTCGAGCGTAAGCTGTTTACGCTGAACACCGGCCATGCCATCACCGCCTATCTCGGCCAGCTGGCCGGCCATCAGACCATCCGTGATGCGATTCTCGATCCAAAGGTACGTCAGGTGGTTGAAGGCGCGATGCAGGAGAGCGGCGCGGTGCTGATCCGCCGTTACGGCTTTGATGCACATAAGCACGCGGCCTATATCAGCAAGATCCTCAGCCGTTTTGAGAATCCGTACCTGAAAGATGACGTCGAGCGCGTCGGACGTCAGCCGCTGCGCAAGCTGAGCGCCGGTGACCGCCTGATTAAACCGACGCTGGGCACGCTGGAGTATCAGCTGCCGCACGACAACCTGGTGCAAGGCATCGCGGCCGCGCTGCACTATCGCAGCGAGCAGGACCCTCAGGCGCAGCAGCTGACCGAACTGCTGGCGAAACAGGATGTCGCCACCACCCTGGCAGAGATCTCTGGCCTGGATGCCCACAGTGATGTTGTGGCGGCGGTGGTGAAGGCTTACAACGCTGTGTCATAATGTCGGCCTTCCTCACGGATGAACCCTACGGGTGCAGCGCTGCTGCGCCCGTACCGACGCCATTATGCCCCATTACGAATCACGTGCAGGCTCTCATGGAACAACCACAGGCTTTTGAAAATCGGGTGCTGGAGCGCCTGAACACCGGACGTTCGGTGAGAAGCTTTCTGATCGCCGCCGTTGAGCTGCTGGCCGAAGCGGTCAATATTCTGATTACTCAGGTGTTCCGCAAGGATGACTATGCCGTCAAGTACGCGGTCGAACCGCTGCTGCTCGGTGATGGCCCGCTGGGGGAGCTGTCGGTGCGCCTGAAGCTGGTCTACGGCCTCGGCATCATCAACCGCAGCGAGTATGAAGATGCCGAGCTGCTGATGGCGCTGCGTGAAGAGCTGAACCACGACGGCAGCGAGTACCGCTTTACCGACGATGAGATCCTCGGCCCCTTTGGTGAGCTGCATTGCGTTACCGCCCTGCCGCCCTGCCCCGACTACGTCAGCGATGATGCGGAACTACGCGCCATGCAGCAGCAACGCTATCTGCAGGTGGTGCGATCGACCATGGTGCTGTCGCTGACCGCGCTGATCGCGCGGATCAGCCAAAAGCAGGCTTTTAAAAAATAACGCCCCTTTTCCCTCTTTCCGCCGCTTTCGTGTATCCTTTGCTGCAATGAATCATTGTTGACGGTTACGGTTATGACAGAAAAAGTGCAGGATGAAATCAGAGCGTTGAGCGACAAGCTGGATGCCCTGAACCATAAAGAACCGACGCTGCTGGCGTCTGGCGACAGCGAGAAGCTTGGCGAGCTGTTGAAAGAGAAAGATAAGCTGCAGGCTGAAATTGAACGTCTGCGCGGCGTGCGGGCTGAAAAACTCAGCAAGGAAGCGCAGCAGCTGCAAAAACTGCCGTTCAGCCGGGCGATCACCAAAAAAGAACAGGCCAACATGGGCGCGCTGAAAAAAAGCGTTCGCGGACTGATTGTGGTGCATCCGACTTCCGCGCTGGGCCGCGAGCTGGGTCTGAAAGAGATGACCGGTTACGCTCGCGCTGCGTTTTAACGCCGGTATCTGACGGATGTCATCCAGGCTGATGTGAAACGTCTCTCTAGACGGCGCGTCATGTCAGCCTTCCCGGAAGATTGCTTTCCCCCGCCTCACCTGCTGTACCTTCCCCCTTGTTGTCAGGCCTTACCCGCTGTCGAATACGCTGATTAATAAAATTTAATATCGCAAAAGCTTTATTTAAATTCTTTTGCGACGACTAACATCGCATAAATTCAATAGCCAGTTATATATATCGCAATTTGCAAAACTGGTGATACTTACTTTTGCCATAATATTAATAACGATACAATATATGGATTAATGTGATGAATTAAGGCGATGACAGCCGCTGAGAGGCGATGCCCGTCTCTCCGGTTAGGGACAACAGTGGATGAAAAACGGATGAACAGAAATCAGCTGACGATCGTAATCAACGACCCTAATCGGTACTTTGCTGACGGGCTCGCCGCCTGTATTTCTGAGTATCTGTTAGCCAAGGGCATTTCGCCTTCGTTTACCGATTGCGTATTTAATTATGATGCAAGAATCCTGTTTATTGCTGCCGAATCCATATCCATCGCCAATTGTCATTACCTTCATCGCCGCGTCTCTACGCGTTCGCTTGACGTTTTTATCCTCCGCGACAGAACACCACTGCCGGATGAGGGCAACATAACCGTTCCCCACTTAGATGATTTTCCGACCTTATACCGTGACAGCCAGCTGGCTGACTTTTACAGAAAAGTACAGAGCCGTACGTCTCCGCATACTGATTTACGCAGTTTGCTTGCCAGGCCCTGCACTCCGCACTCTTTTGGTTTGCTCACCCGGCGTGAAATCGAAGTGCTGCGTTACCTGGCTCGCGGTATCAGTAATGGCGCGATTGCCCGTTTTCTGCTGATCAGCGAGAAGACGGTGAGTGCGCACAAAAGGAATATCATGGCCAAACTCAATATGATCCGCCCTGCTGAACTTAACTACTGGCTACTGCAGGAAGGCTGGTGCGAGTCCTGGTGCGGGCGTGATAAATAAAGAGTCCACGATGATCACCGCGATGTTAACTCCCATTATGTGCAAAAAAAACAGAATCGTTTTGCTCTGTTCACTACTACTGGCCGGCTGCCAACTCTTACCGCAGTCAGAAAAAAAGACCGTAGTGACCCCGCCGACCGTTGCTGTAGCACCGGCGACAACCGCGCTGGCAACAAATCGTGCTGAACCGGCGCGCAGTCAAAAAGATGAAGGCGATCGGGTCCGGCTTCAGCAGTGTCAGGGGCAACTGGATGCGCTTAAGACCATGAATCCTGCCCAGTTTAAACGGATGCGTAGTGCCTTCGATTACCTGATGAATGGCGCAGCACAGTATGCCGATCTGCGGAGTAAAACGAATGCAGATACTCAGGACACCGTCGACTCACTGTATCGCTATCGTGCCAATCTCCTTTGCGCACAGATCGCGCAAACGCTGTTGGACAGCCTGACTAACCGGGGCGAGGCACGGCCATGATGGTCCGTCGGCGGATATCCTTCCGGTTGTCGGCAATCACGTTGAGTCTACTCTGCTACTCGTTACTCCAGCACAACGCGCTGGCAGATGAAGGCCCTGCCGTGCTGCAGTTTGCCCGTAAATACCAGCAACAGGCCGCCCCCCCGCGGGAGCGGCCTACCGTAACCCCCACGCGAACCCAAAGAAAACCCTCCCCGCCATCTGATGTTGAACATCAGCAACGGCTGGCGCTGCAACACGAGTTGGAAAAAAGCAGGCAGCAACTGAGTGAGCGCAACCAGCAGCTGTCAGATTTACGGCAAAAAATTACCCGCCTGGAGCGGCTCCCCCCTGCGTCACCGGCGACTCTGCCAGCGGTTCCCTCGCTGAGCGAGGCCGATCGCCAGACGCTGCAAAACCTTGCCAGCACCTTCCGTAATCTGTGGCATTTTTCACCGTCTGAGCTGGCGCTGGCAGAAAAACTCCGGCTGGCCAACCAACGGGCGAAGAAATCACAGCAGCTTGTAAACAGGACACGGCAACGGCAACAGGAGCTGCAACAGCAGCTCATTTCACTGCGCGATCGTTATACGGCGCTGCTCCGTCGCGATGCCACAGGCCAGCAGGCAACGGCACAACAGCAGGCAGAGCTTGAACAGCAGATTGCCGGGCTTAATCATACGAAGCAACAGCTGGCAGACAGTCTGCTAAGAAGCAAAGCAGCAGAAGCACAGCTGGACAGCGTGTTAGCACAGCAGAAAAGCAGCAGCAGCTCCGCCAGCAAGGCCAGCGCCGCGCTGCTGGCCGAAAAAAACAGCGCCGAGGAGAAGCTCAAGGCGCTGCAGGCCAGGCTGGACGAGGTGCTGGCWCAGCAGCAGGTGAAACAATCCGTTGCGGTTAAGCCTGGGGTGGCAGAACTCACTGCTGCACAACTCAGGCAGAAAGCCACGCGCGAAGCCTACGCTATCGGCTTCTCGATGGGCCAGGAAATACTGCAGGTGCAGGCTGAAAATCACAACTGGTCTGCGGTGGACAACGACCGTCGGGTGGTACTGGCAGGCATCGTTGATGCTTTTAAAAACACAGCAAAAATACCGCTGGCAGATATGGAAAAGATCATTGCCAGCGTTGCAACCCAGCTAAACAGCGGCCGGGAAAAATTCATGAACCGCCTGGACAAATCGACGAAAAACTTTGTTAAGGCCTTCATTAACGATAAAAAAACGCATAAGAGCAAACTCGGATTTTGGTATCAGATTGGCTATATCGGGGATACGCCAATTTCGGCGAATACCAGTATTGACGTGGTGGTAAAAGAGAGCCTGGCCAGCGGTAAGGTGATCGAAGATATGGATGCCAAAGGGATCGTGCTGACGCAGCCTTTATCGGCTTTTCCACCCATCTTCCAGGAAGCGCTAAGTAAGATAAAAAATCATGGTTCCGTTACTATTGTGGTCCCGCCAAATCTGGCGTATGGCGAGAAGGGCTATCCACCTAAAGTGCCGCCCAATGCCACAATGGTTTACGATATACGGATTGCCGAGTCGTATCCGGAAAATAAAAAGAAGAACGCATCGCCAGAGAAAAAGGTGTTACCCGGCAATCCCGCTCCGGAGAGTAAGAGAAGCCAATAGTTAAATTCCCTTAAGTTTCTCTGTTTTATTCCAGTACAAACTCTTACGATTTTCATTCTTAATGGAGGTAATCATTCCTTCTTTTTCAAGCTTGATCAATATATGTCTGGCATTATAAATACTTAAGTCGGAGCGATCTGCGATATCACGCGTACTGGCATAAATGGGATGCGGTCCGGATGGCATTTTTTCCGCAAAAAACTCGTTAAGTGCATGAATTACCTTTGCGACAGATTTTTCCCGATGCAGACAACTGGCACGTTCGAACATTGACAACTCCTTTATAAAATATATAGCTCCTGCTGTGAAAGGATCGGCCAAACTTTTACCTAACCCCTGTTGTGACAATGATAACCTCAGCCTGACTTAATCAAAACTTAATATCAATTATTAATTTATAATAGAATATAAAACTAACATAGTGAGATTTTAAGGAATTAAAGACTGATTTATCGAAAAACCAGCCTCCTGATAAGGATTTTTATATGCGCATTAATATAGCGTCAATAGTGATTAATTTTAATCACGCATGAGGCAGGATGTTATATCGCACTGCAGCGACAGGATAAGTTCGCCCGGCCAACTTGCGTTATGAATCTTTTGATAACAAACGCAATCAAAAATAAAAATCAGAAATGAAATGAAATATTTGATTAATGAAAAAATAGATTTTGATTCTGCAACCGGCTGGCTCCAGCTTATGGGGGAAGAGAACGCCTCTCTGCAACTTTCGCGCCCAAGCACGCTATTATTAACCGAACTCATAGTGAATGCCGGCAAAACATCATCGCGCGAATCGTTGCTCACCAACGTCTGGGAAAAAAATGGCCTTATCCCTTCCAGTAATAACCTTAGCAATCATATCAGTTATTTGAGAAAAACATTCAGGCAGCTGGGCGTTGAGGATGATGTCATCACGACCGTTCCGAAAGAAGGATTTCGGCTGGCGATGGTCACCCGATGCCATGATGCCGTTCACATAAACAAAAACCGCGTTGATGCCGATACCAAAACAGTTTCACCTGAATCGGAGGCAACCGAAAAACCACACCAGAAGGCGTCTCTTTCGCTTAATACCGTCGCTAACATTAGCATAACAGTAGCGCTGATACTGATATCCATTAGTTTACTTACTGTAATTACCCTGCCGACGAGATCGCAGGTGGCGATGACTCCTTTCCCACCGATCGGGCTCTGCCTGATGTATGAGATGAATGCAGGTAATCCGTCGTATCAGGAGGAGAAAAAAAACCGCCTCAAAGAGGTTATTAATCGTAATAACATCGATTGTAATAATAAAAAAAGCACGAATTACTTTGAATTCTATCATTTCAATCCAGAGGAAAAAAATGAACAGAAAGGTCTGTTTTTCGCCCAGTGCGTTATCGGAACGCTGGAGAGCGAACACTGTGTGAACTACCTCTCTGTCACCATCGATAAACCATGATCAAGAAAACGCTTATCGCCGGTGCCCTGCTGTGTACTGCACTGATTATGCCGATCTGCATGTGGATCCTGGCGCCCGAGCGGGCCAGCCCTGCGCTGGCACTCTCCTGCCGGGCGAACGTTCATTTTGCGATTAATCAGGATGCCACCACCACCACCATGGATGGCCAGGTTTCCCTGGTCACGCTGGGAAAATCACGACTGGCAATGCAATTTTCCGGTCAGATGACCACACCTGAAGGGCGATTTCTGCTCAACCGGGTCCTGATGATGACCTACCACTATCATCCTGAAAATCAGGCACTGGAACTCAATTACAGCCATAGCAACGTCAGTGAAACTGACAACATTCCTGATAGCGTGTTTTATCAACGGCTGGTAAAAAACCCTGCTTTACTGCTCTACCTGCAGCGCTTTAACCACGACAGCTGGCTGGTTTCCGGGCTGAATATGCCGCTTTACATCTGTACGGATCGCTGAGGATAAAAAAACGGCCTATCCTGCAGGATAAGCCGTTGTCGGAAGACGTAATCGGAGGTTATTTTTTACCGTATTTTGCTTCCAGCGGTGCGAACCACGGTGCGACGAAATCAGGTGAGGTGCCCCAGCCTGGGATAATCTTGCTCAGTGTGGCGACGTTAACGGCACCTGGCTGGGCCTTGAGCTGCGACTGAGAGATGGCTGCGGCCTGGAACTGATAGCTGGCCGGCGTTGGCTCGCCGCCGATTTTATTGGCTACCAGGCGCATGTTGATTGCACCAATCAGCTTGCTGTCTACCGCCACGGTCTGCTGCCACGGGCTGTTTTTCTCGCTCATCAGCTGCAGATCCTGGTTGGAAACGTCAATGCTGTAGAGTTTGATTTCAGTGCGGCCGTTCTCCTGCAGGGCTTTGTAAGCGCCCTGAGCAAACGCGTCCCATGAACCCCAGATGGCGTCAATTTTGCCTTTCGGATATTTAGCCAGAATGGCGCCAATCTTATTAGCGGTATCGCCCTGCACGTCGGAAGAGACGGCACCAATCGATTCCAGCTGGTGAATACCCGGGTTGGCCTTCAGCACCTTCTCATACACCACCTGGCGACGTTCCATCGCCGGGAAGCCGGCGACCCACAGCTTCACGATATTCGCTTTGCCGTTGCTGTCTTTCACCAGCTGATCGAGTGACAGCTGCGCCAGCGAGGCGTCATCCTGGGCGGTCACCGTGACGCCCGGCAGAGTCTGATTCACCGGCGTGTCGAAGACCGAAACCTTGATGCCGGCGTCGGTAATGCGTTTTACCAGCGCGGTCGCGTAAGGGTCTTTACCGTGCGACAGAATGATGCCGTCATACTTCTGGCTGATCGCCTGGTTCACGAAGTCCTGGAAACGGGCGTCATCGCCGTTGCTGAGGAAGGTGCTGACCTTAAAGCCCAGCTTGCGCCCTTCCTGGATCGCCCCGGCCACAAACTGGGTGGTGTTATCGTCCGAGCCCAGGTTGCGGATCACCGCCACGCGCACCGGGCCCTGATGATCGGCAATCGCGGCCGGGATGGCAACGTCAGCCGCAAGGGCGGGCAGCGAACTTAACAGGCTCAGCGCCAGCAGTGAAAGCGTAATTTTTTTCATTATTCTCTTTTCCCGTCTGCAAATGTCAGGCCGGTCGGCGCTGAACGTAGGTGATAGCCAGTGCAACCGCCAGCACCAGACCTTTAATAATATCCATGGCGTAATAGGGCACCGACAGCATCACCAGGCCATTCTGCAGCACCCCGAGGATCACCGCGCCCAGCAGGGTGCCCAGCGCGTTCGGTTTACCCGCCCCCGCCAGCGACAGGCCAATCCACGCCGCCGCCACCGCATCCATCAGATAACCGCCACCGGCGTTTACCTGCGAGGAGCCGATGCGTGACGCAAGCAAAATGCCGCCCAGCCCGGCCAGCAGCGCCGAGATCACATAGGCGAGGATGCGGTAACGGTTGGTGCGAATGCCGGACAGGCGCGCCGCCTCCGGGTTACCGCCGATCGCATACATGCGCCGCCCGTGTTTGGTCAGCGACAGCAGCAGTTGCGCTACCACGGTGACGACCAGCATAACGATAACAATTACCGGCACCTGGCCCAGCAGCGAGAACACCGGCGGAATAGTGCCTTCGGCCATATCACCGCTCGGCAACACCATGTTTTCCGTGATCGAACCGCCAAAACTGTAGGTCATCGCCACGCCCTGCACCACGAACAGGCTGGCCAGCGTCGCCAGCATATCGGGAATTTTCAGCACCACGATCATAAAGGCGTTAAACAGGCCGACCAGCGTACACAGCAGCAGGGTCAGAGCAATTGCCTGAGTGGGACCAAAGCCGTACCAGACAAACAGTGAAATCACCAGCGAGTTGGCCAGCGACGCCGTTGACCCGACAGAGAGGTCGAATCCGCCGATGGTCAGCGAGACGGAGACGCCGATGGCGATCACCGTCACGATGGCGATCGAGCGCAGGATATTGATAATGTTGGTCGGCTCAAGGAAGCTGTCAGACGCGATGCCAAAGCCGGCGATCAGCAGGACTACCGTCAGCAGCATGCCCCACTTATAGAGAAAATCCGTGAGCTGATGGCGGACGGACGGTGCCGCTTTAAGAGAGTGTTCTTTGCTGCTCACGCAGGGGTTCCTCCGGTGGAGTAAAGTAAAAGTGTTTCTTCGTTAACGTCGCTGGCCGCCATCTCGGCAACAATGCGACCGTCCCACAACACGCAGATGCGGTCACACAGGCCAACCAGTTCGGAAAATTCGCCGGAGGCGTAAATCACGCCTTTGCCCTGGCGCGCCAGCCCGTCGATCAGTTCGAACAGATCCGTTTTTGCCTTGATGTCGACGCCCTTGGTCGGTTCATCAAAGATCAGCACGTCGGCGTCATTGCGCAGCCATTTGCCAATCGCCACCTTCTGCTGATTGCCGCCGGAGAGGCGTCGCAGGGTCTGCCGTGGCCCGGTAGTGCGCACCCCCAGCCTGGCAATTACCTCTTCCGCCCAGCGCCACGCGCGGCGGTGGCCAAACAGGCTCCAGCGCGAGAAGCTGTTATCCGCGCTGACGCTGAGGTTCATCACCACCGACTCATCGATAAAGATCCCCTCTTTACGCCGCTCTTCCGGGATCAGCGCCATCCGGTTAGCCACCGCGGCGTGCGGCGCGGTCGGCCGCCACGGCTTGCCGTGCAGTTCGCCCTGCTGCAGGCGGCTCTTGCTGGCGCCGAACAGCGCCTTGCACAGTTCGGTTTTGCCCGCGCCGGCCAGCCCGGCAAGACCGAGGATTTCGCCTTTGCGCAGGGTCAGGGTGATGTCTTTCAGCAACTTCTCATCGTGCAGCCCGGTCACCTGCAGCAGCACCTCATCGCTGAACGGCGGCCGCCGCGGCGGGTAGATATCGTCCAGCTGGTGGCCGAGCATTTTTTCAACGATCTGTTCACCGCTCAGCCCCTGCATCGGGCCGCTTTCAATCAGCTGCCCGTCACGCAGTACCGTCAGCCGGTCACAGGTAGCCTTCAGTTCATGAATGCGGTGGGAGATAAACACCACGCCGATGCCACTCTCACGCAGACGCCGCACCACGCTGAACAGCCGTTCGCTTTCATGCTGATCGAGCGGTGCGGTAGGTTCATCGAGGATCAGGAAACGGCAGTGGTGGGAGAGCGCACGCGCCAGCAGGATCTGCTGCTTTTCCGCCAGCGTGCACTGCTCAACTTTCTGGCGCACGTCGATCTGCACGTCGAGCTGTGCCAGCAGGGCGCGGGCCTGGCGGCGCAGTTCACCCCAGCGATACAGCACGCCGCCTTCGGCCAGCCGATCCAGCATGATGTTCTCCGCCACGCTGAGGCCGGCGACCAGCGCCACGTCCACCTCCTGCTGCACCAGGTGAATACCCAGCTGTTTGGCATCGCGCGGGGAACGGATAGTGACCGGTTGTCCATCGAGCAGGATTTCACCGCTGTAATGCTCCCAGGCACCGGAAAGGACCGCCATCAGCGTCGATTTTCCGGCCCCGTTGGCGCCGGTGAGCGCGTGAATCGAATGTCCTTCCAGGGTGAGGTCCACCGATTTAAGCGCCATAAAACCGCCAAAAGCGATCGAGATATGGCGCATTTCAAGGCGATTTAACGCGGTCATGACGAGTTTCTCTGGCAAAAAAAATCAACAGTCGAGCCGCATTTTTTAATGGATTATCACTGCTGGCAACGAACGAAAGGGCATAAGCTAACACGAAATGGTATTAGCCATCCAGATGTCCAATGACTATAGCGCTAAGCGCTGAGTAGGAAGCAATAAGCAGATGATTAAGTTAATTTATCACTTAATCACAGCGTAATTATGCTGTTTACGCCAGGGTAGCCGGCCAGGTTAAGTGAGTAAGGGTTACCAGGGCCGTGAACGGCGTGGCGTCAGACGGGCGAAAAAAAACCGGCGAGGGATGACCCTCGCCGGTTATCAGCGGACTAACAGATTATTTCGCCGCAGCGAACAGCTCTGCAGCCTGGTCCCAGTTTACTACGCTCCAGAATGCCTTGATGTAGTCAGGGCGTTTGTTCTGGTATTTCAGGTAGTAAGCGTGTTCCCACACGTCCAGACCGATGATTGGTGTACCGGAAGCACCGGCAACCGCTTCGCCCATCAGCGGGCTGTCCTGGTTAGCGGTAGAGACCACCGCCAGCTTGTCGCCCTTCTTAACCAGCCACGCCCAGCCGGAGCCGAAGCGAGTGGTTGCGGCTTTTTCGAACTCGGCCTGGAAAGCCTCAACGCTGCCGAAATCTTTTTCGATCGCCGCTTTCAGCTCGCCACCCAGGGTGGTGCCGGTTTTCAGGCCTTTCCAGAAGAAGCTGTGGTTAGAGTGGCCACCGGCGTTGTTGCGCAGTGGGCCTTTCTTGTCGGCCGGCAGCTGGTCCAGTTTAGCGATCAGCTCGTCAACCGGCAGGTTAGCGAACTCGGTACCTTCCAGCGCTGCGTTAGCGTTATTAACATAGGCCTGGTGGTGTTTAGAGTGATGGATTTCCATCGTCTGCTTGTCGAAATGGGGTTCCAGCGCGTCGTAGGCGTAAGGCAGGGATGGCAGTGAATAACTCATGTTCATCGTCTCCATTAAAGTTATGGCGGTGCCAGTTTTTTCAGCACCGGGTAAGCAGTCGGATCATTATAGTTAAATAAATGATCGGGAAAAGGGATATCAATGCCCCGCAATCAGTAAGGTTAACACCCCAGGCGGGCGGGGCACAGGGGTTATGGCTTTCCCTGCCTCCAGTATAACCAAACGATCTAAGGGATTGTTTTACTTTGGGTCTGACTGGCGCAGGCGCTGAGGATGGCTGTATACCGTGGCCCGGCCCGGCTTGCTGAACCCGACCAGCGTCAGGTTACTGCGCTGCGCCACCTCCACCGCCAGCCGGGTGGCAGCAGAGACGGCGAACAGGATCTCCACACCGCACATCGCCGCTTTCTGCACCATCTCATAGCTGGCCCGGCTGGAGACCAGCACAGCACCGCAGCTTCCCCACTCTGCCTGACAGCGCTGGCCTAACAGCTTATCCAGCGCCACGTGGCGACCGACATCCTCACAGCCTGCCTGCAGCTGGCCGTCTGGCGCTATCCACGCGGCCGCATGGGTACAACCGGTCAGCTGGCCGATCGGCTGAAAGTCGGTGAGCTGGCGCAGCGCGCCGTCCAGCCGGTTGAAATCAAAGGTCTGGGTAAAGGGCAGCGCGGGTACCGGTTTACCGATCTCGGCCAGTTGCTCCACGCCGCAGACGCCACAGCCGGTACGCCCCGCCATCGCACGCCGCTGCGCCTTCAGCGCCATAAAACGTCGGCTGGAGAGCTCAATCTGCACTTCAATACCGCCACAGGCCGGCACAATATCGATGCCAAAAATCTCTTCCGGCCCGCTGATAATGCCTTCTGACAGGGAAAATCCGAGGGCAAAGGCCGCCAGATCCTTTGGCGTAGCCATCATCACCACGTGCGAGATGCCGTTATAGACCAGCGCTACCGGCACCTCTTCCGCCAGCCAGTCTGGCTGTGCCTGCTCCAGCGCGTTGCGCTGCCAGACGGGCAGCTGGCCTGCACCCTCTAACGGCGCGTCGTGGTCGTCCTGCCGTTGTTTATTGCTCACTAAGTCACCTGCCCGGTCCGCCCTGCGAAGAGTGTGGTAATGTTGCTACTAAGCGTACCAAAAAAACGCCGCGGCTGAGTGTGAACCGGCGGCGGGCGGGCCGAAAAACGCATTTTGCCGTGCGATGGCGCATGGAAGAGGCGGCAGACGGCCACTATAATTTTCAGCAGACTGCCCTTTCTGGCAGTGCCATTCACCCGAATAAGGCTCCTGATGACTATTCGCATTATCCCGCAGGCACCACAGGACAGGCACCCTGACCGGCCCGAAGGGGAGATCCCGCCGTTACTGTTTCCACAGCTGAAGTCACTATATGCCCGCCGTGCTGGCCGCCTGCGTCAGCTGGCCGAGAAAAACCCGCTCGGCGACTACCTGCGCTTTGCGGCGGTGGTGGCCAGCGCGCAGGTTATCGTGCTGTACGATCATCCGCTACAGGGGGATTTACAGGCGCGGCTGGCCGACAGCGCCCGCGTGGGAACGCCGCCGCTGGACGTGGCGACGCTGACGCGCGACGGACACTGGCAGCGGCTGCTGCAGTCGCTGATCGCCGAGCTGAAACCAGAGATGAGTGGCCAGGCGCTGGCGGTGCTGGAGAATCTGGAGAAGGCCTCCGCCAGCGAGCTGGAGGCGATGGCGCAGTCGCTGCTGCGGCATGAATTTACCCAGGTCAATAGCGACAGTTCACCTTTTATCTGGGCAGCGCTGTCGGTCTACTGGGCGCAGATGGCGGCGCTGATCCCCGGCCACGCGCGGGCTGAGGCCGGCGATCCCCGTCCGCTCTGCCCGGTGTGCGGCAGCGTGCCGGTCTGTGGCGTGATGCAGATGGCCAGCGGCGGCGAAAGCGCCCGCTACCTGCACTGCAACTTATGCGAAACTGAATGGCATATGCCGCGCAGCCAGTGCAGCAGCTGCGGGCAGGAGAAGCAGCTACACTACTGGTCGCTTGAAGGGGTGAATGCCGCGGTCAAAACCGAGAGCTGCGGCGACTGTGGCTCCTTCCTCAAGCTGCTTCACCAGCAGATCGACCCGGCGGTAGAGCCGGTGGCCGACGATCTGGCGTCGCTGGTGCTGGATGCCCGTATGGAGCAGGAGGGCTTTGCCCGCAGCAGCATCAATCCGTTTTTATTTCCGGGAGAGTGAACGATGAAACTGATCGGCAGTTATACCAGCCCTTTTGTGCGCAAAATATCCGTGATGCTGCTGGAAAAGGGCATCACCTTCGAGTTTGTTAACGAATCGCCGTGGGTCGCTGAGAGCCACGTTCCGGACTATAACCCGTTAGGAAAAGTCCCGGCGCTGGTCACCGATGAGGGTAAGGTCTGGTACAACTCAGCGATGATCGCGGCTTATCTGGAGTCTCTGCACCAGGCTCCGGCGTTTCTGCCGGTTGACCCGGTCGCCGCGCTGGAGGTGCGTCAGCTTGAGACGCTGGCCGACGGCATTGGTGATGCGGCGCTGCTGATCGTCCTTGAGCTGCAGAAGAAACCGGAACAGCAGTCAGAGCAGATGATGGCGCGCCAGCGCCAGAAAATCGAGCGCGGGCTGGATGCCCTGGAAGCCGCGGCTGTCACCGGCCGCTGGCTTAACGGACGGGATATGAATCTGGCCGATATCGCCACCGCCTGTCTGCTGAGCTATCTGAACTTCCGCCGCGTGTTACCCGGCTGGCCGGTTAACCGCCCGGCGCTGGTCGCGCTGGCCAATAACCTGTTCACCCGCGCCAGCTTCACGCGCACCGAGCCCTCCGCCGCCTGACGTCCTGTATTGCCTGCGCCCCGTTCGCCCGATTGCCGGTGCCCGCCAGCGGCAACCGGCAGCGAAAGCGGTGAACACGTATTGCACAACCTGCAAAAACCCCGCTAAAATACTGTATTAATTTACAGTATCCACTAACCGGCAAAGGACCAGGGATATGATGCAACGCTGTGGCTGGGTCTCTGACGATCCACTGTACCTCGCTTACCACGATCGCGAATGGGGCGTACCGCACCACGACGCGCAGGCGCTGTTTGAAATGATCTGCCTTGAGGGCCAGGTCGCCGGGCTCTCCTGGCTAACCGTGCTGAAAAAACGGGAAAATTATCGCCGTCTTTTCCACCACTTTGATGCGAAACAGGTGGCGCAGATGGATGAGGTGGATACCGACCGCCTGATGCAGGAGAGCGGGATTATCCGCCATCGCGGCAAAATCAACGCCATCATCGCTAACGCCCGCGCGCTGCTGGCGATGGAGGCCAGCGGTGAATCCTTCCACGACTTTATCTGGGGCTTTGTTGACCATCAGCCGCAGATCACCCGTTTTGAACACTATCGTGATGCGCCGACCATCAGCCCGGCCGCCGAAGCGATGTCAAAAGCGCTGAAAAAACGCGGTTTCAAATTTGTCGGCCCGACGACCTGCTACTCGTTTATGCAGGCCTGCGGGCTGATCAGCGAGCACGTTAGCGGCTGCTTCTGCCACCCCGATCGTCAGCCGTAGCCGGCCCGGAAAATTTGGGAATGCACCTGGGGATTTCCCGCGCTTTTCAGCGGCATAATAGCCCGGCCAGCGGGTAAGGTTGCCCGCAGCTGAATGAGAAAGAGGGAATACCCATGAAGAAAAGTGTCATTACCCTGGCGCTGGTGCTGAGCGGAACGCTGGCCCTCGCAGGCTGCACCACCAACCCGTATACCGGCGAACGGGAAGCGGGCAAATCTGGTATTGGCGCTGGCCTTGGTGCGGCGCTGGGAGCGGGCGTGGGTGCGCTCTCTTCATCGAAAAAAGATCGCGGTAAGGGCGCGCTGATTGGCGCGGCGGCGGGTGCGGCACTGGGCGGCGGAGCCGGTTACTATATGGACGTGCAGGAAGCCAAACTGCGCGACAAGATGAAAGGTACCGGGGTCAGCGTCACCCGCAACGGCGATAATATCGTGCTGAACATGCCGAATAACGTCACCTTTGACAGCAGCAGCAGCACGCTGAAACCTGCGGGAGCGAATACGCTGACCGGCGTGGCGATGGTGCTGAAAGAGTATCCTAAAACCGCGGTTAACGTGGTGGGTTACACCGACAGCAGCGGCAGCCGTCAGCTGAATATGACCCTGTCGCAGCAGCGCGCCGACAGCGTGGGCAGCGCGCTGGTGGTACAGGGCGTGGCGGCCGATCGCCTGCGCACCAGCGGGCAGGGCCCGGATAATCCGCTGGCCTCTAACGCCACCGCCGAAGGTAAAGCGCAAAACCGCCGCGTCGAAATTACCCTCAGCCCTCTGCAGTAACGCCTGAACGGCGGCGTTGGCGCAGGGAATAAATCCTCTGCGCCATAGCGAATTTTAGTGAATCGTGCTAGTGTGCGCAAAAAATGATCGTTGCCTGCACACCATGTCACTGAAAGCTATCGCCGCCAAACTGGGCCTCTCCGTTACCACCGTCAGCCGGGCGCTTAATGGCTACAACGACGTGGCAGAGGAGACGCGCCAGCGTATTCAACTGGAAGCCCGCCGTCGCGGATATCGCCCCAGTACGGTCGCCCGCCGCCTGAAGATGGGTAAAACCAACGCGGTCGGTTTACTGTTTCCGGTTGAGCCCCAGCCGTTTAACGATGCCAGCTTTGTAGAAATGATGGCGGCTACCGCACAATCGCTTGCGCGGCACGATATCGACCTGCTGGCAATCGCCGATGATACCCAGGACGACCACCGCAACCTGCAGCGCATTCTGCGCACGCACAGCGTGGATGCGCTGATCGTCGCCCATACCTGCCGCCATGACAGCCGCCTGCTCAGGCTGCAGCAGCTGGACTTTCCCTTTCTGGCGCTCGGGCGCAGCCAGCTGGATGCCCCCTATGCCTGGTTCGATTTTGATAACTACGCCGGTGGCCGGCTGGCCGCCGGGCATTATGCCGCTCAGGGGCTGAGCCAGATCGGCTGGCTGGGCAGCCACCACGATCAGACCTTCGTCAGCCAGCGCCGCCAGGGCTATCTGGACGCTATGCAGCAGCACCGGCTGTCATCGGCGCTGTGCTGGCAGGTGGAACCCTCACGCCGTGAGGGGTATCGCATGACCCGCTCGCTGCTGGCAGAACAGCCCGCGCTGCAGGCCTTAATCACCGACTGCAATATGCTGGGCGACGGCGCGGCGATTGCCCTGCGCGAGGCCGGTCGCCTGGCCGGCAGTCATCGCGTTGAGCTGATGGTTTACGACGGCCTGCCCGCGGACTCGGTGGTCACCGAGCCGGTTGCCAGTATCGCCCAGGCCACCCGGCTGGCGGTCGGGCAACAGGTGGCACAGATGGCACAACAGCTGATTGAGGGTGAGCCATTGAGTGCCCTGCAGGTGCTGTGGCAACCGCAGCTGATACTGCCGTGAGCGGGCAGTTGTGATAGGCTGACGCAATACCTGCAATCCGAGACCGCCATGAATCCTAAGGCCGCTAAAGCCACCATCAGCGACGTTGCCCGCACGGCAAAAACCGGCAAGACCAGCGTTTCCCGCTATCTCAACGGCGAGTTTGACGTGCTTTCCGACGCGCTGCGGCAGCGTATTGAAGCGGCGATCGCCGCCCTCGATTACCGCCCCAGCCAGATGGCGCGCGGGCTGAAGCGTGGCCGCACCCGCCTGATTGGCCTGCTGATTGCCGATATTACCAACCCGTACTCGGTAGACGTGCTGAGCGGTATCGAAGCCGCCTGCCGGGCGCACGGCTACACCCTGCTGATGTGTAACACCAATAACGCGCTGGAGCTGGAACAGTATTACCTCAACCTGCTCAGCAGCTATCAGGTTGAAGGGCTGGTGGTTAACGCCGTCGGCATGCGTGAACAGGCGCTGAGCAAACTGCAGCAGTCTTCGCTGCCGATGGTGTTGATTGACCGCAAGATCCCCGACTTTGTCTGCGATGTGGTCGGCCTGGATAACCACGCGGCGGCGCTAGAGGCTACCGACCATCTGCTGGATCGCGGTTATCAGGCGCTGCTGTTTGTCAGCGAGCGCCTCGGGCTGGTGAATACCCGGCTGGAGCGCGTGCACACCTTCCGCCAGCGCATGGCGCAGCATCCCGGCCTGGTGGCAGAGCAGGTAGAGGTGACGCTGGGCGAAAATCAGCGGATTGAGCAGGTGCTGCAGGAGTTTTATCAGCGTCACCGCCATCTGCGCTGTGCGGTGATGGCGGTCAACGGCGCGCTGACGCTGCAGGTGGCGCGGGCGCTGCGCCGCCTTGACCTGAACTGGGGAGAAGATATCGGCCTGCTGGGCTTTGACGAGCTGGAGTGGGCTGAGCTGGCCGGCAGCGGCATCACCACCTTAAAGCAACCTACCTGGCAGATTGGCCACGCCGCACTGGAACAGGTGATCCGCCGCATCGAAGGCGACCCGCAGCCACAGGGGGAGCAGGTGTTCCAGGGAGAGCTGATCGTGCGCGGTTCAACGCGAATGCTGCTGGGTTAGTGCGTCTGGTTTAATTTCAACAACTCATTGAAATTAAACCAGATTAAATAAAACCTAATGCTATAAGCCCCTCTTCGTCGGCTGTTTATTTTCACTTTATTTCCCATCTATTCTTCATAATCAGCAAAACCATCATTTACTTCCCCGACCAGCAAGCAATACAGTTCCTGAAATTCATTGAAAAGGAACTCACTATGGCTATTCCGGTATATCTTATCGATGAAATACAATGGATTGTCAGATGAAAAAAAATACCGCCATTCTGTTAACGCTACTTATCATTAATTTTCAGACAAAAGCCATCTCCCCCCCATCGGTATGGCTGAAAGGTATGAAAGAGAGGATGGAAGTAATGCTCAGGAGAACCTCAGTAACCACCGGTTAATACCGAGGATCCTTGTCGACGGTGAAGAGGTACAGTTTGAAAAAAACACATTATTACAGGTAAAAGCTAAGCTTGGCGGAGAGATAAAGGATAGCGGAACCACACAATGGTTATGCTATAAAAATCAAATAACAACCTTCTGGTTTATCTCCAACAATGAGATGCAACACGGCGACCTTTCAGGTGTTGCACTCTCCAGTGCTGATAAAAATGAGGATTGTAAAAAAACCCAAAAAACTATCGTAGTTAAAATCCACCATACGGAAATCGGTACGAGCTGGGATTATTTTTCATCGATCTGGAAAACAGAGACACTTCCCAAATCCGGTTCTGTCTGGCTGTACAGTGAATTACCCGCAGCTAAGAATTTCATTCAGCTAAATATGGCGAACTTTACATTCAGACAGGGAAAACTTGCCGATATGCTTTTCACTCAGGTCACCAGCAATTAGCCGATAACCCTTTTATCCAGGCCACCAGCGACCCGATACCGCAGGCGGGGAGATCCCCGCCGGTTAATTCTTTCAGTGCGCCACCCGCGGTGGCTCCAGCCGGACGGAGATTTTACTGCCGTCGGAGACCTCCATCTCCACCAGGTTACCGCGGCTGGAACGCATAATCAGGTAACTGAAGCGTATTATTACCGCCATTTTCTCTTCAAGACTTAGCGGACTGTCGTTGAGAACGTCCTCAATTTGCCGGTGAAGTTCCTCGAAAAGCGCCTGCCTTTGTTCACTGTACATTCGGTTATACTCCCTGCCAGAGTGAAATCCTGTAAAACACCCGCGGCTATTGTGCTGAGCGCTGCGGAGGTTTTCCGGTCATTTGCTGCTTTTGATGCCTGATGGTACAAAAAATTACCAGGTCCGTGAGCGCGATCATAAATTCAGCAGCCGCCGCTTTCCTTTGGAACCGGTCCCATTTAACGTTTTTACATCAAATCGGGCAAAAGAGGCCGGAAACATGAAAAGAGAAGTGTTTGTCGTCACTGCAGCCTATGGCTCGCAACAGATTGAGGAACTCGGCGGGCAGCAGGCGCTGCTGCCGGTGATTGCCGCCGCAGGAGCAGACGGCGTCGAGATCCGCCGCGAGTTGTTTAGCGAACAGCAGCTGCAGGAACTGCCCGCGCTGGCGGCGGCGATCGCGGCGGCGCGGCTGATCGCGGTCTATTCGGTGCCGGAAGCGCTGTTTATGGCCGACGGCGCGCTGAACCCGCGCCTCGACCAGCACTTTGCCGAAGCCGGGGTGCTGAACGCCCAGCTGATCAAATATTCGCTCGGCCACTATCGTCCGCAGCAGGATCGCCGCGCCCTGCGCGACTACCTTGCCCGGCAGCAGGTGCACCTGGTGGTCGAGAACGATCAGACCGACTGCGGCCGGCTGGCCGCGCTGGACGCCTTCTTCCACGGCTGCGGAGAGGAGCGCACCTGCAGCGGCATGACCTTCGACACCGGTAACTGGCTGTGGGCGGGAGATCCACCGCTGGAGGCCGCCCGCCGCCTGGCGCGCAACGTCAGCTATATCCACGTGAAGGCGGTGGCCGCCCAGGGCAGCGGCTGGCGGGCGGTACCGCCGGATGAGAACGACACACTGTGGCGTGAGACGCTGGCGCTGCTGCCCGCTGACGTTCCACGGGCGATCGAATTCCCGCTCGAAGGCCCTGACCTGGTGGCTGTCACCCGCCGCTACGTTAACCTGCTGCGGGAGGCGTAACCATGAACCTGAAAACTGATGCTACGCTGGACGTGGTGACCCTGGGTGAAGCGATGGCGATGTTTGTCGCCGGTGAGCGCGGCGACCTGGCCAGCGCCACGCGGTTCAGCAAACGCGCTGCCGGTGCCGAGCTGAACGTGGCCACCGGGCTGGCGCGCCTCGGCCTGCGGGTCGGCTGGGTCAGCCGCGTTGGCGATGACTCCTTTGGCCGCTTTATCTGCCAGCAGCTGGACCTGGAAGGGATCGATCGCCGTCAGGTGACTACTGACCGGCGTTACCCCACCGGTTTTCAGCTGAAATCATCGGTGGATGACGGCTCTGACCCGCAGGTAGAGTATTTTCGCAAAGGCTCTGCCGCCAGCCATCTCTCCACAGACGACTTTAACCCGGACTACTTCGGCGCGGCGCGCCACCTGCACCTCAGCGGCGTGGCTGCCGCCCTTTCCGACAGCTCGCTGGCGCTGGTTCACCACGCGGCGTCAGAGATGAAAGCGGCGGGCAGGAGCCTCTCGTTCGACCCCAACCTGCGTCCGTCACTGTGGTCCAGCGAAGGGGTAATGGTTGAGCGGCTGAACGCGCTGGCGCAGCACGCCGACTGGGTGCTGCCCGGCCTGGCCGAAGGCCAGATCCTGACCGGCTATCGCCAGCCGGAAGCCATCGCCGATTTCTACCTGGCGAAGGGAGTAAAAGCGGTCGTGATTAAGACCGGCAGCGACGGTGCCTGGTATAAAACCGCCGCCGGTGAACGGGGCCATGTCGCTGGCTTCCCGGTCAGCAAGGTGGTGGACACGGTCGGCGCGGGTGACGGCTTTGCCGTTGGCGTAATCAGCGCGCTGCTGGAAGGTAAAGCGTTACCGGCGGCCATTCGCCGCGGCAATAAGATCGGATCGCTGGCGATTCAGGCGATCGGTGACAGTGAAGGACTGCCGACCCGCGCCGCGCTGGGTGATTTTTAAGCCCCGCCAGCCTGCGGAAAAAGAACCCGCCACCCCACCGTTCCCGCCCGGAAACGCCGGTGGCTCCCCTCTACAGAGGAAACACCATGAACGCAGAAAAACCGCAGTCACTCGCCGTTAAACGCTGGTGGTACATCATGCCGATTGTGTTTATCACCTACAGTCTGGCATACCTCGATCGGGCCAACTTCAGCTTCGCCTCCGCCGCGGGGATTAATGAAGACCTGGGCATCACCAAAGGCGTCTCGTCGCTGATCGGTGCGCTGTTCTTCCTCGGCTACTTCTTCTTCCAGATCCCCGGTGCGATCTACGCTGAACGACGCAGCGTGAAAAAGCTGGTGTTCTGGTGCCTGATCCTGTGGGGGATGTGCGCCACCCTGACCGGCATGGTCAGCAACATTCCGATGCTGGCCGCCATCCGCTTTACGCTCGGGGTAGTGGAAGCGGCGGTGATGCCGGCGATGCTGATCTACATCAGCAACTGGTTTACCCAGTCGGAACGTTCCCGCGCCAACACCTTCCTGATCCTCGGCAACCCGGTGACGGTGCTGTGGATGTCGGTGGTCTCCGGCTACCTGATCGAGGCGTACGGCTGGCGTGAGATGTTTATCATCGAAGGCTTCCCGGCGGTGATCTGGGCCGTCGCCTGGTGGTTCCTGGTGCAGGATAAACCGGCGCAGGCTAAATGGCTGAGCGACGCGGAAAAAGCCGCGCTGCAGGCGCAGCTGCAGAAAGAGCAGGCCGGCCTGAAGGCGGTACGCAACTACCGCGAGGCGTTTAAGTCACGCAACGTGATCCTGCTCTGCGCCCAGTACTTCTGCTGGAGCATTGGCGTGTACGGCTTCGTGCTGTGGCTGCCCTCCATTCTGCGCAACGGCAGCCAGATGGGGATGGTGGAAGCCGGCTGGCTGTCGGCGGTGCCCTATCTTGCCGCCACGGTAGCGATGATCCTGGTCTCCTGGGCCTCGGATAAGTTACAGACTCGCAAATTGTTTGTCTGGCCGTTACTGTTGCTGGGCGCGCTGGCCTTTTTTGGCTCATATTGGGTGGGGGCAGGCAACTTCTGGCTCTCTTACGCGCTGCTGGTGATTGCCGGTGCCGCCATGTATGCCCCTTACGGACCGTTCTTTGCCATTATTCCGGAGATGCTGCCACGTAACGTCTCCGGGGGCGCGATGGCGCTGATCAACTCGATGGGCGCGCTGGGATCCTTCCTCGGTTCGTGGGTGGTCGGTTATCTGAACGGCGAAACCGGCAGCCCGGCAGCCTCCTATATCTTTATGGCCGGGGCGCTGCTGATGTCCGTGGTGCTGATGCTGGCGGTGCGGCCGGCCCGCAACCAGACGTCAGCGCTGCCTGAGTGCGCAAAACACGCTTAATCTCATACGGGCCGCCGCGGCCCGTCGCTATCAAACAGGGAGAACCGAATGAAACCTTCTGTGGTGCTGTATAAATCGTTACCTGCGGATTTACGCGCGAAGCTGGATGACCACTTTAGCGTGACCGAATTTAACGGCTTAACCCCGGAAAACATCGCGGCGCACGCCGAGGCGCTGAACAACGCCGAGGGCCTGCTGGGCGCGGGCGGTAAGGTCGACGCTGAATTCCTGCAGCACGCGCCGAAACTGCGCGTGGCCTCTACCGTCTCCGTCGGTTATGACAACTTCGACGTCAATGCGCTGAACGATCGTGGCGTGGTGCTGATGCACACCCCGACCGTGCTGACCGAAACCGTGGCGGATACGCTGATGGCACTGGTGCTGAGCAGCGCGCGCCGGGTGGTGGAAGTGGCGGAAAAGGTGAAGGCCGGCGAGTGGCAAAAGAGCATTGGCCCGGAGTGGTACGGCGTGGACGTCCACCACAAAAAGCTGGGTATTCTGGGGATGGGCCGCATCGGCATGGCGCTGGCGCAGCGCGCCCATTTCGGCTTCAGCATGCCGATCCTCTATAACGCCCGTAAACATCATCCGCAGGCCGAGGAACGTTTTAACGCGCAGTACTGCGACCTGGATACGCTGCTGGCCGAGTCGGATTTCGTGTGCATTATCCTGCCGCTGACCGATGAAACCCATCACCTGATCGGCCGCGACCAATTGGCAAAAATGAAATCCAGCGCGATCCTGATCAACGCCGGGCGCGGGCCGGTGGTCGACGAGCAGGCGCTGGTCGCCGCGCTGAAGGACGGCACGATCCACGCCGCCGGGTTGGACGTGTTTGAGCAGGAACCGCTGCCGCTGAGCTCTGAGCTGCTGAAGCTGAACAACGTGGTGGCGCTGCCGCACATCGGCTCTGCCACCCATGAAACCCGCTACGGCATGGCGCGCGACGCGGTGGATAACCTGATCGCTGCGCTGGCAGGTCAGGTAGAGAAGAACTGCGTTAATCCGCAGGCCCTGAAGTAAAGCGCTAAGGCCGAAAGGGGAGATCCTGACCCCGAACACTATGCCGCCGGAACGGCTGACAGAGGGCTGCATAGTACACTGCAGGTAAGAGGCGGATACATACGGTTTTACGCCGCCTCTTACCGATTCCTGTAGGATGTTCAGCATAAAATGCCAGCACCTGTGCTTTAAGCGGTGCGATGATTGCATCCCTCCTGCCCCGGCGTTAAGGTTGTCACCCTCAGCGAACAACAAGTGATTAACAGGGTATGAGCTTCTCGGCATTTGGCGATAAATTTACGCAACATTCAGGCATTACGCGGTTGATGGAAGATATGGGCGAGGGCTTACGCCAGCCCGGCGCGGTGATGCTCGGCGGCGGCAATCCGGCGCAGATCCCCGCGATGAATGACTACTTCCAGCAGCTGTTGCAGCAGATGCACGACGAAGGCAAGCTGGCGGACGCGCTGTGTAACTATGACGGCCCGCGCGGCAAAAGCACCCTGCTGGATTCGCTGGCAACGCTGCTGCGTGAACAGTTTGGCTGGGAGATCTCGGCGGAGAATATTGCGCTGACCAACGGCAGCCAGAGCGCCTTCTTCTACCTGTTTAACCTCTACGCCGGCCGCCGCGCCGACGGCAGCAAAAAGCGCGTGCTGTTCCCGCTGGCGCCGGAGTACCTCGGCTACGCCGACGCCGGGCTGGATGAAGATCTGTTCGTCTCCACGCGGCCAAACATCGAAATGCTGCCGGAAGGCCAGTTTAAGTACCACGTTGACTTTGAAAACCTGCATATCGGCGACGATACCGGGCTGATCTGCGTCTCGCGCCCGACCAACCCGACCGGCAACGTGGTCACCGATGAAGAGCTGCTGAAGCTGGACGCGCTGGCGCAGCAGCATCAGGTGCCGCTGCTGATCGATAACGCCTACGGCGTACCGTTCCCGGGAATTATCTTCAGCGAGGCGCGCCCGCTGTGGAACCCGAACATTATCCTGTGCATGAGCCTGTCGAAGCTTGGCCTGCCCGGATCGCGCTGCGGCATTATTATTGCCGACCAGAAAGTGATTACCGCGATCGGCAATATGAACGGCATTATCAGCCTCGCCCCCGGCGGCATCGGCCCGGCGATCGCCCATGAGATGATCCAGCGTGGCGACCTGCTGCGGCTGTCGGAAGAGGTGATTAAGCCCTTCTACCAGCAGCGGGTGAAGGAGACAGTGGCGGTGATCCGCCGCTATCTTTCAGCGGAGCGCTGCCTGATCCACAAGCCGGAAGGGGCGATTTTCCTCTGGCTGTGGTTTAAAGATCTGCCGGTCACCACCGAGGTGCTGTACCAGCGCCTGAAGCAGCGCGGCGTGCTGATGGTGCCCGGCCATCTGTTTTTCCCGGGTCTTGAGCATGAGTGGCCGCACACCCATCAGTGTATGCGCATGAACTACGTGCCGGAGAGCGAGAAGATTGAGCAGGGGATAAAAATTCTGGCGGAAGAGCTGGAGCGGGCGCACCGCGAGGGGTAACGCAGCGGGCCGCCGTGGGCGGCCCGTTAACGCGCTTATTTGAGGATTTCGATGCGGCGCGGTTTATTGGCTTCCGGCACCACGCGCTCCAGGTCAACGTACAGCAGGCCGTTGACCAGCCGTGCGTCACGCACGTGGACGTGCTCGGCCAGCTGGAACTTGCGCTCAAAGTTGCGCTCGGCAATGCCCTGATAGAGGTAGGTGCGCTCTTCCTGTTCTTCAGGATGGGCACCGCGCACGGTCAGCAGGTTGTCGTGGGAGGTAATCTCCAGCTCGCTCTCGGCGAAACCGGCCACGGCAAGGGTAATCCGGTAGTGGTTTTCTGCCACCAGCTCCACGTTGTAGGGAGGGTAGCCGCCATTGTTGCCCTGCGCCTGGCTGGATTCCAGCAGGTTGATCAGACGGTCAAAGCCAATAGATGAACGGTACAGTGGGGCAAGGTCAAAATTACGCATAGCTTAAGCTCCTGAATATCAGCGAGATTGCAGTACCGGCTCTCCACAATGGACGAGCCGCAGGCCCGGTAAACGCTGCCCTGTCGGCACAGGTTTCGTCGGGCGTAACAAATAAATGGAGATGCAGAAAAAGCTTTCAAGGGTAAAGTGCGATTTTTTTCAGCGGATCGCACTGAATGTCATACACTCAGGGATGAGCTCATCGGATCACTGTGCCAGCCGCCAGAGAGTGGCCGGGCGTGACGCCCCCGCACACCGGTGACCCGTCTCAGGTAAGGGCTTGCCATGACTGAAGGGATAATGATGATAACTGTACTGAAGAAGTACCGGATTGCCGGAATGATCGCCGTGTCGCTGGCCGGTACCAGCGGCTGTTCCAGCGTAATGACCCACACCGGCTCCAGCCAGGGCTACTACCCCGGCACCCGCGCCAGCGCCGAGGTACTGACCGACAAGGAGAGCAGCTGGGCAATGAAACCGCTGGCCGCTATCGATCTGCCCTTTTCAGCGGTAATGGATACCTTACTGCTGCCGTGGGACTATTACCGCGCCGGCGACACCAACTCCACCCGCGAGCGCATCCGCCGCAGCGAAGAGCAGAACCAGACCCGTGAAGGCCTGGCGCAGTCTGCTCCGCTGGTTACGCCTGCTCCGCGGGTAATGGTGGCACCGCAGCAATAAATATCTGCCGCCACTCGCCGCATTCACGCAGGAAGGCCACCCGTTTTCCGTCAGGCGAAAATACCACCGCGTCGCCGACCGGGGCCGGTTCACTGCGCGCGGTGATCGGCCGCAGCGCGCCGCTGGCCAGATCGCAGACCACCACCTGATTATCGCAGACAAACGCCAGCCGCTGGCCATCAGGGTGCCAGCTGAACGCCGACTGAATATCGCTGGCAGCGTGCGTGACCTGCCGCGGTTCGCCGCCCAGCGGCGATACCGTCCACAGCTGCACGACCCCCGCGTCATCGCGCATCAGAAAAGCGATAGCGCTGCCGTCCGGCGAGCTGCGCAGCCAGTGGCGCGGCACGCTGACCAGCCCCGGCCAGCGGCGCGCGTCGGTGAAGGTCAGACGCTTCTGCTGCACGCCGCGCGGCGGGGCCGGCATCTGGCTAAGGGTGCCCTGCAGCGGCCGGTCGCCGGTGACGGCAAAATCGGTATTCTTCTCCGGCAGATCGACCAGAAACACCTCCGGCACCTTTTCGCCGCCGGCGCTCAGGGTGTCGCCGATAAACGCCAGCGCCCAGCGCTGGCGGCTGCCATCGGCCCGCAGATAGCCCTGCTGCCCGACCCAGCCCTCTTCATAGGCGCGGTTGATCTCGTCGCTGCCCGGCCGCGGCGCGGAGCAGGTACGGCTGACCAGCACGCAGTAGTGGCTGCCGTCGTATTCGCGCGGATGCTGTTTCGGCGGGCAGACCGCGTGCAGCGGCACCGCCACGCCGACGTTGCGCAGATCTTCCGCCACGTCCCGCTGGCGCATCACCTGATCGTTATAGGTGAAACTGAGGCGGCTACCGTCCGGGCTGAACACGTGCACGTGGGAACCGCCGCGCAGCGCACCGGCGGTAAACGGCGGCGTGATATCACAGGCGTCGAGATTCTCCGCCCGGCCGTGTTGCACGATCACCCCGCGCCGGTGGTGAAAATCGTATTTCCCCTGAATTTCCGGGTGCTCCGGTCCGTGAATAAAGACGTAACGCGGCGGCAGATCCGGGCTGACGGTGACCACGCCGACGTGCGCGCCGTGCTGCGCCTGATAAAGCACCTCCACCGCACCGCTGACGACGTTAACCCGTTCGATAGTCAGCCCGGTAAACGAGGCCCCGGACGGGCGCACGTCATAGGCCAGCCACTGACTGTCGGCGGTCCAGACGTTGATATTGGTGAGCTGATGGTGGCGTGGAGCGAAGGTGAGCTGTTGTTCTTTCATCGACATTACCCTTAACGGTTTCGTTAAGGGTAATGTATTTGCGGCGGCAAGGGTATGCCCGGCCCGCAGAGGTCGGGCGTTTACAGCACGAACTTCTCGACGGCGTGCGCTACACCGTCTTCGCTGTTGGATTTGGTAATAAACTGCGCGATGGCTTTCACCGCGTCGATGCCGTTTTCCATTGCCACGCCGGTGCCGGCGTACTCGATCATCGCCAGGTCATTTTCCTGATCGCCGATGGTCATCACCTCGTCAGGCTGCAGGCCGAGCAGCTCCGCCAGCGCCTTCACCCCGGCCCCTTTGTTCACCTGCTTGTTGAGAATTTCGAGGAAGAACGGCGAGCTTTTCAGAATGGTGTTGCGCGCGTGTGCCTCAGCCGGAATACGCGCGATGGCGGCGTCCAGCAGCTCAGGTTCATCGATCATCATAATTTTCGGGAAGGTCAGCGAGCGGTCCATCTCCTCTACCGCGCGGTAGCGCAGCGCGATACCGGTCATGCTGGCTTCATGCACGCTGTAGCGGCTGATATCTTTGTTGGCGGTATACAGGTGGGTCTGGGTCAGCGCCTGAAAATGCACCCCCAGTTCTCGCGCCAGCTGCTCGTAGTAGAGATAGTCGTCAAAGCTGACCGGCACTTCCGCCACGCACTCGCCGCTCTCCGCGCGCTGCACCAGCGCACCGTTGTTAGTGATGCAGTACTGTCCCGGCTGCTGCAGATCCAACTCTTGCAGGTAGCGCTGCACGCCGATAAACGGCCGCCCGGTCGCCAGCACTACCGCTACGCCTTTATCGCGCGCCGCCTGCAGGGCCTGCTTCACGCGGGGAGTGATCTCATGCTGCGGGTTGAGCAGCGTGCCATCCATATCAATCGCAATCAGTTTAATCGCCATACCGTCCTCGTTAGCTTAGGGTTTGCCCCATGCTAACGCGATTCAGCCCACTCTGACCAGCGCGTGGAGGGCGTCGGGGGGCGAAACGCCTGCTTCGTGACGCAACGCGCTTTTCACGCTCCGGGCACCGCCGGTCGCCGCAACGTTATCATTTTTGGCTAAATAATTTACATCCATACAATTTTTTACAATACACCATTAACAAATCAGGGTTATCCCAGTAATATTTGTGACCTCCATCTCAATCCCGCTGTACGTTTTTAAAATCAGGAATATCCATGCGATCGTCATCATCACCCCCGGAGGTTATCCTATCCAAAAATGGAACCGGTTCCACTCGACGGGAATTTCTTCGTAACACGCTCGGTATATTGGCTATCGGGGCGCTGACCCCGCTGCCGTTTAAAGCGGTCGCTGCCGGCGTCGCCAGCGGCGCTGACCCGCTCAACGGCTTTATTGCGCTGTCACAGGCGATCACCGAACACCGGCAGATCGACAGCCGGCTGGCGGCACGTTTTTATGCGGCGTTCAGCCAGTGTGACGCACAGTTCGTGCCGCGGGTTAACCGGCTGGTTCAGCTGCTGCAGCCCGGCGACAGCGCACAGCAGCTGCTGGATAAGGCCAGCCAGGCCGGGCTGAAAGACTTTCTCTATCAGATCGTTACCGCCTGGTACACCGGCACCGTTGGCGATGACCATCACGGCACGCTGGTGGCCTATCAGCAGGCGCTGATGTACCGGCCGGTCAGCGATGGCCTGGTGGTGCCCACCTACTGCGGCAATGGCCCGATCTGGTGGACCCAGCCGCTGCCCGATGAACACAGCAACCTGATTGCCAGCCTGTAATTCAACAACATAAAAAATAAGACCAAGATGAAGAAACCCATTTTTAGTGAGCAGGGAGATGCCAGCGCAGACGTTGTCATCGTCGGATCCGGCATCGTCGGCGGCATGATGGCCAACGCACTGGTCAGCCAGGGCTACTCGGTGCTGGTGCTGGAAGCCGGGCTGCGCATCGAGCGCGCCCAGGCGGTAGAAAACTGGCGCAATATGCCGTTCGCCAACCGCGCCGGTTCGGATTTTCAGGGGCTGTATCCGCAGTCGCCGCTGGCACCGGCACCGCTGTACTTCCCGCCGAACAACTACGTTAACGTCACCGGCCCCAATGCCAGCAGCTTCCAGCAGGGCTACCTGCGTACCGTGGGCGGCACCACCTGGCACTGGGCGGCATCCTGCTGGCGGCACGATCCCAGCGACTTTGTGATGCAGTCAAAATACGGCGTCGGTCGCGACTGGCCGATCGCCTACGACGAGCTGGAGCCCTGGTACTGCCAGGCTGAAAATGAGATCGGCGTGGCCGGTCCAAACGATCCCGCTAAGCAGTCACCGGCGCAGCGCAGCCAGCCCTATCCGATGGATATGGTGCCGTTTGCCCACGGCGATAACTACTTTGCCAGCGTAGTGAACCCGCACGGATACAACCTGGTGCCGATCCCGCAGGGGCGCAGCACGCGGCCGTGGGAAGGGCGGCCGACCTGCTGCGGCAACAACAACTGCCAGCCGATCTGCCCGATCGGTGCGATGTATAACGGCATCCACCACGTGGAGCGCGCCGAGCGCGGTGGCGCGGTGGTGCTGGCTGAAGCGGTGGTACACAAAATCGATACCGACGGCAATAACCGGGTCACCGCCGTGCACTGGCTGGACAGCTCCGGCGCGTCGCACAAGGCGACGGCGAAAGCCTTCGCCCTGGCCTGTAACGGTATTGAAACCCCGCGCCTGCTGCTGCTGGCCGCCAACGGCGGCAACCCGAACGGCATCGCCAACGGCTCGGATATGGTCGGCCGCAATATGATGGACCACTCCGGCTTCCACTGCTCGTTCCTGACCAAAGAGCCGGTATGGCTGGGGCGCGGCCCGGCGCAGAGCAGCTGCATGGTCGGCTTCCGCGACGGTGAATTCCGCCGCGACTACTCGGCCAACAAGGTGATCCTCAACAACATCTCCCGCGTGGTCGCCGCCACTAAGCAGGCGCTGGCGCAGGGGCTGGTCGGAAAAGCGCTGGATGAAGAGATCCGCTATCGCGCTGTGCACAGCGTCGATCTGTCGATCAGCCTTGAGCCGCTGCCGGACCCGGAAAACCGCCTGACGCTAAGCAAAACCCGCAAAGATCCGCACGGCCTGGCCTGCCCGGATATTTACTACGACGTCGGCGACTACGTGCGCAAAGGGGCCGAGGCCTCCCACGCGCAGCTGGAGCATATCGGCCAGCTGTTTAACGCCCGCGAGTTCACCATCAGCAAAGGGCTGAACGCCAACAACCACATTATGGGCGGCACCATTATGGGCAGCAGCGGCAAAGACGCGGTGGTCGACGGCAACTGCCGCACCTTCGATCACGAAAACCTGTGGCTGCCGGGCGGCGGGGCGATCCCGTCCGCCAGCGTGGTCAACAGCACGCTGACCATGGCCGCGCTGGGTCTGAAGGCCGCGGAAGATATCGCCCGCCGCCTGCGGGGGAACGTATGAAGCTGATGCGTAGCACCCAACCGCAACGCGATGCCGCCGGGCGCGGTGGCCGACCGGACGTTAATGCCCCGTGCAGCGCACCCATCGCCCGCGACGCAGCGACCTTTCCGGTTCGAAAGGCAGGCAAAATGCGGCTGACGATGGCGCTGCTGCTGGCGGCCTTCGCGCTGCCGGCGGCCGGCCTGCAGGCCGCCGATGTTGATCTGAAGCTGCTGCATCAGGGCGAACAGGTGGCAATCGCCTCTGACTGCCAGGCCTGCCATACCGCGCCGGGCAGTAAAACGCCCTATTCCGGCGGCTACGCTATCGCCTCGCCGATCGGGGTGATTTATGCCACTAACATTACCCCGGCGCAGGGCGGGATTGGCGGTTACAGCGAGGCGCAGTTCTCGGCGGCGGTGCGTGACGGCGTGCGTGCCGACGGCGCTCAGCTCTACCCGGCAATGCCTTACACCTCCTACGGCAAAATGACCGATGAGGATCTGCACGCGCTTTACTACTACTTCACCCACGGCGTGCAGCCGGTGGAGCAGGCAAACCCGCAGACCCGCCTGCCGTTCCCGTTCAGCCTGCGCTTCAGCATGAAGTTCTGGAACCTGCTGTTTGCCGACGGCGCGCGCTACCAGTACGACAACCGGCAGAGCGCCGAGTGGAACCGCGGCAACTACCTGGTCAACGGCCTGGCGCACTGTAATACCTGCCATACGCCGCGCGGCGTGCTGATGCAGGAGAAAAGCGCGCTACCGCTGGCCGGTGGTCCGCTGGGCAGCTGGTACGCGCCGAATATCACCTCGGACCCGATCAGCGGTATCGGCGGCTGGCGCGACGATGAGCTGGTGCAGTACCTGAAAACCGGCCGTGCCGCCGGGAAAAATCAGGCGGCGGGCGGCATGGCGGAAGCGGTGGAAAACAGTCTGCAGTATCTGCCGGACGACGATCTGCAGGCGATCGCCACCTATCTGAAGAGCACGGCTCCGCTGCGCGACGAGGGCGACACACGCCCGGCTCACGCCTGGGGTCAGGCGGATAACGTGGAGAACAGCGTGCGCGGGCGTAACCCGGCGACCGCCAGTAACAGCCTGACTAACGGCGCGGCGCTGTTCAGCGGCAACTGCGCCAGCTGCCACCAGCCGGACGGTGCCGGCAGCCAGAACCAGGCGTATCCGTCGCTGTTCCACAACACCGCCACCGGTCTGCAGAGCCCGAACAACCTGATTGCCGCCATTCTTTTTGGCGTGCAGCGGAAAACGGCCGACGGCGAGGTACTGATGCCCGGCTTCAGCTCGCCCTCTTACGTCGACAAGCTGAGCGATCAGCAGGTGGCGGACATCAGCAACTATGTTCGCCAGCATTACGGCAATCCTGCCGGTGAAGTGACGGCGGGTGACGTGGCCTGGGTGCGCAAAGGCGGCCATCCGCCGTTGCTGGCGCAGCTGCAGCCGTGGATCCTGCCGGGCGGCGCGGTAGTGGTGGTGCTGATCCTGCTGCTGGTGCTGTACCGCGCCAGACGGCGCTAAGTGATACCAGGGGGGAAGCGTTCGGCTTCCCCTTTGCCGTTCAGGGACGCACGTGGCTCCGCTGATGAACCGCAGGAGGACAACATGAAATTACCGCGTATCACCTTAGATGACATCGCATCGCTGGCCGATGTGACCAAAATGACCGTCAGCCGCTATCTGCGTACGCCGCACAAGGTGGGCAAAGAGACGGCCGCACGCATTGCCGCCGTGATGGTGGAGATTGGCTATCAGCGCGATGCCGACAATCCGCAGGTGATAAGCCAGGTTCAGCCGCGCATTGGGGTGATCATCCCCTCATTTCATAATCAGATTTTTGCCGACCTGCTGGCGGGCATTGAGTCCGTTACCGCCGCCGAAGGCTGGCAGACGCTGGTGATGAACTACGAATACGATCTGCAGCGCGAAGAGGAGCAGATCGCCACGGTGCTGGCCTGCAACGTCGCCGCCATCCTGCTGACCGAAACGGTGCATACGCTGCGGGCTGAGAAGTACCTCAGCGGCGCACGCGTGCCGGTAGCGGAGGTGATGGGGCTGGCAACCACCGCCGGGCGGATTAACGTCGGCTTCGATAACCGTCAGGCCGCTTACGAGATGACGCAGCGGCTGATTGCCGGCGGCCGCAAGCCGGTGTGGTTTGGCTCAATGGCCGATCTGCGTGACGAACAACGCTATGCAGGTTACCGCGACGCCATGACAGCGGCGGGCCTCTCCGCCGGGCGAATCACTCCGCATAAAATCTCGTCGGTCTCCGCAGGCCATGACATGATGGCGCTGGCACGCCAGCGTTATCCGGCTATGGACGCCATTTTCTGTACCAATGACGACCTCGCCGTTGGCGTGCTGCAGGCGTGCAGGCAGCAGGGGATCGCCGTGCCGCAGCAGATGGCGATTGTCGGCTTTCACGGCCTTGAGATCGGCCAGCTGACCCGGCCAAAGCTGGCCAGCGTTATCACTCCGCGCTTTGAGATGGGAAAAGTGGCGACTGAGATTTTGATCAGCAGGGTCAATAACCTGCCGACAGAAGAGTCGGTCACTCTGCCCTATCGCCTGTTCGCCGGCGACACGCTCTGACGGCGGGGAGACGCGCCTCTCCCCGTACCAGCATCAGCATCCATATCAGCACCCGCACCAGCAATTGCATCTGCATCTGCATCTGCATCTGCATCTGCATCCGCACCCGCACCCGCACCCGCACCCGCACCCGCACCCGCACCCGCACCCGCCGATTATCCCTCCGCGATCACGCCGTTGGTAACACAGTTTTCTAACACGATTCAGCGTGAGCCTGGTCACGATTTAATCTTGCAATTCCTCTTTAATAAGCCCCTGTAGCAGCTGAATTTCCGTCGCGCAGGGAGGTCACGGCCAGGGGAGATCCCCTGCCGCTGACGCAGGCGCGGTTTATCTCAACCCGAAGTGAGGGGCCGACATGCATAATAAGATACCCGCAACGCGCTGGTGGCGCGTGATTGTGCCGATTTTGATTACCTGCATCGTGTCGTTTATGGATCGCGTGAACATCAGCTTTGCTCTGCCCGGCGGCATGGAGCAGGATCTGGCGATCACCAGCCAGATGGCCGGCATCGCCAGCGGCATCTTCTTTATCGGCTACCTGTTTCTGCAGGTGCCGGGGGGCCGCACGGCGGTGAACGGCAGCGGCAAACGCTTTATCGCCTGGTCGCTGACGGCGTGGATGGTGGTGTCCATTGCCACCGGTTTCGTCACTAATCACTGGCAGCTGCTGGCGCTGCGCTTTATTCTCGGCGTTTCCGAAGGCGGCATGCTGCCGGTGGTGCTGACGATGATCGGCAACTGGTTCCCGGAGCGTGAGCTGGGCCGCGCCAACGCCTGCGTGATGATGTTTGCGCCGCTGGGCGGCATGGTCACCGCCCCGCTCTCCGGGCTGCTGATCAACACGTTCGACTGGCGCTGGCTGTTTATTATTGAAGGCGTGCTCTCCGGGGCTGTGCTGCTGATGTGGTGGCTGATGGTGGCCGACCGGCCGCAGCAGGCGCGCTGGCTGCCCGATAGCGAGCGCGACTATCTGGTCACCACCCTGGCACAGGAACGGGCAGCCCGGCAGAAAAAATCGCCCCCCGGCAAAGCGCGCATTATCGACGTATTCCGCAACCCGGGCCTGCGTAAGCTGGTGCTGCTGAACTTCTTCTACCAGACCGGCGATTACGGTTACACCCTGTGGCTGCCGACCATCCTGCGCAACCTGACCGGGGCAAATATGACCGGCGTTGGCCTGCTGGCGGTGCTGCCGTTTGTCGCCACCATCGCCGGGATTTATACCATTTCGCTGTTCAGCGACCGCAGCGGCAAGCGCCGCCAGTGGGTAATGATCTCACTGTTCTGCTTCGCCGCCGCGCTGCTGGCCTCGGTGGTGCTGCACCAGCATGTGGTTGCCGCCTATATTGCGCTGATCGTCTGCGGCTTCTTCCTGAAAGCGGCCACCAGCCCGTTCTGGTCAATGCCCGGTCGGCTGGCCTCGCCGGAGCTGGCGGGCAGCGCACGCGGGGTGATTAACGGACTCGGCAACCTCGGCGGCTTTGTCGGCCCGTGGCTGGTGGGAATGGTGATCTATTTGTACGGCCAGAGCACCGCCATCTGCGTGCTGGCCGGGTCGCTAACTATTGCCGGGCTGATTGCCGCCACGCTGCCGCGCAGCTGCGATCTGCATGACGCCGCGGCAGAAGACGCACCTGAGCCGGGCGGGCTGAGAAAGGTGTAAGCATGGCTACTCATGCTGGTAACGCGTGAAATGATTGCTCTCCTGGGTCATCAGCGTTACCAGCTTAGGGTGAACAAACAGCTTCTCTTTTCCAGACCTTAATTCCGTCAGTACCCCGATATCGCAAAGCTGCTTCAGATACACGGAAGCCGTTTGCCTGCTGACGATTTCCTTGTCGGTCAGATTGCTGATGCGGCAGTAAGGCTGCTCAAAAATCACCTGAACCAGCTCGTGACTGTAGATTTTTGGCAGCTGCTGGCGAATATACCCGGTGGTATGCTCGATCAGCTCCCTCGCGGCAGCAATTTTGCGGGTGGTCCACTGTGAGGTGTGCTCTACGGCGCTCAGCATATATAAAATCCACGGCTGCCAGTCCTGGTCGCGGGTTACACCGATGAGAAAGCGGTAATAGTCCTGCTTGTTACGCACGATATAGTGGCTTAAATAGAGGATTGGCAGGCTAAGCAGCCCCTGCTCAATAAGATACAGAATATTGAGAATACGCCCGGTACGACCGTTGCCATCGCCAAACGGGTGGATAGCCTCAAACTGATAATGGGCCGCCGCCATCTTCACTAACGGATCGATATCATCTTCCTGATGAAGAAAGGCTTCCCAGTTAGCCAGCAGGTCGCGAATGACCCCTTCGCCTTCTGGCGGGGTATAGATCACTGCCCCCGTCACCGAGTTGCGCAATGCCGTTCCCGGCACCCGACGAATGTCCATATCTGTCGATTTCAGGATGCTGCATACCTGAATCATGGTGGTGACACACAGCGGACGTCGCTCAATTTCCAGGAATCCCTGGTACAGCGCCGTACGATAGCGTAGTGCTTCTTTGGTGGCGGCATCAGCCAGCGTGTCTTCGGCGGCATATTTAAACAGTTTGTCCGAGGTCGTCACGATATTCTCGATCTCGGAGCTGTCTTTCGCTTCCAGCAGCGGCAGGAGATTGATCAACAGCCCCTGGTTAGGCAGAAGTTCACCCGCCTGTTTCAGCTCTGCCAGCGCGGCACGCGCCCGGATGCAGGCCTTGAGCGTAACGATATTCTCCAGCACGTCACCCTGTTGGGGTAACGGTGGAAGCCGGTTGTAAGGGTGTTCTGCGTGCCAGCTCATAGGGTTTTCCGATTATTGCGCTCCTGTCATCATAGGAGGTAATGCCGGGCATGAAAACGACGTGTCGAAATTTTCGCATTTTTTCGACACGTTATGCGGATATGTTGATGCACTTAACATGAAGGAAGAACGTGTCGAAATTTTCGCATTTTTTCGACACGTTATCTGAATATGTCGATGCGCTTAACATGAAGGAAAAGCGAGACGAAAAAAAAGCAGATCCGAAGATCTGCTTTTTTATTATCAACAACAGCGGGTTAGCGCTTAGATATCGATATTGGCCGCGCGCAGCGCATTCTCTTCGATAAAGGCGCGGCGCGGTTCTACCGCATCACCCATCAGGGTGGTGAACAGCTGGTCAGCGGCAATCGCATCCTTCACGGTCACGCGCAGCATGCGGCGGCTGTCCGGATCCATGGTGGTTTCCCACAGCTGGTCCGGGTTCATCTCACCCAGCCCTTTATAGCGCTGAATGGTCAGGCCACGGCGTGACTCTTTGCTCAGCCAGTCGATCGCCTGCTCGAAGCTGGCAATCGGCTGACGGCGCTCGCCGCGCTCAATAAAGGCGTCTTCCTCGATCAGGCCACGCAGCTTCTCGCCCAGCGCGCAGATCTTACGGTATTCGCCGCCCAGCACGAACTCGTTGTCCAGCGGGTAGTCGGTGTCGACGCCGTGGGTACGCACGCGCAGCACCGGTTCAAAAATATGCAGTTCGCGGTTCTCGCGCACCACGCCGGCATAGCTGCTGCCGTGCTGATCGTTGTCGTTCAGGTAAGCGACCAGGCCGTCTAACCAGCTCTGCACCGGGGCCTGTGCCGCCAGATCGCCGAGGGTCGGATTGTAGATCAGCGCGTTCAGCAGCGCAGACGGATAACGACGCTCCATACGCTTAATCATCTTACGCGTGCTGTTGAACTCGGCCACCAGGCTCTCCAGCGGCGCGCCGCCCAGCGCCGGGGCGCTGGCGTTAGCGTGCAGGGAGGCACCGTCGAGGGCGATGGCGATCTGATACTCGTCCATCGCGTCCATATCCTTGATGTACTGCTCCTGTTTGCCCTTCTTCACCTTAAACAGCGGCGGCTGCGCGATGTAGACGTGGCCACGCTCGATGATTTCCGGCATCTGGCGGTAGAAGAAGGTCAGCAGCAGGGTACGGATGTGCGAGCCGTCGACGTCCGCATCGGTCATGATGATGATGCTGTGGTAGCGCAGCTTGTCCGGGTTGTACTCGTCACGACCGATGCCGCAGCCCAGCGCGGTGATCAGCGTGGCCACTTCCTGCGAGGCGAGCATCTTATCGAAGCGCGCCTTCTCAACGTTAAGGATCTTACCCTTCAGCGGCAGAATCGCCTGGTTTTTACGGTTACGTCCCTGCTTGGCAGAACCGCCCGCAGAGTCACCCTCCACCAGGTAGATTTCAGACAGCGCCGGATCGCGCTCCTGGCAGTCCGCCAGCTTGCCCGGCAGGCCGGCGAGATCCAGCGCGCCTTTACGGCGGGTCATTTCGCGGGCGCGGCGCGCGGCTTCACGGGCGCGGGCCGCATCAATGATTTTGCCGACCACGATTTTAGCATCGCCCGGATTTTCCAGCAGGTATTCAGCCAGCAGTTCGTTCATCTGCTGCTCAACCGCCGATTTCACCTCAGAGGAGACCAGCTTGTCTTTGGTCTGTGAGGAGAACTTCGGATCCGGTACCTTCACCGACACCACGGCAATCAGGCCTTCACGCGCATCGTCACCGGTGGCGCTAACCTTGGCCTTCTTGCTGTAACCCTCTTTATCCATATAGGCGTTCAGGGTACGGGTCATCGCGGTGCGGAAACCGACCAGGTGGGTACCGCCGTCGCGCTGCGGGATGTTGTTGGTAAAGCAGTAGATGTTTTCCTGGAAGCCGTCGTTCCACTGCAGCGCCACTTCCACACCAATGCCGTCTTTCTCTGTAGAGAAATAGAACACATTCGGGTGGATCGGGGTTTTGTTTTTGTTCAGATACTCAACAAACGCCTTGATACCACCTTCATAGTGGTAGTGGTCGGTTTTACCATCGCGCTTATCTTCCAGCTTGATCGACACGCCGGAGTTCAGGAACGACAGCTCACGCAGACGCTTAGCCAGGATCTCATATTCGAAATCGGTGACGTTGGTAAAGGTCTGATGGCTTGGCCAGAAGCGCACGCGGGTACCGGTCAGGTCGGTTTCACCGGTCACGCTCAGCGGGGCCTGCGGCACACCGTGAACGTAGACCTGCTGGTGCACTTTGCCTTCACGACGGATGGTCAGCTCCAGCTTTTCAGACAGGGCATTCACCACCGAGACGCCCACGCCGTGCAGGCCGCCGGACACTTTATACGAGTTGTCGTCGAACTTACCGCCGGCGTGCAGCACGGTCATGATCACTTCAGCGGCAGAGATACCCTCTTCCGGGTGAATACCGGTTGGAATACCACGGCCGTCATCGATGACGGAGACAGAGTTATCCGCATGAATGGTAACAAGAATATCAGAGCAGTGACCGGCGAGTGCTTCGTCAATGGCGTTATCCACGACCTCGAATACCATGTGATGCAGACCGGTGCCGTCATCCGTATCGCCGATATACATACCCGGGCGCTTGCGTACCGCATCCAGCCCCTTGAGAACTTTGATACTGGAGGAGTCATAAGAATTCGACATCAACTTTTCTCGCTCGTTTAATCTTCAGGTTGAACCGCTATTTTACCCTGTTCCACGTGGAACATCTTGCCCTTTTCGTCAGTCATATCGAACACCTGTTCAGGCGCGATAGCGCTGACGAAAACCTGGGCCCGAGTGGCCTTCAGCCGCGACGCCAGCAGGTGGCGACGGGTTTCATCCAGCTCAGAGGCAAAATCATCTATCAGATACAGGCAACGTTGCCCGTTCTGTCGGGTGAGAAACTCACCCTGTGCCAGCCGCAGTGCGCACATCAGCAGCTTAAGCTGGCCGCGCGACAGCAGATCTTCCACCGGCATGCCCTCGGCGCGGATGCGGAAGTCGGCCTTGTGCGGGCCGCTGGCGGTGTAGGTCAGCGCCCGATCGCGCTCAAAGCTGCGTTCCAGCAGGTCGGCGTAACCGGTCTCTTTGTCCCAGCCGCGCTGAAAGGAGAAGCTCAGCTGAAACTCGGGCAGAAACTGCGCGCAGGTGGCGTTAATATCCGCGGCGATCGCTTCGCCGTAGGCCGCACGCCAGGCGCTTATCTGCTCCGCCAGCGGGGCCAGCTCGCGATCCCAGGCCTGGATCTGCTGATAGCGTGACACCTGGCGCAGCGCGGCGTTGCGCTGCTTCAGCAGGCGCTTCAGGTTGCTCCAGGCGGTGAAAAAGCCCGGTTCGTTGTGAAAACAGCCCCAGTCGATATAGGCACGCCGGTATTTTGGCCCGCCGTTGAGCAGGGTGAAACCTTCCGGCGTGATCAGCTGCATCGGCAGCATCTGCGCCAGCTCCGCCACCTTGTGGCCGTCGCTGCCATCAATGCGCACCTTGCTGTCACCGTTACGATTTTTGGTCAGCCCGACCGATACCTCACGCTCCGCGCCGGCAATGCGCCCGTGCAGCACAAAGGCTTCCTGCTCGTGGCGGATCACCCGCCCGGCCTGCAGGCTGCGAAACGCCCGGCCGTGCCCGAGGGTGTAGACAGCTTCCAGCACGCTGGTTTTGCCGCTGCCGTTGGGGCCGACCAGAAAATTAAATCCCGGTGCCAGTGCCAGGTCCGCATGTTCGATATTACGGAAGTCTTTGATCAGAAGGCGGGTTAAAGCCATAAATGCAGTGATTCCGCAGAGAGTAAAGGTGTTGACCGGCCGGCGTTAATGCGTAGGAAAATCAAAGCTACAGCAAATCAATGTCGTGTATTTTAAACGCACTGGCCGTTTATTTCTCTATCACACCGAACCCGGCCATCGCTATCGCAGCCTGTTTGCGTAGGGCCAGCGCGCAAAACCCATAGCGTACCCAGCTACGTAAGGTGTTTGAGCGCTGCCCGGACGAAAATGGCAGGCCAGGCCGCTTATAAGCGCATCGGCATGACAACATAGGCCGCCGACTGGCTGGCTGCATCCTCAATCTGCACGCTGGAGACCGAATCGGTCAGCAGCAGGCGCACGTTTTCGCACTTCAGCGCGTTGAGCACGTCCAGCACGTAGCTGACGTTAAAGCCGATTTCCAGATCGGTGCCGCCGTAGGTGACGTCCAGCATCTCTTCCGCTTCTTCCTGCTCCGGGTTGTTGGCGGTAATTTTCAGCTGATTTTCGCTGATATAGAGGCGTACGCCGCGGAACTTCTCGTTAGAGAGGATTGCGGCACGCGAGAAGGCCTGCTTAAGCAGGTCGCAGCTGGCATCGAGGGTTTTATCCGGATTTTTCGGCAATACGCGGCGATAATCCGGGAAACGGCCGTCAACCAGCTTCGAGGTAAAGATAAAGTCACCGACGTGGGCGCGGATATTGTTGCTGCCGATCTGCACCTGCAGCGGCGTGTCGCCGCCGTCCAGCAGGCGCACCAGCTCAATCACCCCTTTACGCGGCACGATCACCGAATGGTTCGGCAGCGGCTGCCCCACCGGCATTGAGCACACCGCCAGACGGTGGCCGTCGGTGGCTACGGTACGCAGCTCTTCCCCTTCGGTTTCGAACAGCATGCCGTTCAGGTAGTAGCGCACGTCCTGATGGGCCATTGAGAACTGCGTCGCTTCGATCAGCCGCTTAAGGGTCGCCTGCGGCAGGGTGAATTCGACCTCACTCTGCCAGTCATCCAGGTTCGGGAAGTCGCTGGCGGGCAGGGTGGAGAGCGAGAAGCGGCTGCGGCCGGAGCGCACCAGCATTCTTTCGCCATCCAGCATCACCGTGATCTCGGCGCCTTCCGGCAGGCCGCGACAAATATCAAAGAACTTACGCGCCGGCACCGTGGTGGCACCTGGCTGGTGATCCTGGGTCAGTGCCACGCGGGCGACCATTTCCATTTCCAGGTCGGTCCCGGTTAACAGCAGCGTGCCGTCATTCACCTGCAGCAGCAGGTTACCGAGGATCGGCAGAGTCGGGCGTCCGCCCAGCGGGCTGCTGACCTGTTGTAAGGGTTTGAGTAACTGCTCACGTTCTACAATAAATTTCATAGTCAGGAAGATAATGTTCTGATTAGATTTGAGAAATCTTCTTTAATGTCATGACTCTCTTCGCGCAGCTGCTCAATTTTACGGCAGGCATGCAGCACGGTGGTATGGTCACGACCCCCGAAAGCATCACCGATTTCCGGCAGGCTGTGGTTCGTCAGCTCTTTCGCCATCGCCATCGCCATCTGACGCGGGCGGGCCACGGAACGCGAGCGGCGTTTGGAGAGCAGGTCAGCCACCTTAATTTTATAATATTCAGCCACGGTCTTCTGAATATTGTCGATGGTCACCAGTTTCTCCTGCAGCGCCAGCAGATCGCGCAGCGCCTCGCGCACGAAATCGATGGTGATCGCACGGCCGGTAAAGTTGGCGTTGGCAATCACCCGGTTCAGTGCCCCTTCCAGCTCACGCACGTTGGATCGCAGGCGTTTAGCAATAAAGAAGGCCACTTCGCCCGGCAGACGAATGTCGTTCTCATCGGCCTTTTTCATCAGGATCGCCACGCGGGTTTCCAGCTCCGGCGGTTCGATCGCTACGGTCAGCCCCCAGCCAAAGCGCGACTTCAGACGATCTTCCACCCCGTTGATCTCTTTCGGATAGCGATCGGAGGTCAGAATGATCTGCTGATTGCCCTCTAACAGCGCGTTGAAGGTGTGGAAAAACTCCTCCTGCGAGCGCTCTTTATTGGCAAAGAACTGAATGTCATCGATCAGCAATGCATCCACCGAACGGTAGTAGCGTTTGAACTCTTCAATCGCGTTGTTCTGCAGCGCCTTCACCATATCCTGCACAAAACGCTCGGAGTGCATATAGACCACTTTGGCATTCGGCTTACGCGCCATAATGCCGTTGCCCACCGCATGCAGCAGGTGGGTTTTACCAAGGCCGGTGCCGCCGTAAAGGAACAGTGGGTTATACGCGCCGCCCGGGTTATCCGCCACCTGACGCGCCGCCGCGCGCGCCAGCTGGTTCGATTTACCCTCAACGAAGTTGTCGAAGTTATGTTTGGTGTTAACGTTCGAGCGGTACGACAGCTCGGCCGGGGCAGGCATGCTGTCCCAGCTTGGGCGTGCCGGCGCCGGGCGGTGCCCCTGCTGCGGTGCGCTGCTCTGCGCACTGGCCAGCACCCGCTGCGCCGCGGGCTGGACGACCGGCTTACTGCCGACTTCAAAACGCAGCAATGGCACGTTAGCACCACAAAACTCGTTAAGCAGGCCGTTGATGTTGTTCAGGTATTTATCCCGAACCCAGTCGAGCACAAAACGGTTTGGGGCATATAAGGCCAGCGTGTTGTCGTTCAGTTCGGCCTGCAGTGGGCGTATCCACATGCTGAATTCTGTGGCAGGGAGCTCATCCTGCAAGCGGGCAAGGCACTGTTGCCAGAGCGTTAGTGACACGGCGGACTCCACTCGAAAAAATTCGATAAGAAAAAACACTGAAGCGATAATTTCATCATTGTTGACGCATGCTGATGAGTCGCATGCGAACCGCTATATGCGGTTACTCCGCTACACCCTTCAAGGCTGAAGCTGCTGTTCCAGTGAAAGGGGCCTGCACCCACCCCTGTACATGGGGATCGCGGGGTGACGTCCTGGAGGATCGTTAGCGGAAGGGCGGATCATAGCGCAAAGCGCCGCAGAGATCTTCACTTTCTACACAGTTTTGATCCAATTTATCCACAGGCTGTTACGGCGGGGATAAGTTTACGCTACCTGTGACAAAAGGGGGGAGCGATCGTGGTAATTGCGGAAAAAATTCGGCTGCCGTCACGCTATTGCGGCAGTGGCACCGGCAACGGATCGCCGGAAGATCCTGCACGATCCTTGCGCTTTGTAGCGGAGGCCGTATAATTCTTGCCCCGGTATGTTGCGCCTTGCCCTTTTTGGATAGTTTTGCGAGCCACTACGGGCAATCATGACGTGCTTTTGCGCGAAGTAAATTGACTCCGGACTGTACAATTATTACAATCCCGCCTCTTTATTAAAGACACACTGAGGCGTCGGGTCAGTTTTCGGACCGGTTAACGCGTCACCAAGTGAAATTTTTCAAGTTTAGGTAGAAATCGCCATGAAACGCACTTTTCAACCGTCCGTACTGAAGCGCAACCGTTCACACGGTTTCCGTGCTCGTATGGCAAATAAAAATGGTCGTCAGGTTCTGGCACGTCGTCGTGCTAAAGGCCGTTCTCGTCTGACCGTTTCTAAGTAACAAAAGCTAACCGCTGAGTGGTTAAGCTCGCATTTCCCAGGGAGTTACGTTTGTTAACTCCCACTCATTTCACTTTCGTCTTCCAGCAGCCACAACGGGCTGGCACGCCGCAAATCACCATTCTCGGCCGCCTGAACCAGCTGGGGCATCCCCGCATCGGTCTTACCGTCGCCAAAAAACACGTGAAACGCGCGCATGAACGTAACCGGATCAAGCGATTGACCCGCGAAAGCTTTCGTCTGCGTCAACACGAACTCCCCGCCATGGATTTTGTCATCGTGGCGAAAAAAGGAGTGGCCGACCTGGATAACCATGCGTTGACGGAAGCGTTGGAGAAACTATGGCGTCGTCATTGTCGCCTGGCTCGCGGCTCCTGATCGGGCTGATTCGCGTTTACCAACGCGTAATCAGCCCGCTGTTAGGCCCCCACTGCCGTTTTCACCCCACCTGTTCGCAATACGGCATTGAAGCATTGCGACGGTTTGGGGTGTTAAAAGGCAGTTGGTTGACGATGAAACGCATATTAAAATGCCACCCTCTTCATGCGGGTGGCGACGACCCGGTGCCGCCGAAAACCGACGATAACTGAGAACATTAACGATGGATTCGCAACGCAATCTTTTCCTCATCGCTTTTCTGTTCGTGTCCTTCATGATCTGGCAAGCCTGGCAGACGGACCACGCTCCGCAGCCACTGCAGACCCAGACTACCCAGAACACGACCAGTGCAGCGGGTGATACCGCCAGCCAGGCAGTACCCGCCAGCGGCCAGGGCAAAACTATTACCGTGAAGACAGATGTCCTGTCACTGCATATCAATACCCGCGGTGGCGATATCGAACAGGCACAGCTGCTGACCTACCCGGATACCCTGGGTTCTGACCAGCCGTTCCTGCTGCTGGAAAACACCCCGGCCTTCCAGTATCAGGCGCAGAGCGGCCTGACCGGTCGTAACGGCCCGGACAACCCGGCTAACGGTGCCCGCCCGCTGTACACCAGCGCGCAGGAAAGCTTCACGCTGGCCGATGGCCAGAGCGAACTGCGTATTCCGTTGACCTTTACCGCTGAAAACGGCGCGGTTTACACCAAAACCTTCGTGCTGAAGCGTGGCGAATATGCCATCAGCGTCGACTATCAGATCAATAACGCCAGCCAGCAGCCGCTGGAAGTGTCGATGTTTGGTCAGCTGAAGCAGACTATCGACCTGCCTAAGCATCGCGATACCGGCAGCAACAACTTTGCGTTGCACACCTTCCGTGGCGCGGCTTACTCCAGCAGTGAGACCAACTACGAGAAGTACAAGTTCGACAAAATCAGCGACAACGAAAACCTGAGCACCACCACCAACAACGGTTGGGTGGCGATGCTGCAGCAGTACTTCGCGACCGCCTGGGTACCGCAGACTGCCGGTGCCAACACCCTTTACACCAGCAACCTTGGTAACGGCATTGCGGCGATCGGCTATAAATCTGCACCGGTGACCATCGCGGCGGGTTCTCAGCAGGAGCTGAAAGCCACCCTGTGGGTGGGCCCGGAAATTCAGGACAAAATGGCTGCTGTGGCACCACACCTGGATCTGACCGTGGATTACGGCTGGCTGTGGTTTATCTCCCAGCCGCTGTTTAAGCTGCTGAAGTTCCTGCAGAGCTTTATCGGCAACTGGGGCTTCTCGATTATCGTTATCACCTTTATCGTGCGCGGTATCATGTACCCGCTGACGAAGGCGCAGTACACCTCGATGGCGAAAATGCGCATGCTGCAGCCGAAAATTCAGGCGATGCGTGAGCGTTTAGGCGACGATAAACAGCGCATGAGTCAGGAGATGATGGCGCTGTACAAGAGCGAGAAGGTTAACCCGCTGGGCGGCTGCCTGCCGCTGGTTATCCAGATGCCAATCTTCCTGGCCCTCTACTACATGCTGATGGGTTCGGTGGAACTGCGTCACGCGCCGTTCGCGCTGTGGATCCATGACCTCTCTGCACAGGACCCGTACTACATCCTGCCGATCCTGATGGGTATCACGATGTTCTTCATTCAGAAGATGTCGCCGACCACCGTCACCGATCCGATGCAGCAGAAGATCATGACCTTTATGCCGGTGATCTTCACCGTGTTCTTCCTGTGGTTCCCGTCTGGCCTGGTGCTGTACTACATCGTCAGCAACCTGGTGACCATTCTGCAGCAGCAGCTGATCTACCGCGGGCTGGAAAAACGCGGTCTGCACAGCCGCGACAAGAAGAAGGCGTAATTCGCTGTTACCTGCCGGCGTAAACGGTCAGCATCGACCCGGACAGGCACAGTGAGTACAATAAGGCGGTCATTATGACCGCCTTTTTTTTTGCATCCGAAAGAGAATTCAACATGAGCCACAGCGATACAATCGTCGCCCAGGCGACGCCGCCAGGCCGCGGCGGCGTCGGTATTTTGCGTATTTCCGGTCAGAAGGCCGCAGAGGTGGCACAGCTGCTGCTGGGCAAGCTGCCGAAGCCGCGCTACGCCGACTACCTGCCGTTCCGTGACGCCGACGGCAGCGTGCTCGACCAGGGAATTGCGCTGTGGTTCCCCGGTCCCAACTCCTTTACCGGTGAAGACGTGCTGGAGCTACAGGGGCACGGCGGCCCGGTGATCCTCGACCTGCTGTTGAAGCGCATCGTGGCGCTGCCGGGGCTGCGCATTGCCAACCCTGGCGAATTCTCTGAGCGCGCATTTCTTAACGACAAACTGGACCTGGCGCAGGCGGAAGCCATTGCCGACCTGATTGACGCCAGTTCCGAACAGGCGGCACGCTCAGCCGTTAACTCGCTACAGGGGGTATTTTCGCAGCGGGTCAACGGTCTGGTGGAAGCACTTACTCACCTGCGCATCTACGTGGAAGCGGCTATTGATTTCCCGGATGAGGAGATCGACTTCCTCTCCGACGGTAAAATAGAAGCGCAGCTGAATGCGGTGATCGGTGAACTTGACGGCGTGCGCGCCGAAGCACGCCAGGGCAGCCTGCTGCGTGAAGGGATGAAGGTGGTGATCGCCGGGCGACCGAACGCCGGCAAATCCAGCCTGCTCAACGCGCTGGCCGGTCGTGAAGCCGCCATCGTTACCGACATTGCCGGCACCACCCGCGACGTGCTGCGCGAGCATATTCATATCGACGGCATGCCGCTGCATATTATCGACACCGCCGGGCTGCGTGACGCCAGTGACGAAGTGGAACGTATCGGCATTGAACGCGCCTGGAACGAGATCGAACAGGCGGATCGCGTGCTGTTTATGGTGGACGGCACCACCACGGCGGCCACCGGGCCGGCGGAGATCTGGCCGGACTTTATCGCCCGCCTGCCGGACAGCCTGCCGATCACCGTGGTGCGCAATAAGGCCGACAGCACCGGCGAAGCGCTGGGGCTGAGTGAAGTAAATGGTCACTCACTGATTCGCCTGTCGGCCCGCACCGGCGACGGCGTTGAGGTGCTTCGCAGCCACCTTAAGGAGAGCATGGGCTTCTCCGGTAATATGGAAGGCGGCTTCCTCGCCCGTCGTCGCCACCTGCAGGCGCTGGAGTTAGCGGCCACTCACTTACTGCAGGGCAAAGATCAGCTGCTGGGTGCCCGTGCCGGCGAACTGCTGGCGGAAGAGCTGCGGGTCGCCCAGCTGGCGCTGAGCGAAATCACCGGGGAATTTACCTCTGACGATCTGCTCGGGCGCATCTTCTCCAGCTTCTGCATCGGCAAATAATCCTCCTTCCTGCGCCTGTGCTCTGCCGCACAGGCGCACAGGCGGTTCCCCGCTTAAGACAGGAAGCGCCAGTAACGTGGGCAGCCTGGTGACCTTTGCGAACGCCTTACTCAGCGGCGATCCTTCCTCTGATATCCTCACCCGTGATGCAGTAAACCATCAGTGCCAGATCATCTGAGGGAATAGCCCGATTTGTGGATGATTAAAGCCAGGTGGCGTATTTTGCGATATTTTAATCTGCCACAAAAAAATATAATCATTACTGCGATATTATATAAAAATAAACCCCTTAAAATTTAATACTAATATCGAAGTATAATAAAGACGCCCGGACGTTAAGTATTGAGTCTTGTAATAGAAACCGGATCGTGTAAGAATTCAGCGCGTTGGCTCATTAACTACGCTGCGGGATAGTTGAGAGCCAAACACCAATATAAAAATCAACCACCTTGATTTTATATTGTCCACTCACTGTTTCTATCCCGTTCAATATGAATTGACTTTTTCAGGGGAATCCCTGGGTAAATAACTGAGTAATCTCTGGCAGTTATTACCCCTGGGCGCATTTTTCTGAACAGACTTAACACATCACCGTAAGGATACATTTTAAATGAAACTGAATAAAATCATGCTGGCCGCGGCCATGACTTTTGGCTCTCTCTCCATGGCACAGGCAGCCAACCAGGGCGGTGGCCAGATCTCATTCAGCGGCTCTATTATTGATGCTCCCTGCTCTATCGCCAATGAGTCACTAAAACAAGATATTCAGCTGGGTGCCATCTCCAATGCGATGCTGAAAACAGGCAAGCATTCAACGCCGGTTGACATCAACATCAAACTGGAAAACTGTGAGTTTGGCGAAACGGCCAAGAAAAATAACGTGACGGTCACCTTCACGGGTAACGCGGCTGCAGAAGACAGTAAAATGCTGGCCTTAACCGGCAACTCTTCTGATGCCGGTATCATGTTCGAAGATCAGTCCGGAACAAAACTTAACCTCGGCAGCGCCAGTCAGTCAGTTAAGCTGGCCGGTGACCAGACGCTGAATTTCAAAGCCTATGTTCAGGCGACCAAATCTTCATCACCCAGTATCACCCCAGGCGATTTCACCGCTGTTGCCAACTTCCAGATGGCTTACGAATAAGTTTTAGCCGTTGAATTACAACGTGCGGCCACAACCCGCACGTTGATACTGTCACAGGACGCGGTTATGTCTTTCATCTTGAGCAACACTTTCTGTATTGCACCACTCATGCTGGCGGTCTGGTCACTTTGCCCTCTGGCCATGGCTACCCAGCAGGAAGAGGGAACGGTGAATATGCAGGGCACAATTATTAACAGCGCCTGTACCATTGCCATGAAAGACCTGCAGCAGAGTATCAGCCTTGGTACGCTGCCCGTTTCCTCTCTGGCCAGCCTGGGAAGAGGTACCCCACAGCGTTTTACGATTCATTTAATCCATTGCATGCTGGATCACACGGATGCCCGTCAGAGGCAGCTGAAGGGATTTCAGACAACTTTTGAGGGGAGTGGTCGCGGCTCACTCTTTACACTGCAGGGAACAGCCTCAGGCGTGGCGCTGCAGATAGGCGATGATGCCGGAAACATTGCCACCACCGGCAAAGCACTTCCTGTACAAACTGTTTCACCTGATCAAATGCAGTTGCGCTATTTCCTGACGCCTGTAAGAAATCAGCAACCGTTAATTGCCGGTGATTATTTTGCCACTATCCGTTTCAGACTGGATTATTTTTAACTGTCCAGACTTCAACCCGTGACGTTTCATACCAAAAAACAAAAAACAGGTTCATGATGAAACAATTATCAGCAAGGAAGCTGAAGCGGAAAAATATATTAGCCGCCTTCATTGCGCTGGCGCTGTCTTTCCCAGGGTACTTAATCGCCAGTGACGACATTCAGTTCAACATGGACGTTCTGGATATTAACGACCGTAAAAATGTTGATCTGAGTCAGTTCTCGCGTAAGGGCTATATTATGCCCGGCGATTACACCATGTCGGTACAGGTTAACAAAACCAGCCTGGCAGAAATGCCGGTGACCTTTATGGCCAACAGCCAGGATGACAAATCGAGCGTTGCCTGCCTGACGCCTGAACTGGTCAGAAAGTTCGGCCTGAAAGAAGGCGTGATAAAAAATCTTAAATGGATGAAGAATCAATGTCTTGAGCCAGACAGCCTGAAAGGACTGCAGGTGAACGGCGATCTCGCCACCTCATCACTCTATATCAGTATTCCGCAGGCGTGGCTGGAATATGCCAGTGACGACTGGGATCCCCCTTCCAGCTGGGACAACGGCATTCCCGGCCTGCTGCTTGATTATAACCTTAACGTTCAGCAACAAAGACAGCACCACGGTAGCCGTCAGCTTAACATCAGCGGCAACGGTACGCTGGGTGCCAACCTCGGGGCCTGGCGTCTGCGTGCCGACTGGCAGGGCCGCGCCGATCGCCAGAGCGGTCTGGCAAACGCCTCATCAAACCACTCGTTTGACTGGAGCCGCTATTACGCCTGGCGTGCGCTGACCTCGCTGCGGTCAAAGCTGACGCTGGGAGAGGATTACCTTGATATGCGGTTGATTGACAGCTTGCGTTACACCGGCGCCAGCCTGCGTTCTGATGACAATATGTTGCCGCCGAATTTACGCGGCTACGCACCTGAAGTCACCGGGGTGGCGCGAACCAATGCCAAAGTGGTCATCAGCCAGCAGGGCAGAGTGCTGTATGAATCCCAGGTCGCGGCGGGTCCGTTTCGTATTCAGGATTTGAGCGATGCGGTCACCGGCCAGCTGGACGTGCGCGTGGAAGAGCAGGATGGCAGCGTGCAGGCATTTACCGTCAATACGGCGAGCATTCCCTATCTGGCTCGCCCGGGCACTATCCGCTACAGCGTCGCCAGCGGTAAACCCTCAGACTGGAAACACCGTACTAACGGGCCGATGTTTGGTGCCGGTGAGTTTACCTGGGGGGTCAGCAACGGCTGGTCACTTTATGGCAGCGGTATCAGCGGCGGAAAATATCACGCGCTGTCGCTGGGCGTTGGCCGTGACCTGCTGTTCCTTGGCGCCCTGTCGCTGGATGCCACCCAGTCATGGGCACAGCTACCGCATCAGGGTAAGACGCTGAGCGGGGGCTCCTACCGCCTGAGCTACGCGAAAACCTTCGACGAGTATGACAGCCAGATCACCTTTGCCGGCTACCGCTTCTCGCAGGAGGACTATATGAGCATGTCAGAGTACCTTGACGTGAAAAGCGGTGGTGAGCGTCGCGGTAAGGGCAAGCAGATGTACACCATCACGCTGAATAAGCAGTTCCGCGACCTCGGACTGTCGTCGTACTTCACCTGGACGCATCAGACTTACTGGGACAGGCCGGCTAACGATCGTTACAACCTGATGCTGTCACGCTACTTCGACCTGTGGAATCTGCGCTCGGTCAGCCTGTCACTTTCGGCTTACCGCAACCGCTATAACCAGCGCAATGATGACGGCATGTATCTTTCGCTCTCCATTCCATGGGGTGATAGCAGCACCATTGGCTACAACATGAACCTTGCTGGTAAGGACAACAGCCAGAATCTGACCTGGAACGACCGGCTGAACCGCAACGATAACTACTCGCTGAGTGCCGGTAACGCACGTCGCGGCACGCGTCTGAGTGGCTTCTGGAATCACGACGGCGATATCGCCCACGTCAGCGCTAACGCCAGTTATAACCAGGACGATTACACCGCCCTGGGGCTGACGGCCCAGGGCGGCATGACGCTCACCGCCAGAGGTGGTGCGCTGCACCGCAACAACATTACGGGTGGCACCCGACTGCTGGTGGATACCGACGGCGTGAGCGACATCCCGGTGCAGGGCTACGGCAGCAACGTGCACACCAATTACTTCGGGAAGGCGGTAGTGGCTGACGTCAGCAGCTATTACCGCAACAGCGCACGCATCGATCTCGACCAGTTGGGCGACAACGCCGAAGCGCTGACCTCTGTGGTGCAGGCCACGCTGACCGAAGGCGCGATTGGCTATCGCCAGTTCAACGTGATTTCCGGTGCCAAAGCGATGGCGACCATCAAGCTGCCAGACGGCAGCACGCCGCCGTTTGGTGCCACGGTAGTCAACGCCCGCCGGCAGGATATCGGGCTGGTTAACGACGGCGGCAGCGCTTACCTGAGTGGAATCAAAGCGGGTGAAACCATGCTGGTACGCTGGGAGGGCAAAACGCAGTGCGAAATACGCCTCCCCGATCCCCTGCCAGAAGACATGCTCAGCCAGATGCTGCTGCTACCCTGCCATCTGCCCGCCGCAGGTGCAGACGCACCAGATAAAAATTAAGCACTTAACATATTAATCAGTAACGGAGTTTCCATGTTTACCAAAAAAATCGTAGCGCTGGCGATCTTCACCAGCGCGCTGGCCGCCCAACAGGCAACAGCCGCCATTGCTCTGGACCGAACCCGTGTGGTGTTTGACGGCAACGCGAAGTCGGTCAGCCTGAGCATCAGTAATCAGAACCCGAAGCTGCCTTACCTGGCGCAGGCGTGGATTGAAGATGCGCAGGGCAAAAAAATCGCGTCGCCGTTAACGGTGCTGCCGCCACTGCAGCGCGTGGAACCGGGCAGCAAGAGTCAGGTCAGGCTGCAGGCGTTGCCGGCAGCCAGTACGCTGCCGCAGGATCGTGAAACCCTCTACTACTTTAATCTGCGCGAGATCCCACCAAAGAGCGAAAAGGCCAACACGCTGCAGATTGCGTTGCAGACGCGCATCAAGCTGTTTTACCGCCCCGCCACGCTGCGCCAGCAGCAAAACGCGCCGCGCCCTCAGGAACAGCTGACGCTGACCCGCCAGGGCGATCGCTACGTGGTGAATAACCCCACCGGCTACTACATCACGCTGATTGACGGTGCGGCCAGCAGCCACGGTAAGGGGCTGGATAACTTCAGGCCGCTGATGGTCGCGCCTAAAAGCAGTGGCGAACTGAACGTTTCAGCCAGCCAGCTGGGTAGCAGCCCGGTGCTGACCTTTGTCGATGATTACGGCGGCCGTCCGGCATTGAGCTTTACCTGCACCGGTAACATCTGCCACGTCCAGACGGGCAAATCAGGCAGCTAAGGCCACTCTGTTTCACCGCACCCACAGGGAGACGGGAGATGCATTACAGGATAAGCGGACTCTTTTTGCAGGCGTGCAGGCGAGCCGCCGGATGTCAAACGCTGGCCCTGATGGCCGCGATGGCGGGCGGGCTTAACATCGCCTCCGTCCGGGCGGATGAGACCCGGGTTCAGGATGAGATGAGCGGCACGCTCGAGGTGTACGGATCGCTGACGGAAAGCGCCTGCAGGCTGGAGATGGAAAGCCTGCATCAGACCATCGAACTCGGCAACACCGACAGTGCAAAGCTGCTGCATCCAGGCGATCGCGCCACCCCGGTCACGTTTAAGCTAATGCTGAAAGAGTGCGTACGTGGCCGTTCTGCCGTGCGCGATCCCCGCACCGGCGCGCTGACATGGAGCAGTATGCAGCCCGCCGTTTCGGTTTACTTTTCTGGCAACAGCGACGCGGATGTCCCTGAGTACGTGCAGGTAAAGGGCACGGGCGGCCTGGCACTGCGGCTGAGTGACAGCCACGGCCGGCTTCTGCCGCTTAACCAGCGCGCAATACCGCTGTTGCTCTCACCGGGCCAGGATCAACTGAGCTGGACGGTTACGCCCGTCAGAACGCCCGCCCCACTAAAAGCGGGCGCTTACCACGCCAGCGTCGATTTCAGGATGATCTATGACTGAATTTACAACCGGGTTAATCGCACCCGCTCCTCGTTCGGCGGGCGGCAGCCTTCACCACGCGATGCTACTGATGCTGAGTCTGCTCACCGGCTGGACCGGTATCGCAGCGGCAGGGACCGCCCAGTCCGACATTACCATTAAGGTCACCGTGCTTGCACCCGTCTGTAAGGTAACAGCACCGGACGGCGGGGATATTGCAGTCAATTTTGGCGAAAATATCAATATTGATAAAATCTACGATAAACAATATGCCCGGGTTTTTTACTACAAAATCGACTGCGGCAAGGGCGATATGACGGGCAGGACAATACAGCTCACCCTCAAAGGCACGCCCGCCTCTTTTGCCACCAACAATGCCACACTGCAAACCGATATGGATAATCTGGGGATCCTTATTTACAAGGGCGGCCAGCCGATGCAGCTTAACAAGCCGCTGGCTCTCCCGGCTGAAGATGACGGGATAATGTCCGCAATGCCGATCAAAAATCCCGCAGGCGCGATTAAGCCCGGTGCATTCAGCGCTACCGCCACGCTGCTTGCCGAGTACGAATAGACGCCCTGCTGTAAACGCTAATGCAGCCGTCCGCATATCACGCTATGCGGACAGCACACCTCTCAATAGCCTGCCATCATCCGACAGCAAGGTCCGCAAACCGGCTGCCGGACAGCATCCCGCGCCCCCTGGTCAATCCCCTTTATCGGTCATAAATCCGAATTTTGTCGACAATCGCGTTTGCGTGATGCAAACACCTAAGAAAATTCTTACAATAGGAGCTGATGATTATCCGACCATTTTCACGGAGCGACAGATGGCAAGTCATTTTGCGCGCTGGACCCTGGTCCAGAGCAAACCCCGGGTACACCGCCTGCCGCTGGCGTTAGTCGAGTACGCTTACGACTTTGACGAACGCCGCCGCAGCCGTTTTCTTGCCGCCCGCACCCTGCTGGCCGAGCTGTTGCTGCGTATCTACGGCATTAACAGACTTCCCGAACTGACCACCCTCACCGACGGACGTCCCGCTTTTGCCGATGCCGACCTGCCCGATTTCAGCCTTGCTTACGCCGGTAATACGGTGGGTGTGCTGCTGGCCGAAGAGGGTAGCCGCGCCGGGCTGGATATGGAGATCGTACGGGCACACAGCCGCCAGACGCTGGAGCACTACTTTCAGTGCCTGACCTCCGCAGAAGTTGCCTGGGTCCGCGCACAGAATGACCAGATAGAGGCTGCCACACAGCTGTGGACGCTGCGTCAGAGTATCCTCAAGCTGACCGGAGAAGGAGAGAAAGGCAACGACTCGCTGCGGCTGCACCCGGCATCCGGGCGTTTACGCTCCGCGGTCTCACCCGATATTCAGGCGTTGTGCGATGTGGAGTCGGTAATGGTATGGTCCTGTGCGCTGTCCCCCGGCACCGATCGACTGCGGTTATGGGAGTTCGATGGCCAGGAGAGCTGGGAATCGCTGCAGGATATCAACGTGCTGGCGCAGAATATGGGGCCGCGTATGCTGCGCCTGACCAGCCTGCCGCCGGAAAAAACGCCGCACTCTCACTAACGGTTAACCCGGTCAACCCGTGACTGAGCCAGCGTTCAGGCTACGCTGGTAAAACCGGGCAGCGCGAAGGCCACCCGGTCATCACTCAGTGCGCGTCGATAAAGACGATTTTCAGCACGAACAGCAGCGCAACCACCACCACGCACGGGCTGATTTCACGCCAGCGACCCGTACCCAGCTTCATCACGCAGTAAGAGATAAAGCCCAGCGCGATACCTTCGGTAATCGAGAAGCTGAACGGCATCATCGCCGCGGTAACGAACGCCGGTACTGCTTCGGTCAGATCGTCCCACTTCACCCGAGCCAGGCTGGAGGTCATCAGCACGCCGACGTAGATCAGTGCACCTGCCGCCGCATACGCCGGCACCATGCCTGCCAGCGGCGAGAGGAACATCACCAGCAGGAACAGCACACCGGTCACCACCGCCATCAGGCCGGTGCGGCCACCGATGGAGACGCCGGAAGAGCTTTCGATATAGGCGGTTACGGATGAGGTGCCGATATACGAACCGGCCACCGAGCTGATGCTGTCAACGTACAGCGCCTGCTTCATGCGCGGGAAGGTGCCCTTTTCATTGGTCAGCCCGGCCTTGTCGGTGACGCCGATCAGGGTTCCGGAGGAGTCAAACAGGTTAACCAGCATAAACGAGAAGATAATCCCGGCCATGCCGACGTTCAGCGAGTCCTTCAGGTTCACTTCACCCACTACCGCACCGACGCCCGCCGGCATGGAGAACACGCCGCCGTACTTCACGTCGCCAATCGCCAGGCCAATGCCGGTGGTCACCACGATGGAGACCAGCACCGCCGCGTGCACGTTGCGCGAAGCCAGCACGGCGATAATAAAGAAGCCCAGCGCCCCCAGCAGCACGCTGTGCGAGGTCAGATCGCCTACCGCCACCAGCGTGTCTTTGTTCGGCACCACGATACCGGCGTTTTTCAGCCCCATCATGGCGATAAACAGGCCGATGCCGGCGGTAATGCCGACGCGCAGGCTGAGCGGGATATTGGCAATCATCCAGTAACGCACGCGGAAAATGGTCAGCAGCAGCAGGCCGACCGCCCCCCAGAAGATGGCACCCATGCCCACCTGCCAGGAAATACCCATCGCGCCGACCACCACAAAAGCGAAGAAGGCGTTCAGGCCCATCGCCGGTGCCAGCGCCACCGGCAGGTTAGCCACCAGCCCCATCAGAATGCTGCCGAAGGCGGCAATCAGGCAGGTGGTGACAAACACCGCCTGGGTATTCATGCCGGCCACGCCGAGGATCTGCGGGTTAACGAAAACGATATACACCATGGTCAGGAAGGTGGTGAAACCGGCAATCACCTCGGTACGCGCGGTGGTGCCATGCTCCTGCAGTTTAAAAATCCGTTGTAACAGCCCGGGATTGGTCATTGTGTGTTTCCAGAACGGAGAAAAATGTCGGGGGCTATCCTACCCGATAAAAGTCCGTTTGGGATGAGTCTGAGCCGGTTTTTTCGCAACCGATTGCGCCTTGTTCTGCACCAAATGACGGGGATTACGCCACACAGAGTACTTACGGCGGGGTTAACCGGCTGTCAGACGATCCCATCGCGCAATGCGACATTTTATAGCGGACGATTTCTGCTATTTTCCCGGCTCTTCTCATCAGGGACTCTGAGAATTTTCACCATGGTAAAATATGGCTCAATCGTTTTACTCTTTCTGCTTCCGCTGACGCTGTTCACTCCGAATCTGGGGGGAACCGGCCTGCAGTTACCGATGAATATCCTGACCGTCTTCGTGCTGTCTACGCTGTTGTTATTCGCTTTTCTTAAACGGCTCCGCAGTCACCATCTCACCCTGACCCCCGGCGGCATGCTGCTGCTGCTGGCTACGCTGCTGGCGCTGCTGCCGCTGCCGTTTACCGACGCGCAGTTTGCTGACAAAGCCAGCCTGCGGATGGCCGCCGTGGCAACGGCGGTGTTGTGCTATTTTGCCCTGCTACAGCTGCCGCTTACCGCGCCGCGCCACCTGCAGCGGCTGCTCAGCGGCGTATTGCTGCTCATCGCAGCCGAGGCGTTTATTGTTCTGCTGCAGCTGTTTCTCCCCCAGCTGAGCTGGGTTCCCCCCACCGACGGTCGTCCCGGCGGGATCTTCCAGCAGGTTAACGTGCTGGGCAGCGCTATCGCCACCGGGCTGGGGCTGGCGCTGCTGCTGACCATTCTGCCCGGCTTCCGCCTGCCCAGTCCCCGGCGGGAGCGCTGGCGACAGGCCGCGCTGATGCTCCTGCTGCTGCTGTTTCCTGCGCTGCTGGTCTGGCTGCAGTCGCGGGCAGCGTGGATCGGCGGCGCGGGGGTAACGCTGCTGCTGTTTACACTGTGCGGCCATTACGATCGCCAGCGCAGCCGCCTGGCCGTCGCGCTGATTACCGTCGGCACCGTGGCGGCGCTCTGCCTGTTACAGTCGGGTGAGATGACGCTGTCGGTTATCGATCACCAGGGGTCTAACCACGCGCGCCGAACCATGCTGATCGACACGCTGCGCATGATCGCGCAGCACCCGCTCGGCGGCTGGGGTTACGGCAGCTTTGAATACGCTTTCCAGCATTTTCGCGTCACCCAGCCCATCCCGACCCGGGTCACTGAAATTGCCGAGCACCCGCATAACGAAGTGCTGCTGTGGTGGGTGGAGGGCGGCATTTGCGGACTGGCGGCGATGCTGATCCTGCTGTTCGCCGGCGTGCGCCTGCTGGCACGCGCACGCCGCGCCGATCGCAGGCGGAGTGCGCGCGGCGACCGCCGCGCCGGGCAGGCAACCGCACTGTGCCTGTCGCTGCTGCCGCTGCTGATCCACACCCAGCTGGAGTGGCCGTTTTATATGTCCACCGTCCATGCACTGCTGTTTTTACTGCTGCTGGCCGTGGCGGAACGTGCCAGCGGCGAAGCGTGGCGCTGGCGTCCTGTGCACCGGCGGGTTGTTCCGCTGTTCAGAAACGGCATACGGCTGCTTGCCGCACTGCTGGTGCTGGTGACCGGCCTGATCTGGCGCGGCAACCAGCAGCTGACCGCCGTGGAGCTTAGCGGCTTTCAGCACCCCGCCGCACTGCAGCAGCTGTCGCCCGCAGAGCGCTGGCTGAACCAGGATCGCTGGCAGTATGACCGTCACGTTGCGCTGCTGCTGGCCTTTAACGACAGCCGCGATCCGCGCCTGCTGGAAGAGTACCGCCGCTGGGCCAGCGGCTATCTGCGCTACCGGGTGGATCATAACGTTTACGCCAGTCTGATCCTGGTGCTGCAGTATCAGGGAAAACAGCAGGAGGCCGGGCGCTATCGCCAGATGGCGCATCTGCTGTACCCGAAGGATGCGCGATTTTTCTGACACTGTTCGCGCCCGCCGGGCGCCGGGGCCCGGCGCATTCGGGGTCGCAATCCATTCACGATCGCGTAAAGTGAAGGTTCTTTTCTCACCGTTAAGGACGGACGAATGTCACCCGACTGCATCTTTTTTGACTGTGACGGCACGCTGGTGGACAGCGAACTGCTCTGCACCCAGGCCTACGTCAACACCTTTGCCCGCCACGGCGCGCAACTGTCGCTGCAGACCATGTTTGAAAGATACAAAGGCGTGAAGCTGTATGACATTATCGCCGACGTCTGCCGCGAGCATCAGCTCAGTACGCCAGTCAGCGTGCTGGAGCCTGAGTATCGCGCTGAGGTGGCGCGGCTGTTTGACCTGGAGCTGCAGCCGATCGCCGGCGCAGAGGCGCTGCTGGCGCAGATAGCGGTGCCGGTGTGCGTGGTCTCCAACGGTACGGTGCCGAAAATGCAGCACTCGCTGGGGCTGACCGGGCTGCGGCGCTATTTTGATGACCGGCTGTACAGCGGCTATGATATTCAGCACTGGAAACCGGAACCCGGGTTAATGTTTCACGCGGCAGCGAAGATGGGCGTGGATATCCGCCGCTGCATTCTGGTGGATGACTCCGAAGCCGGGGCACAGGCCGGCATTGCTGCCGGCATCCCGGTATTTTACTACTGCGCCGACGCGCACAATCCGGTTATCGATCACCCGCTGGTGACGCCGTTTACCGCGCTGGATCAGCTGCCCGCGCTGTGGCGCGAGCGCGGCTGGGAATTAACGCGTTAACGGGCCGGGTTTGACTGCCGCCAGCGCAGGAACCCGGTAAAAAAGACGCGGAACCTGCGTTCTGCGTCTGGCGTTACTGATGCCGGTACACCCGCGCCTCCCACGGCCGCAGCAGCTGCAGCTCGCCGTCATCAGGGTAGTTGCCCAGCACCCGCTGCCAGCCCTCTAACGCCAGCTGCGCAGGATCGACCTGCTGCGACACGCCGCTCAGGTTGGTCAGCACCAGATACTGCTGCCGATCCTGCCTGCGCGTATAGGCGTAAATCGCCGGATGCTCCGCCAGCCGCAGCTGGTACTGCCCGTAAACCAGCGCCGGTGAGGCCTTACGCAGCGCGATCAGCGCCCGGTAGAAGCTGAGCACCGACTGCTTATCCTCCCGCTGCTGCGCAACGTTAATCGCCGGATAATTGACGCTGGTCGCCAGCCACGGCGTGCCGGTGGTGAAACCGGCGTTGTGCTCCGCGCTCCACTGCATCGGCGTGCGCGAGTTATCACGGCAGATGCGGCTGAGCATCGCCAGGATATCGGCATCCGCCACGCCCTGCTGCTGCAGCCTGATCGCCCGGTTACGCGCCGCGATATCCTGGAAATCATTCAGGCTGGCGAAGCGGGTGTTGGTCATTCCCAGCTCCTGGCCCTGATAGATAAAGGGCGTCCCCTGCATCAGGAAGTACATGGCGGCAATCGCCGTGGCGCTCTCGCGCAGATACTGTTTATCATCACCCCAGTGCGACACCACGCGCGGGATATCGTGGTTTTCGACGTAGAGCGCGTTCCAGCCTTTCCCCTCCAGCTGCGTCTGCCAGCGGGTAAAGATCTGCTTCAGCGCCGGCACGTTGATGCCCGGCCCGTCGGCGGGCGGCGGATTGTCCTGCCACAGCTTGACGTGCTCAAACTGGAAGATCATATTCAGCCGCTGATGCCGCTCGCCGACCCAGGCTTCGGCCTGCTCCGCCGAGGCGCCGTTCATTTCACCCACCGTCATAATGTCGTAGCGGTTAAACACCTGCTCGCTCATCTCATCGACAAAATCGAGCAGGCCGGGGAAGTTAAGGTGCGCGTCGAAGGAGGGCACGTAAGCCAGCCCGTGCGGGTTTGGCAGATCCATCAGCCCCGGCTGCTTCTTCATATGGCAGATGGCGTCGATGCGGAAGCCGTCGATGCCCTTCTCCAGCCACCAGCGCATCATGTCGTACAGCGCATGGCGGGTGGCCGGATTTTCCCAGTTAAGGTCCGGCTGGCGCGCCGAAAACAGATGCATAAAGTACTGATCGCTACCCGCATCATATTTCCACGCCGATTCGCTGAAGATGCTCTCCCAGTTGTTCGGCTCACGGCCCGCTTTACCGTCGCGCCAGATATACCAGCCGCGCTTTTCGCTATCACGTGACGATCGCGACTCAATAAACCACGGGTGCTCGTCCGAGGTGTGATTGACCACCAGGTCGAGGATCAGCCGCATACCGCGTGCGTGCACCTCCGCCAGCAGGCGGTCAAAGTCGGCCATGGTGCCGAACTCGGCCATAATCCCCTGATAGTCGCTGATATCGTAGCCGTTATCGTCGTTCGGCGACGGGTACATCGGGCAGAGCCAGATGACGTCAATACCCAGCCACTGCAGGTAGTCGAGCCGTGCGGTGATGCCGTTAAGATCGCCGATGCCGTCGCCGTTACTGTCCATAAAGCTGCGCGGGTAGATTTGATAGGCCACCGCCTCTTTCCACCAGCGCGCCGTGGTTAACTGATTCACAGATTACCGCCTTACATTAGTGAGGTTGTGCGGGCAGCAGGCGCGGAAACGCCTGCCCGTCAGGGTCAAACAGATAGCAGCACTCGGGCGGCAGGTGAATGCCGAGCGTGTCGCCCGCCGTCAGCCGCAGGCGATCCGGGTGGCGCACCACCCACGGCTCACCGCCGCTGCCGTTATCCAGATAAAGGTAGGTTTCATTGCCCATCTGCTCAACGAACAGCACCTTGCCCTGATATTCACAGGCGCGGTCGCCGCCGCTGAGGATATGCTCCGGGCGGATGCCGACGCTGACGCGCTGCCCCTGCGCCGCCTGCGGGGTGGCCACCGGCAGCAGCAGGGTTTTGCCGTTATCCAGCGCCACCAGGCTCTGCGCCGCCCCCGCCCGCTGCAGGGTGGCCGGCATCAGGTTCATTTTCGGTGAGCCGATAAACTGCGCCACAAAGGTATTGGCCGGCTGGTCATACAGCTCAAGCGGCGTGCCCACCTGCTCAATACGCCCCTGATTCAGCACCACAATGCGGTCGGCCAGCGTCATCGCCTCCACCTGATCGTGGGTGACGTAAATAATGGTCGAGCGCAGCCGCCGGTGCAGCGCCGCCACCTCCATACGCATCTGCACGCGCAGCGAGGCGTCAAGGTTGGAGAGCGGCTCGTCAAACAGGAACAGCCGCGGCTCGCGCACGATGGCGCGCCCCATCGCCACCCGCTGACGCTGGCCGCCGGAGAGATCTTTCGGCCGCCGCTGCAGCAGCGGCTCCAGCTGCAGCGCGCTGGCGGTTTCATTCACCCGACGGGCGATCTCAGCGGCATCCACGCCGGCCATCTCCAGCGGGAACGCCATGTTTTTAAACACGTTCATATGCGGGTAAAGCGCATAGGACTGGAACACCATACCGACGCCGCGCTCCGCCGGGGTATGTTCGTTAACCCGGCTGCCGTCGATCAGCATCTCGCCGCTGCCGATCGCTTCCAGCCCGGCAATCATCCGCAGCAGCGTTGACTTGCCGCAGCCGGACGGGCCGACGATCACCACAAATTCGCCGCTGTTAATCTGTAAATCCAGCGATTTAATCACCTGGATATGGTTGCCGTACTGCTTTTGCAGTTTGTTCAGAGTCAGTTGCGCCATCACGCCCCCTGCTGATTTCAATGAGCCTGTGCAGGGGCAGCCGCCCCTGCGCACGGGTTTACTTCAGGTAGTCGAGCCACGGGCGCTGGCGGGCAATCATCAGATCGACCAGCTCCGGGATCGCTTTGCATTTGTCGTTAACCGAATCCACCAGCAGCGCCTGCACCACCAGGTCGCGCGACTGGTTAAGGATCGCCTCGGCGGTCAGATCGTGTACGCCGATCTGATTGGTCAGCAGCCCGGCGATACCCGGCGGGATATCGACGCTGATGCCGTGCACCCCTTTGCGGTCGATAATCGCCGGCACCTCCACCGCGATAAACTCCGGCAGCTGGCGGATATAGCCGCGGTTGGGAATATTGACCGCCGCCTCCTCGTAGCCGGAATCGCTGAGGATGCCCTCAATAATCGCCACCACCCGCTCCTTCATCTTCAGCTCAATCTTCGGCTGCACGTGGCCCAGGTAGTTGCGGTAGAAGGTATAGAAATCGAGAATGCCGCGATGGTCGCTGACCTCGCTGGCCCAGCGGATATACTCGCCAAAATGGCTGTCGGTGGTGATCGGCAGGTAGTTGAACTTCGCCAGCACCTCCTTAAACAGCGTGCGGTCGGCCCAGGGTTTGGCGCTGTCGCGGCCGCCCAGCCAGGCGCGCTCGGTGCTGCCTTCGGTCTCCACCAGCTGGCCGTGGGTACGCGCATAGTCGAGGATATCGCTGTAGCCCGGCAGGGTGGCAAAATAGTCCGGCGCTCTGGCGCGCACGTCAGCGTAGGCGTCGGCTCCGCTGTCCTTATATCGCGCCTCCAGCAGCACGCTGAAGTGATTAAGACCGGCAGCACGCAGCTGCAGGTTGTCAAACGAGGTGCCGAGCATTTCCGGCAGATAGCGCTCCAGCGAGGCGATTTCGTGGCACATGCCGACAAAGTTCAGCTGCGGGAAGCGACGATGCACGGTGGTGCAGATGCGGCTCATCGGGTTGGAGTAGTTAAACACCCAGGCATCCGGGCAGAGATCGGCCACGTCCGCGCAGATGTCGAGGATCGGTGGGATAATGCGCAGCGAGTGGAACAGGCCGCCGGGGCCGCCGTTCTCGCCGTACACCTGCTGAATGCCGAACTGCTGCGGGATCTGCCAGTCGAGATCCCACAGCGCAAAGCGATCGCCCACCTCGATGGAGATAATCACAAACTCCGCGCCTTTCAACGCCTCGCGCCGGTCGGTGGTGGCGCTGACGATAAACGGCAGATCCTCAGCCGCGAGGAAATCCCGCGCGGTTTTCTCGGTCACCGCCAGCGACGCCGGGTTGATGTCGTGCAGCACGATCTCACTGCCGTACAGCGCGGTACTCTGGAAGATATCCCCGAGGGTGCCGTAACCAAACTGCGCGCTGCCTGCCCCGACTAATACGATTTTTGTAGCCATTGCTTAACTCCTTGAGGAAAAAAGAACATCAACCTTTAACTGCACCGTTGGTCAGACCGCTGACGATGCGCCGCTGGAAAATCAGCACCAGCACCACGATCGGCAGGGTGACGATCACCGAGGAGGCCATAATGGTTCCCCACGGCAGCTCGTACTGCGAAGCGCCCTGCAGCATGCCGATCGCTACCGGCACGGTGCGCTTGTCACCGGAGATGACAAACGTCAGGGCGAACATAAATTCGTTCCACGCGCCGATAAACGCCAGCAGTCCGGTGGTGACCAGCGATGGCCCCATAATCGGCACGAAAATGCGGGTGATAATGGTCCAGGTGCTGGCCCCGTCGACAATCGCCGCCTCCTCCAGCTCCGGCGGGATGGCCTTCATAAAGGTGGTCAGCACCCAGACGGTGAACGGCAGCGAGAAGGTGGTGTAGGAGAGCACCAGCGCGCCCACCGAGTCATACAGGCCGAGAAAGCGCACCAGCTCAAACATGCCGGAGAGCACCGCCACCTGTGGGAACATCGACACGCAGAGAATGGTGAACAGCAGAAACTTGCGGCCACGAAACGGGATGCGCGCCAGCGCAAAGGCGGCGGTGATCGACACCAGCAGACAGAGGCCGACGGTCAGCGTCGCCACCAGCAGCGAGTTAAACAGGCTGCGCGCCATGCCGTTCTCCAGCAGCGCGTTGCGGTAGTTATCCCAGTGCAGGCCGTCCGGCAGGTACGCCACCTGGAACAGCGCCTGGCCGCCGCGCAGCGAGGTGACGATGGCGTAGTAAAACGGGAACAGGCAGATAAGGCAGGCCAGCGCCGCACCGCCGTAAATCAACACGTTATGAGCAGTCAGCCGTGAATGCAGTTTCATTACGCTCTCTCCCGCCCGTTCAGGCGTCCGATCAGCAGAAAACAGGCCGCAATGCCGGCCACCATCATAAACACCAGCACCGAGGCCGCCGATCCCGCGCCCATCTGCTGGTAGCTGACCAGCTGGTCGCGGGCATAGCCGGAGACCGAAACCGTCGCCTCGCTGTTGGAGGTCAGCACGTAGATCAGGTCAAACACCCTGAGCGCGTCCATCACCCGGAAAATCAGCGCCACGATCAGCGCCGGCATAATCAGCGGCAGGGTAATGCGGCGGAAGCGCTGCCAGGCCCCGGCACCGTCCACCCGCGCCGCCTCGTAGAGGTCGCCGGGGATCAGCTGCAGCGCCGCCAGCAGCATCAGCGCCATAAAGGGCGTGGTTTTCCACACGTCGGCGACAATCACCGCCCACATCGACAGGTCGGGTTCTGCCACCCACGCCAGCGGCGTGCTGATGACGCCGATTTTCAGCAGCAGGTCGTTAATCACCCCGTACTGGTCGTGGAACATCCAGCCCCACATCTTGGCGGTAACGATGGTCGGGATCGCCCATGGCACCAGAATGGCGGTGCGTACCAGCCCCTGGCCACGAAAACGCTGATTCATCAGCAGCGCCAGCAGCAGGCCGAACAGCAGCTCCAGCGACACCGAAATGGCGCTGAACCACAGGGTGTTGCCCACCGCCTGCCACCACTGGGGATCGGCCAGAATGCCGAAGGTCTGCCCGTCCGCCAGCGGGTCAAGGTAGTTGCGCAGACCAACAAAGCGGTACTCCTCCGGCGCGTCGAGCATCGCGTCGGTAAAGCTGTAGAACAGCGTGCGCAGCAGCGGCCAGCCCGCCACGGCGGCCAGCAGCAGCAGCGCGGGGGCCACCAGCAGCCAGGCGACGCGTCGCCGCCGCTGTTGCCAGTTAAGGCGGCCGCGCGCGGCGGCGACCGCCGGGGAGGCCACAGGCGCGGCCTGCGGGGGAAGTGCATGGGTTTCAGGTTTCATCGGTCAGCTCCGGTTCGGTTGCAGGGCGCTCAGCGCCACTCTCTGGCTTTAATCCGTTCCAGCCGCTGCTGAAGATCCGCAACGGCGGTGGCCCCATCGCTGTTACCGCGTAATACATTGAAGGTGGCGTTATAGGTCGCCCGCGACACCTGGGCGTACTGGCGGCGGGTCTGGGTGGCCGGGCGCGGTACCGCCCGGGAGAAAATGGTTTTCAGCTGTCCGAGGTAAGCGGCCTGCGCCAGCACCTCAGGCTGGTCATAGAGCGCGGTGCGCGACGGCGCGAGGCCGAGCAGCGCCAGCGCGCGCTTCTGTGACTGCGCGTCGCTGACAATTTTCAGCAGCGCAATCGCCGCCTGCGGGTTTTTGCTGTACGCGCTGACTGCCCACTGCCAGCCGCCCAGCGTATTGACCGACTGGCCGCCCTCACCCGCCGGCAGCGGCATCACCCCGACCTTACCGCGCACCGGGCTGCTGCTGTCCTGCGCCAGCACCCAGGCGTAGAGCCAGTTGCGCATAAACAGCGCATCGCCGTTCTGGAACAGCGCACGCGCCTCCTCTTCCATGTAGCCCAGCGTGCCTTTCGGCGAGATATGGCCGATCCAGCCCGCTGCCATATCAAGAGAGCGGGCCGCCTGCGGGTTGTTGACGGTGATGGTGCCATCGGGGTCGATAATACGGCCGCCGTTGCTGCCGGCGATCCACTCCAGCGCGTTGCAGGTCAGCCCCTCGTAGGCTTTGCCCTGAAACACCAGGCCCCAGAACTGCTTATGGCCCTGCTGACGTTCGGCCTGCTGAATACGTTCGCTGGTGGCCGTCAGCTCCGCCCAGCTTTGCGGCGGCTGCTCGCCATATTTTTCCAGCAGATCGCGGCGGTAGTAGAGCACGCCGGTATCAAGGAAGGCGGGCACCGCCTTTACCCGGCCGTTCACCAGGTTGTTCTGCCAGGCGGACGGGAAGAAGTCGTCGCGAATATCCGCGACCGCATCGGTGAGATCCAGCAGGTGCCTGTTGAGGATGCCGATCCACACCGTATCGGCCTGGAACAGATCAACCGCCCCGGCGTCTTTGGCGGCGAACAGCTGCTGAAACAGCGACAGCTTCTCGTCAGAGGCGCGCGGCAGCTCAATAAACTGCAGGGTGTGACCGGTCTGCGCTTCAAAGCGCTGTTTGATCTCGTTGCAGAACTGCCGCCCCTCTTTGCTCGGGGTACACTCCATTCGCAACGTATCCGCCCGTGCCACGGCGCAGAGCACCAGCGTGGCAGCAAACAGACCCGCAATCGCATTTTTCATGGCTTCCTCTCAGTCAGCAGCCGGAACCTCAGCTGAGAAGAAAAGTAGCGAAAGCCTGCTATCGAAGGAAATCGATAATTTGCGCTACGCTATAGAAACTTTCTATACCACTGCGGGAAACTATGATCGTGGACAAAATTTTGCGGCAGTTTATCGAAGTAGCGAAGTTTCAAAATGTGAGCCATGCAGCAAACAAGCTCTGCCTCAGTCAGCCGACGCTGACCCATAACATGAAGAAACTGGAGGAGAATCTCGGCGTGCCGCTGCTGGAGCGCACCTCCAGCGGGGTGAAAACCACCGAATTTGGCGAACTGCTGCTGGAGCAGGCGCAGATGATGCAGCGTATCTACGACAACACGCTGCTAAAGCTGGCCTCGATCAAGGCGCGGCAGACGCAGAGCCTGCGCATGGGCACCGGCCACGCCTGGTGGGTGATGTTCGTGCGCGACAGCTTTAACGCCTACCGCAGCCGCCATCCGGGAGTGAATATCCACGTCGATCTCGGCAACCATCTGCGGCTGATGGACCTGCTGCTCGGCGGCGATATCGACCTGTTTATCGGCCATGAGATCCAGGGGCTGAACCCGGGGGCGGGGATCCGTTTCCTGCCGCTGTTTACCACCCGCGACAGCTACTACGTGCGCAGCGGCCACCCGCTGCTGGGCCGCCCGATCGAACCGCACGAGCTGCTGGATTACAACCTGGTGGAGCTGACGCCGGACGAGAGCCGCTACCAGCACATGATGGACGATATGCAGGCCAAGCGCACGCTGCGCAACCGGCTGCACCTGGCCGAGCGGGTGATCTGGTCAAGCAATTCGCTGATGGCGGCGGTGGATATGGTCAACGACTCGGACGGTATTCTGCTCACCTATCCGCGCTGCATGGCCGGGTACTTTGCGCAGTATGGCCTGCAGCCGCTGCAGACCACCACCGGCAGCCCTAATCTGTCGGTGGGCATCTATCTGATGCGTGAAAAGGCGGATACCCAGCCGGTGGTGGAGATGCAGGCGCTGCTCAGTCACTATCTGGACGCGGTGCGCCCGCTGGTCAGCTGAATACCTTACCCGGCGGTGAATGTTCCTGCCGGCTGCCTCCACTGGCGGGCTGAACCGCCATCCGGCCTGCCGCATCTGCAGACGGACTGAACGTCGCCGCGTTCAGTCCGTCTGCAGAGCGGGCTCAGCCAATCGCCCCAAGGCTGTCCTCGTCGTTGCCCTGTTTCTTCGGCAGCAGGAACAGGGTGGCGACGATATCCAGCAGGTAGATCAGCGCCAGCAGGGTGATCGCCGCCACAAAGGAGTAGTGCAGGGCCAGCAGACCAATCACCAGCGGGCCGAAGCCGCCGACGCCGCGCCCGAGGTTAAACAGCACGTTCTGCGCGGTGGCGCGCACCTTCACCGGGTACGTGTCGGAGATCAGCGCGCCATAGCCGCCGATCATGCCGTTAACGAACAGCCCCATCAGCGCACCGGTAAACAGCATCACCGTCGGGTCACGCAGCTGGGCGTAGACCACCACCATTACCACTGCACCAATCTGATAAATCAGGAAAATCTTCCAGCGGGCGAAGCGGTCAGCCAGCAGGCCAAACAGCCAGATGCCGAAGGTCATCCCCACCACCGTCACCGCCGTCCACAGGCCGGATTTGGTCAGCGAGAAGCCGAACTGGCTGGAGAGGTAGCTCGGCATCCAGATCATCAGCCCGTAGTAGCCGAAGTTCTGCACCGAGCAGAGGATAAAGATGCCGATGCTGGCCTTACCGGTGGCCCGGTCGGCAAACAGCAGCTTCAGCCGGGTGGCGAAGGATAGCCCCTGATTGACGTCAACGTGGCGGGTAAAGGCCTCCGGCTCGCCCATACCACGACGGATGGCAAACGAGGCCAGCGCCGGCAGCAGCCCGACCAGAAACATGCCGCGCCAGCCGATCAGATCCAGCAGCAGCGGGGTGATAAACGCCGCCAGCAGTACGCCGAGCTGCCAGCCCATCCCCACCCACGCCGAGGCGCGGTTACGTTTGCTGGCCGGCCAGGCTTCGGCGATCAGCGCCATGCCAATGCCGAACTCGCCGCCCAGCCCCATCCCCGCCAGCGTGCGGTAGGCCAGCAGATCCCAGTAGCCCTGCGCCACCGCACACAGCCCGGTAAACAGCGAAAACATCAGGATAGTGAAGGTCAGCACGCGAATGCGGCCCAGCCGGTCGCTGAGGTGGCCAAACAGGATACCGCCAAGCACCGCGCCGATCAGCGTCCAGGTGACCAGCGAACCGGCCTGTGAGGCGGTCAGCACCAGCCCGGCGCTGATGGCCGGCAGCATAAAGCCGAGGATCAGCAGATCGAAGCCGTCCATTGCGTAGCCGCTGACGGCGGCGACCATGGCTTTGCCCGGCGTAACGCCGCGCGATTCAGGGGAGGAAGCAGACATGAATTCAACACCTTGAGGATCAATTGTGCGCGCAGTATACGGGATTAGCAGGCTAACGACATATCTGACGACCCGACCAGGCGAAGGATAACCGCCGGCGACCGCGCACGGGTCCAGTACTGGCAGAAGCGATCGTCAGAACCTGTCAGGGGCGGGCAGAATGCGAAAAGGAGCAGGGCCTGAGGCCAGAAGGCGGGAAGCAGTAGCAGTAGCAGTAGCAGTAGCAGTAGCAGTAGCAGTAGCAGTAGCAGTAGCAGTAGCAGTAGCAGTAGCAGTAGCAGTAGCAGTCAGTTTAACAGCCACCGCCGCCGGAAGAGCAACAGGGCGCTCGCCACCGCGATGCGCCCTGTCTGCGGTTACGCCGGGTTGCTGCCGCCGTCTTCACCGGCCAGCAGCTTATCCAGCCGATCGCCGCCCACGTGGCGGAAGTCCTGACCTTTAACGAAGTAGAAGATGATTTCACAGATATTCTGGCAGCGGTCACCGATGCGTTCGATGGCACGGGCGCAGAACAGCGCGGTCAGCACGCTCGGGATAGTGCGCGGATCTTCCATCATATAGGTCATCAGCTGACGCACGATGCCCTCATACTCCTGGTCAACCTTCTTATCTTCGCGATAAATTTCAATCGCTTCGTTAATATCCATTCGCGCAAAGGCATCCAGCACGTCGTGCAGCATCTGCACGGTGTGGCGGCCCAGCGACTCCAGGCTGACCAGCAGCGGCTGCTGCTGCTGGGTGAACTTCTCCAGCGCGGTGCGGCAGATCTTCTCGGCCACGTCGCCGATGCGTTCCAGCTCGGAGATGGTTTTAATGATCGCCATCACCAGGCGCAGGTCGCTGGCGGTCGGCTGGCGCTTGGCGATGATGCGCACGCAGGCCTCGTCGATCGCCACTTCCATCATATTGACCTTGTGGTCACCTTCGATCACCTTGTTGGCCAGCTCGGTGTCCTGGTTGTGCATCGCTGTGATCGCGTCGGTCAGCTGCTGCTCCACCATGCCGCCCATGGTCATCACCTGGGTACGGATATGCTCCAGCTCGGCGTTGAACTGGCCGGAGATATGTTTGTTCAGATTTAAACTATCCATCGTAAACTCCAGACCTGTTTTAAACAGGCGTTATAAATTCCGTCATTCCGGGCGCGGGCTGCCCGCCGCCGCAGAATGGCAAGGGTCATCACCTGTTTTCAGCCGTAGCGGCCGGTAATGTAATCTTCGGTCTGCTTCTGAGCGGGCTTGGTGAACAGCGTGTCGGTATCGCTGAACTCGATCAGCTCGCCCAGGTACATAAACGCGGTGTGATCCGAGCAGCGTGCCGCCTGCTGCATATTGTGCGTCACGATCACCACGGTGTAATCCTGTTTTAACTCGGTAATCAGCTCTTCGATGCGGCCGGTGGAGATCGGGTCCAGCGCCGAGCAGGGCTCGTCGAGCAGCAGCACTTCCGGGCGGATGGCGATGCCGCGGGCGATGCACAGACGCTGCTGCTGGCCGCCGGAGAGGCTGTAACCGCTCTGGTGCAGCTTGTCTTTGGTCTCGTTCCACAGCGCGGCTTTGGTCAGCGCCCACTGCACGCGCTCGTCCATATCGGCGCGGGAGAGCTTCTCAAACAGGCGCACGCCGAAGGCGATGTTGTCGTAAATCGACATCGGGAACGGCGTTGGCTTCTGGAACACCATGCCGACGCGGGCGCGCAGCAGGGCGATATCCTGGCTGTTGGTGAGGATGTTGTCACCGTCCAGCAGGATTTCACCTTCGGCACGCTGCTCCGGGTAGAGCGAGAACATTTTGTTAAAGGTGCGCAGCAGGGTGGATTTGCCACAGCCGGACGGGCCGATAAACGCCGTCACCTGATTTTTCGCGATATTCAGGTTAATGTTTTTCAGCGCGTGAAATTTTCCGTAGTAGAAGTTCAAATCACGAACCTGAATCATCTTAGCGGAAGTACTCATCTGTTTAGTCTCACTTGGCCCGCGCCGCCGGGGCAGCGCGGTGAAATTAATGTTTGCTCTTAGCGAAAATCACGCGAGCCAGAATATTCAGTAACAGTACGCACAGCGTGATAATCAGCACGCCCGCCCAGGCCAGGCTCTGCCATTCGGCAAACGGGCTCATGGCGAACTTAAAGATGGTCACCGGCAGGTTGGCCAGCGGCTGCATCATGTCGGTGCTCCAGAACTGGTTCGACAGCGACGTAAACAGCAGCGGCGCGGTCTCACCGGCGATACGGGCAATCGCCAGCAGCACTCCGGTCAGAATGCCGGAGATCGACGCCTTCAGCGTGATCGACGAGATCATCTTCCACTTCGGCGTACCCAGCGCGTAAGCCGCTTCACGCAGGCTGTCCGGCACCAGCTTGAGCATATTCTCCGTGGTGCGAATCACGATCGGGATCTGCAGCAGCGCCAGCGCCACCACCCCGGCCCAGCCGGAGAAGTGCTTCATCTGCGCCACCACCAGCGTGTAGACAAACAGGCCGACCACAATCGACGGTGCCGACAGCAGGATATCGTTGATAAAACGGATCACCTCCGCCAGCCAGCCCTTGCGGCCGTACTCGGCCAGGTAGACGCCGGCCAGAATGCCCAGCGGCGTACCGAACACCGTTGACCAGAGGATCAGCAGGCCGCTGCCCGCGAGGGCGTTAGCCAGGCCACCACCGGCGGTGTTCGGCGGCGGGGTGTTTTCGGTGAACAGCGCCAGCGACATACCGTCGAAGCCACGGGTCACGGTGGCGAAGAGGATCCACACCAGCCAGAACAGGCCAAAAGCCATGGTGCCCAGCGACAGCGCCAGCGCGATGCGGTTCTTGGTGCGGCGCCATGCCTGCATTTTACGGCGTGAGGCTTCCAGTTCAGCGCGGGACTGCATTTCCATAGTGGTCATGAGCGCGCTCCTTCACTTTTCGCCAGACGGGAGATCATCAGCTTGGAACAGGCCAGCACGATAAAGGTGATCACGAACAGGATCAGCCCCAGCTCCATCAGCGCCGCGGTATGTACGCCGGATTCGGCTTCGGCAAACTCGTTGGCCAGCGCCGAGGTAATACTGTTGCCCGGCATAAACAGCGAGGCGCTGTCCAGCTGGTAGGTGTTACCGATAATAAAGGTCACCGCCATGGTTTCCCCCAGCGCGCGGCCAAGGCCGAGCATAATGCCGCCGATCACGCCGTTTTTAGTAAACGGCAGCACCACCCGCCAGATCACCTCCCAGGTGGTGCAGCCGATGCCGTAGGCCGACTCTTTCATCATCACCGGGGTCTGTTCAAACACGTCACGCATTACCGAAGCGATATACGGAATGATCATGATCGCCAGGATAATCCCGGCCGCGAGGATACCGATACCGAACGCCGGGCCGGAGAACAGCGCGCCAACGATCGGGATATTGGCCATCACGTCACCCAGCGGCTGCTGGAAGTAGGTGGCAAACAGCGGGGCGAAGATAAACAGCCCCCACATGCCGTACACGATACTGGGGATCGCGGCCAGCAGTTCGATGGCAATGCCCAGCGGGCGGCGCAGCCAGTTGGGAGCCAGCTCGGTCAGGAACAGGGCAATACCGAAGCTGACCGGCACGGCGATTAGCAGCGCGATCACCGAGGTGACGATGGTGCCGTAGATCGGCACCAGCGCACCAAACTGTTCGTTAGGGGCATCCCACTCTTTGGTCCACAGGAAAGAAAAACCAAATTTCTGGATGCTCGGCCAGGAGGAGTAGACCAGCGAAACGATAATGCCGCCGAGCAGCAATAGCACAATCAGCGCAGCCAGTTTAACCAGTGCGCCGAAAATGATGTCACCCTGTTTCCCCGGGGCTTTGAATGTCGGCTTGGTTGCAGCCATAGGATTCTCGACTTGTAGAGGATAGGGGCGGCGTCAAAGCCGCCCGATGCGCGGGCCGGGCAGAGCCGGCCCCGCGACTGCTTAGTACAGCGCTTTACCAGAGCTGTCTTTCACATTGGTTTTCCAGGCGGCACGGATCTGGCTGATAACCGACTCAGGCAGGGACGCATAGTCCAGGCCAGCGGTGGTTTTGCCGCCGTTTTTGTAGGCCCAGTCAAAGAACTTCAGCACCTCTGCGCCTTTCTCGGCGTTAGCCTGCTCTTTGTGCAGCAGGATAAAGGTGGTGGAGGTGATTGGCCACGCGTTGTCGCCTTTCTGGAAGGTCAGATCCTGAGCAAAGGATTTGCTCCAGTCTGCGCCTTTGGCCGCATCGCTGAAGCTCTGCTCGCCAGGGGAGATCGCTTTACCGTCGGCATCCACCAGCTTGGTGTAGGCCAGATTGTTCTGTTTAGCGTAAGCGTATTCTACGTAGCCGATTGAGCCCGGCAGACGCTGAACAAATGCGGCCACGCCGTCGTTACCTTTACCGCCCAGACCGGTTGGCCAGTTAACGGTGCTGCCTTTACCAATCTTGCTGCTCCAGTCGCTGTTGACTTTAGACAGGTAGCTGGTGAAGACGAATGAGGTGCCGGAACCGTCAGCGCGGCGCACCACGTTGATGTTCGAATCAGGCAGTTTCACGCCGGGGTTCAGTTTGGTGATCGCCGGGTCGTTCCACTTGGTGATGGTACCCAGATAGATATCGCCAACGGTTTTACCGTCGAGGATCAGCTGGCCGGACTTGATACCAGGAATATTAACTGCCAGTACCACGCCGCCAATAACCGTCGGAAACTGGAACAGGCCGTTCTTTTCCAGGTCTTCATCTTTCATTGGCGCATCAGAGGCACCGAAATCAACGGTTTTAGCGATGATCTGCTTCACGCCGCCGGAAGAACCGATGCCCTGATAGTTAACCTGGTTGCCCGTCGCGGTGTTGTACTCAGCGGCCCATTTGTTGTAAACCGGCGCCGGGAAGGTACCGCCTGCGCCGGTCAGGTTGGTGGCTGCCACGGCAGAGAAGGCGCTCACAGAAAGGGTGACTGCGACGAATTGAGCCAGAGTTTTGTGCATCAGTGTCATGTTCCCTCCAGGGGATAAAAAGGTCAGGCTGTGTGGCCGTTTGTCTGATTAATGATTGCTGCTGGAGGCAAAATAGGACAGTTTGGTGACAGTAAAATGTACGTTATATGACACTTTTGTGACTGCGGTCGTGAATCGTGACGTGATGAATTATTCGACTGACCGTTCAGTGAAACGACGGTCGCGTTGCTTCCGCTCTGCTGCCAGCGTCGGGGAAAGCCTGAGCAGCAGAGCGGGGGTTAGGATAAGGTTATTGTGCCACTTCCAGCGTGAACTGCTGCTGTTGCTGCGGCGCATCGCTCAGCATTCGCCCGCTGAGGGAAACCCGGTTGCTGCTGTCCACCTGCAGATAGTAGTGGGTCAGGGTGCTTATCCGCATATCGCTGAGGGAAACGACATCACCCAACTCAAGGCAGCCCCGGTGTGTTTTATCCACCGCCGACAGATAAAGGTCGTAGGAGGCAGACTTCGAATCTAAGTAGTAAACCCCGTTCGGACGCCACATCTCCCAGAAATTATTGCTGCCGGCCGATTTTATCTTGAGGTAGGTACCCGGGTTAGGCAGCAGACAGGAAGAGGGCCACAGCTCCTTACCGGTATCGATCCATTCATAAAGGCTGAACCGGTGCGCCTGCGATTTATCCGCCGTCAGCGTCAGATACTCGCCGCTGCTGCCGGCGATATAGCGGCCATCCAGCTGCGATTTCAGCACCACATTTTGATAACGCGCACTGTCTTTGGCCTTAAACGCCGGAACCGCTTCTGCACCGGGGGTATATGCCACTACCGGATAATGGTCTGAATACTCGGCAAAATTGGCCGCACTGTAGTTAAAGAAGTCCGGCGCTGACGAGGGTTGTAAGGCCCGTAAGGTGATGCCGGCATCCACGTTATCCTTAAACGACAGAACATAGTCGAGATACTCCCCTTTACTGCCCGGCCAGCTCCAGCCGGTCAGCTTATTGGTCTGCGGGTCCCAGGTGCTGTCTGCCCCCTCATAACGCGGCTCCACTACGTGCAGATGCTGCAACATCTGCCGGTATTCATCACTCCCCTTATTGACGTTAAGATCGCCGGCGATAAACACCCGTTCGTCAGCCGGAATGTGTTTCTCCAGCACCCAGTTACGGATCTCTTCAAACTGTGCGATACGGTACCAGGCATCGCTGCCCTGACTGCACAGGCTGTCCACCGCCTGAGTATGGGTGCCAAAAACGTGAATAATTTCGCCGCTGCCGTTCAGCGCGATTCTGGCATACACGGCACCCTTGGCCGCCACCGCGTCAAAACCACAGCCTTTATTATGAAAAATCATCTGTTCACGCTGCAGAATTTTATGGCGGCTGACAATTGCCACGCCACCGTTTTCAAGCTGCAGCGGGCTCCAGTTATTCTTTTTCGCATTCCAGCACTGATTATCGTTGCACTCTTTCTCTACCGGGGTGAAAGCCCGGCTCAGCACCGGGGTTTGCCAACGGTATCCCTGCTGAGAAAGACCATCCAGCAGGCGGTTGGTATCGTGCAGCGTGAACGCTTCATTAAGAACAATGACATCTGCATCGTTAAACAGCTTTCCCTTCAACATCAAATCAACGCGATCGCCCATCGTCAGCGGCCCGATGGTGGCCGGTGGCTGCGCCAGCAGGAAGGTATTGAAGGTCATAATTTTTACCGGCTCTGCCTGCACAAAAGAGGTAATACCCAGTAGTAGGCCGATTATCGTCCTGATTTTTAGCATGATTATTCCGTTCATCATTGAAAGATGCCCGATGATATCGGCTAAAAATGTGACTGCCAGAGATCAGATCTTAGTGAAATGATTTTAAGCAGAAATCCCTGTCATCCTTCCGGTCACGCCCTCACAACAGGCGCATTTCTGGCGATCGCCCTCTTTGCTACTGCCTTTACCACCCGCGAACGTTAACGCTGTCCGGGTTTAACTTTTCTGTCCCAACGCTTAAGAGGAATCGCGATGAACATTACTGCGGCTGTTGTTAATCAGACTAATGACCCTTACCAGCTGGAAACCTTAACGCTCACCCCACTGCAGGAAGATGAAGTGCGCGTCAGGGTGGTCGCCTCCGGCATCTGCCACTCCGATGAGGCGATGCGCGTCGGCGACGGGCCACACCCGTTCCCGGCCGTGTTCGGCCATGAAGGTGCGGGTATCGTTGAGCAGGTGGGCAGCCGGGTGCGCGGCATTCAGCCCGGCGACCACGTGGTGATGTCATATGCCTGGTGCGGCCACTGTGCTTACTGCCGCCACGGCCATCCGTCACACTGCGTGGACTTCCACAAAATGAACTCTGACGGCCTGCGCCATGACGGCAGCACGCTGTTTCAGCGGGAAGACGGGACGCCGGTAACCAGCTTCTTTTACCAGTCCTCCTTTGCCACTTACACCAACACCACCGCCAACAACCTGATCGTGGTGGATAAGGCGCTGGATCTGCGGCTGATGGCCCCGCTGGCCTGCGGCCTGCTGACCGGCTCCGGCACGGTCTTTAACGCGCTGAAACCGGCACCGGGCAGCGCGATGGCGGTGTTTGGCACCGGCGCGGTGGGTATGGCGGCGATCATGGCGGCAAAAATCGCCGGCTGCGATCCGATTATCGCCGTCGATATTCATGACCAGCGGCTCTCGCTGGCGAAGGAGCTGGGGGCAACCCACACCATTAACAGCACGAAAGCGCAGGCGACGACAGCCATCCGCGAGCTGACCGGCGGCAAAGGGGTGGCGTATGCGCTGGATACCAGCGGCCTGACCAGCGTGATGCAAAGTGCGCTGGAGAGCGTGGCGATTGGCGGCACCTTTGCACCGCTGGCGGTGGCGCGCCCGGAGCTGGCCCTGAACCCGATGCGCGATCTGATCGCCGTCAGCCGCCATATTGCCGGGGTGCTGATGGGCGATGCGGTGCCGCAAAGCAGCATTCCACAGCTGATTCGCTGGTATCAGAACGGCCAGTTTCCCTTCGATAAGCTGGTAAAATTCTACGATTTTGCCGATATCAACCAGGCGCAGGCAGACTCGGCCAGCGGCCTGGCGATCAAACCGGTGCTGATTATCGATCGCAGCTATGCGCCTGCGCAGGCCGCCGGTTGAGGGCGAAAGGCCACCGTTTCAAAGGCAGGCCACCGTGCCCGGGGCCTGTCTGAAGCCTGTCTGGCAGGATAACGGACTGCGCGGCGCCGGTACGGCAGTATTGAAGATCCGTCATCGCGCAACCCTGCCGGCCGGCATACGCGTTAGGTGGCCGCATACAGCCGCTGCGCTTTACGCGGCCGCGCCGCCCACAACGAGGCCGCGACGATCATTCCGCCGCCCACCCAGGCGCTGGTGCTGAGCTGTTCCTGCAGCCAGACGGTGGCAAACAGCGCGCCAAACAGCGGCTCTGACCCCATCAGCAGCGCGGCGCGGGTCGGTGTGGTGCGCTTCAGCGCGTAGTTCTGTGCAAAGAAGGCGAACAGCGTGCACAGCCCCACCAGCCACAGCGTCGCCAGCCAGAACGCCGGGCTGACCGGCAGCTGCGGGATGCCTTTTGCCGTCACCAGCAGCAGCAACAGGGCGCCGCTGGCGACGACACCGGTTTGCACACAGGTCAGCGCCAGCGCCGGGATCTCGCGATGCCGCGTCAGCTTTTTGGTCAGGCAGACCATCAGCGCGCGCAGCAGTGCCGCCGCCAGCATCAGCCCGTCCCCCGCGTTCAGGGTCAGCGGGCTGGCCCCGGTCAGCAGCAGCGCGCCGCACAGCGACAGCAGCGCCGCCAGCAGAATGTCGTTTTCAGGTCGCTGGCGCAGCAGCAACCACTCCACCAGCGGCGTCAGCACCACGCACAGGCCGATCAGAAACGCGGCGTTGCTGGCGCTGGTGTGGGCGATGCCGTAAGTCTCGCAGAGGAAAATAGCTAACAGCACGCCGCCCAGGACCAGCCCCGGGCCTGCCGCCTGTCGCCAGTGGCGGCGCAGCGTCGGCAGCAGAACAGCGAAGGTCAGCCCGAAGCGGATAAACAGAAAGCCCGCTACCGGGTAAAACCACAGCGCCTGCTTCGCCACGCCGTAGCTGCTGCCCCAGACCATCGCCACCGCCAGTAACATCCACTCCGCACCGCCCGTGCGGTACCGCTGCTGTTGTTCCACCGTTTTCCCGCCCTCTGTACGTTTACCTGCGCCAAGTATGCTATTTTTCCTCAGGCGGAATAATCCGTGCCGGCAAACAAGACTTTTGCGCTATGCGAACAAATCAGCTGATGGGCCTGCTGCCGTATATGGCGGTGTTTGTAAAAGTGGTGGAGCTGGGCAGCTTCTCGGCGGCGGCTGAGCAGCTGGGCAGCAGCGCCTCGTCGGTCAGCCGTCAGATCGCCAGCCTGGAAGCGGCGCTGGGCGTGCGCCTGCTGGAGAGAACCACCCGCCGGCTGCGCTTAACCGAGGCGGGCAGCGCTGCCTGGGCGCGCTGTGACGAGATGCTGCGCTCGGCCCGCTCGGTGGTGACGCTCTCCGAACAGGCTGGCGACACGCCGCAGGGCTGCGTGCGGCTCAGCGTGCCGCGCGCTATCGGCAACCAGCTGATCGCACCAGCGGTGCCGGAATTTTTGCGACGCTTCCCCCAGGTCGATCTGCAGTTAATGATGACCGATCGGCCACTGGACCTGATCGCCGGTGAAATTGACCTGGCGATCCGGATCACGGACCAGCCGCCGCCCGGGCTGGCCGGTCGCCCGCTCAGGCACATCAGCCACGTGCTCTGTGCCAGCCCGGGCTACCTGCACCAGCGCGGTACGCCGCAGCATCCGCGCGATCTGCCGCAGCACGACTGCATCTGGCTGGCGGAACGGCCCGGCGATAACAGCTGGCGGCTGCGCCACGGCGAGACGCAGGAAGAGCAGGCCGTGACCGTGCGCGGCCGCTACGCCACCAACCACAGCCGCGCGCGGCTGGAGGGCGTCATCGCCGGGCTGGGCATCGGCTGTATTCAGCGCTTTACCGCCGCACAGGCGCTGGCGGAGGGACAGGTGGTGGCGGTGCTGCCGGAATGGGAATATATGACCTCGTATTACGGCACCGCCTGGCTACTGTGGCAGCCTAACCGCTTTCTGCCGCCCAAATGCCGGGCGCTGATCGACTTTCTGCTGGAGAAGCTGGCGGATACGCCGCAGCAGGATTAGCGCCAGCCGGTCAGCCACAGGTTAATTTATCTCAGCGCTGACGCCACCTTCTGTCACCCACGCGCGCAGAAAATCGATAAAGGCTCTGACCCGTGCCGGCAGATGGCGGCTGTCCGGCCACAGGGCGTAAACGCCCTGATCGGGGAACCGGTACTGCGGCAACAGCCGCTGCAGGCGACCTTCCACCAGCGGCTGTCTCACCAGCCACTCGGGCAGCAGCGCCACGCCGCAGCCGGCGGCGGCAAACGCCAGCAGCGCCGAGGCGCTGTCGCTGGAGAAACGGGCCGGGCCGCTAATCTCCATCTCTACTGCTCCCTCCGGCCCGGTAAGCGACCAGCGCCTCGGTGACGCCAGCCGCTGGTGGAGTATCCAGTCGGCCTCAGCCAGCCCGGCCAGCGTGGTAACCGGGTGAGCCGCCAGCCAGCCAGGTGAAGCAACCGGCAGGATGGTGAACCGTTCAATGGCGGCAGCCCGGTAGCTGGAGTCGGCGAGTTTACCGAGCCTGATCGCCACGTCGAAGCGTTCAGAGATCAGGTCGGCGTGAGCCGACGAGGAGACGTGGCGAACCTGCAGCTGCGGATGCTGCTGCGCGAAGGCGGCCAGCGCCGGGATCACCTTACGCGCACCGTATTCTGCGGTGCTGGTGACCGTCAGCTCACCGCTCAGGCTGAGATGGTTTTGCCGCACCTCCTGCTCCAGCGCATCGCTCTCGGCCAGCAGGCGCAACGCGCGGATATAAAACGCTTCACCACTCTGCGTCAGCGCCAGCCGGCGGGTGGTACGCAGCAGCAGCGCAACCCCTAGATCCGCCTCCAGACGACCAATATTGAAGCTGATAGCCGCTTTTGTCTGCCGCAGCGTGGCAGCGGCGGCCGTAAAGCTGCCCGCCTCGACCACGGCAACAAATATCGCCACTCTTTGCAAATTCAGCACCGTCAGGCTCCATATTGTCAAAATTGCTTTGACAGTTTATCAGCCGTAACGCGGTTTTTCCCGCCGGACATCGCGCCTATAGTGAGCCCTTTTTCGCAGGCAGGTGATCACCGTGCAGTATCGCAGCAAAGTGGCAGGGGTGTTTCTGGCGGGGTTTTTCCTCGATCTGGTCAATATGTTTATCGCCGGAGTGGCCTATCCGGCTATCGGCCAGGCGCTGCAGGCTCCGGTGTCCGGGCTGGCGTGGGTCAGCAACGGCTATATCTGCGGCCTGACGCTGGCGATCCCGCTCAGCGCCTGGCTGACGCAGCGCTTCGGCGCACGCCGCGTCTTTGTGCTGTCGCTGCTGCTGTTTATGGCCGCTACGCTGGCAAGTGGCTGTGCAGGAACGCTGGGTGGCCTGGTGGCCTGGCGTATTCTGCAGGGGGCCGGCGGCGGGCTGCTGATCCCGGTCGGTCAGGCGCTCACCTGGCAGCTTTACCCACCGCACCAGCGCGCCAGGCTCGCCTCGGTCGTGATGCTGGTGGCGCTGCTGGCTCCGGCGCTGTCGCCGACGCTGGGCGGGCTGCTGGTGCAGGCGCTGAACTGGCGCTGGGTGTTTTTTGCCAGCCTGCCGCTGGCCGCAGTAACGCTGCTGCTGGCGCTGTGCTGGCTGCGGCAGGAGCCGCCTGCCACTGAACACACGCCGCTCGACCTGCCCGGCCTGCTGGGCGGCTGCAGCGGTCTGTTGCTGGTGCTGCTGGCGATGACCCGTCTTAGCGAAGCGGACGGTGCAGGTGGGGGACTGGCGCTGCTGCTGGCCGGGCTGGGGCTGCTGGCAGGGTTTGTCCGTCGCTGCCGCCGTCACCCCACGCCGCTGTTCAGCGTGGCGCTGCTGTCAGAGCCGCTGCTGCGCTTTTCGATGGGCGTTTATCAGTGCGTACCGGGGCTGTTTATGGGCGTCAGCCTGCTGGCGATGCTGTGGCTGCAGACGGTGGTGGGTCTCTCAGCCGCGCAGTGCGGGATGCTGATGATCCCCTGGTCGCTGGCATCCGGGCTGGCGATCGCCACCACCGGCAGAACGTTCAACCGGCTTGGCCCGCGACCGCCGATCGTCGCCGGCTGCCTGCTGCAGGCCGCAGGCATCGTGCTGCTGGCACAGGTGACCGCGGCCCACCCGTACCCGCAGCTGATTGCTGCCTTTACGCTGATGGGGCTGGGCGGCAGCCTGTGCAGCAGCACCGCGCAGAGCAGCGCCTTTCTGCAGATCCCCGCCGCTGAGCTGCCGCAGGCCAGTGCGCTGTGGAATATCAACCGCCAGCTGAGCTTCTGTTTCGGCGTGGCGCTGCTCAGCCTGCTGCAGAATCTGCTGATCGGGCATCTTGCCGCAAGACCCGCCTGGGCCTTTACCTTCTATACTGCGGCGGCGGGCAGCCTGATCCCGGCGCTGCTCAGCGGTCGTATCAACAACCGCGCGGTTAAACAGCAATTATTAAACGAGGAGAACGCATGATGAATCGCTATATCAGGGAAGTGGTCGATGCTCACGTTGCCATTGAGAGCTGGCTGGGAAAAGGCGAGGGCGAACTGGCGGCGCTGCTGGGCCGTTTTCACCGGGACTTTTCGATGGTGACGCCGGGCGGCGCTAAGATTGATTACGCCGCGCTGAGCACGCTGTTCAGAACGCAGCGTGACGGCCGGCCGGGGCTGGTGATTGAGACAGACGAGTGCCTGGTGCTGCAGGAGGGGCCAGACGGGGCCACCGTACTGTATCGCGAGCGGCAGACGTTGCCGGAACAGGGCAGCAGCCTGCGCTGGTCAACGGCGGTGTTCAGCCTGGAGAACGGTAAGCCGCTCTGGCGGCATCTCCACGAAACCGCGATCCCCTGAAGTAACCCGTGGCAGGCCGCGTTGCATCCTGCCACCGCCGCTTCTATGCTTGATCTACGCACGTTTTCCGCCCGCCAGCGGGCCACTCTGGATGCAGTACTCTCCCTGAGCACGGATACCGATGAAAACCTGTTTTATTATCCGGCATTCAGGTCAGCAGGCTCGGCTGGCTGAAACCCTGCTTAACGTGCCATTTAACGGCCTGCAGCGGCTTGGGTTAACCCGGGCCGCTTTGCTGCGGGACGAGTTGGCCACCGTCAGCAGGGCGTGTTGCAAACAGATACGAGAGAGTGAGATGGCCAGACTATCCGTCGCCGCAGCCTGCCTGCTGTGTGCCTTTACCAGCAGCGCCCGGGCACAGACCGTACTGAAAACCGAACGCTGCTTAAGCGGGTCGGTTATTCAGGATCGGCTGCTGGAAAAAGAGTACGTGGCGGGAGATTTTCACCTGTTCTACAGCCTGCAGGGTAACGATCGCCTGCACCATACCGGGGACAGCAACGGCAACGGCACCCCGGACAGCATTGAGAATATGGCGATACAGCTGCAGGCGGCGCAGCGCTTCTACTCCGGCGCGCTGGGGCTGCGCTCGCCGCTGCGGCAGAAGGTGTTCGCGAACGCCGGGCAGATCAATATCTACGTGCTGCGCAAGGATCGCGGCAAGGGCGCGGCTTTTGATAAGGTGTCGCGGGAGAGGATGGCTGACGGCACCACTCTGCCGTGCGCCCTTAAGCTGATCGTCGATACCTCGGTCAACCCGCTGCGCAACGTCACCCCGGCCCACGAGCTGTTTCACCTCTACCAGTACGGTTACGGCGTATTCAAGCAGCGCTGGTATCTGGAAGGGATGGCCCGCTGGCTGGAGATGCCGTACAGGGACAGCAGCAAAGGGATGGCCGCAGCCGCACCCTCGCTGAACTGCCCGGACTACGCTAACGCCAGCTATGACGCGGCGATTTTCTGGCATCGCTACGCGCAGCGCTACTTTGCCCCGGTAGATGTCCCGGCCGGGCTGCGGCAGCTGACCTATACCGACGGCAGCCCGGTGTTTAAACAGTCGGCGCTGCCCGGCGGTGCGATGCTGGCGCCGTTCTTCGACAGCCTGTTCCGCGCCAGCCAGCAGATTTCGCAGCAGCAGCAGGTGGCCAACACGCAGTGGACGGAGAAGATGCAGCGCTCCCCGCAGTTCAGCCAGGATATCTGTGATGCGCTCTCTGCCATTACCCCACAACGCGGCGCAGCGGCGCGCTGATTCGCGGGCATAAAAAATCCGGCCTGACGAGCGGGCCGGATTTTATCAGCGTCAACCGATAAGGGTGCGGATTACTCCACGGTCACCGATTTCGCCAGGTTACGCGGCTGATCGACGTCGGTGCCTTTGATCAGCGCCACGTGGTAGGAGAGCAGCTGCAGCGGCACGGTGTAGAAGATCGGTGCAATCACCTCTTCGACGTGCGGCAGCGGGATAATGCGCATGCCTTCACTGTTGGCAAAGCCGGCGTCCACGTCGGCAAACACGTACAGCAGGCCGCCGCGCGCGCGCACCTCTTCGATGTTCGACTTCAGCTTCTCCAGCAGTTCGTTGTTCGGTGCCACCACAATCACCGGCATATCGGCATCGATCAGCGCCAGCGGGCCGTGCTTCAGCTCGCCCGCCGCGTAGGCTTCCGCGTGAATGTAGGAGATCTCTTTCAGCTTCAGCGCCCCTTCCATGGCGATCGGGTACTGATCGCCGCGGCCGAGGAACAGCGCGTGATGCTTGTCGGAGAAGTCTTCCGCCAGCGAGGCGATCAGCTCGTCCTGCGACAGCATCTGCTCAATGCGGCTCGGCAGCGCCTGCAGACCGTGCACAATATCGTGCTCAACCTGCGGGTCCATCCCTTTCAGGCGGCCGACCTTCGCCACCAGCATCAGCAGCACGGTGAGCTGGGTGGTGAACGCCTTGGTGGAGGCCACGCCGATTTCGGTGCCGGCTTTGGTCATCAGCGCCAGGTCTGACTCGCGCACCAGCGACGAGCCGGCCACGTTACAGACAGCCAGCGAGCCGAGGTAGCCCAGCTCTTTTGACAGGCGCAGCGCCGCCAGCGTGTCGGCGGTTTCGCCGGACTGCGACAGGGTGATCAGCAGGCTGTTCTTACGCACCGCCGACTTGCGGTAGCGGAACTCGGAAGCGATCTCCACGTCACAGGGCACGCCCGCCAGCGATTCGAACCAGTAGCGGGAAACCATACCGGAGTTGTAGGAGGTGCCGCAGGCGACGATCTGGATATGCTCGACCTGCGCCAGCAGGGCTTCCGCCTGCGGTCCCAGCTCGGAGAGATCGACTTCGCCGTGGCTGAAACGCCCGCTGAGGGTGTTTTTAATCGCTACCGGCTGTTCGTAGATCTCTTTCTGCATGTAGTGACGGTATTCGCCCTTGTCACCGGCGTCGTAGGTAGCGTGGGATTCAATCTCCGCGCGCTTCACCGCGTTGCCGTGACGATCGACCACCTTCACCTCGCGGCGGGTAATTTCCGCCACGTCACCCTCTTCAAGGTAGATAAAGCGGCGGGTCACCGGCAGCAGCGCCAGCTGGTCAGAGGCGATAAAGTTCTCGCCGACGCCGCGGCCGATCACCAGCGGGCTGCCGGAACGGGCGGCCACCAGCGTTGACGGGTCGCGGCTATCCATGATCACCATGCCGTAGGCACCGCGCAGCTGTGGGATCACCCGCAGCACGATCTCATGCAGCGTGCCGCCCTGCTGCTGCTCCCAGTGCACCAGGTGCGCCACCACTTCGGTGTCGGTCTCCGAGGCAAAACGGTAACCGCGGGCGATCAGCTGCTCGCGCAGCGGCTCGTGGTTCTCAATAATGCCGTTATGCACCACGTAGATGTGATCTGAGATATGCGGGTGGGCATTCGCTTCCGACGGCTCGCCGTGGGTAGCCCAGCGCGTGTGCGCAATCCCGGTTCCGCCGTGCAGCGGAGTCTGTTCCGCCGCCCCGGCCAGCTCCTGTACTTTACCCAGACGACGCAGGCGCGTGGCCTGGCCTTCGGCATTCACCACCACCAGACCGGCGGAGTCATAGCCGCGGTATTCCAGACGACGCAGCCCTTCAAGCAGGATTTCAGCAATATCACGCTGCGCTACAGCACCAACAATTCCACACATAAGTTATTTTCCTGACTAAGCGGCGTTTCAGCGCCGCCCGCGTTGTCTTCTGACCTGATTGTCCGGTTTTTACCGGTTCCCCGAGCCTTGTAGAGAGTGGGGATTATTTTTATGTTTACTGCCTTTTCCGCGCCGGTTCATGCCGGCGCGTGAGAATTTATTGTTTCTTTACCGGGCGCTGCCAGTTAGCGTTCAACTGCTGCTCTTTACGGTTATAAACCAGCCCGGCCGCCGGCACGTCGCGCATGATGGTGGTGCCGGCGGCGATGGTCACGCCGTCCGCCACGGTGACCGGCGCGATCAGCTGAGTATCCGAGCCGACAAACACATCATCGCCGATCACGGTTTTCGATTTATTGACGCCGTCGTAGTTGCAGGTGATGGTGCCGGCACCGATATTGACGTTGGCACCGATCTCGGCGTCGCCGAGGTAGCTGAGGTGGCCGGCCTTCGAGCCCTTGCCGAGGCGGGCTTTTTTCATCTCAACAAAGTTGCCGACGTGGGCACCTTCCGCCAGCTCGCTGCCGGGGCGCAGGCGGGCAAACGGCCCGACGGTGCAGCCCGCGGCCAGCCCGGCGTCTTCAATCACCGAGTAAGGACTTATCACGCTGTCATCGGCAATCACGCTGTTTTTAATCACACAGCCCGCGCCAATCTGCACGCGATCGCCGAGCGTTACCTTGCCCTCGATGATCACGTTAACGTCGATCAGAACGTCGCGGCCGTGTACCAGCTCACCCCGGAGGTCAAAACGTGCCGGATCCTGCAGCATCACGCCTGCCAGCAGCAGTTTTTCTGCCTGCTCAGCCTGATACACCCGCTCCAGCGTTGCCAGCTGCAGGCGGTTATTGATGCCGTCGGTCTCCGTGGTGCGTGCAGGGTGGACAGCCTCGATGCGGCGGCCCTCCTGATGGGCAAGAGCGATAATGTCGGTAATGTAGTATTCGCCCTGCGCGTTGTTGTTGGTCAGCCTGCCGAGCCAGCGCTTCAGATCCGCGCCGTTGGCCAGCAGAATGCCGGTGTTGATCTCGTTAATCAGCAGCTGCGCCGGCGCGGCGTCTTTCTGCTCGATAATACCGGTGACACTGCCGTTTTCACGAATGATACGGCCGTAGCCGGTCGGGTTATCCAGCACCACGGTCAGCAGACCAATGCCACCTTCAGGTTTCGCCTGCTGCAGGCGCGTCAGCGTCTCTACCGAGATTAGCGGCACGTCGCCGTACAGCATCAGGATGTCTTCGTCATCGGCAAAGTGCGGTGCCGCCTGCTGCATCGCGTGGCCGGTGCCCAGCTGTTCCGCCTGCAGCACCCAGTTCAGCGTGTCGTCGTTCAGCGTGCTCTGCAGCAGCTCGCCGCCGTGGCCGTACACCAGGTTAATGCGGCGTGCGTCCAGCGCGCGGGCAGCATCGATCACGTGTTGAACCATCGGCTTCCCGGCCAGCTTGTGCAGTACTTTTGGCAGGTCAGAGTACATACGGGTTCCTTTACCAGCAGCAAGGATCACCACGCTCATCGGCTTTGCAGACATAAACATCCTGATTGGGGTTGAAGAGAGGAAAGTAAAACGGTTTAGCGTTAAGAATACTACATTTTTCTCGGGTCGAAATTAGCTTTCAGACAGGCGGAAGGGGGGGATCGGGCAAAAAAAATGCCGGGCAGTTTCCTGTCCGGCATTTAGCGCTTAAACCTGAGTTACATCGCTTTTTTGGTCAGCTCAATGACGCGCAGTTTAGCAATGGCTTTCGCCAGCTCTGCGGATGCCATTGCGAAGTCCACGTCGCCGTGTGAGCTGTTCATATGCTCTTCGGCTTTACGCTTAGCTTCCAGCGCACGGGCTTCATCAAGATCGCTGCCGCGGATCGCGGTGTCAGCCAGCACGGTAACCGCGCCAGGCTGCACTTCCAGCACGCCGCCGGAGAGGTAAATCACCTCTTCGTCGCCGTGCTGCTTAACGATGCGAACCATACCAGGCTTAATGGCAGTCAGGAGCGGGGCGTGGTTAGGGCGAATACCCAGCTCACCTTCGCTGCCTGAAACCTGGATGCTCTGTACCAGCCCGGAGAACATCTGTTGCTCCGCGCTGACCACGTCCAGGTGAAACGTCATAGCCATAGTTAACCTCCCGGTAAACCATCACCCTCTGAGCGCGGGCGGCCTGCGCCGTCCGCACCCGTCAGGGGAGATGATTACAGTTTTTTCGCTTTTTCCACGGCTTCGTCGATCGAACCGACCATGTAGAAAGCCTGCTCTGGCAGATGGTCGAACTCGCCTTCCATGATGCCTTTAAAGCCACGGATGGTATCTTTCAGCGACACGTATTTACCCGGAGAACCGGTGAATACTTCTGCCACGAAGAACGGCTGGGACAGGAAACGCTGCATCTTACGCGAGCGTGCTACCACCAGTTTGTCTTCTTCTGACAGTTCGTCCATACCCAGGATGGCGATGATGTCTTTCAGTTCCTGATAACGCTGCAGCAGTGACTGAACGCCACGCGCGGTGTCATAGTGTTCCTGACCAACAACCAGTGGATCCAGCTGACGGCTGGTAGAATCCAGTGGGTCAACCGCCGGGTAGATACCCAGAGACGCGATCTGACGGCTCAGTACCACGGTCGCATCTAAGTGTGCGAAGGTGGTGGCTGGAGACGGGTCAGTCAGGTCATCCGCAGGGACGTAAACGGCCTGTACGGAGGTGATAGAACCGGTTTTGGTTGAGGTGATACGTTCCTGCAGAACGCCCATCTCTTCCGCCAGCGTTGGCTGGTAACCTACCGCAGAAGGCATACGACCCAGCAGGGCTGATACTTCAGTACCGGCCAGGGTGTAACGGTAGATGTTATCGATGAACAGCAGTACGTCACGACCTTCGTCACGGAACTTCTCCGCCATGGTCAGACCGGTCAGCGCTACGCGCAGACGGTTACCTGGTGGCTCGTTCATCTGGCCATAGACCAGGGACACTTTGTCGATAACGTTGGAGTCAGTCATCTCGTGGTAGAAGTCGTTACCTTCACGGGTACGCTCGCCCACGCCGGCAAATACCGAGAAACCTGAGTGCTCAGCCGCGATGTTACGGATCAGCTCCATCATGTTTACGGTTTTACCTACACCCGCGCCGCCGAACAGGCCAACTTTACCGCCTTTGGCAAACGGACACATCAGGTCGATAACCTTGATGCCGGTTTCCAGCAGTTCCTGCGAGTTAGACTGATCTTCGTAAGAAGGTGCTGAACGGTGAATCGCCCAGCGCTCTTCTTCGCCGATGTCGCCTTTCATATCGATTGGCTCACCCAGCACGTTCATGATACGGCCAAGTGTTGCGGTACCTACAGGTACTTCGATCGGGTGCTCAAGGTCAACCGCTTCCAGGCCACGCTTCAGGCCGTCAGAAGAACCCATGGCGATGGTACGAACCACGCCGCCACCCAGCTGCTGCTGAACTTCCAGCACCAGACGAGCATCACCATTTTTAACCTCAAGGGCGCTGTACACTTGTGGTACTGCGTCCTGAGGGAATTCGACGTCAACTACGGCGCCGATTACCTGGACAATCTTTCCAGTAGCCATCTTGAATCCTCTACCTAATTCATTAAACCTGGTTAAACCGCGGAGGCCCCCGAGACGATCTCGGTAAGTTCCTGGGTGATGCTGGCCTGACGAGCCTTGTTGTATACCAACTGCAGCTCTTTGATCAGGTTTCCGCCGTTATCGGTTGCGGCTTTCATCGCCACCATTCGCGCGGCCTGCTCGCTGGCCAGGTTTTCTACAACACCCTGGTAAACCTGAGACTCGACGTAGCGGCGCAGTAACGTGTCCAGCAGCGCTTTCGGATCCGGTTCATACAGATAGTCCCAGGTACTCTTCTTCACAACGCCTTCCGCGTCATCTGCTGGCGGTAACGGCAGCAGCTGGGCGATCTGTGGAGACTGAGACATGGTGTTGATAAATTTGTTGCTGACGATAAACAGCTTGTCGATACGGCCTTCATCGTATGCCTGCAGCATCACTTTGACCGGGCCGATCAGGTCGGAGAGGGCAGGTTTATCACCCAGACCGTTGACCTGTGCAACCACATTGCCACCGACAGAGCCGAAGAACGACATCCCTTTGGAACCGATAATCGCCATATCACTTTCGACGCCTTTATCAGACCAGGATTTCATATCCGTCAGCACGCGTTTGAACAGGTTAATGTTCAAACCACCACACAGCCCGCGGTCGGTAGATACGACCAGATAGCCGACGCGTTTAACGTCACGATCTTCCAGGTATGGGTGTTTATATTCCAGATTACCTAACGCAATGTGACCAATCACTTTGCGCATGGTCTCTGCATAAGGACGGCTGGCCGCCATGCGTTCTTGCGATTTACGCATTTTGGAGGCGGCGACCATTTCCATCGCTTTGGTGATCTTCTGCGTGTTTTGCACGCTGCCGATCTTACTACGTATCTCTTTTGCGCCGGCCATTAGCTTCTCCTCAAAGCCTTGCGGCCTGCCCCGTAAGGGACAAGCCGCCAGACATTACCAGGACTGGGTTGCTTTAAACGTTTCGAGGAGGCCTTTCAGCTTCTCTTCGATTTCGCCGTTATAGTTACCAGACTGGTTGATATCAGCCATCAGCTCAGCGTGATCGCGATCCGCATAAGCCAGCAGGGCCGCTTCGAAGCTACCGATTTTCGCCAGTTCGACGTCATTCAGGAAGCCACGCTCGGCAGCAAACAGCACCAGACCCTGCTGCGCTACGGACATCGGCGCATACTGTTTCTGTTTCAGCAGCTCGGTCACTTTCTGACCGTGGCTCAGCTGTTTGCGGGTTGCTTCATCCAGATCGGAGGCGAACTGCGAGAACGCCGCCAGTTCACGATACTGTGCCAGCGCGGTACGGATACCACCGGACAGTTTCTTGATGATCTTGGTCTGAGCAGCACCACCTACACGAGATACCGAGATACCCGGGTTAACCGCCGGACGAATACCGGAGTTAAACAGGTTGGTTTCCAGGAAGATCTGACCATCGGTAATCGAGATTACGTTGGTCGGAACGAACGCAGAAACGTCACCCGCCTGGGTTTCGATGATTGGCAGCGCGGTCAGGGAGCCGGTTTTACCTTTCACTTCACCGTTGGTGAAACGCTCGACGTAGTCGGCGCTCACGCGGGAAGCACGCTCCAGCAGACGGGAGTGGAGGTAGAACACGTCGCCAGGGAAGGCTTCACGACCCGGTGGACGGCGCAGCAGCAGAGAAACCTGACGATAAGCAACGGCCTGTTTAGACAGGTCATCGTATACGATCAGCGCGTCTTCACCGCGGTCACGGAAGTATTCACCCATCGCACAACCGGCATACGGTGCCAGGTACTGCAGCGCAGCAGACTCAGATGCGGTTGCAACCACAACGATGGTGTTAGCCAGCGCGTTGTGCTCTTCCAGTTTACGTACCACGTTAGCGATGGTAGACGCTTTCTGGCCGATAGCCACGTACACACATTTGATGCCGGAATCACGCTGGTTGATGATTGCATCGATCGCCATCGCGGTTTTACCGGTCTGACGGTCACCGATGATCAGCTCACGCTGGCCACGGCCGATTGGAATCATCGCATCAACAGATTTGTAGCCGGTCTGTACAGGCTGGTCAACGGACTGACGGTCGATAACGCCCGGTGCAATCACTTCGATCGGCGAGAAGCCGTCGTTGTCGATAGCGCCTTTACCGTCAATAGGAGCACCCAGGGTGTTCACTACGCGACCCAGCAGGCCACGGCCAACCGGTACTTCCAGGATACGGCCAGTACACTTAACCTTCATGCCTTCGGCGAGGTCAGCGTATGGGCCCATCACAACTGCACCTACGGAGTCGCGCTCCAGGTTCAGTGCGATGGCATAACGGTTACCAGGCAGGGCGATCATCTCACCCTGCATCACGTCGGCCAAGCCGTTAACGCGAATGATACCGTCACTTACAGAAACGATTGTACCTTCGTTGTGAGCTTCGCTCACTACATTGAACTGAGCAATGCGCTGCTTGATCAGTTCGCTGATTTCGGTGGAATTCAGTTGCATATGCTCCAGTCCCCTTAAGACTGCAAGACGTCGGTAAGGCGCTCAAGACGGCCGCGTACGCTGCCATCAATGACCATATCACCCGCACGGATGATTACGCCTGCCATTACAGACTTATCAATTTTGCAATTCAGCTTAACTTTGCGTGACAGACGTTTTTCCATCGCAGCGCTGATTTTGGTCAGCTGCTCGTCACTTAATGCAGTGGAGGAAATCACCTCAACGTCGGCGGTCGCATCATGTGCGGCACGCAGTTGGATGAACTGCTCCAGTACATCGGCAAGTGCTGGCAAACGTTTGTTTTCAGCCATCACCTTAATCAGGTTCTGACCGGCTTCGTCGAGTTGGTCACCACAGATGGCGATGAAGGCACCAGACAACGCTTCCGGCGCCAGTGCGCCGGAAAGAAGTTCTGTTACCTGTTCATTGCCAGCCACTTCGGCGGCAAATGCCAGCATCTGCTGCCAGCCATCGACGCTTTGATGCTCAACCGCAAAGTCAAAAGCGGCTTTAGCGTAGGGGCGAGCTACGGTAGTAAATTCAGACATCAGCCCCTCCCTTACAGTTCAGCGACCAGTTTATCAACGATGTCGCTGTTAGCAGCTTCATCCACGGAACGTTCAATGATTTTCTCGGCGCCGGCGATTGCCAGCATCGCGACCTGCTTACGCAGCTCTTCACGTGCACGTTTGCGTTCGGCATCAATTTCTGCCTGCGCCTGAGTGACGATCTTGCTACGTTCCTGCTCAGCCTCTGCTTTAGCGTCGTCCAGGATCTGAGCGCGGCGTTTGTTCGCCTGCTCAATAATCACCTGGGCTTCCTCTTTCGCTTTTTTCAGCTGATCGGTCGCATTAGCCTGCGCGAGATCCAGATCTTTCTTGGCACGTTCAGCGGAAGCAAGGCCATCAGCAACTTCTTTCTGGCGCTTTTCAATGGCGGCCATAATCGGCGGCCATACGTACTTCATGCAGAACGCTACAAACAGGATGAACGCGATAGCCTGGCCGAGGATTGTTGCGTTAATGTTCACAGCACAATGCCTCTTGTTAAGTTAACTTTTTCTGCCGCTGTCTCAGACCGCGGCAGAAGCCGTTCATCACCCAGCTTGCACTGCGTGATGAACAATCGGTTCATTACGCGACAGCAAACATCACGTACAGACCCAGACCAACGGCGATCATTGGGATTGCATCCACCAGACCCATTACAACAAAGAACTGCGTGCGCAGCAGAGGAATCAGATCCGGTTGGCGCGCGGCGCCTTCCAGGAATTTGCCTCCGAGGATGCCGATACCGATTGCAGCACCGATTGCCGCCAGGCCCATCATCACAGCGGCAGCCATGTACAGCAGATCCATATTCAGGTTTTCCATGACAGTCTCCAGTTTGTTTCAGTTAAAACGCAGTAGTGTTGAGAAAAAAATCAATGTTCTTCAGATGCCATCGACAGATAGACAATCGTTAAGACCATGAAAATGAAAGCCTGTAGCGAAATGATCAGGATGTGGAAAATGGCCCATGGCACATTCAGAACCCACTGTGACCACCACGGCAACAGACCGGCAATCAGGATAAAAATCAATTCACCCGCATACATGTTTCCGAACAGTCGCAGACCCAGAGAAACTGGTTTGGACAGCAGGCTCACACCTTCCAGAATCAGGTTGATCGGAATGAAAACAGGGTGATTGAAGGGTTGCATCGTCAGCTCTTTGGTAAAGCCGCCAATACCTTTCATCTTGACGCTGTAGAACAGAATCAAAATAAATACGCCAAGCGCCATCGACAACGTGATGTTCACGTCAGCAGAAGGCACCACACGCAGCGCTGGCAGGCCAAACACGTGCTCGCCGATGTACGGCAGCAGGTCGATTGGCAGCAGGTCCATGAAGTTCATCAGGAACACCCAGACGAAGATCGTCAGGGCCAGCGGAGCGATTACTTTGCTTTTACCGTGGTACATGTCGCGCACGTTGTCGTCAACAAAACCGACAACCAGCTCGATTGCGGCCTGGAATTTGCCCGGCACGCCGCTGGTTACTGACTTCGCAACGCTGCGGAACAGCACCAGGAACAGAACTCCCAGCACCACAGAGAAAAACATGGAGTCGATATTTAAAGTCCAGAACGTCGCCGGAGCGTCGTGCTTCACTAGCTCGAAGGTACGCAGGTCCAACTGAAGGTGCGTCAGATGGTGACCTATGTATTCTTGCGGCGTAGAGATTTCTCCTGCAGCCATGATGCCTCTTACCCTTTGTTGTTAATTACAGCCGGTGCGACGATTTGTACTATCACCACCGATAACCAGGCCAGTCCCAGCGGCATAAAGGCCGCCTTAAACACGCCTAACGCCACCATCAGAATCACTATCGTTACCGTCACCTTCAACGCTTCACCCAGAGCGAACGTCCAGGCCAGCCTTCCCGTGACTTCGTGTCCCGCCTGGTGGCGCCAGGCAAAAATCATAAACAACACGTTCGGCAGCCAGGCCGCCACGCCACCCGCTAAGGCGGATAAGCCCCAGGTCAACTCTTTCAGGGCAAACAGCGCTCCGATCAAGACCAGGGTCCCCAGCTGCAACATCAGCACGGTTCGGGCAAATTTCACTCTGTAAAGGGACACTGACATGACGCTGAAACTCTCCTGCCCCGAGGGGATGTCGCGTGTCGTATCACGCTGCCCGCGCTCGCGCGAGTCAAGCAGCAAAAAACGTGCAAATTATACGGTGCGCACCTGTGATTTCAATGGATAAGTCGAGAAAAGGTGAACAATTATTTAAATTTCTTTCGAGTTCGCTATTTTTGCAAAGCGGCAACTTCCGTCCTGGCCGACCCTTTGCATGTAATTCAAGGTGCTATTTGCTCATAAAGCGTGCGTAAGATCACAATTCAGTAATGTTATTGCGGATAATTATTCTGGTATTTGTCAGTTTTTAGTTTAAACAGTGTTAATATTTTCATTAAATTCAACAAGATAGACTTATTAAATTTAAAAACGGTTGGTTATCTTGATAAAAACCTTTCATTGACATCCGTAGCAAATATTTAACACCGCCAATGCTATTACTCACGCCAACTTATTACGCGCTCATATTTTCATGCGTGACTAATGTCTCGGGTAAAATGGCTGAAAAAAGTGACACCCATGATAATGAATTGTGAATCAGCCGTTAAATGTAACCAAGGCTTGCAGATCGTGTCTGTCGGCAGATTTAATGTCAACGCGGCTGCTGCGTCCACCTCTTTCTCACATTTTCATCCTGAATCTCGCTTCTGTCTGCCACCCTGCCCTCTTCTGCACACGCGGATAAAAGATCGCACTTTTCAACGGATACCCGCCATCGGCGCTTTTACGCCGGCCGGTTAAGGAAGATTAAGACCGTTCAGAGGAAAAAAAAGCGGTCAACATGCAGGTTGCTGACCGCTTTGATGATCGGGCCGCGCAATCAGCACGATTTTGTCGGGCCCGACGCGGGTCAGGGTTTGCGGGTCAGCACCAGCAGATGCCGCTCACCTTCCAGCTCAGGCACCTGCAGTTGTGCCACCTTTTCCAGGCTGAAACCGGCCGGCAGGCTGTCCAGTTCGTCCTGCGGTACCACGCCTTTCAGCGCATAAAAACGCCCCTGCGGCCCCGGCAGGTGGTGGCACCAGCTGAGCATATCGTGCAGCGAGGCGAAAGCCCGGCTGATCACCCCGTCAAACGGCGGCTCGGCCGGAAACACCTCAACGCGGCTCTGCACCGGCGTAATGTTGTCCAGCTTCAGCTCGTGCTGTACCTGCTTAAGGAAGCGAATGCGTTTCCCCAGGCTGTCCAGCAGGGTGAAGTGGCTGTCCGGGCGTACGATCGCCAGCGGAACGCCGGGCAGGCCGGGGCCGGTGCCGACGTCGATAAAACGCTGGCCGGTCAGGTGGGGTTCCACCACCACGCTGTCGAGGATATGGCGCACCAGCATCTGCTCCGGGTCACGCACCGAGGTCAGGTTGTAGGCTTTGTTCCATTTGTGCAGCAGTTCAACATAGCCGACCAGCTGCTGTTTCTGCTGTTCGGAGAGTTCAATACCGGCTTTGCGCAGCAGAGCAGAGAGTTTATTAATCACGTGGGTTCGCTTCCGTCGAAAGGCCGGGTTGCCCCGGCCTGAGAGCAGGTTACGCGCTTTTGCGCAGTAAGCCCTGCTTTTTGAGATAAATCAGCAGGATCGAAATCGCCGCCGGGGTGATCCCGGAGATGCGGCCAGCCTGGCCAATCGATCCCGGTTTGTGATCGTTGAGTTTGGCGATCACTTCGTTGGAGAGGCCGCTTACCTGGCGGTAGTCGAGGTCGACCGGCAGCAGGGTGTTCTCGTTGCGCAGCTGGCGGTCGATCTCCTCCTGCTGGCGGGCGATATAGCCTTCGTACTTCACCTGGATCTCAACCTGATCGGCCGCTTCAGCATCATCCAGCGCCGGCGCGTAGGCGCTGAGGCCCGTCAGCAGGCGGTAGGTCATCTCCGGACGACGCAGCAGATCTTCGCCGCTGGCCTCTTTGGTCAGCGGTGCGCTGAGTGCGCCGTTGATCTCGGTCACCGATTCGGTTTTCGGGTGTACCCAGATGTCACGCAGGCGCTGACGCTCCAGCTCGATGCGCTCCAGCTTCTGGTTAAAGCGTGCCCAGCGGGCGTCGTCGACCAGGCCCAGCTCGCGGCCGGCGGCGGTCAGGCGCATATCGGCGTTGTCTTCACGCAGCATCAGGCGGTATTCCGCGCGTGAGGTAAACATACGGTACGGCTCTTTGGTACCAAGGGTGCAGAGGTCGTCGACCAGCACGCCCAGATAGGCCTGATCGCGACGCGGCGCCCAGCCCTCTTTATCGGCCGAGTAGCGTCCGGCGTTCAGGCCGGCCAGCAGGCCCTGTGCCGCCGCTTCTTCATAGCCGGTGGTGCCGTTAATCTGACCGGCAAAGAACAGGCCCTGAATATATTTACTTTCCAGCGTCGGCTTCAGGTCGCGCGGGTCGAAGTAATCGTACTCAATCGCGTAGCCAGGACGGATAATTTTGGCGTTTTCCATCCCCTGCATTGAGCGGACGATCTGCATCTGTACGTCAAACGGCAGGCTGGTGGAGATGCCGTTCGGGTAAATTTCGTTGCTGGTCAGTCCTTCCGGCTCAAGGAAGATCTGATGGGCGTTTTTATCGGCAAAACGCATCACCTTGTCTTCGATCGACGGGCAGTAGCGTGGACCGATCCCTTCGATCACCCCGGCGTACATCGGGCTGCGATCGAGGTTGTTGCGGATCACCTCATGGGTTTTTTCGTTGGTGTAGGTGATCCAGCACGGCACCTGACGCGGATGCTGGCTGACGTCGCCCATAAACGAGAACACCGGCAGCGGCGTGTCGCCGTGCTGCGGGGCCAGCACGCTGAAGTCGATGGTACGCGCATCGATGCGCGGCGGCGTACCGGTTTTCAGGCGGCCCACGCGCAGCGGCAGCTCACGCAGACGCTGAGACAGGGAAATCGACGGCGGATCGCCGGCACGGCCACCGCTGTAGTTATCCATGCCGATATGAATTTTACCGTCGAGGAAGGTCCCTACGGTGAGTACCACTGACCTGGCGCGGAACTTCAGGCCCATCTGGGTCACGGCACCGACCACCCGATCGTTTTCGACGATCAGATCCTCAACTGCCTGCTGGAAGATCATCAGGTTCGGCTGATTCTCCAGCGCGGTGCGTACCGCCTGACGGTAGAGCACGCGGTCGGCCTGCGCACGGGTCGCCCTGACGGCAGGCCCTTTGCTGGCGTTTAGTATCCTAAACTGGATGCCGGCCTGGTCAATGGCGTGTGCCATCAGGCCACCCAGTGCGTCCACTTCTTTAACCAGATGTCCTTTCCCGATGCCGCCGATCGCCGGGTTGCAGGACATCTGCCCCAGCGTGTCGATGTTGTGGGTTAATAACAGGGTTTGCTGACCCATCCGGGCAGCGGCCATCGCGGCTTCTGTCCCCGCATGACCACCACCGATTACGATGACGTCAAAAGGATCTGGATAAAACATGGTACTGCACCTCGCGGTTTGTGCGAATGAAGGGGGATCGTTGTCCGGGGCGTGGATTCTACTCAACTTTAGCGGACGGTGAAAGCGTCGGGATCCCTGGGTATTAAAAAGAAGATCTTTTTTATTTAAAGATCTCTTTGTTAGATCTTTCTATTAGGATCGTCGATCTCTGTGGATAAGCCTGATTAGCCGATAACGATCAACCGATTAGAGACGATCGTTAGTTGTGAATGATCGGTGATCCTTTCGCGTATAAGCTGGGATCAAAATAGGTACTTATGCACAGGCTCAGGAAAGCACCTGGGTTTTTATTGGGATAACCACCGGTTTTCACCGGGTAATTCGTTATGTTATCCACAGATAAGCGGTGCGAAAATGGACAAAAAAGGACAATATTTACAAAACTCACGATCGAAAAGGCACGTTTTCTGAGGATCCACCCGCCGATCGCGGGCAGATCCTGGTGCTCAGATCAGCGCTTTCCAGCTTTCAACCCATTCACCGGCCGGATCTTCCGGAATCTCATGCTGCAGCACGTCGATCTTAAAGACGTCACCAATACGTGATGCGCCCAGTGAGATCAGCAGATCGTCAAACAGATCGATCGCACCGCAGAACAGGTCATATTCGCGGTTGCCAATACCCACCGCACCGTAGCGCAGCTGGCTGAGGTCCGGCTGCTGTTCTTTTATAGCGTCAAACAGCGGCAGGATGTTATCCGGCAATTCTCCTGCGCCGTGGGTAGAAGCCACCAGCAGCCAGATCCCCTCCATCTTTAGCTCTTCCAGCTCCGGGCCGTGCAGCGTCTCGGTAGAAAAACCGGCTTCTTCCAGTTTCTCTGCCAGATGATCGGCAACATATTCTGCGCTGCCTAAGGTGCTGCCACTGATTAAGGTAATGTCGGCCATGAGGGGATCCCTGAGTCGTAAAGGCGGGCATTGTACCCTGTGATCACCCTGGGATCTACCTGTGGATAGTTAGGGGTATTCTGTGAGGCACCTGGCTTACTTGCCATTTTCACTCCGGGCAGTGCTCGCACTCCTCACGTACAGAAGTACGCTCCGGGTGCTGCGCGCTGGCCGTAGCGAAACTGGCTGCGCCGCCGACGGTGCGGGGTGTCTGTGGGATCCGTTTCAGGAATACAGGAAGGGGGGCTGGGCTCTGATTGGTGTTTTTGCTGGCGAGAAGATCTTTCACTTATCGCCAATTGGGCTGCGTAATTAGGGGGATCGGTGACATTAACCGGCTGTGGATAATGTTATGCACCGATCAGGGTTTGATCGGGCGCATGATCGGGTTTTGCAGGGAGATCAGGGTTTCGGTGGACTGGATTTCATCAATGGTCTGCACCTTGTTGATCAGTACCTGCTGCAGGTGGTCGATGGAGCGGCACATTACCTTGATGAAGATGCTGTAATGGCCGGTGGTGTAGTAGGCCTCGACCACTTCATCCAGCGCTTCCAGCCGCGCCAGCGCGGACGGGTAGTCTTTGGCGCTCTTTAAGATGATGCCGATAAAGCAGCAGACGTCGTAGCCCAGCTGTTTGGGATCAATGTCTACCCGGGTGCCTTTGATGATGCCAGCCTGCTTCATCTTCTCTACCCGCACGTGGATGGTGCCCGGGCTGACGTTGAACTGTTTGGCCAGTTCGGCGTAGGCGATGCGGGCATTGTCCAGCAGCGCGTTGAGGATGCCGCGATCGAGGTTATCGGGTTGCAGGGTGTCGGCCATGGTCACTCCGGTTAGGGATTGTTCAGTGTTTAAGGGGATAATGTGCAGGAAATAAGGGAAATTGACAATAAAATTGCCGGAATAACAGTGGGAAGCTTTTAAAAGCAAAAAGCAAAAAGCAAAAAGCAAAAAACGTTGTCTGCTGCTGGAATGTGGCAGCTTCAGGGAGCCTGTCCACTCCGTAAAGACGCAAAAAACGTCATCCATGACGGCTCAGCACGGGCCGTCCGTGGCCCGTGATGCTTTACTCCGTGGACAGGCTCCCTTCGCTTTACGGTTTGTGTTGTCTGAAGGAAGGGCACCGTTAGCCCCGTGCCCGGTTCAGGTTGCCTGCCAGGATCCTGACAGGCTCCCTTCGCTTTACGGTTTGCGTCGCCTGCAGGATCTTTAAAAAACTGCTGGCTAACAGCTAACAGCTAACGCTTACGCCAGACGGTCAGCTGCGCCACCGTGTGCTGGTATTTGCGGGCGGTTTCGCGGATCACGAAGGGCAGATCCTGCGGTGGAGCGATCTCTTCATAATTGGCCGCCAGCAGCCGCTGCAGCGCCTGGTAAGTGGAGAGTGCCTCGCCGTTCTCGCGCACGCCGCCCAGCCAGTTCTCCTTCGGCGTAAACTCTTCCAGCCAGGTGTAAGGCGAGGAGAGCATCAGCACGCCGCCGGGGCGAAGCATGGCGGTGATGTCCTGCAGGAAGCGTTTCGGCTGGCGCAGCCGGTCAATCAGGTTGGAGGCCAGCACCAGATCGTAGCTCTCCGGCTGCGGCTTCAGGTTGCAGGCGTCGCCCTGTACAAACTGAATGCGGCCGGCCTGTTCGCTGCTGATGCCGATATCCTTCAGCCGCACCTGGCGGTACTCAACCAGGTCGCCCTCTTCCTGAGTGACGTAACGGAAGTCCTCACCGCGGGTCAGCTGCAGCGCCACGTCGATAAAGCGCGCCGAGTAGTCCATCCCCACCACCTGCTCAAAGTGGCGGGCCAGTTCAAAGCTGGCGCGGCCGGTGGCGCAGCCGATATCCAGCGCACGCTGGCGCTTGTCGGTCAGGCCGCTGGCGATCTCCACCAGCGTTTTGGCATAGTTGCCGACGCTGAAGTACTGCGGGCCGTACTGGAAGTCGAGGTACTGCGACACCATGCTGTCGGTTTCGTAGGGGTTGAGGGTCATGGTCTCCTGGTGGCGTGAGACCACGTAGCGGAAGCCGGCGTGCTGGAAAAAGTGGCGGCGGAAGGCGTAGCGCGAGGATTTCAGCGCCTCGTTGCCGGTGGAGATCCAGCTGCCGCCTTTGATCAGCGAGTGCTTGCCGTCAAAGGTCGGGGTGGAGAAGTCGTCGTACAGTGGGTGCACGCGGAAGCCTTCCAGGCCGTTGATCGGCGTGGTGGTCCACTGCCAGACGTTGCCGATCAGATCAAAAAACTCGCCCTGAGGGAAACGATCGACCGCGCAGGAGGAGGCCCAGCGGGCAAGGTTGATATTGCCTGGCGCTTCATCCCACTCAGGCTGATCGCCCGGCACCTGCTCACGCAGCAGCAGCCATTCGCACTCGGCGGGCAGCTGCACCGGTTCGCCGGTCTGCTCCGCCTTCCAGCGGCAGAACGCCGCTGCCTCCAGCTGGTTGACCTCGGCGGGCCAGTCCCACGGCATCGGTACCTCTTCGGTCATCAGCCGCAGCTTAAGCGCGTCGGGCGCGGTGGCATCCCCCACCCAGAAGGTCGGCATCGTGGCGTTAGCAAATTCGCACCAGCCCCAGCCTTCATCGTCCCACCAGCGGCGGGTGCGGTAGCCGCCGGCGGCAACAAAGTCGTAGTATTCGGCATTGCTGACCAGCATCCGGCTGGCCTGGAACGGCTGCACCTGGTGGAGCTGGTGACCATATTCGTTATCCCAGCCGTAGGTGTCGTCGGTTTTGCCCTGGCTGACCGTACCGCCTGCCAGGGTAATCAGGCTGTTGTGCGGCACGCTGTGGCGGTCATGGCGCGCGTCCGTGCAGGCCGGCCAGTGCGGCTGCGGCTGTACCCACTGCACCGGCAGCTGGCGGATCAGTACGCTGGAGGTTTCGAGGTGGATGCGCTCATGTTCGATGCCCATCAGGATCACCCACGCCGGGCTGTCCCAGCCGATCGGCAGGGTCAGCGGCATCTCCTGAATAAACTGCTCCACCCGGCTGCGCACCTTGCCGCGATAGTCGCGCAGCTCGGCCAGCGTTGGCCACGCGTAGTGGCTGGTGTCCAGATCGTCCCAGCTCATCTCATCGACGCCGATCGCCATCATCGCTTCAATCGGATCGTCAATCCGCTGGTCGATCAGCTGCCCGGCCATCAGCTTGTTAATGTAGAAGGTGGCGGTGTGGCCGTAGTAGAAGATCAGCGGATGGCGCAGCGGGATCGCCTTGGTGTAGTAAGCGCGTTCGTCGGCCAGGCAGTCAAACAGGCTCTCATACAGTTCCCAGGTCTGGCGGAAGTAAGCGAGCAACTGCTGGCGTTTTTGTTCTGCGTTATCGCCGCTTAACAGCAGTGTACGGGTGGCGGCGGGTAACCCGCTCGGTTTTGTCGGTTGTGCAGTCACAAGGTGCTCCAGTCGGGCCTGATGGAAAAAAACAATCTTATGACTATAGCAGATGGCTTTTGCCGTTTTTATGCAATGGACAACGGGCGGGGTTTAGCGCTGCCAGCGGCGCAGCAGGCGGCTTTTCAGCCCGGTGTCGAAGCGCCAGATATGGTCGAAGATGCGCATAATGCCGGGTTTTCCATGATCGGACATGGCAACCGCATGGAAACGCTGATGCTGCTGCTGCTGGTGGTCGCGGGTGCGTTTCACCAGCGCCTCCGGCAGGCGCTGGGCGATAAAGTCGGAGAGGATCACCGCGTCGGCATCCTTCCAGGCGGTGCTGGCCAGCTTTTGCAGCACCGCATCCAGGCAGGCGGCGAGATCGGTGCCGCCGCGAAAGCGCTGGCTGAGAAAACGGATTGCCTGGCTAATGCCGTCGCCGGCGGTCAGCTCATAGCTGATCACCTGATCGGCGAACAGCATGATATGACAGCGGCGGTTGTCGGCCAGCGCCACTTTCAGCAGCGCGAGGCAGAAGGCTTTGGCGCAGCGTTCGTTAAAGCCACCCATTGAGCCGGAGGTATCCACGCAGACGATAAACGGGCCGCGCGGCTGTTGATCGTGGTGCTGATGGGTCACCGGGCGCAGGGTTACTTTGTCATGCCAGCTCTCCCCCTGCAGGCGATAGGTCAGCAGCCTTTTCTCTACCAGCCGGCGGTAAAACTCCATCTCCAGCTCGCTGATGCCGAGGGTGGCCAGCTCCGGCGGCAGCAGGCGCAGAATATCGTCGCTCTGATGCAGCCCGTTCACCTCTTCCGGCACGCTTTCCGGCTCGCGCACCAGCTGGTGGAACGGCTCCGGCGGGGCCTCTTCCGCCAGTACCGCTTTCGCCTCGCGGCTGCGGCCCAGCTGTTCGGCCAGCTTCAGCAGCTCCGGCTGCCCGGCAAGGAAATCACCGTACTGGACGATCAGCTGATAATCACCGCGCTGCAGCGTGCCGCGGGTCATATCCCACAGTCGCCCGGCGGCGGCGTCATCATCGCCCAGCACCGGGGCCAGCTGGCCGCTCATCGCCAGCCGCTGCTGCAGCTCGGCCAGCAGTTTTTCCCGCTCCTGCTCCAGCAGCTGCTGGTTCAGCGTCAGGGTCTGCAGCGTCAGGCTCAGCCGCCAGCGCTGTAGAAACAGCGTCTGCTGGGCAACGCTGACCTGCTGGATATCGCTGTGTTCGGTCAGCTGGCGGGCCTGTTCGGCGAAGGGTGAGTGCTGCTGCATCAGCCAGTCGAGCAGCGCGGGCAGCTGCGCGCTGAAGGTGGCCTGGCTCAGGGTCTGGCAGTCGCGAAAGCGGGTAAATTCGATTTCCAGATCGTCCGGCACCGCGGTGCTTTTCATCTGCTGCAGCACTTCGGCCTTCCACTGCGGCAGGTCGCGGGTGAGGGCCGATTTCAGTTTGGGAAATTTTTTAAAGAAGCTGGACAGCTGCGGGGAGGCCAGCAGCGAGATCGCCAGCTCCTCAATCAGCTCGGTCTCGCTGACCGCGAGGAACATGCTCAGCGTGTCCAGCGAAATCACTGGCGTGCCTGCTTCAGTTGTTCAGCCACCTGCTGCAGGCTCTCTTCGATACGTGCCAGCCAGTCGTCGCTGATAAACAGGCAGCGGTGGTGCTGGCTGAACAGCGTGCGCTGGGCGTGCAGTTGCGTATCCAGCGCGTCCAGCGCCTGCACGATCTCTTCCGGCAGCCCCTGCTGCGGTTTACCGGGCAGCATCAGGCGGGTGGACTGCAGGCTGACGTCGCGCAGGGTCAGGCAGTCGTTGCCGTCCACGTGCAGGTCGAGCGGCTGGGCAAAGCCGATACCGTTGAGTTTGCCGCGCACCTCGCCGCCCTTCTGCAGCCAGTGCTGCAGCGCTTCGCGGGTCAGGGTGAGATGGCTGACCTGCATATCGTGCAGCACCAGCGGTTTTTGCAGCATCAGCGTCAGCGACTCTGCGGCCAGCGTTGCCGGCAGTTCATAGTGCGGCTTGCGGCTGAACATGCCGCCGTGTTTCTCCAGGCGGATCGCCTGCTCCACGCTCTGCTGCTGTTGCAGCGCCAGGCGGCGGGCGTTGACCTGCTGCAGTTTAATCAGCAGCGGCTGCTGCTGCCAGGCCTGCTGGGTCAGCAGGTTGTCGATCTCCCGGTCGAGCAGCTTCATTGAGGCTACGTCGTGCCACAGGCAGTCCTTCAGCAGGATCAGGTCAATCGGCGCAATGGTACTGCGCCCGCTGTAGAAGGCGCTGGCCTGCAGCAGATGGATGGCTTTTTTCCAGCGGCGGTCGGAGATATAGGGCGCTTCCGGCTGGTTTTCCAGCAGCTGGCGCAGCTGAAAAATCAGCTCAAAGACATCATCCGGCAGGCTGACCTTAGTGATACCCTGCTGCCACGCCAGATACTCTTCATCGCTGATGCACAGCGAATCGGTAACCGGATTCTGGTTTTCATCCTGCTGGTGGGTAAGCAGGCTGCGGAAGTTCTGTTTTTCATGCACGTTATCCAGCCACAGGCGGATCAGCATGCGGTCATACAGCGCTTCCAAACCGCTGTCGGCTTCCGGCAGTTCGTTAGAGGCGGTGACCAGCAGGCGCATGGGGATTTTTTCTTCGCTGTCGCCGTTGCGGAAGCGGCGTTCGTTGATGGCGGTGAGCAGGGTATTCAGAATCGCCGGGCCGGCTTTCCAGATCTCATCAAGGAACACAATTTCCGCGTCGGGCAGGTAGCCCTTAGTCAGGCGTTGATAGCGACCTTCATCCTTCAGCGCCTGAATCGACAGCGGGCCAAACACCTCTTCCGGGGTGGAGAAGCGGGTCATCAGGTATTCAAAGGCGCGGGCGTTGCGGAACGCATACTTCAGGCGGCGGGCGATCAGGCTTTTGGCGATGCCCGGTGGCCCAAGCAAAAAGACGCTTTCCCCGCACAGCGCCGCCAGCAGGCACAGGCGAATGGCGTGATGGCGTTCGTAGAGACCTTTCTCCAGCGCATTGCTGAGGCGGGCGATACGTTCCGCCAGTAAATGAGGCTGAGCCATAATAAAACATTCATCCTTTTTGTACGGTCTGGCCAGCCCGGTGGCTGGCGAGCGCAAACACTACTGGCTATGATGCTTGAAAGTGCGGATTGCAGTCAGCTCTTTTATTATCAAAGGGTGACACGAGCCAGCTAAGCGTGCGATTTTACGCGGCGGCCGTGCAATTCAGGATCGGCTTTTTTTCTCAATCGTGCATACTGTGCGCCGTTTGAGGATCTGACGCTGTACGCAATCCCGCGTAACTCAGCACAAAAAAGACAAAACTATGAGCTCTGACAAGAAGCAGTCCCTTGGCGCCGTGACGCTGGCCGCCATCGGCGTGGTGTACGGTGATATTGGCACCAGCCCGTTGTATACCCTGCGCGAGTGCCTCTCCGGGCAGTTCGGTTTTGGCGTTGAGCGCGACGCGGTGTTTGGCTTTCTGTCGCTGATTTTCTGGCTGCTGGTGCTGACGGTATCACTGAAATATATCAGCTATGTGATGCGCGCCGATAACGCCGGTGAGGGGGGGATTCTGACGCTGATGTCGCTGGCCGGCCGCAACACCGGCGGGCGGGCCACCGCCATTCTGGTGATTATGGGGCTGATCGGCGGCAGCTTCTTCTATGGCGAAGTGGTGATTACCCCGGCGGTGTCGGTGCTGTCGGCGATAGAGGGGCTGGAGATCGCCGCCCCGTCGCTGGACAGCTATATTGTGCCGCTGGCGATCGCCGTGCTGACCCTGCTGTTTGTTATTCAGAAACACGGCACCGGCCTGGTCGGCAAACTGTTCGCGCCGGTGATGCTGCTGTGGTTTATCGTGCTGGCGCTGCTTGGCGCACGTAGCATTATAAACAACCCGGAAGTGCTGCAGGCGATGAATCCTTACTGGGCGCTGCACTTCTTCTTTGAGTACAAATCGGTCTCCTTCTTTGCGCTGGGCGCGGTGGTGCTGGCAATCACCGGGGTGGAGGCGCTGTATGCCGATATGGGTCACTTCGGTAAATTCCCGATCCGCCTGGCGTGGTTTATTGTCGTGCTGCCGTCGCTGGTGCTCAACTATTTTGGCCAGGGGGCGCTGCTGCTGAAACACCCGGAGGCGATTAAAAACCCGTTCTTCCTGCTGGCCCCGGACTGGGCGCTGATACCGATGCTGATCCTCGCCACGCTGGCCACGGTGATCGCCTCGCAGGCGGTGATTTCCGGCGTGTTCTCGCTGACCCGCCAGGCGGTGCGGCTGGGCTATCTGCCGCCGATGCGCATCATCTACACCTCCGAACAGGAGTCCGGGCAGATCTATATTCCGGTGATCAACTGGCTGCTGTTCGTCTCGGTGGTGATTGTGATTGTCGGCTTCAAACACTCCAGTAACCTGGCGGCGGCCTACGGTATCGCGGTGACCGGCACCATGGTGCTGACGGCGATTCTGGCCAGCACGGTGGCGATTAAAAACTGGCACTGGAACCGCTGGCTGGTGGTGATGCTGCTGGTGGGGATGCTGTGCATCGACGTGTCGCTGTTCTCGGCCAACCTGGTGAAACTGCTCTCCGGCGGCTGGCTGCCGCTGACGCTGGCGCTGATGATGTTTGTGGTGATGACCACCTGGAAGAGCGAGCGTTTCCGCCTGCTGCGCCGGATGCACGAGCACGGCAATTCGCTGGAGGCGATGATCGCCTCGCTGGAAAAATCCCCGCCGGTGCGCGTGCCGGGTACCGCGGTCTATATGTCGCGGGCGATTAACATCATCCCGTTTGCCATGCTGCATAACCTCAAGCACAACAAGGTGCTGCACGAACGGGTGGTGCTGCTGACCCTGCGCACCGAGGACGTGCCCTACGTGCATAACGTCAGGCGGGTGACCATCGAGCAGCTGTCACCGACCTTCTGGCGGGTGGTGGCCAGCTACGGCTGGCGTGAAACGCCTAACGTCGAGGAAATTTTCCACCGCTGCGGGCTGGAAGGGCTGAACTGCCGGATGATGGAGACCTCGTTCTTTATGTCCCACGAATCGCTGATTATCGGCAAACGCCCGTGGTACCTGCGCCTGCGCGGCAAACTGTTTATGGCGCTGCAGCGTAACGCCCTGCGCGCGCCGGATCAGTTTGAGATCCCGCCTAACCGGGTGATTGAGCTGGGGACGCAGGTGGAAATCTGACGCTGCTGTTCTGCCAGGTGCGCCTGGCAGAACAGGGGCTAAACCAGTACCGCTCGTAAAGCCGGAAGCCAGGATAACATCGCCGCGCTGACTCATCAGAGCCGCCGCGGCGATGTTGTTCGTTACCACGCCAGCGTCACCCTTAACCCGCCCTCATCACCATTGCTAAGCTGCACCCGTATGCCGTGCAGCCGGGCAATCCGCTGCACGATCGACAGCCCCAGCCCGCTGCCCGACAGCGCCTGGCCAGGAGGCCGATAAAAGCGTTCCCCCAGCCGGGGCAGCAGCGCCGGGTCCACCCCTGGCCCGTTGTCGGCCACCACTAGCCGGCCCGGCTGCAGCCGCAGCACGACCTCTCCCCCCGGTGGTGTGTAGCGAATGGCGTTATGCAGCAGGTTGCGCAGCAGCAACGCCAGCAGCAGCGGGTTGCCGCTGAAGTGCAGCGTGTCGGGCGCCTCCAGCCGCAGCTCTACCTTGCCCGCCTGGGCCAGCGCATCCTGCTCAACGATCGCCTGGCGCAGCAGGTCGGTGAGGTCCAGCATGGCGACCTCCGGCGGCTGGCCGTCGTCCAGCCGTGACAGCACCAGCAGCTGATCCACCAGCCGGGTGGCGCGATCGATGCCGTGGTCGAGGTTCACCAGCGCGTGCTGGCGCATGGCCGTATCGTCGTGGGCCAGCTGCGCGACTTCGGTCTGTACCTTCAGCGCCGCCAGCGGGCTGCGCAGCTCGTGGGCGGCATCGGAGGTAAAGCGCCTTTCGCGCAGCAGCGTCTGGCTGATGCGGGCAAACAGCTGATTAAGCGCCTGCAGCAGCGGACGCACCTCGGCCGGTACGCCGTTATCCGCCAGCGGTGCGGCATCGTCCGCCGCCCGCTGCCGCAGCTGATGGGTCAGGCGCTTAAGCGGCGACAGCTGGTGGCTGACCAGCCACAGCATCAGCAGCAGCATCACCGGCAGCGCCAGCAGCCAGGGCAGCAGGCTGGCCTGCACCAGATCGCGGGTCATATCCTCGCGATACTCCCACTCCTGGCCGACCACCACCCGTGACTGCCCGTCTGCGCTGGTTAGCCACAGCAGCCGCCAGCGGTCGTCATCGCCGCGCAGCTGGCCGTCACTGAAGCCGTCCTGACCCGGGTGCCAGAGAAAATTGCGACCGTTATCGCCGTCGTTAAGCAGCATGCGGCCGTCGCGGCTGAACACCGCAAACGCCAGCGCGTCGTCATCCTGCTCGCCGCGGTGGTGGCGCAGCATTTTTTTGCTTTTCGGCAGCGGCCCGGCATCCGCTACCGGCTGCTGCTGCAGGGTGGTCAGCCGCTTGGCAAACAGCATCTGCTGGGTGTCGAACAGCTGATTGATATTGTGCCGCGTCTGCCACCAGGTGCCGACCGCCGCCGCGCCCCAGCACAGCAGGCTCAGCAGCAGAAAGCCCAGCATCAGACGCAGGCGTAAGCTGTGCGGCATCACGGCGCCTCCCCCAGCGCGTAGCCGACGCCGTGGACGGTGCGGATAAAGCCGCTGCCGAGCTTTTTACGCAGGTGGTGAATATGCACCTCCACCGCGTTGCTGGAGACGTCATCCTCCCAGCCGTACAGCTTCTCCTCCAGCTGCGCGCGGGTCAGGATCCGTCCGGCGTTGAGCAGGAACAGTTCCAGCAGCGCCAGCTCGCGCGCCTTTAACGGTAAGGGTTCGCCGTGCAGGGTGGCGGTGTGCGCGGCGGGGTTGAGCACCAGCCCGCCGTGCTGCAGGGTGGGCTGCAGCTGGCCGTGGCGGCGTCGGATCAGCGCCTGCAGGCGAGCCGCCACTTCGCTCAGGGCAAAGGGTTTGCACAGGTAGTCGTCGGCACCCTGCTGTAAGCCGCTGACCCGCTGCTCCAGCGCGTCGCGGGCGGTAAGGATCAGCACCGGCTCGTCCTGACCCTGCTGCCGCCAGTGGCGCAGGATCGCCAGCCCGTCGATCTCCGGCAGGCTCAGGTCCAGCACCACCGCGTCATAGGGGGCGGCGCTCAGCGCCTGCATTCCCTGCGTGCCGCCGGTGAACCAGTCTACGCTGAAGCCCAGTTTTCCCAGCCCGGCCTGCAGGCCGTCGCCGATCAGGCGATCATCTTCCACCAGCAAAATTCTCATCGTTTCTCCCTCTCAGTTAACGGAGTTATACGAAGCATCCGTCGTGCTGTACAGGGCGAGAGGCGGAAATTGCCGTGATTTACGCAGCCTGAAGAAAAATCGCCACCGCCGCCTGCGCCTTAAGATCCTGTTAAGAACCCTTTGCTGTAATGACCGCTCAACAGCACGTATCCGGCAGCGATGGCTGCCCTGTTCAGGAAGAAAGGAGCACATAATGACGATGAAAAAATCAGCCGCGCTGCTGGCGATTACCGCCCTGATGGCTACCCCGGTACTGGCCGTACAGCAGGGTGGATTTGTTGACCCGAACGCCGCCGCACCGCATACGCAGCAGGGCGGTTTTAGCGGACCTGATGGCAGCCTGGTCACCGTGAAGCAGGCGCTGGATATGAAGGATGATGCCTGGGTGACGCTGCGCGGCACTATCGAAAAGCGGGTGGGCGATGAGGACTATCAGTTCCGTGACGCTACCGGCACCCTGCAGGTGGAGATCGACCATAAACGCTGGGACGGGCAGACCATCGGCCCGCAGGATAAGGTTGAACTGCAGGGTAAACTGGATAAAGACTTCAACTCCGTCGAGCTGGACGTAAAGCAGGTACGTAAAATTCCCTGACGGAGATAGCTCCGCGTCATAAAAATGTCACCGTAATGGCAGTGGAACCGCTGCCATTTTACCCCTAAAGCAAATTGCCCGCCCGCGTCAGCGAAACGTTTCGATAGCGATCACATTTTCGCATTTTCCCGATTGTTTTCCCCTGCCTGTTTCTTACACTGCAGTTCAGCGAAACGTTTCGCTCTGGAGTGGAAAATGAAAAAAGGCACCTTACTGAATTCTGATATCTCAACCGTGGTCGCGCGCCTCGGCCATACCGACACCATCGTGATTGGCGATGCCGGCCTGCCGGTGCCGCACGGCCCGCAACGTATCGATCTGGCCTTAACTCACGGTATTCCCAGCTTTTTACAGGTGGCGCAGGCGGTAACGGATGAGATGCAGGTCGAGAGTGCTACGATTGCGGAAGAGATTAAACAGCATAATCCGCAGCTCCACGCCCAGCTGCTCACGCTGCTTGAAACATTGCAACAACACCAGGGAAACCTTATTACCCTTCATTACGTCAGTCACGTTCAGTTCAAACAACAAACTCAAAGCAGCCAGGCGGTCATTCGCAGCGGGGAGTGCTCTCCGTATGCCAATGTGATCCTCAGCGCTGGCGTGACCTTCTGAGGCCGTTATGCAACCTTTACTGCAACTGAAAGGCATCGAAAAATCGTTTCCGGGGGTGAAAGCCCTCTCCGGTGCCGCGCTCAACGTCTACCCCGGCCGCGTGATGGCGCTGGTGGGCGAGAACGGCGCGGGTAAATCGACCATGATGAAGGTGATGACCGGCATCTATCAGCGTGACGCCGGCAGCTTTGTCTGGCTGGGCAAAGAGACCACCTTCAACGGGCCGAAAGCGTCCCAGGAAGCGGGGATTGGCATCATCCATCAGGAGCTGAACCTGATCCCGCAGCTGAGCATTGCCGAAAATATCTTCCTCGGTCGCGAGTTCGTGAATCGTTTCGGACGCATCCAGTGGAGCAAAATGCACAGTGAGGCCGACGCGCTGCTGAAACGCCTCAACCTGCGCTTCAGCAGCCACCGGCTGGTGGGCGATCTGTCGATCGGCGATCAGCAGATGGTGGAGATCGCCAAGGTGCTGAGCTTCGAGTCAAAAGTGATCGTCATGGACGAACCGACGGACGCCCTGACCGATACCGAAACCGCCTCGCTGTTCCGGGTGATCAACGAGCTGAAGGCGCAGGGGTGCGGCATCGTCTATATCTCGCACCGGATGAAAGAGATTTTTGAGATCTGCGACGACGTTACCATTTTCCGCGACGGGCAGTTTATCGCCGAGCGTGAGGTGGTCTCGCTCAGCGAAGAGTCGCTGATTGAGATGATGGTCGGCCGCAAGCTGGAAGATCAGTATCCGCGTCTGGATAAAGCGCCGGGCGGGGTGCGTCTGAAGGTTGATAATCTGTGCGGCCCGGGGGTGGATGACGTCAGCTTTACCCTGCGTAAGGGCGAGATCCTCGGCGTGGCCGGGCTGATGGGCGCCGGGCGTACCGAACTGATGAAAGTGCTGTACGGCGCGTTAAAGCGTTCCGCCGGCACGGTGACTCTCGACGGACAGGCCGTCACCGCGCGTTCGCCGGAAGAGGGGCTGCTGAACGGCATCGTTTATATCTCTGAAGACCGCAAGCGTGACGGGCTGGTGCTCGGCATGTCGGTAAAAGAGAATATGTCGCTGACCGCGCTGAAGTACTTCAGCCACGGCGGCGGTCGCCTCAAGCATGCGGAAGAGCAGCTGGCAGTGGGCGACTTTATTAAGCTGTTTAACGTCAAAACGCCGTCGATGAACCAGCCGATTGGCCTGCTCTCCGGCGGCAATCAGCAGAAAGTGGCGATTGCCCGCGGCCTGATGACCCGGCCAAAGGTGCTGATCCTTGATGAACCGACGCGCGGCGTCGACGTCGGGGCGAAGAAAGAGATCTATCAGCTGATTAACCAGTTTAAAGAGGAGGGGCTGAGCATCATCCTGGTCTCTTCCGAAATGCCGGAAGTGCTGGGCATGAGCGACCGCGTGCTGGTAATGCACGAAGGCCGCCTCAGCGGTGACTTCCCGATTGAACAGGCCTCGCAGGAAATTCTGATGGCGGCGGCAGTAGGTAAACATTACAGCGCGGAGCTGGCATAACTATGAGTACGCAAACTATCCCTTCACGCCGGCTGATCAGTAAGGCCTGGCTGCTGGAACAGAAGTCGCTGATTGCGCTGGTGGTGTTGATCGCCATCGTCTCCAGCCTCAGCCCGAACTTCTTCACCGTGGCAAACCTGTTTAACATTCTGCAGCAGACCTCGGTTAACGCCATTATGGCGGTGGGCATGACGCTGGTGATCCTCACCTCCGGCATCGATCTGTCGGTGGGATCGCTGCTGGCGCTGACCGGCGCGGTGGCGGCGTCGATCGTCGGCCTGGAAGTTAATGCGCTGGTAGCGGTGGCGGCAGCGCTGGCGCTGGGCGCGTTGATTGGCGGCATTACCGGCACCATCGTGGCCCGCGGTAAAGTGCAGGCGTTTATCGCCACGCTGGTGATGATGCTGCTGCTGCGCGGTGTGACCATGGTCTATACCAACGGCAGCCCGATCAATACCGGTTTCAACGACAACGCGGATCTGTTCGGCTGGTTCGGCATCGGCCGCCCGCTGGGCATCCCGACCCCGGTGTGGCTGATGGCGATCGTGTTTCTCGCCGCCTGGTACATGCTGCACCACACTCGTCTGGGCCGCTATATCTATGCGCTGGGCGGCAACGAATCGGCTACCCGCCTCTCCGGCATCAGCGTTAACCGGGTAAAAATCATCGTTTACGCGCTGTGCGGCATGCTGGCGGCGCTGGCGGGCACCATCGAGGTGGCGCGTCTCTCCTCGGCACAGCCAACGGCCGGTACCGGTTACGAGCTGGATGCGATTGCGGCGGTGGTGCTGGGCGGTACCAGCCTGGCCGGCGGGAAAGGCCGCATTATGGGCACGCTGATCGGCGCGTTAATCCTCGGTTTCCTTAATAACGGGCTCAACCTGCTCGGCGTTTCTTCTTACTACCAAATGATCGTCAAAGCGGTGGTTATCTTGCTGGCGGTGCTGGTAGACAACAAAAGCAGTAAATAACTCTTTTACCTTACACAGGATACGTACATGAAGATGAACAAACTGACTGCACTGGCCGTACTGCTTGGCGCCACCCTCAGCGCCAGCGCCATGGCTAAAGACACCATCGCTCTGGTGGTCTCTACCCTGAACAACCCGTTCTTCGTGTCTCTTAAGGATGGCGCGCAGAAGGAAGCGGACAAGCTGGGTTACAACCTGGTCGTGCTGGATTCACAGAACAACCCGGCAAAAGAGCTGGCGAACGTGCAGGATCTGACCGTGCGCGGCACCAAAGTGCTGTTGATCAACCCTACCGACTCTGATGCGGTGGGTAACGCCGTGAAGATGGCCAACCAGGCTAACATTCCGGTGATCACCCTGGACCGCGTGGCTGCTCAGGGCACGGTGGTCAGCCATGTCGCTTCTGACAACCGCTTTGGCGGCAAGACTGCCGGTAACTTCCTTGCCAAAAAGCTGGGTGACGGTGCGAAAATTATCGAGCTGGAAGGCATTGCCGGTACCTCAGCAGCGCGTGAGCGCGGTGAAGGTTTCAAACAGGCCGCCGACGAACACAAGTTCAACATCCTGGCCAGCCAGCCAGCGGACTTTGACCGTACCAAAGGCCTGAACGTGATGCAGAACCTGCTGACCGCGCATCCTGACGTGCAGGCCGTGTTCGCGCAGAACGATGAAATGGCGCTGGGTGCATTGCGCGCATTGCAAACCGCAGGAAAATCTGATGTTCTCGTGGTGGGCTTTGACGGCACGCCAGACGGCGTGAAAGCAGTCGAAGGCGGCAAACTGGCCGCGACCGTAGCTCAGCTGCCGGAGCAGATCGGCGTTATCGGCGTGCAAACCGCGGATAAAGTGCTGAAAGGCCAGAAGGTTCAGGCCATTAACCCGGTAGACCTGAAGCTGGTCACCAAATAAATCAAAGAAAAGCATGGCACGCGCCACCTTCGGGTGGCGCACTTATCTGGATACTCTCATGACGAAAACCGGCAAACTGGCTGTCCTTGGCAGCATCAACGCAGATCACATCCTTAACCTGGCCCATTTTCCCCGTCCGGGTGAAACGGTGATCGGCAACCAGTATCAGGTGGCCTTTGGCGGAAAAGGAGCTAACCAGGCCGTGGCGGCCGGGCGCAGCGGTGCCGACATTGCTTTTATCGCCTGCGTCGGTGACGACGACATCGGCGAGCGCGTACGCCAGCAGCTGGCCAGCGATCGTATTGACATCACCCCGGTTGCCGCAGTGGCGGGCGAACCGACCGGCGTGGCGCTTATTTTTGTTAATGGCGAAGGTGAAAATACCATCGGCATTCATGCCGGTGCCAATGCGGCACTGACCCCCGACCGCGTGCAGCAGCATCAGCAGGTGATTGCCGATGCGGACGCGCTGTTAATGCAGCTGGAATCGCCGCTGGAGAGCGTACTGGCGGCGGCCCAGATTGCCCGTCAGCACCATACTCAGGTGATCCTCAATCCGGCACCGGCTACGGCGCTGTCTGACCAGCTGCTTGCGCTGATTGATATCATCACCCCGAATGAGACTGAGGCGCAGATCCTCACCGGCGTCGTTGTCGATTCTGACGCTGCCGCTGCGCAGGCCGCGTCGGTACTGCATGCGAAAGGCATCAGTACCGTACTGATTACCCTCGGCAGCCGCGGCGTCTGGCTCAGCGAGCAGGGTAACGGCCAGCGCGTGCCCGGTTTTCGCGTTGAAGCGGTGGACACCATCGCCGCTGGCGATACCTTCAACGGCGCGCTGATCACCGCGCTGCTGGAGCAGCGGCCGATGACCGAAGCCGTGCGTTTCGCGCATGCGGCCGCGGCGATTGCCGTCACCCGTCGTGGCGCACAGCCCTCCGTTCCCTGGCGTGAAGAGACAGACGGCTTCTTGCAACAGCAGGAGTAAATGTGTGGCCACTATGAAAGACGTCGCCCGCCTGGCGGGCGTCTCTACTTCTACCGTATCGCACGTGATCAACAACAACCGCTTCGTCAGCGAGGCGGTGCGTGAAAAGGTGACCGCGGCGATCGGCCAGCTGAACTACGCCCCCTCGGCGCTGGCGCGCAGCCTGAAGATCAATCAGACCCGCACCATCGGCATGCTGCTGACCGCCAGCAGCAACCCGTTCTATTCGGAAGTGGTGCGCGGCGTGGAGCGCAGCTGCTACGAGCGCGGCTACAGCCTGGTGCTGTGCAATACCGAAGGTGACGAAGACCGTATGAACCGCAGCCTGGAAACGCTGTTGCAAAAGCGCGTGGACGGCCTGCTGGTAATGTGTACCGAGAGCCATACCCCAGCCGCCGATATCCTTAAACGCTATCCGACCATCCCCTCGGTGATCATGGACTGGGCTCCGTTCGAACAGGGCAGCGATATCATTCAGGATAACGCGTTGCTGGGCGGTGACATCGCCACGCGGTTTCTGATCTCGCGTGGCTATACGCGCATTGCCTGTATCGCCGGGCCGCAGGATAAAACCCCCGCCCGCCTGCGGCTTGAGGGGTATTGCCAGGCGATGCAGGCCACCGGGCTGCCGATCCTGCCGGGCTACGTTATTGAGGCTGATTTCGAATTCCAGGGCGGTTACAACGCCATGAATGCGCTACTGGCGCTGGAGCAGCCGCCACAGGCGGTGTTCACCAGCAACGATGCGATGGCGGTGGGCGTCTACCATGCCCTCTATCAGGCCGGGCTGACCGTGCCGCAGGATATGGCGGTGATGGGCTACGATGATATTGAACTGGCGCGCTATATGACCCCGCCGCTGACCACCATTCATCAGCCGAAAGATGAACTGGGCCAGCTGGCGGTGGATACGCTGCTGCAGCGGCTGAACAAGCCCGGTGCCAGCCCGCAACTGCTGGTGCTGACCCCGGAGCTGGTGGAGCGTGATTCGGTCGGGGAACGTTAAACCGGCTTCTTCTTATCGCGATCGCTGATTAGGTTGCGGCCATCGCCCGGCTTCAGCAGCAGGAACACCCCCGCAGACAGCACGGTGATCGCGCCCATGGTCAGGAAGGTGGCGTGGAAGTGTTGCAGGGTGGTGCCATCGAAGTTCTCATAAAAGCGCAGCACGGCGGCGCTGACCGCCACGCCAAAACCTATCGCCAGCTGCTGAGTGACCGCCAGCATGCTGTTGCCGCTGCTGGCGTTGGCATCGCTCAGGTCGGCCAGCGTAATGGTGTTCATCGCGGTAAACTGCGTCGACATCGCCATACCCAGCACAAACAGCGGGATTAGCAGCGCCGCAATGCTCCAGCTAGCCGACTGCAGCGAGAAAGAGGCGATCAGCACGCCGATAATCACGCTGATGCCGGTCAGCGTTTTGCGATAACCGTACCAGCGCAGCACGCGCGTCACGGTGGATTTGGCCAGAATAGATCCCAGTGCAATCGGTGCCACCATAAAGCCGGCCAGCAGCGCGGTGTAACCGAAGCCGACCTGCAGCATTAACGGCATTAAGAACGGCACGCAGCCGGTGCCCAGCCGTGAAGCAATGTTGCCGACGATGCCCACCGAGAAGGTGCGGGTCTTAAACATCGGCAGCGGGAGCAGCGGGGAAGGGTGTCGCCGCGCGTGTACTATATATAGAAGCAGCAGCACAATGCCGCCCGCCAGCACCCCGCCGGCGACCAGGCTGGATACCACCCGCTCACCAAACAGCTCAATCCCCCCGGAAATGCCGACCAGCCCCAGACCAAACAACAAAAAACCTGCCAGGTCGAAGCGACGTTTCGGGGTGGTAAAGTCAGGCATATATTTGCGGGCATAGAAGATGCCGAGCAGGCCGATCGGAATGTTGATTAAAAATATCCAGTGCCAGCTGGCCCAGGTGACCAGCGCGCCGCCCAGCAGCGGCCCCAGCACCGGGCCGACCAGGCCGGGCATGGTGACAAAGTTCAGCACCGGTAGCAGCTCGCTGCGCGGATAGGCACGCAGCAGCGCCAGGCGTGCCACCGGCATCATCATCGCACCACCGATGCCCTGGATAATGCGCGAGGTGACCAGCATCGCCAGAGAGCCGGAGAGCGCACAGGCCAGTGAACCGAGTGAAAACAGCAGCACGGCAACAATGAACACCTTACGGGTACCGTAACGATCGGCCAGCCAGCCGCTGACCGGGATCAGCATTGCCACCGTCAGGGTGTAGCTGATAATTGCCGACTGCATCGCCAGCGGAGAACGCTGCAGGCTGTCAGCGATAGCGGGCAGTGCGGTGTTGAGGATGGTGGCATCCAGCGCCTGCATAAAGAAGGCCATGGCGGCGATCCACGGAAGTCCGGCCATACTGCGCGCGGATTTGATCATGGGTGGTCCTTTTATTGAGGGTTATGGTACCAAAAGTGCACCTGACGCAGAGAGAGTAGCAGCTCTGTTATGTCAGCGGGGAGGTGTTACCTGTCTGTTCTGGCCGAAATTGCGCTTTTAATGCGCCGTTATTGTGTGTTTTTACCGCTTATGACCAAAAAAACGGCTCTCAGTCATTTTTTTGCAATAAACACTTGTCACCCGTCGGGAACTCCCTATAATGCGCCTCCATCGACACGGAACAACGGCTTACAGGCCAGCGTGTTGAGAGGTTCAGGAAGTACTCTGAACCGCCGGAAAAAACT